>CALCJD010000119.1 GCA_937960895.1 uncultured Spartobacteria bacterium | reverse complement strand
GCTGGGGCCGGACTTGCGGGGCCTGTGGCTGGGGCCGGGCCTGTTGTTGCGGGCGGGTCTGTTGCTGCGGGCGGGTCTGTTGACGCTGTTGAATCTGCTGCCGGAGATCCTGCGCGGTCGGGCGGTTGGCGTTCGGACGTTCGCCGACCGAAGGACGTTGTGCAGGCCGGTTGACATCCTCGGGACGCGGTGCGCGCGACGGCGGGCGATTGGGCGGGTTTGTTCCCCGATTTTCGCCGGATGGCCGGGCGGTCGGGCGCTTCTCGGCGGCTTCCCGGCGGGCCTGGCGGGCCGCTTCCAACTGGCCGCTCACCCGCGGGGCTTCCGTGGGGGTGCGACGGCGTTGGTCCGGGGACGGACGGTTGGGAACGGCGTTTTCGCGCTGCCGACGGGCTTCGGCCAGGGGAACGCCTTCATTGCGGTTCGTCCGATCCTGCGGCCGCGCGGGGCGGTTGGCGGCTTCGCGGGGACGGAGTTGTCCGGGAGCGGGCAATCCGGCGCGCCGGGCTTCGGCCTGGACGGCGGCCGGGAGGCGGCCGTTGTTTTGGCGCCGTTCCCTGCGGATCAACTCCCGGGCCGCGCGGGCTTCAGGGGTGGTGAACCGGATGTTGCCGCCGCCATTGCGCTGGCGCTGGGCGATCTGGCGAAGGCTGCGTGCCCCCGGGTTCCAGCGGACGGCGTTGTTGGAATTGATGTTCACCACGTTGACGTTGGTGTTGTTGATCACATTGGTATTGTTGATCGCCACGTTGCCCCCGCGCCCCCATCCCGGGCGATTCCAGCCGACCCATTCGCCCCGGCAGACATATCGGTTCCGCCAGTCGCAGTCGTAATTGAGCCAGGATCCCACCGCAAACCCGAGGCCGAAGGTGATGAGGGGGGCAAAGCCCGGGCTATAGCTTTCCACGAAGACCACCTCGGGTTCGTATTGCGGAACATAAATGATCTCGGGATCCGCGGGGATGATCCGGATGACCTCCTCCTGCACGACGACCTTCTGCTGCGGTGTGTCCGCGAGCGCGCCCGAGGCACGGGCATGGGCGCGGAGTCCTTGGATGGCGTTCATGACGTCGGCCGGCTGTTCCAGGAAGGCCTCGCCCAGGGCGGCGGTCCATTCAAGGTTTTCATTCATCCACAGCAACACTTCCGGGTAGTACACCAGCGACTTGACGCTGTCGTCCCACGGCTGGTTTCCGGCCTGCGCCGGATCCCCGTTTGCCTCGACGTACCGCGCCCCCAACACGACATCCGCGGGCACGGTGGAGGCGGGCAGGATGAGGGCGATCAGGGCGTCGGGATACAGCGCGATGGGCGCGACCATTTCCTTGAGATCCTCCTCGGTGAGCAGGGCCCGGCTGCCCGGCTGGGATTGGGAAACGGGAGGCGGGGGATTGGTCTGGGCAAAAACCGGGGCTCCCGACCAGCAGAGGACACCCGCCAGCAGAAGCCGGCCAATGGCTCGCGGAGCGGCGGGAGGGAGCGAAAGACGAGGGTTGGTATTCATGGGATTTAAACTTCCGACGGTACGGAATCGTGTTTTATTCAATCCGGACGTGCGGAAACGCTCCCTGAGCGGCGGGTCAGGGTTTGCCCCGGAGGGTCGGTGGGCGTGCCGGGTCACGTGGTCAGTTTGCGATGAATCCAACGGTCGGACCACATCCACAGGCCCGCTGTGAACAGGGCGAGAATCCCCAGATGCCAGGCGGCGGCCATTCCGTCCCACCGTCCCCAGGCGGCCATCTGGAGAAGCCTCACGCCATGATAAAACGGCGAAGCCTGCACAAGAAGGTGAAGCACGGGACGGTCGGTAAGCGGGAAAAAGACGCCGGAGAGAAAATAAATCGGCGCAATGAGGAACGAATAAACGGTCTGAAATTGGTTGATGTTTCGGACCCATACCGCCGCGAGCAGGCCGATTGCGCCGCAGGGAACCGCCAGCGTTCCGGCGATGAAGGGAAAAAGCAGAACGGCCCACGGATTCGGCAGAAGGCCCAGCACGGCCAGCACGAGGCCGACCAACCCGCCCATCAGTCCGGCCCGCAGGAACGTCCACAGGAATTCCCCCACGAGGATTTCCCGCACGCCGATGGGCGTGGTCAGCATGGCTTTGAAGACGTTTTCAAAGGTCATGCGGACATAAAACCCGTAGCTGCTTTCAAAAAAGGCGGTGAAAAGCGCCGTGGTGGCGATCATGCCCGGCGCCAGGTATTGGGCGTAGCTGAGCCCGTGGATCTGGCCGATGAAGGGCGAAAGTCCCACGCCGAGCGCCGTAAGCATGAGGGCCGGATCCGCCAGGGTGGGCGAGATGTTGGCCAGCAAATCCTTGCGGTAAACCACCCAATTGCGGACGACCACGTTCCAGGCCAGCCGGAGGGAAAGAAGGAGGTTATTCATCGTCGGCGAGCTCCCTTCCGGTCAGTTTCAGGTACACATCCTCGAGGTTGGACGGACGCAATTGCAGCGCCTGGCAGCCGGAGCCTTCCTGCAGCGCGATCAGATCCTCGAAGCGCGGCGCGCGCACGCAACACCGGCGTCCCTGGAAAAAAACCTCCCATCCGTCGCGCAGATGGCTGCGCAACACGGCCTCGTCCTCCGGCGCAAAGATGCCGACGAAGCCGGGAGTCTCCCGCTCGATCAGTTCGCGGGGTCCGCCGACACCGACCACCACGCCGCGGTTCAGAATGACGATGCGGTCGCAGAGAATTTCCGCCTCGTGCATGTAGTGGGTTGTCACCAGGATGGTTTTGCCGGCATGGCGGAGGGAGAGGACCTTTTCCCAAAGCACGTGCCGCACCGTCGGATCGAGTCCGGTGGTGGGTTCGTCGAGAATGAGCAGTTCCGGGTCGGCCAGCAGGGCGCGCGCAAAGGCCAGCCGGCGTTTCATGCCGCCGGAAAGCGCCCGGATGACCACATCGCTCTTGTGATCGAGGGAGAGCATTTCCAACAGGCCGCGGATGCGACCCTCGGCCGGCTTTTTTCCCAGTCCTTCGAACCGGGCGTAGAGCCGCATGTTTTCCATCACGGTCAGGCCGTCATCGAGCGCGTTTTCCTGCGGCACCACGCCGAGGCGTTCCTTGATGAGACGGGGGGCCTTTGCAGGATCGCGGCCGAAAACGGAGAGCTCGCCCCCGCTGCGGAGGACCACTCCGTAAAGACAGCCGATGAAGGTCGACTTCCCGGCTCCGTTGGGTCCGAGCAGCCCCACACACTCCCCGGCGCGCACCTCGAGATCGAGACCCTGCAGGGCGACAAAATCCCCGAAGCGCTTGGTTACGCCCCGGGCCCGGATGATGACGGAGTCGGGCATGGTGACGGTGGACCGGGCGGATCAGATTGCGAGCACGATTTTTCCTGCGGAGTTGCCCTCCATGACCTGCCGGTGGGCCTCCGCGGCCTGGGAAAGGGGGAATTCCCGGGCGATGATGGGCGCGATGCGGCCGGCGGCCAGGTCCCTGCCCAGCGCCTCGAAGGTGGTCCGGCGTTCCTCCGAAGTGGCCAGACCGCCGATGAGTCCGCGAATGTCGGCCTCGCGCATCATCAGATCGCGGGGGTTGATTTCCACCGTGCCCCGGCTCCCGACCACCACCACGCGACCGTGCGGCGCGAGCAGTTTCAGATCCTCGCCGAGATTCACATTGGCCAGCATTTCCAGAATGCAATCCACGCCGCGTCCGTCGGTCACATCCAGGATGGCCTGACGGTACACGGCGTCGCCGTGGTGGAAGACATGTTCGGCGCCCGCACCGCGGACCAGCCGGAGACCTTCCTCCGACCCGGCCGTACCCAGCACCCGCAGACCGGCCGCGTGTGCCAGTTGAACGGCCGCCGTCCCCACGCCGCCGCTGGCCCCGTGGACCAGAACCGTCTCGCCCGGACGCACCGCGCCGCGGATGAACAACGCCCGCCAGGCCGTGGCGTAGGCGATGCCCATGGCCGCGCCCTGCGCAAAACTCGCGCCGGAAGGCAGGGGGTGCAACTGCTCCGGCTTGCAGAGGGTGTACTCCGCATAGGTGCCGGTGAGGGAACCGGACAAAAACACCCGCTCCGGGACGCTGCCGGCCGCGATCCCTTCACCCAGGGAAACCACTTCACCGGCCCCTTCGGCGCCCGGCGTGTACGGCGGCGCGGGCAGCACGGGGTATTTGCCGGAACGGATGTAGGTCTCGACCGGATTCACCCCCGCCGCACGCACCCGCACCAGCACCTCACCCGGTCCCGGTTTCGGGTCCGGCAGATCCTCCTGTTTCAACACCTCCGGTCCGCCGAATTCGGTGACAACGATCGCTTTCATGAAGGCAGGCTAGTCGGAAAACGCACGATGCTGCAACGCCGGCGCTTTCCCCGGGGACGCGTTCCGGGCACAAAAAAAGGCGGTTCCCAACGGAACCGCCTTTTTGGACGTGTCAGGCTTATTTGTAGGAAGCCTGCTGGCCCTTGATGTTGCGCTTTTTGATCCAGGGCATGAGACCGCGGAGGCGGGCGCCGACCTTTTCGATCGGGTGCTTTTCGCCGGCCTTGAGGAGGGTGTTGTATTTCTTGTACCCGCCTTCGTATTCCTTGATCCATTCCTTGGCGAACTTGCCGGTCTGGATGTCCTTGAGGGCCGCCTTCATGCGTTTCTTCACGCTGGCGTCGATGATCTTCGGACCCACGGTGACATCGCCCCACTTGGCCGTTTCGCTGATCGAGAAACGCATGCCGGCGATGCCCGCTTCGTTCATGAGATCGACGATGAGCTTGAGCTCGTGGAGGCACTCGAAATAGGCCATCTCCGGGCTGTAACCCGCTTCGACCAGCGTTTCGAAGCCGGCCTGGACGAGGGCGGAGGCTCCGCCGCAGAGGACGGTCTGCTCACCGAAGAGGTCGGTTTCGGTTTCCTCCTTGAAGGTGGTTTCGATGACCCCGCCGCGGGTGCCGCCGATGCCCTTGGCCCAGGCGAGGGCGATTTTCTTGGCGTCCTTGCCGGGATTCTGGTGCACGGCAATGATGGCGGGCACGCCCTTGCCTTCCGTGAACTGGCGGCGGACGATGTGGCCCGGGCCCTTCGGGGCGACCATGATCACGTTCACGTCCTTCGGCGGGACGATGGTCTTGAAATGGATGGAAAAGCCGTGGCTGAAGAGGAGGGTCTTGCCCTTGGTGAGGTTGGGCTCGATGTCCTTCTTGTAAACGGCGGGCTGCTTGGTGTCGGGCAGCGCCACCATGATGACGTCCGCGCGTTTCACCGCCTCGGCCGTGTCATAGACCTTGAAGCCGTAGTCCTGGGCAACCTTGCGGGATTTGCTGCCGGGATAAAGGCCGATGATGACGTTGGCGCCGCTTTCCTTGAGATTGAGCGCGTGGGCGTGACCCTGGGAGCCGAAGCCCAGCACGGCAAGGGTCTTGCCCTTGAGAACTTTCAGGTCGGCGTCTTTGTCGGTGTAGATTTTGGCGGGCATGTTGGGAGTTTTGAGTTTGAAGTTTTCCAAATGGGGTGTTCCGGAATCAGTCGTTGCTGCGGGGCAGGGCGACCTTGCCGGTGCGGGTGAGTTCCTTGATGCCGAAGCGGTCCATCAGCAGGAGGAACTTGTTGATCTTGCTTTCGGAGCCGGTGACCTCGATGGCGAGCGTTTCGGGCTGCACGTCGATGATCTTGGCGCGGAAAATGTCGCAGATCTGCATGACCTCCGGGCGGGTTTTGGAGGTCGCGGTGACTCGCAGCAGCACGAGTTCGCGGTCGACGTATTCCTCGTCGCGAAAATCCTGCACGTCGATCACGTCGATGAGCTTGTCGAGCTGCTTGGTGACCTGTTCGAGCACCTTGTCATCGCCGCGGACGACGATGGTCATGCGCGAGGTGGTGGGATCGAGGGTCGGGCCGACGTTGAGGGTGTCGATGTTGAATCCGCGTCCGCTGAACATGCCGGCAATGCGGGTCAGCGCGCCGGACTTGTTTTCGACGAGGATGGAGATGGTGTGGCGCATGGATCAGGAGAATCGTGGAATTTGCCGGGAGGCTGGCCGAACGTCAAACCCAAAGCCTCAGGTGGCCATGGGAACGCCGCTCTTGAGCAGCTTCTCGACGAATCCGGTGTCGTATTTGCCGCGGCGGAAATCGCCGTTTTGCATGATGATCTGCTGGAACGGGATGGTCGTCTTGATGCCGGTGATCATGTATTCGCCGAGGGCGCGGTGCATGCGGTTGATGCAGGCTTCGCGGCTGGAGGCGGTGGTGATCACCTTGGCGATCATGGAGTCGTAGTTTGGCGGAATGGTGTAGCCCGCGCAGGCGTGGGAGTCGATGCGCACGCCGCGGCCGCCCGGCGCGTAGTAGTCGGCGATCAATCCGGGGCTCGGCTGGAAGTTGCGCGCCGGATCCTCGGCGTTGATGCGGCATTCGATGGCGTGGTGACGCGGCTTGGCGTTGACCACGTAGTCGGAGAGGTGCTCGCCCGCGGCGACCTGGATCTGCTGCTTCACGAGGTCGCAGCCGTACACCTCCTCGGTGATCGGATGTTCGACCTGGATGCGGGTGTTCATTTCCATGAAGTAGAAATTCCCGTCGTCATCGACGAGAAACTCCATGGTGCCGGCATTGGCGTAACCGACGCATTCGGCGAGTTTGACCGAGGCCCTGCCCATTTTTTCCCGCAGTTCGGGGGTCATGAGGGGCGACGGGCATTCCTCGACGATCTTCTGGTTGCGGCGCTGGATCGAACAGTCGCGTTCGCCCAGGTGGACGATGCGGCCGTGTTCGTCGCCGAAGACCTGGAACTCGATGTGGTGCGGATTGATGATGAACTTCTCGATGTAGACCGCCGGATTGCCAAACGCCTTTTCGGCCTCGAGCCGGGCGGCGTGGAATCCCTGCACCAGGCTGCCTTCGTTGCTGGCGATGCGCATGCCGCGTCCGCCGCCGCCGGCGACGGCCTTGATCATGACCGGAAAGCCGATCTTGCGGGCGATGCGCAGGGCCTCCTCCTCGGTGTCGACGGTGCCTTCGCTGCCGGGGGACACCGGCACGCCGGCCTTGCGGGCGCATTCGCGGGCGGAATTTTTGTCGCCCATCAGGCGGATGGCATTGGGCGGGGGCCCGATGAATTTGATGTTGCAGCTGGCGCAGACCTCGGCGAAGTGGGCGTTTTCTGCGAGGAAGCCGTAGCCCGGATGGATGGCGTCCACGTCGGCGATTTCGGCCGCGCTGATGATGCGATCGATCTTCAGGTAACTGTCCGCGCTGGGCGCGGGCCCGATGCAGACGGATTCATCGGCCAGTTGAACGTGCAGGCTCTCCGCGTCGGCTTCCGAATAGACGGCGACGCTTTGGATGCCCAGTTCCTTGCAGGCCCGGATGATGCGCAGGGCGATCTCGCCGCGATTGGCGATAAGGATTTTCTTGAACATGGTGTGACAGGGCGGCTCGACCGCCGGCGGAACGAACTACTTGATGCGGAACAACGGCTGGCCGAACTGCACGGGTTTGCCGTTCTCGGCGCAGACTTCGACCACGGTGCCGGCCACCTCCGCCTTGATTTCGTTCATCACCTTCATGGCTTCGACGATGCACACCACGGTGTCCGGGGTGATTTCCTGTCCGACGGTGACGAACGGGGGCGAGTCCGGGGACGGCGCGGCGTAGAAGGTTCCGACCATGGGGGATTTGATTTCCTTCAGGTTGGACGTGTCCTTCGCCGGGGCGGCGGGTGTCGCCGGAGCGGCGGGAGCGGCGGAAGCCGCCGGCGCGGCCTGGGCGGCGGGGGCCGGGGCGGAACTCGTGATGATTTGAGTCGGGCCCTCCGCTCCTGCGGTCTTCAGGGTGATTTTAAACCCCTCCCTCTCCATCTTGAAGACGGCGAGGTCATTCTTCTTCATCAGGTCGATCAGTGTCCGAATCTCTTTTAAGTCCACAGGCGGCAATATTTGAGGAAAGGAGAGGATTTCAGGTTGGGGGGCGGCGGTCAAGAGTTTCGCGGGAAGGTCCTTTACAAAAGGCTCCGGATCGCGCATTTTCCCCGGTTCCGTTTATGTGGTTGCTCATCCCTGTCCTTTTAACCATCCATGTGGTGATCTGCCTCCTGCTCGTGCTGGTCGTGCTGATGCAGCTGCCCCGCAGTGAAGGCCTTGGCGCGGCTTTTGGCGGCGCCGTCACCGAAAACATCTTTGGCGCCCAGACCACGCACGTGCTGGCCCGCTTCACCGTCTGGCTCGGAATCGGCTTTTTCATCGTCACCCTGGCCCTTGCCATGGCGTATGCCAAGCGCAACTCCGCCAAGGCCAGCGCCGTCGAGAAGGCGCTGCGCGAAACGCCGGCCGCCACGGCCCCGGCCGCCCTGCCTTCCGCCACGCCCGAGACGGTGGCGGGACCGCCGGCCGCCCCGGAAGCCGCCCCGACTGCCGCGCCGGAGTCCGCTTCTGCGGCCGAACCGGCTGTGCCGTCAACCGATGCCGCCGCCCCCGTGCAAAGCCCTGCTCCCGCAACCGGGCCGGCGGCCTCTCCGGAGCCGGCGGCCTCTCCCGAGGCTGCGGCCACGCCGGAAGCGGCGGCCGCGCCCGTTCCGGCCAATCCCTGAAGCCAGCTTTTGCGGTGTGAAAATCGCCCGGACGCCGGTCTCCGCCCGCTCCTTTTGCCGTTCCGCACGCCGCCCGTTGGTGCTGGTGCCGACGATGGGGGCGCTGCATGAGGGTCATGCCGCCCTGATCCGCAAGGCCCGCCGTCTGGCCGGTCCGGAGGGCACGGTGGCGGTGTCCGTTTTTGTCAATCCCATCCAGTTTGGTCCGAAGGAGGACCTTGCGCGGTATCCCCGGCCGTGGAAACAGGATCTCGAGGTGTGCCGTTCCTGCGGAGCCGACTTGGTGTTTGCCCCTCCGGTTGAGCAGGTTTATGCGCCGGACCGCTCGGTGGTCGTTGACGAACTGTCCCTTTCCACCCACCTCTGCGGGGCGTCGCGCCCGGGGCATTTTCGCGGTGTCTGCACCATCGTGGCGAAGTTGTTCCTCATCCTGCAGCCGGACATGGCGGTTTTCGGGGAAAAGGACTGGCAGCAGCTCGCCATCATCCGCCGCATGGTGCGGGATCTGAATTTTCCGGTGCGCATCGTGGGTCACCCCACCGTGCGCGAGGCGGACGGTCTGGCCAAGAGCTCCCGCAATGCCTACCTGACCCCGGAGGAACGCGCCGTGGCGCCGGGCATTCCGGCCGCCCTGCGGGCCGCCGCCCAAAAAAACACCCCCGCGGCCATCCGCACCGCCGCCCGCCGGGCCCTGGAGAAAATCCCGGGCGCACGTCTCGATTACGTCGAGCTCGTCGATGCGGAAACGCTCCGGCCGGTCACCAACCTTCGCCGGCCCATGCGCCTGGCCACCGCCGTTTTCCTCGGCAAAGCGCGGTTGATCGACAACATTGCCGTGCCCGCCCGATGAGGAAGCCCGGCGGACAACGGAACGGAGACTCCGGCGGGGGGAACGTCCCCGCCTTTGAGAGCCGGGGCGTTTTTCGCCGCTCCCCCGTATGAAGGAATTTGATTTTGTTGTCATCGGAAGCGGGATTGCCGGCCTTTCGTTTGCCCTGAAGGCCGCCGAAAAGGGCACGGTGGCGATTGTCACCAAGCGTCAGGTGACCGATTCCAACACGGCCCGCGCCCAGGGCGGTGTGGCCTGTGTGGTGAGCGACGAGGATTCGTTTGAACTTCACATCCGCGACACCCTTGTGGCCGGGGCTTCCCTGTGCAACGAGGAGGCCGTTCGCGCCGTGGTCACCGAGGGACCGGCGCGCATCCGGGAATTGATCGAGCTGGGGGTGCAGTTTGACGAGCGCGAACTGGCCGACGGGGGACGCGAACTGGATCTCGGCCGCGAGGGCGGGCATTCCAAACGCCGGGTCCTTCACGCCCAGGATGCCACCGGCTACGAAATCGAGCGCGCCCTGGTGCAGCGGATCGCGGAACATCCGTCGATCACCGTCCTCGAAAACCACATGGCGGTGGATTTTCTCACCACCGGCAAGCTGGGATACGCCATGCAGGACTGCTGTGTGGGTGTTTATGTGCTCGACGAAAAAAGCGGGGAGGTCGAACTGCTCCGCAGCGACGTCAACGTGCTGGCCACGGGCGGCTGCGGCAAGGTGTATCTCTACACGACCAATCCCGACGTGGCCACCGGCGACGGGGTGGCCATGGCCTGGCGCGCAGGGGCGATCATCGCCAACATGGAATTCATCCAGTTCCATCCCACCTGCCTGTATCATCCGGAGGCCAAATCGTTCCTGATCTCCGAGGCGGTGCGCGGCGAGGGGGGGATCCTTCGGGATGCCCGCGGACGCCGGTTCATGGAGGACCATCATCCGCTCAAGGAACTGGCCCCGCGCGACATCGTGGCCCGCGCCATCGACGCCGAGATGAAACGCAGCGGCAGCAAGTGTGTGTACCTCGACATCACACACAAGCCGGCTTCCTTCATCAAATCGCGCTTCCCCACCATCTACGAAACCTGCCTGCGCTACGGCATCGACATCACCTCCCAACCCATTCCGGTTGTTCCGGCGGCCCACTACCAGTGCGGCGGGGTCAAAACCGACCTCAACGGCGAGACCAGCCTGCGCGGGCTCTATGCCATCGGCGAGGTGGCCTGCACGGGCCTCCACGGCGCCAACCGGCTGGCCAGCAACTCGCTCCTCGAAGCCATGGTGCTGGCCCACCGGGCCTACGAAAAAGCCACCCGGCACATGCGCCCGCGGGTGGATTTCGACCTCCCCGAGTGGCGGTCCGGACAGGTCCAGGACGTGGACGAAATGGTGGTCATTTACCATAACTGGGACGAAATCCGCCGTCTCATGTGGGACTACGTCGGCATTGTGCGCACCAACAAGCGGCTCCAGCGTGCCGCCACCCGCCTGCGCAACCTCCATGCCGAGGTGCAGGAGTTTTATTGGAACTTCAAGGTGACCACCGACCTTCTGGAGCTGCGCAATCTGGTGACGGTGGCCTCGCTGATCGTGGATTGCGCCATCAGTCGGCGGGAAAGCCGGGGACTCCATTACACCCTGGATTATCCGGAGCCCGATGACGCCAAGTTCTTGAGGGACACCACGATGCGTCGAACGTAGGCGCTTTTTGTTTGCCCGGTTTCCCCATTTGGCCGATACTCAATCTCCCCAAAAAAGTCTTCATGAAACCCGTCACAGCGATCCTAGGGATGATGATGGCCGCGACCGCCGTGTGGGCGAGCGAGCCCCAGACATCAATCACGGCCAGTACGGATTTTCAGAAATTTGCCCAGAAGCTGCGGGAAAACGCCCTGCTCAAGATCGAGCCGCAGGTGGTCACTCCCACCGGATACCGGTCGGGGTTCAACCGCTATCCGTGGAAGCGGCAGATTGTCACCACGGTGTTCTGGATCGGGGAAACCCCCACGCCGAACAACCCGGTTCCCAACCACAAAAGTTCTTGGGACCCCCAGTGGGTGCGCAATTACGGGGGATTTGACAACCCCGACCCCGCCGCCCGGCACAATTACATCCCCAAAGCCTTCATCCCCCGCCAGAACCCGTTTTACGTGGCCCTGCCCTACAATGACGTGACGCGGGGCACGACCAAACCCGAATCCCGGAAGGTGATCCCCTGGTTCAAGCAGGCCTTCGAGCGTCCCGGCAAGAGCGTCTGCAAGGGCCGCTGGGTGGCCATTCGCTACGGATCCCGCATTTGCTACGCCCAGTGGGAGGATTGCGGCCCGTTCCGCACCGATCACTGGCAGTATGTTTTCGGCAATGAACGGCCGCATCCGAACCTGAACCAGGGCGCCGGACTCGATGTCTCCCCCGCCGTGCGGGATTACCTCGGCATGAAGGGCAAGGATGTCTGCGACTGGAAATTCGTGGAGGCGCGGGATGTGCCCCCGGGACCCTGGACCAAATACGGGGACAACAACACCTTTGTGCTTCAGCGGCGCGGCGCGAATCTTTTCCTCGTCGACCGCAACAACGCCTACGGCGCCCGGCGGTAATCGCCTTCTTCCCAAAATGGACGAAGGCGGCTTCCTTTCGGAAACCGCCTCCGTTTGGCGATGGCTGTAAGCCGGATTTTGTCCGCGGGGCCTGACGGCCCCGTTGGACGGCCATTTATCTTGCCCCGTCCCTTGCGGGACGGGACACCCGCGGAGCGGGTGCGACTATTACCCGGAGGCTGCCCGGCTCGCGCCGGACGGACAGGCGGTCCATTCCTCCTGTTCTGTCTTGCACCGCAGGGGGTTTGTCATGCGCCGGGGATTGCTCCCGCAGCCGGTGGGCTCTTACCCCGCCTTTTCACCCTTGCCTTGGGAGGGAAAGTGAGGCGTGAGGGTGAGAGGGGTTTCCCCTTTTCACTTCACGTTCACTCATCACTCCGCCAGGCGGTTTGTTTTCTGCGACACTTTCCGTCGCCGGAAGGTTTCCCCGCCGGCTCCCCCGCTTTCGCAGGGCCTGCCGCCTTGTGGTGTCCGGACTTTCCTCTCCGGCCCCCTTGCGGGAACCGAAGCGGCCGTCCGCCATCGGATTCACGATACCGCGTCCGGTCCGACCTTCAACCGGAAATCGAGTCCTTCCCGGAATCCGGCGGGGCATCCGTCTGGCGGGGACGATTGACGAAAAGAAAAACCAGCACCCAGAACGCCTGGATGAGGGAGGCTGTGGGCAGTTGCAGCTCCGGGGGCATGAAATACACGAGGGCCACGCCGGGGATCCAGACGCACCAGCCCGCCACCTGCACCGGAATAACCCGCTCGAGGTAAAATCCCCGGCCGAAAATCCGCCGGGCCGCCGCGCGGCGGAATCCGGCGTCCCGCCACGAGAAGTAGCCGACAATGAGCGGATTGGAGAGCAACGGACTGAAAACGAACTGGTCGATGAGCACCTTGATCACGATGGTCTGCCAGTCGTTCCCGGCGCCGAAACATGCGAGCTGCACCCGATAAAAGGCGTCCACCACCATGCCCATCACCCCCCAGGCCGGCGCGCCGGTGAGCAGATTCCAGAGATTGCGACGCGTGACGCGTCCGGCCTGGAAAAAGGCGATCCGGAGCATTTCCGGCAGGATGGCTGCGGAGAGCACATAGGCCGCGAAGGCAAATCCATAGCCGACCTCGTGCTTGAGAGCGGCCACCTGTGCGAGGAACCGGCGGGTGTCTTCATGGGCCACATACAGCGCCAGGAACACGAGCATCAGGGCCTGGAGCAGAAGGCCGGGCAGCAGGTTGGCCCGGGCCCCCTCGGCGGCCATCCGCAGGGCGTTGCGAAATTTCATTCGAGAAAAATTTTTCCCTGTCGCCGCCGGGCATGACGGTCTCCGGGCAGGTTGATTTTGGCCGGTCCCCGGACCGGATCGAGAAGGCTCAAAACCCGTTCGACCTCGGCAAATCCGGCGTCGGTGATGTCCCGGCTGCGCAACCATTGCAGGACCATCCGGCGGCGCAGGGCCGTGGGCAGTTGGCGCAGGGCCGGGCAGGACAGTTCGGGGGTGGGTTCCGGTGTGAGTGATTCGAGCAGGGCGTTTTCTTCTGCGAGGATGGCGGCCGTGCGGAGCAGGGCCTGACGGAAGGCGGGTCCCGCGGTGCGTTCGATCTCCGGGAGGAGGTGGTGCCGGATCCGGTTTCTGGTGTGGGCGGGGGAGGTGTTGGAACGGTCTTCCCGGAAGGCGATGCGCCGTGCGCGGACAAAGGCATCGATCTCCCGCCGCGGGACATTCAGGAAGGGACGCACCAGCGTGAGGCGGCCGAGGGAGGAAACGGGTTTCATTCCCGTCAGTCCGGGCAGTCCGGTCCCCCGCAGAAAATTGAACAGGATCGTCTCAACCTGATCGTCGGCATGATGGGCCAGAAGGAGCCGGAAGCAGCGGTGCTTTCGGGCACAGGCGTGGAAAAATTCGTGCCGGAGCTGTCTTCCCGCCAGTTCGAGCGAGAGACCGTGTTCGCAGGCGAACGCCCGGGTGTCCACCCTGCCCAGTTCGCAGTGAAACCCCAGCCGGTCCGCCGCGGCGCGGACAAATTCCGCGTCCCGGCGCGAGGCCGCGCCGCGCAGTCCATGATCCAGGTGGCAGACCACAAGGTGTTTCCAGCCGGAGACGGCCAGCAGGTGGAGCAGGGCCATGGAGTCGCGGCCGCCGGAGACCCCGATGAGGTGTTTTCTCCGGGGACTGCCCTCCGGCACCGCCGCCCGCACCTGGTCGGACAGCCGCGCGGCGGAATCAGGAGATTTTTGTCGCGCCGAAATAGTCGTGCAGGGCAGGCGGCAGGACGATCGTGCCATCGGGTTGGAGGCCGGTCTCCAGGAGCGCCACGTAGAGACGCGCCAGGGCCGTGCCCGATCCATTGAGGGTGTGACAGAAACGGTTCTTCCCATCCTCGCCCTTGAAGCGGAGATTCATGCGGCGGGCCTGAAAATCCTCGAAATTCGAACAGCTCGACACTTCCAGATAGGCCTGCTGTCCGGGTGACCAAACCTCGATGTCGTAGGTCCGCGCCGAGCCGAACCCGAGGTCGCCCGTGCAGAGTTCGACCACGCGGTAGTGCAGGCCGAGAATTTGCAGCACCTTCTCGGCGTCGGCGGTCAGCGATTCCAGTTCGGCGGCCGAATTTTCCGGCGTGCAGACTTTCACCAGCTCCACCTTGTCGAACTGGTGCATGCGAATCAGTCCGCGTGTGCCCAGTCCGGCCGAACCCGCCTCGCGCCGGAAGCACGGCGTGTAGGCCGCGTATTTGATGGGCAGGGCGGACAGCGGAAGGATCTCCTCGCGGTGGAGGTTGGTCACGGGAACCTCCGCCGTGGGAATCAGATACAGGTCGTCGTCGGCGCAGCGGTATTGCTGATCGGCAAATTTGGGCAATTGGGCGGTGCCGATGAGGGATTCGAGTTTCACCACAAACGGAGGCAGCACCTCGGTGTACCCGTGCTCGCGGGTGTGAAGGTCGAGCAGGAAATTCACCAGCGCCCGCTCGAGACGCGCGCCCTGGCCGGTGTAACAGACGAAGGCGCTGCCGCTGATCTTGGCGCCGCGGTCGAAATCCAGCAGCTTGAGCCGACCGGCAATGGCGAGATGGTCCTGCGGATTTTCCAGGGCCGGCTTTTCCCCCCAGACGCGGACCACGGGATTGTCGGCGGCCTCCCGGCCCTCGGGCACCGTGGACTGAGGCAGATTGGGCAGGGTGAGCAGGAGATCCCGCTGCCGGGCCTCAAAGGCCGAACTTTCCTCCGCCAGGGCCTGCATCTCGGCGGCCTTGGATTTGACCTGGGCCTCGATCTCCGCGGTGTCCTGTTTCTGGGCGCGGAGGCGGCCGATTTCCCTGCTCAGCTTGTTGCGCTCGGCCTGCAGGGTCTGCAGCCGGGTCTCGGCGGCACGCCGGCCGCTGTCGCAGGCCAGCACCTCGTCAACGGTCGCATCGAAGGAAGCCCCACGCGACTGAAGGCGGGTTTTCACAAAGTCGGGTTGTTCGCGGAGCAGGCGGATGTCGAGCATGGACGGAAAATCTTTAACGTCCCGCGCTCCATGCACAACTCCCAAGTTCCGGGAAACATGCCGGAAGGAGGAGGGCGTCGGACTCCGCACCCGCATTCGTCCCGCCCCAACGCCCGGTTTTTCGCGTCCATTTTCCGCCCTTTTCCGTTCAGTTGGACGTTGAAAGTTGCCCGGCAAGCGAGGAAAGTTTCCCTCTCAGCTCATGCCAGTCCAATATCGCGATTATTACGAAACGCTCGGCGTGCCGAGGACCGCTTCCGCGGAGGAAATCAAGAGCGCCTTCCGCAAACTGGCGCGCAAATATCACCCGGATACCGCGACGGACAAAAAGACCGCCGAGGAAAAGTTCAAGGAAATCAACGAGGCCTACGAGGTGCTCGGCGATCCCGAGAAACGGAAAAAATACGACCAACTCGGGCCCAACTGGCAGCAGGGGGGATTTCAGCCGCCTCCGGGAGGTGGCGCGGGAGGCCGGGGGTTTCAGGGGTTTCCCGGCGGGGGGTTTTACGAAGGCGGCGGCGTCGAGTTTCAGTTTGGCGGCACGGGATTCAGCGATTTCTTCGAGCAGATCTTCGGCGCCCGGCGCGGCCGTGGCCGAAGCCGGGGATTCGAGGATTTTGAATTTGACGACGCGCCGCCCATGCGGGGCCAGGACGTGGAGGCCGACATTCTGGTCACCCTCGAGGAGGCCCTGCACGGGTCGGTCCGCAAAATTTCCTTCCGCCGCGGCGATTCCGGCAAGGTGCAGACCTACACGGTGAAAATTCCCAAGGGCGTCCGCGAGGGACAGCGCATCCGCCTGGCGGGCCAGGGAGGCTCCGGAGGCGCCGGGGGCGAGGCGGGTGATCTCTATCTGCGAATCCGCTTCGAGCGGCATCCGAGTTTTGAAGTGGAGGGCAGCGACCTGATCCACGAACTGGAACTGCCCGTGCACCGTCTTGTGCTCGGCACCGATGCGGAAATTTCCACGCTGGACGGCCGGGCGCGTTTTCACATTCCGCCCGGGACGCAGGCCGGACGCAAATTCCGTCTTGCCGGACGCGGATTGCCGAAGGGGGGCGGCGAACGCGGGGACCTTTATGTGGTGGTGCAGGCCGTGCTTCCGCAGAATCCCGGGGAAAAGGAACTGGCCCTCTGGCGGCAGATTGCCGCCCTGTCGGGAGACTGAAAACAAAAAGGGCAATCCGGAGGATTGCCCTTTTTGAAAAATCTGTCGGAAGACTCCGCGATCAGGAGGCCGGCGGAGCAGGAGTCGGGGTCGGCTGAACCTGGTTTCCGGTGCTGCCGGCGCCTCCGGCCGATCCTGCGGATCCCGGAGCGAAGAAGGCGCCCTGGTTGATCACACCCTGGTCGCCGCTGAAGAAGGTTTCCGCAAGCTGGTCGCTGGCGAAGTTATCCGCCATGGCCAGAAATTCCGGAGTCGCCGAATGGGGCGTCAACACCCCGGCGTCCACCAGCGCCTCATCGACGGCAAGAGCCAGCGTGGGCTGAGCGTTTTCCGGCGCATTGGCAATCACGAAGCCCCGCACCGATTTGACGAGGTTGGCGACCTCGGTGGCATTCAGCCCCCTGGCGGCCACACCGATGACAAAAGCAACGATTCGGGGCTCATCCCTGAGATTGTCCGGAAGTCCCTGGACGGCCGCCCGGGCGATCTTTTCCCGATTTTCGGGGGAGAGTCCGCCGGGGAGATTCCGGAGGAGCTCAAGGGCGGAGGCCACCACGTTGGGAGCTTCGGCAGGATTCTGACGCACCAGCGCCGTCACCGCGGCAGCCAGGGAATCCGTGGTCAGCTTCGCGCCGCCTGCAGTTCCCAAGGCATTCAGCCGATCCGTCGTGGCCGGAGCCGCCGTGATGTCCTGAACGTCCTTCGCAAAGGCCTCCGAGCTGTTTACCAGCAGCACCACATCGTTCTGATAACGGGCAACGAGCAGAGCGAGCTGGCTCTTTTGCGTCGCGTTGTCGCCGTTCACCTTTTCCAAGGGGAACGAGGCGGGAACCGAAATCAGTGCAAACGCGCCTTGAACGGCCAGCGCTGCGACCCCCAAAAAAGTGAAAATCTTTTTCATCGCTCTATCACACAAAGGAACCACCCGGATTCTGCGTTGTCCAGTAACAAAATGGTCTGTCACCCTAAGCAACCGGTTGAATTATAAGGATAACTGGTTGCATAAGCTTGGATTTCTTAATGCGCCCTTTGATTTTCCAAATCTTAGAGCTGTTTTGATTAGGTTGGTTCATGGCAGGGCGGCCCGGGTTGCCGCGGCCGGAGGGTCGGAAGGGGCTTCCGACTTCGCGTTTCGAAGATGAGGCTCAAGGCGCGTCCGGGCAATCCGGCCGGGGCGAACATTCCGCGAACTCGTTTGATCGTTTGTGAGGCGCGAAAACCGGCAGGATCTTTTTTTTGATCCCGGACTCTCAAACAATGCGAAGGCGACGAAGGAGAGTTGTTCAGTCCTTCGCAGCACAGGGAGCCGATTTTTTCCAAACGGCTTCACGGGCTGTGCGGCGGGGGATGGCGGTCCCTGTGGAGGGGACGGAGCCCCGGCCCGTCTTTCCGGAGTTTGTCCTGCGAAGTCCGGGACGGAACCCGGTTTCGCGCGGGGTCTGAGGTTTCGGAGGAAGCGTGTTCCCTTCGGCCAGGAGAAAGCACGAGCCAAAGCGTTCGAAGAGTACGGAGTCCCTCAGCACGCGGGCGACGAGCCGGTTGTCGGTGTGGAGATTGAGCCGCACGCGTCGCTTGGTGTAGTCGGGCAGGTGTTCCGTGTAATGGCACCACCAGGTGCCGTTGTTGTTCCAGATGTGATGGTCGGGATTGCGGGATTTCATGGTGAATGCGTTGTGGCATCAGGAATCACCGCACAAAAAAACCGCCACTCATCAGGAGCGGCGGTTGGTTGGCCGTGGAGAACGCTTGTTCGGACGGGCGTCCGCGCATCGTCCGGGAATCCCGGACCAGCCACCGTGGGGTTCTCCGCCCCGGTTGGCAGTCCGCCGCTTGCGCGACGGACATTCCTGATGTTGCCGAAAGCAAAACACCTGCCGGTCCGATTGGCAACCCCGTTCTGTGTCATAAATAAACAACCCGCCGGCGGGCCTTTGTCCGCGCGGAATGTGCGGTGGACGATGCCGGAGGTTGTTTGTAGAACCGGCCGTGATGAAGGGGATGTCTCGCGTTCTTGTGGTGGGCAGTTCCAATACGGACCTTGTTTTGTCCTGCGCCCGTCTGCCCCGTCCGGGCGAAACGCTGCCCGGCGGGGAGTTTCAACGCTTCCATGGCGGCAAGGGCGCCAACCAGGCCGTGGCCGCCGCGCGGGCCGGGGCGAAGGTCACCTTTGTGGGCGCGCGGGGTGACGATGATTTCGGCAGGGCCGCGGCCGCGGCGCTGCGCGCGGAGGGCATTGAGACGGGGTTTTTTCAGGTCAAAAGGAAAGTCTCCAGCGGGGTGGCCTTGATTTTTCTCGGCGGACGAAACCGCGAAAATTTCATCGGTGTGGCCCGTTCCGCCAATGACGCGCTGACACCCGCCGATGTGCGAAAAGCCGCCCCGGCCTTTCGCAAGGCGCATGTGGTGGTCTGTCAGTTGGAGGTTCCGCCCGAAACGGTGATGGAGGTCGCGCGGATGGCCGAAGCCCTGGGAATTCCCCTGGTCCTCAATCCGGCTCCGGCCCGGCGCCTTCCCGCCGGGCTTTTGAAGCGTGTGCACACCCTGACCCCCAACGAACACGAGGCCGCGTTGCTGACGGGCGTGCGTGATCCGGAGGAGGCCGGCCGCGCGCTGTTGAAAAAAGGCTGCCGGCAGGTGGTGGTGACCCTCGGAGCCCGGGGTGCCCTGCTGGTGCGGCCGGACGGGACGCGTCGTTTTCCGGCGCCGAAGGTCAAACCGGTCGACACGGTGGGGGCCGGCGATTGTTTCACCGGCTGGCTGGCGGCGGGACTCGCGGCTGGACAGCCCATCGAGGAAACCCTGCGCCAGGCCGTCGTCGCGGCGGCTTTTTCCGTCACCCGGCCCGGCGCCCAATCCTCCATGCCGCACCGACGGAATCTCCGCCTGCCGGGTTGAGGTGAAGTGGGATTCCCGGAGCGCCGGATTTTCGGACGGCGTGGACCCAGGAATCCGCCGGGCCTGCGCGGCCGGACCATGTCGGGGCCGGAGAAATTCAGCGGGCGGTTGCTGGAGGGATGCGGATCGCCGATCTCATCGGTCCTGTTCGGCCCGCAGGAATAAAGCGGGAAGTTTCCGTCAGCCCGCAGACGGCAGCGCAACGGGGCCCCGTGCAGGGGTCCGGCGGGACGGTTTCAAAATTCGGGAACGAGAGCCTGAAGGATTTCGGGATAAGCACCGTGGCGGAGCCGATGCTTTTTCAGGATCACGGCGGTGCGGGCGAGTTCCCTCCTGGCACGCGATGGTCGCCGCCGTCTTTCCGGAACCCGGGGGAGCGCTCGCAAAGAGGGGATCCATGGCCATTTCCACCTGGGGGAAAACGGAAAGCCGCAGGACGGGACGTTTGCGCCGTTCGTTCATGGGGCGGGAGGTGTCAGGGAATCGGCCCGCGCGCACCCCCTTTGTCGGAGGCGCGAAGGTTTTCCCCTGCGTCGCGCCGGACTTTTCGCTTAGCTGGAGGAATGGAACGTCACCAATTGCCCCTTGACCGCCGGCTGCGGCAGGAAATTCTTTTTGCCCGCGAGCGGGTCTACCGGTTTGGTCAGCCCACGCCGATGGAGCGGTTGGTCTTGCCGGACGGCGGACCCGAGATCTGGGTGAAACGGGAGGATCTTTCCCCGGTAAAATCCTACAAATGGCGCGGTGCCTGCAATCGCATGGCGGTGCTGACGACGGAGGAACGGGCGCGCGGGGTGGTGACGGCCTCGGCCGGCAATCATGCCCAGGGGGTGGCCCTTGCCGCGCGGATTCTGGGAGTGAACGCGCGCATTTACATGCCCCGCTCGACGCCGCAGGTGAAACAGCTCGCCGTGCGGCATCATGGCGGGGACTTTGCGAAGATCCTGCTGACCGGGGACAGTTACGACGACGCCGTGAAGGCCGCGCGCGACGATGAACGCACGTCCGGCGCGGTCTACGTGCATGCCTACGACGACCTTCGGGTCATGGCCGGTCAGGGCACGCTGGCGGACGAAGTGGTGCTCTCGGGGCACGGCCCCTTTGATGTCGCCTATCTGCAGATCGGCGGCGGCGGGATGTGCGCGGCGGTGGCGGACTGGCTGGAGACCTATTGGCCGGGAATCGAACTCGTCGGCGTGGAAGGCGAGGGACAGGCTTCGATGAAGGCCGCCTTCGAAGCCGAAAAACCGGTGCGCCTGCGCGAGGTGGACATCTATTGCGACGGCACCGCGGTGGCCAAGGTCGGAGACCTGCCCTATCGCATCTGCCGGCAGATGCTTCGCCGGATCGAGACGGTGACCAACACCGAGGTCAACGCGGCGATCCGGGTGCTGTGGGAATCGCTGCGCTGCATTTCGGAACCGTCCGGCGCGATGGGACTGGCCGCGGTTTTGAAAAACCGGACCGCGCTCGCCGAGAAAAAGGTTCTGGTTGTCATCACGGGAGCCAACATCGATTTCCGCCAGATCGGACTCATCGCCCAATCCGAGGGTTCCGCCAGCGCGGCCTCCCGCACGATCCGGGTGCGCATCGAGGAACGCCCCGGCACCATGCTGGCCCTGCTCGACGAGTGTTTCCAAGGGCTCGACATTGCGGACTTTCAATACGGCAAACATTCCGAGACCGAGGCGTGGCCGGTGTTTACGGTCAGCGCCGCCGACCCCGCGGTGCTGGAACAACTGCCCCGGCGGCTGGACGAATCGGGCCATGCCTGGGAGGACGTCACGGGTGCCGTGGACGTCGGGTTTCGCGCCATTCCGCTGCGGGGCGATATGTTGAGCTGTCCGGCGTTTTTGCGCCTCGATTTTTACGAGCGTCCGGGCGCCCTGCACGATTTCCTGGACAAGCGCATCCGCGGCCGGGCCAGCATCTGCTACTTCAATTACCGTCAGTCCGGCGAACGCATCGGCCGCGCCCTGATCGGACTGGATTTTCCCAGCCCGGAAAAACGGGCGGCATTCCTGGCCGGCCTGCCGGAACACGGGGAAGGTTATCGGTCCTGCAAACCGCTGGACGACGCCACCAGCGCGCGTCTGGCGCGGTGATCGGCGAACATTGGAGTTCCGCCTTCAGGCTGCTCCGAGGTGTCGGCGGGGAAACTGCCGTCTGCGTGTCCGGGTTCGGGCGGACGCCTGTGCCCCCCGTGCGATCACAAGGAGGCCTGTTCCCCCCCCCAGGCCGGGTTGCCGAGAAATTTTTTGCGCAGCAGATGGTCCCGCAGACGGGTGGGAAGGAAACGGGCGACGAAGTTGAGAAGATGGCCGTCCTTCCCGGTGACGTGCCGGGCGGGAGGATCGTCCGCTTCCAGCATCTCCCGCACCGCTTGGGCCACAACCTCCGGCGGACTGCCCCGGGTTTCCGATTCGACCATGACTTTTGTCGCATGGCGGAGCAGGGATCCGTAGCGGACCTGGTCGGCGGGGGAGAGGTCGGCGAGGGTTTTCTCCGTCTGGGCGGCGATTTTTTCGGCGGCTCCGGAATTGATGGAGGCCGGTTCGATGAGGATGACCCGGATGCCGGAGGTCCAGAGTTCCAGGCGCAGGGCGTCGCTGAGGGCTTCGACGGCGTGTTTGCTGGCGCAGAGCGAGGAGGCGAACGGCAGGCCGAAGAGCCCGCCGATGGAGCCGATGTTCACGATGCGGCCGGGCGCCCGGCGCAGCAACGGGAGAAAGGTTTGGGTGACGGCAATGACCCCAAACACATTGACCTCAAAAACGTCGCGGATCTGGTCCAGGGGCGTGCCTTCGAGCGGACGGAGGCTGCCGATGCCGGCGTTGTTGACCAGGGCGTGCAGGGGTTCGCCCCGGAGGGTGTTTTCGATCTCGGCGAAGGCGGACCGGAGGGAGTCCGCCTTCGTCACATCAAGAAGCACGGGCCGGAGGATTTCCGGATTGTCGGGGAGCCGCCGGACGCCGACAAAAACCCGGTATCCGGCGGCGGAGAGGGTCCTCGCCGTGGCCAGTCCGATGCCGGAGGAGGCGCCGGTGACGAGGACGTTTTTCATCGGGGCGCCGGGCTCAGGACGCCTCGCTCAGACTGGGGATCGGGCGCACCGGGTCGACGTCCGCATTGTAATCGACACCCTGCAGTCCGAAGCCAAACAGGCGGTAAAATTCCTGCTGATAGCCGGCGAAATCCGACAACGTGTCAATGGTCTCGGTGGTGATCTGCGGCCAGATTTTTTCGACCTCGGCCTGCACGTCGTCGCGCATTTCCCAATCGTCGATGCGGATGCGGCCCTTGTCGTCGAGTTTGGGTCCGCCGGCGGCGCAGAAGTGATCCGCAAAGAGCCGCTGCATCTGCTCGATGCAGCCTTCGTGAAGCCCCTTTTCCTTCATGACCTTGTAGAGGATCGAAATGTAGAGCGGCACGACGGGGATCGCCGAGCTGGCCT
Source organism: uncultured Spartobacteria bacterium (assembly GCA_937960895.1). GTDB lineage: Bacteria > Verrucomicrobiota > Verrucomicrobiia > Chthoniobacterales > Terrimicrobiaceae > CALCJD01. The sequence continues at coordinate 91,976 of CALCJD010000119.1, read as the reverse complement.
GGGTGACGAGCGCCTTGTTCACGGACACCACCGCGGTGCCCGCGCCGTGGCGCGCGTTCATGGCCTTGGCGGTTTCCTCAAGGTGGGCCTTGGCGCGGCCGATGGTTCCGTCGGTGTAGATGGCCCAGGTGAGTTCGGGTCCGATGTACGAATAGGCGACGGTCCGGAAATTGCTCGCAAGGACGCCGGCCTCGGACAGGGCATCAATCCAGAGCTGCCAGTCCTCGCCACCCATCACCTTCACCGTGTGGGTGATCTCCTCCTCCGTGGCGGGTTCGATCGTGACGGTTTCGATGATTTTCTTGTCCGTGTTGATGTTTTTGTTCGTGAAGGTCTTGCCGGTCGGCTTGAGGACCGACTTGTAAACGTCGCCGGTGACCGGATCGGTGCGGCGGGGGGAGGCCAGGCTGTAAACCACCAGGTCGACCTGACCGAGGTCGTTTTTGATGGCCTCGACAACCTTTTGCTTCATTTCGTTCGAGAACGCGTCGCCGTTGAAGCTCTTCGCGTAAAGGCCGGCCTTGCGGGCCTCCTCCTCAAACGCGGCGGAATTGTACCAGCCGGCGGAGGCGGTTTTTTTGGCATCGGGTTCCTTTTCAAAAAACACGCCGATGGTCGAAGCCTTTCCGCCGAAGGCCGCCACGATGCGGGAGGCGAGTCCGTAGCCGGTGGAGGCCCCCACCACCAGCACCCGCTTGGGGGCGTTTTCCAGGGCCGGTTTGGATTGCACGTAGGCAATCTGTTCCTTCACATGCGCCACACAGCCGTCGGGATGGGCCGTCGTGCAAATAAATCCGCGAATTTTCGGGGTGATGACCATTGTTCGCTTCTGAGGTCTTTCACGCCGGTTGGCAAGTCTTTGCAGCGGGGGCGGACAGCAACCGCCGTCGGGAGGGGAGCCGTCAATCGCGGATTGGCCAGACGGTCTCGAGCAGATCGTCCGGGATGCGGACCGGCCGGGGCAGCTTTTCGGCCGCGCTTTTCCATTCCGGCGGAAGGGGGGCGGGGGACGTGGAGGGTTCCGGACCGCCGGCCAGCGTTCCGCAGATGGCGAAGGCGACCGGGCCTCCGTTGACCTTTGCCGGCGGAACGGCTTCCAGGCGTTCGCGCAGGGTGTCGCGGGTTTTGGGATCCAGGGAGGGTGCCATGATCCAGACGCGGGAACTCTCGCCGGGCCGCACGGCGGTCACCACCTCCAGGGCTCCGGGAGCGGTGTGTTCGGCAAAGGTGTCGGTGAGGACCTCCTGCAGTTTTCCGATGTAGGCGGCCAGATGTCCCGTGCCGGGCAGGCGGGTCTGGAGGACCTCGTCGGGTTGGTACAGCACGATGCCGGTGGTTTCGAAACCGGCCTTCTCGATCTGAAACACAAATTCCTGCGCGGCCGTCGTCGCGATGGGCACCCCTTTGCGGCCGCCCGGGACAAACCGCCATTCCTTCATCGCGCCGAGGGCGACGCGATTGAGTTCGGGACTGCTGGAGGTCAGGACCACGGGATCCCTCACCTCGCCCCTTTCGGAGATGATGTAGGCAATCAACACCCGGCCTTCCAGCGGTTCCCCCGCTTCGTTTTGGGCCGTGCGGGGAAGCGAACCCGCCACGGGGCGCGGGGGAGTGTAGCCTGCGGCGGCGGTGATGTCCCGGATGGTGTAGCGCGCGGCATAGGCTTTCTTGACGGCGCGGTCCAACGGGGTGTCCCCGCCTTCGGCGGAATTGTAAACGACCGGCTTGTCCGCGGCGCGGACCAACGGCGTGCACAGGACCAGGGCCATCAGAAGGAAAGCCGGTTTCATGCCGGGACTATTTCCCCTCCGGCCGTTTGGCGCGAGCGGATTGTTTGCCGGGTGGCCTGGCCCGGACGGACCGGAGAAATCGCCTTGCCCGACGCGGCGAGTTGCGGGACAAGAAATCATGTCCGTTTTGAGATCGATCCTGCTTGGCGTTTGCATCGCTTCCACCGCGCCGGCCCAGTTCCAGCCGCCGCCCGACCCGGACGCTCCGGCGGAAAACGTTCCGGCCAACCCCGGCGGAGCCCTGGCCGCGCTGGCCTTGGTGCCGCCCAAGTACGGGGATGGAATTTTGAAACTGTCCGCCGACAACGGCACGCCCAATCCGCCGACCTGGTACATCCTGGCCAAGAAGACGGACGGTGAGGTTTACAGCCTCTCGGTGGCCAAGGGGCAGATCATTCAGGAAAAACCGTCGCTGAATCTGCGGGCCCTGCTGGGCAATCCCACGCCCATCAATTTGTCGAAGGTGAAGGTGGATTCGACCGGCGCCTGGAACGTGGCGATGGGTTATTGCACCCAAAAGGGGCGGACGCTGGGAAGTGTCAGCTATGTGCTGCAGCAGAAGGGCGCCGATGCCGTTCCGGTCTGGGGCGTCTGGTGTTACGGGCCGGACGGCGGCTACATCGGCTACGTGGAGCTTCTGGCCACCACGGGCGCCATTGTTTCCAGCGAGTAGGGAAATTCCCCCCGGGGCCTCCGGCTAGCGAACGAGCACGTTGCCGGTTTTTTTGTGGATCTCCACTTTCAGCAGACCGGCCTCCTCGGCGGCCTTGAGAAGATCCTTGAAGGAGCGGAAGCCGTGGGCGCGTTCGTTGAAACCGGGGTTCCGGCGCTGCATGGCCTGTTTCACCAGGGACGCGCTGAACCGGTAATCCTCCCCCTTTTCCTCGCGCAATGCCGTCAGCGTGGCGGCGACCTGTTCCAGGGCCTGGTCGGGTGAGGGACCGGCCGGTTTGGACGCGGTTTTTTCCGCCGCCTTTTGGGGTGCCGGTTTCTTGCGGACCATGTCGTCGTAATAGAGAAACAGGTCGCAGTTGTTGATGAAGAGGTCGGAGCTGGAATTTTTCACCCCCACGCCGATGACCGTCTTGGCATTTTCCCGCAGCTTGCTGACCAGCGGAGAAAAATCCGAGTCCCCGCTCAGGATGACAAACGTGTCGAGATGCTGCTTGGTGTAGCAAAGATCCAGCGCATCCACGACCATGCGGATGTCGGCGGAATTCTTGCCGGAGACCTTGATGTGCGGAATTTCGATCAATTCGAACGCCGCCTCGTGCAGACCCTTTTTGAACTCCTTGTAGCGGTCGAAGTCACAGTAGGCCTTTTTCACCACGATATGGCCGCGCAGCAAAAGACGCTCAAGGACCAGTTGGATGTTGAACGGCGGAAAATTCGCCTCCTGTGCTCCGATGGCGATGTTTTCCAGATCGAGAAATACGGCCATGGTGGCATCGCCCGTGGGGTCGCTCATGAGGGGATCGTAGCGGAGAGCATCCCGGACACAATGCCGGAATGGAGGCGCGGGGTTCAGGAGGCGGTCAGAAAGTCCATCACCTGACGCCATTCCGATCCGATGAAATGGGAGCAGTCATGTCCCGCATCCGGCACGAGCCAGCGCTTTTTGCGTCCGGGGTACATTTCAAAGAGCTTTTCCCCCAGTTCGGTGGGCACGGTGCGGTCGTTTTCCCCAAGGATGAAGCCCACGGGGCCGGGGTAGGCCTTGAGGTTTTTTGCGGAGTCGAATTTGGTGCGGAGCAGAAGCGAAACCGGCAGCCAGGGGTAGTGGGCGGCGGCGGCATTGGCGAGGGAGTCGAAGGGGGTGACCAAAACCAGCCCCGCAATCCGGTCGCCCCGGGCGGCGGTCAGCGCGCCGGCCACCCCGCTGCCGAGGGACTCGCCGACCACCCGGATCGTGCGGTCGGGGCGCGCCGCCAGGGTGTCGAAGGCTTCGATGGCCGCCTCCGTGAGCGCCTTTTCCCCCGGCTTTCCAGGTCGCGCGCCGTAACCGGGGTATTCGACGAGGAAAATTTTCCAATTACATCCCTGCGCGCTCAGATCGGACCGATAGTGGGTACGGTTGAGTGCATATCCGCCGTTGCCTCCGCAAATCAAAAGAACCTGTGAGTCGTCGCCGCCCCGCGACTGCCAGCCGATGCGTTTTCCCTGTGCGTCGAACCAGGGTTCGAAACCCTCCGCGGCGGCTTGCCGATCCAGATTGGCTTCGGTGTCCCGGGTCGGCACGAAGACCATGTTGTCCTGGTTGAAATACAGGACGGCCAGAATCATCAGATAACCAAGGGGAAGGATGAGCAGCAGATTGATCATGGAGGACTGCCGGCGGGTCATGCCGGAACCGTTGCATGCTGGTCCGCTTTCATCAATCGGAACCAAGCCACCCTCTGGCGGTTTTCACGGTGGCCGAGGTGAGACCGTGTCCGGTGTCCTCCCAATGATGGGTGACCTCCGCCCCGGAATTCCGCAGCAGGGAGGCCAAGCGCCCGGCATTCTTCGCCGGGACGAGCGGATCGTGGCGGCCGGATGAGATCAGCACCCGTCGGCCGCCGAGGTCGGGGAGAACGTTGGGAACGAGCGGAACCATGGCGCGCAGGAGGATGGCCCCGGAAAGAACCTCCGGCCGGAGAAGAAGGAGCGAGGCGGCGATGTTGGCGCCGTTGGAATAACCGACGGCCACCAGGTCCGACCGGCTGAGATTCCGTTCCGCCAGCACGGCCTCCACAAAATCCGCCAGTTCGTGGGTGCGATGGAAAAGATCCTCCTCGTCAAAAACTCCCTCCGCCAGACGCCGGAAAAAACGCGGCATGCCGTTTTCCCGCACGCGACCGAGCGGACTGAGCAGATGGGCCTCCGGATCGAGGGAACGCCCGAGGGGAAGGAGATCGTTTTCGTTGCCGCCGGTGCCGTGGAGCAGCAGGAGGGTGCGAGGACCGGACCCGGACAGATAGGCGTGTTGAAAGGCGGTGGGCATGCGGCGTTTCGTGGGAACGGCAGGCTGCGCCAATTTCCGTCCGCGGGCGAGTCCGCGTTTTTCCTTCGGCGATTTGACCTCCGGCCCGCGCACGCGCCTGCCGGGCGACGATCTTCAGACATGCAATCCCAGAAGATCGTTCTTTTTCCCCCCACCCACGAACAGACCCTGCCGTCATTTCACGTCGAGGGGAGTCTGGCGGAGCCGTTCCTCGAGTTTCTGCGGGCGCGGGGTCTCGAAGCCTGGCAACCTCCGGAGATTCTGGAAAAGACCGGGCCGGACGCCCTCCGCACCGTCGAAATCCTCATGGAGGCGGAAACCCCGCTTCCGCGTCTGGAAGCCCTGATGAATGAGTTTCTGGCGCGCGGGCGGTCCTGATTTTCGGATCCTGGGGAAACCCGGCGAAGATTATTGACGCGCACCCCGTTCGTGATGTGCGAATAACAGGGTTCTGGCTACCCGAGACGGAAACAATCCAGCCTTAGAAAATGTTCGACCCCGGCGGCGTTGGCCCCGGCGTCTTTTGCTGGGTTTGTTGGGGCTCTTTGTGCTGCTGGCGGTGTTTCACCGCCCGATCTTTTTCCAGGGCACGCGGTATTTTCTCCTCCGCGCGGCCAAACAGCAGCACCTCGCGCTCGATTATGAGATGTCCGGCTCCATTTTCACCACCCTCTCCGTGGTGAATCTCAAGGCCACCCCCACCGAACCCGGCCCCATCCGGCGGCTGGACATCGGGACGCTTTCCCTGCGGTACAGCCTGATCGATCTGATCCGCGACGGTCTGCCGGCCTTCCTCAAGGAACTGGACGCGCGCGACGTTTTTCTGGAGCTCACCCCGGATGAATCCCTGCCGCCCGAAAAGGAACGGCAGCCGCAGGAGTTCAAGTTTCCCGCGCTTTTCCCCGAGCTCCTCAATCTCGAAAACATCAACGTCGTCATCCACAACCCGGAGGGCGACACGGTGCTGGAAGGAGGGGAACTCCGCCTCCTTCCGGACCGCCCGGGTGCGCTGAAAATCCGGACCCTGGACATCCCCGGGGTGCGCCGCTGGACCGACCTGTCGGCGTCCACCACCTTCCGCGACCGCAATCTCAGACTCACCGATCTGCGGGTGGGACGGGAAATCGCCCTGCGGGTGTTCAACCTCGATCTGACCGATCTCGGGAACAACGAACTCCGGATCGGGTTGGACGGAACATTTTTTGACGCGCCCATTGAAGCGGCCGCCACGGTGACCGATCTCAATCGGTCCAACCACCTGCGGGGACACGCCCGGGTGGACCGGCTCGATTTCGAGCCGTTTTGGAAATATTTCAACCTGCCGCCCCCGTTTCTGGGACGGGTGGAGGAGCTGCAGGTGGATTTTGACGGGGTGCCCAACCGGCCTCGCGGATGGACCGGCGAGCTTCGGGCCCGCGTGGCCGATTGGCGGATCGAAAACCAACGGGTGGGCGACGCGGAGGTTTCCGCAGTCCTGAAGGAGGGCACGGCCGTGGTTTCGGGAACCAATCGGTTTGACGATCGCAATACCCTGACCCTTTCGGCGCGCGGGGAGCTGCCGGAAAACCTCGACGGGTTCGCCCAAATGAAGGCCGAAGGCCAATTGGTACTGAACGTTCCGGAAGCCGAGCGGCTGACGTTTTTCATGCCCGAGGTGGTGATCGGCGAGCTTTCGGGGAAAACAAATTTCACCATGGCGGACGGCCGACTGAAAACCGTCTCGGAGCTCGTTTCGCGGGAGCTGTCGACATCCCAGGTTGATCTGTGGGGGGCGCAATTGACGCTGGAGGCGGAAAAAGATCTGACCGTTCCGGAGGGGGCGCCCGCCTTCCGGGGGCTCGCGACGCGCCTCGCGGGCGGCATCGACAAGGTTCGCGCCGCCGGATACGAAGCCGAAGCCGTCAAAGTCCTCCTCTCCAGCGCGGACGCCGCCGTGAATCTGGAAAACCTCGCGTTTGCCAAGGGCGCCAATCATGGCCGGCTGAAGGCGGCCTACGAACTGCCGGCCGATCTGAATTCCTGGGAAACCCAGCCGCTGGAGGTTGATCTCGCGGTGGAAGCTCCGGACCTTGGCGCCTTCGCCGCACCGGACGGGGACGTGCGTCTTTCCGGGCTGCTCCGGCTGACCGGACAGGCCAAGGTGCGGGAGCGCAACGTGACGGGGTCCCTGCAGGCCGAGGCGGCCGGGGTGGATTTCAACGGCCTGCCGGTGCGCCGGGCGAAGCTGCAGGTGGACGTCGTGGAAAACCGGGCGACGGTTTCCGAGTTGGATGTGGTGTTCGATGACTCCAACACCCTCCGGGGGGGCGGCGGGGTGCAGATCGGGGAGGCGATGGCCTACGGGGGCCATCTGGACCTGCAGATGAAGAATCTCGCGGTGTTGCGTCCGGTGCTCCCTCCGGATGTTCCCGAAATGGGCGGCTCGCTGACGGCGGTCTGGAAGGGATCGGGCAATGTTCGCGATTCCCGTCATCAGGGCGAGATCTCCCTCGCGCTCACCGGCGGACGCTGGGGCGAGCAGAAAAATCTCACGGCGGGGTTTCACGCCTCCTATGACGCCGACGCCATCACCATTCCGGACTTTGCGGTTTCGGCGGGCCGTTCCGGCGAGGCCCGGTTTTCGCTCTTCTGGAAAAACAACCGCCTGCAGGTCTCCGACCTCGCGGTGCGTCAGGGAAGAATGACGCTGCTCACCGGTTCGCTGGATATTCCCCTGCATCTTGCCAAAGCCTCGGATGTCGACGCACTCATCCCCTCCGACGAGCCTCTGACCGTCCGGCTGCGAAGCGAACGGGTCGATCTCGCGGCCGTGGCGCGCAATCTGGGACAGAAGGATCCTCCGCTGACCGGCAGCCTGGACCTCACCGTCGACGCCCGCGGCACGCTCGACGAGTTGCAGGCCCGGGCGGCCCTGCGCGCCCGGAATGTTCGGGTCCCCGCCGCGGAAAACGTCGCGCCCGCCGAGGTGTCCGTGGATCTGGACCTGCGGGAGGATGACCTTTTGCGCATCGACGGAACCGTGCGGCAAAAACTCCTCCAGCCGCTCCGCATCGTCGGCGTGCTGCCCTGCGACGTGGCGGCGGTGAAAAGCCGGCGGTCGTTCGACCCCGGGACCCCTGTGGATCTTTCCATCACCCTGCCGCGCTCGTCCCTCGAATTCGTCTCGTCGCTGGTGCCGGCCGTCCGTTCGAGCCGGGGCACCGCCGAGGCCAACGTGCAGGTGCGCGGGACCATCGGACGGCCGGAATTTTCTGGCAGCGTGACCGCCGATCTGAACGCGCTGCGTTTTGCCGATCCGAGCCTTCCTCCGGTCAATTCCTTTGGCCTGCGTCTGGATTTCACGGGCAATCGGGTGAATGTCACACGCTGTCGCGGCGTGGTGGCGGGCGGGGACTTCCTCACCTCCGGTCACCTCGTTTTTGAGCGCCTCGACAATCCGGTCTTCGACCTCCGCGTGGGAACAAGAAATGCCCTCGTGTTGCAAAACGACGATATGACCGTGCGGATTTCGAGCGAGCTGCGGTTGACGGGTCCGCTCGATGCCGCCGCGGTTCAAGGCACGGTGTGGGTGACCCGCAGCCGGTTTTTCAAGAACATCGACATTCTGCCCATCGGATTGCCGGGCCGCCCGGCGCCGCAGCCGCCTCCGGAACCCGCCGTGGTGAGCTTTCCCCAGCCCCCGCTGCGGGATTGGAAATTCGACGTCGTCATCAAGACACTGGACCCCTTCCTTGTGCAGAGCAACCTCGCCACGGGACGCATTGTGGCGGATCTGCGCCTGGGCGGAACCGGACTGGCTCCCTGGCTGGAGGGGGCGGTCCATGTCGAACGGTTGGTCGCCTCGCTGCCCTTCAGCCGCCTCCAGATCGACAACGGCCAGGTGTTTTTCACCCGTCAGCGTCCCTTTGTGCCGCAGTTGAACCTGCGCGGCACCTCGACGATCCGCGATTACAACGTGACGGTCTTCATTTCCGGGTCGGCCTACGCGCCCGAGGCCCTCTTCACCAGTGATCCGCCGCTCCCGCAGACCGAGATTGTCTCCCTGCTGGCCACGGGTCTGACCACCACGGAACTCAGCCGGGATCCCAATGCGTTCGCCGGCCGCGCCGCGCTGCTTCTTTTCCAGCGCGCCTACGACAGCCTGTTCCGCCGCAACCGGCCGCCCGCGGACCGCGACTCGTTTCTCAGCCGCATCCGCTTCGACATCGGGGTGATCGATCCGAAAACCGGCCGCCAGTCGACCACGTTGGGAATCCCCCTTTCGGAAAACGTCGTGCTGATGGGAGGCATCGACGTCGGCGGCAACTTCCAGGGTCAGGTCAAATATCTCATTCGTTTCAAATGAGACGCCGGCTTTTGGTATTCCTTGCCCTCACGGGGATGGCCTTCGCCCAGACCGACGCTCCGCCGGAGCTCTCGCAGCCTTTTGCGCCGGACGAACTGCCGCCCGTCGGCGCTCCGCCAAGGGCGCCCCTTCACGGCCGGCTCAAGGTGACTTTTGTCGGCCACAGCGCCTTTGGTCCCCGACAGCTCCGCGACGGCATCGCCCGCCAGATTGAATCCATCGAGGAATATGGACTGGATGAAGCCGGGGCCTACGACACCGCGTTTTTCCTCGAGTCGTTTTACCGCCGTCACGGTTATGCCAACGCCGAGGTCGAGGCGAAGATTCTGGGCCCGTGGAGTCTGCAACTCACCGTGGAGGAGGGACCCCTCGCGCATGTCGGCAGCATCACCATCGAGGGAAATTCGGGATTCGACACCAAAACCCTCACCGACTATCTGCTCGGACCGCTCCGTGAGCGCTTCCCGCGCATTCGAAACGATCTGAAGCTGCCCTTCGTGGAGGCGGACATCTACAGCGGGGTCGATCTGGTGAGGCGCCTTTATCTGGCCGACGGCTGGCTGGAATCCGTCGTCGACCCTCCGGAAATCACCTTCAATGACACCCTCACGACGGCCGACATCCGGCTCCGCATCAAGGAAGGCCCGCAGTTTCGTTTTGGCGCCATCCAACTGCTCGGCGACCTTGTGTTTCCCCGCGAGGAACTGCTGGCGGTGATCGCGGAGCAGACCCGGGACATCTACACGGAGGGACGGTTGGATGCGGCGGAGCGGGCGCTGGAGGATTTTTATCAGAGGCGGGGATATTTTGCGGTGGATGTCACCGCCGACGCCGATCTTGGTGCGGCCAGAGACGGCCGGGTGCCGGCGGTTATTCGGATCCAGGCGGGGGATTTGTATCATTTCGACGGCGTGACCGTGGCGGGCACGGAAGGCGTGCGGCCGCAGTTCCTCCGCAACCGCCTCAAACCCTTGCAGGGTCGGACTTATGACCCCCGGCTGATCGATCGGGTTTATCGCGAGTTGATCGAAACCGGCCTGTTCCGCGAGCTGGGCATCACCCCGCAGGCGACGGACGGTGGACGGGTCCGGCTGGATGTGACAGTGGAGGAATCCAAACCGAAGGAATTCGGCGTGGGGCTGGGGTACGCCAGTTTCTTCGGGGGGATTGTCAGCCTCACCTACCGCGATCTGAATTTCTTCCGCACCGGCCGTCCCTTCAGCGTCAATGTCGAGGCCAACATGCGCGGCTTCAATGGCGAGGTGGTCTACGCGGATCCGTGGCTCTTCGAAAGCGACTACCGTCTTCGCCTCCGGCTGTACGGCGTGAACTCGGTCCTGCGCGGCTATACGAAGAACGAAATCGGCTTTCAGCCGACACTCGGCCGGGCGGTCACCAAACACTGGAGCGTCTCGACGTTCATCCGGTTGAAGACGGTGGGAATCAGGGACGTGGACATCGAACCGGAGAGCCTCGTGGGCGACACGCGTTATACCGTGGCGGCCATCGGTTTTTCGCAGACCTTCGATCTGCGCAACAATGCCACCATTCCGACCCGGGGACTGCTTTTCACCACGTCCTTCGAACTCGCGCCCGACGGCCTCGGGGACGTGGCCTATGTGCGCGGCCTGGGGGCGTTCACCTACTACATTCCGATCACGCCGAAAACCACCCTGTCCCTTGGCGCCCGGGCGGGGATCATTTCCCCGCTCAATGATCGGGAGCTGCCGATCGACGAACGCTTCTTCAACGGCGGCGCCACCACCGTGCGGAGCTTTGCGGAACTGACCCTGGGTCCGCGCGACCGGGCCGGTTACCCACTCGGCGGCGAGGGGTTCACCGTGTTTAATGTGGAATACAATTTTCCCCTCATCGGCGACCTCCACGGCGCGGTGTTTTTTGACGCGGGAAACGTGGTGACCGAGGCGCGCGACTTCGGGCTCGAAAACATGCGCTACGCGGTGGGGGCGGGTCTGCGCTACAACCTGCCCATCGGGGCGGTGCGCCTCGATTACGGTCTCAATCCGGCGCCGCAGAAGGGCGAGGCACAGGGCGCGTTCCAGTTCGCGATTGGCGTGGCCTTTTGACAAACGGGTGGGGAAGCCGCGCCGCGGACTCCCCTGGGAAAGGGAGAAATCACGGGGCGGCTTCCCGACCAGCCCGGGCTGTTATTCCTCGCCGAAGCGGGTCTGGACAAGGTTTTCGATCTCGGCGACAACCTTGTCCGCATCCGCCCCTTCTGCGATGATGTTCAGCTTCGAGCCCTTGCCCGCGGCCAGCATCATGAGGCCCATGATGCTTTTGCCGTTCACGCGTTCCCCGTCCTTTTCGACCCAGACATCGGCGCGATAGCGGCTCGAGATCTTGACGAACATGGCCGCGGGTCGCGCATGAAGGCCGTTGCGATTCAGGATCGAAACCTCCTTGGTGCAACGGAGGACGTCATCGGTTGGTTTTTTGCGCGAGAGTAGGCCCATTATCGGATACGTCGTTCGTTCATCATTTGCAGCAAACGCTGGTTAAATTCAACAGCACTGTTTTGTCCCATGCTTTTCAGCTTCTGGTCAAGCGCGGCGACCTCCACCAGACGGCCCAAATCGCGGCCGGTGCGCACGGGGATGGTCACATGGGGGACCTTGATGCCCAGGATTTCGTAATATTCGCGGTCCAGCCCGATGCGGTCCACGTTTTCCAGCTCCGCCCATTCCTTCAGGGTGATGACCAGGTCGAGGCGTTTTTCGGTCCGCACGCTGCCCACCCCGAAGATGGAGCTGATGTTGATGATGCCGATGCCCCGCACCTCCATGTGGAAGCGGGTGAGATCGGCCGCCATGCCGACCAGTTCGCGGCCCTCGATGGACCGGATCCGGGTGATGTCGTCGCTCACCAGGCTGTAACCGCGCTCGATGAGGGAAAGCACGCATTCGCTTTTGCCGATGCCGCTGGCCCCGCGGATGAGCGTGCCGATGCCCTGGATGTCCACCATGCTACCATATTCGGTCGTGGAAGGCGCAAAATCAAATTCCAGCGCAATGGTGGCCGCGTTGATGAACTTCATCGTGATGATGTGCGTGCGAAAGACCGGGGTCTCGAACTCGGCGGCCATGTCGAGGACCACCTCCGGCACCGGTGCATTGCGCGCAATGATCAGGCAGGGAAAATTGCGCGAAAAAAGCTGGCGCAGTTTTTCCTTCATCGTCGCCGCGCTCAGGCTGCGCAGGTAGCTCAATTCGGCCGCGCCGAAGACCTGGATGCGTTTTCCGGCGAAATAGTTGTAGAATCCCGTCAGGGCGAGTCCGGGCCGGTTGACGGTGGGCTCCCGGATCTTCCGGTTCAGTCCCCGGGAGGCCCCCTCCAGACGCAGCCCGAGCGTTTCCGCGTGATTGGCATAGAAATGCCCCACGGTGATGTGGGGAACCTGATGCGCGTCGGGCTTGCGTCGGGGCATGGGGAATTACATCTGGAAGTTTTCGCCGAGGTAGAGTTTCCGGCTGATCGGATCGTTGAGCAGAAAGTCCTTCGTTCCCTGGCTTTCCACCCGGCCCTCGAAGATCAGGTAGGCGCGATCGACAATGTTGAGGGTTTCCCGGACGTTGTGGTCGGTGATCAAAATGGCCAGCCCCTGGGCGCGGAGGTCCTGGATGATCTGCTGCACGTCGTAGACCGCGATGGGATCGACGCCGCTGAAGGGCTCGTCCAGCATGAGCAGCGACGGATTGGTGACCAGCGAGCGGGCGATGGTGAGGCGGCGCTTTTCCCCGCCGGAGAGTGTCAGCGCCGTGTTTTTGGCCAGATGTTCGATGCCGAACTGCGTGAGCAGCTGCTCGCAGCGCTCCTTGCGCTGCTGCTTGTTCAGTTTGGTGGTTTCCAGGATGGCCATGATGTTTTCCTCCACCGTGAGCTTGCGGAAAATGGATTCCTCCTGGGGAAGATAACCCATTCCCTCGCGGGCGCGGCGGTACATGGCCATGTTGGTGACGTCGTGGTCGTCGAAAAACACCTTGCCGCCGTTGGGCCGGATCAGGCCCACGATCATGTAAAACGTGGTCGTCTTGCCCGCTCCGTTGGGTCCGAGCAGACCGACGATCTCGCCGCGGCGGACGTTGATGTCCACGCCGTTCACGACGGAGCGGCCCCCGTAGATCTTGACCAGCTTCTCCGTCTGGAGCAGCGGCTTCTGGCCCGGAGCCGGTGCGCCGGGTTTTGCGGCGGTTTCGGGTGTGGGAGTGGTCGCGCTCATCAGAGTTTCTGGTCTCCGGTGTCGATGATCACCGTCTTGCTGCCGCCCTTGGTTTCCATGCGGCCGGCACGGTTGAGGTACATGACGGTTCCCTCCTCGGTGGCCTGCTGGAGATTGATGTCGTGCTGCACGGAGGGCCAGCCGAACAGGGTGATGATGCCCGTCTCGGGGTCGTAGGCGGCCCGGGTGGCGCGTCCGATGGCCTTGGAGGCCTTGCCCGAGGAATCGGTGTTTTCCTGGACGATGATGACCTTGTCGCGGCCGTCGCCGAAGGCCTCGACCAGCTGCAGACCCTTGCGGTCTTTGGAGAGGGTCACCTTGAGGCGGTCACAGAAGAGGGTGAACTGGACGTCTTTCACCACCACATTGCCCTCAAATTCGGCGATGCTGGTCGTGTTGTCGAAGGTGGCCTGCTTTTTTGCGGTGATTTCCGTCTTGGCTCCCTTGGGACGTTCACCCATCCCGAGGCCGAAGGGGTTTTTCTCCGCCCCCTTGTCGGGATTCATCGAGGGCTTGAGCTCCTGCGCCGAAAGCGGGCGCGGGCCGGCGGCGAGCAGGACGGTGAAAAGGAACGCAAAGGAAAGCTGTCTGGTCATTGATCGGTTTTTTCCGTGTTCTTCTTGTCGAGATTTTCCGTGTTCAGGATGATCATCTTGACGTTGCCGAGCAGTTTGGCGAAGCGGGTTTTGGTGTTGAATTCCCCGGTTTCGCCGATGATTTCCACATCGTCGCGCTTGATCACAACCTGATCCTTGCCGGTCAGGATGCGGGTGGTCACGTTAAAAACCGACCGCGGCAGGAGAATGTCGGCCCGCTTTCCCTCCTCGTCAAAGGCGACGATCTTGAGGTTTTCCATCTCGATGTTTTCATCGTCGAGCTTGCGGGCCACCTCGGACTCGAACTCCATGACGACCTCGTCGTTTTCGTTGCGGTGGGCGTAGCGCATGCCCTTCACGTCCTGCCCGGGAATCATCATGGCCGTCATGTTGGCCGTGTCATCGGATTCCTCGGCTTCGGCCTTTTTCCCCCCGGCCGGGGCGTCCGGAGTCTGGGCCCTTAGCGAGGCCGCGGACACCAGGGCGCACAGCGCCAGGCTAAGCCAGCACCTCCCGGCGGAGGCGAACCAACTGGGCGAGAAGCCTGGGCAGCGCGCGGAGCGGAATCTGATTGGGACCATCGGAAAGGGCTTTGGCTGGATTTTCATGGGTTTCGATGAACACTCCGTCGCAGCCGGCGGCCACCGCCGCGCGAGCCAGCACGGGAGCCAGCGCGCCGTCCCCGCCAGTTCGGTCACCCGCTCCACCAGGGCGTTGTACGGAATGCGTTGCGTCGAAAACTACCTGATATTTCAATTCCTGCATCCAGTAAATGGAGCGCATGTCGGCGACAAGGTTATTGTAGCCGAAGGAGGTGCCGCGTTCGGTGAAGAAAAAGGACCGGCAGCCGGTGGCCTCCAGCTTTTTCCCGATGTTGGCCACGTCCCACGGCGCCAGAAACTGGCCTTTTTTCACATTCACGGTCCGCCCGCTGCGTCCGGCGGCGACCACAAGGTCGGTCTGGCGGCAGAGAAAGGCGGGGATTTGCAGCAGGTCGATGTACTCCCGGGCAATTTCCACCTCCTCCGGGGAATGGACGTCGGTGGTGACCGGCACGCCCCACTCCCCGCCGATCTCCGCCAGGAGCGCGCACCCGTCCTTCACGCCGACCCCGCGGAAGGATGCGCCCGAGGTCCGGTTGGCCTTGTCATACGAAGCCTTGAAGATGAACGGAACCCCGGCGTCCGAGCAGATGGCGTGCAGTTTTTTGGCCATGCGCCGGGTGAAGGTGGGCGATTCGATGACGCAAGGACCAAGAATGAAAAGGAGGTTCCTGCCGCCAAGGGTGTGACGGCCGATTTTGACAACGGGTCGAGGCATCGGCGGAGCCTAGACGGATTGGTGGGTGCTCGCCAAGTGTTTGCGAAAAAAGGGCCGGCGGGGCGCGGTTGGTGTCCGCAAACTTCCATTCTGGCGTGAAAATTGCTTGCCGAAGCAAGTTGAGTGCCTGAATTTGCAGGCGGATGGTCGGGATGGAGCAATATCAAGGACTCGCGCTGCAGCAGACGCTGTCGCCGCAGATGCAGCAGAGTCTCAACATCCTGCAGGCTCCGCTGATGGAGTTGCGTCAGCTTGTGGCGGCCGAACTCGAGGCCAATCCGGTTCTGGAGGAGGAGCCGCGCGAGACTCCGCCGGAGGCGGCGGAGGGGGACCGGTCCGACTCGGATCTGGCCGAGGAATGGAACGAATATTTTGCCCAGCGGGCCATTGCCGAACCCTGGACGACGGAGGCGCAGGAGCGCCGGCAGCATTTCTTCGATTCCCAGACGCGTTCGCCCAGTCTGGCGGACCATTTGCTGGAACAGCTCGGCGTCCCGTCGCTGTCGGATCGCGAGCGGGGCATTGCGATGGTGGTGGTCGGCAACATCGACGAGCGGGGGTATTTGTGCGCGACGGACGAGGAGATGGCGGCGCAGGCCGGCTGCACGGTGGACGAGATCGCCCGCATGGTGACGGCGGTGCAGGCCCTGGAACCGGCCGGGGTCGGGGCGCGCAATCTGTCCGAGTGCCTGCTGCTCCAGCTCCGGCGCAACGGCCGGGGATATGGGTTGGAGAGCCGCATCGTGGCGCACCATCTGGACGAGTTGGGACGGCGGAAGATTCCGGAAATTGCCCGGGCCCTGCATGTGACGCCGGCCGAGGTGCAGCGTGCGGCCGAGGTCATTGCCCAGCTCAATCCCCGTCCGGGACGGCAGTTTTCCGCGGACGAGGACCAGACGGTCATTCCCGATGTGATTGTGGAAAAGGACGGCGACAGTTATGTGGTTTCGCTGAACAACGACGAAATTCCGTCGCTGCGCATCGGGGACGATTACAAGGACATGCTTTCGCAGCCCGGCTCGAGCCGCGAGGTGCGCGACTACCTGCGGGAAAAAATCCGGGGCGGACGGTTTTTCATCAAGTGCATCCAGCAGCGCCAGCACACGCTGCTGAACATCGCCAGGGAAATCGTGCAGCGGCAGCGCGAGTTTTTCGACATCGGGCCCGCCAATCTGCGTCCCATGACCATGAGTCAGGTCGCGCAGGCGGTGGGTGTGCATGAGACGACGGTCAGCCGGGCCGTGTCCGGCAAATACATGCAGACGCCGCGCGGACTGTATGAACTGAAATATTTCTTCACCTCGGGCTACACCACCGCGGAGGGGCAGTCCGTGAGCAACGAAAGCGTGCGCCAGGCCATTGCGGAGCTCATCCGCCACGAGGATCCGCGCCATCCCATGAGCGACCAGGAAATTGTCTCCCGCCTGACCGAACAGGGCGTGCCGATCGCCCGCCGGACGGTCGCCAAATACCGCGAGCAGCTCGGAATCCTGCCGAGCCATTTGCGAAAATCCTTCTGAGCGCACTTGTCCCCGCCGCCGCGGTGCGCTACTTGCACGCATCATGCCTGATTTCGACGAACAGTCCCTGCGCGACGCCCTGCGCCGCGTGAAATATCCGGGGTTTTCCCGGGACATCGTTTCCTTTGGTCTCGTCAAGGACATCGCCATCGCCGGTGCCGACGTCACCGTGCAGATGGCCCTGACCACCTCCGAACCCAAGGTGGCGTCCCAGATTCGCGAGGAAGCCCGGGCCGTCCTTCAGGCGGTCCCGGGAGTCGGTTCGGTGGAGGTCAAAATCGACATCCAATCCCCGGCCCAGGCGGCGGGATTGCCCGGACCGGCCGGCATCGAGGGGGTTCGGCACATCCTGGCCGTGGCCAGCGGAAAAGGCGGCGTCGGAAAATCCAGCGTCGCGGTGAATCTGGCCCTCGCCCTCGCCCGCACGGGGGTGCGGGCGGGATTGTGCGATTGCGATCTGTACGGACCCAGCATCGGGGTGATGTTTGGGGTCAACGAACGCCCCCTCGCGGATGAAAACGACCGCATCCTGCCCATCGAACGCGAGGGCCTCAAACTCATGTCGATGGGTTTTCTGCTTGAGGATGGATCCCCTGCCGTCCTGCGCGGCCCCATGGCCACGCGCTACACCCAGCAGTTTCTCCGCCAGGTGGCCTGGGAACCGCTGGATTACCTCATCCTCGACCTGCCGCCGGGCACGGGGGATATCCAGTTGACCATCGTCCAGACCATCGCGCTCAGCGGGGCGGTGATCGTCACCACCCCGCAGGAAGTGGCCCTCATCGACGCCCGCAAGGCGGTGGGCATGTTCCAGAAAACCAACGTGCCGGTGTGCGGCATCGTGGAGAACATGAGCTATTTCCTGTGTCCGAGTGACGGCAAACGGTACGACATCTTCGGATCGGGTGGCGGGGAACGGGAGGCCGCCCGCCTGCGCGTCCCCCTTCTGGGTCAGATCCCCATCGACATCGCCCTGCGCGAAGGGGGCGACATCGGACGGCCGATCGTCTCGGCGGATCCCGAGGGAACAGTTGCCCAAGAATTTGTCCGCATCGCCAAGACCCTTCGGGCCGGACTTGAGAAATAAAATGGGTGGCGGAACGTCGAAAATCCTTAAGTTGATTAAATATAGTAACTTACTTTCAAGCAACTTGTTGCGGAGAATCTTCGCAAAATCGGTTTGACAGTCCGGTCAGATTTTTTCTTATTCGGCCTCTGAAATGAATCCCCAGCGAGGAGAAGGCATCGATCTCGTCAAAAATTCCGTTCTTTATAAGGAGTTTCTGGCGGAACGTGAGGAAATATTGCGTCACAAGTGGATCGAAAGCGAAAAGGCCGGTCACGACATCGGTTTTGAACGGGCCCTTCTGGATTGGATCGTAAAATACCGGTCAGGCTGGCGAAACGAGCGCCAGCGACAGTCGAAGGCCACCGCCTGACGCTTTGACCCACTTCCCTTTAACGCAACCCCGGGAGGTTGCGAAGGACCATGAAAACTGAAACGCACCTGGCGATGGATGCGGAGGCGATCCGCAAGGCCATCAGACGCATCGCCCACGAGATCGTGGAGCGAAATGACAACATTTCCCGTCTTGTGGTGGCGGGAATTCCCACCCGCGGCGTGGAAGTCGCCCGTCGCATCAGCGAACACATCGCCCAGATCGAGGGCGTGGCCCCCGCCTTTGGCATTGTCGATGTGGCCATGCACCGCGATGATCTGTCCACCCGCGGACGGGTGACCGAGATTGTCCCGACCGAGCTGCCCGTGGACCTGGACGGCCGCACGGTGGTGATTGTGGACGACGTGCTCTTCACCGGCCGGAGCTGCCGGGCCGCCATGGATGCGCTTTCCGATTTTGGCCGTCCCGCGCAAATCCAATATGCGGTCCTTGTGGATCGCGGACACCGGGAGTTGCCCATCCGCGCCGATTATGTCGGCAAAAACCTGCCGACTTCGCGCGAGGAAAAGATCCGCGTCCGCTTCGAAAACCTCGACGGCGTGCCCGACAGCGTGAGCGTGGTCAAACCGGTGAAAAGCGCATGAGCAACTGGACACACAAGGATCTGCTCGCCCTCGAGGATCTCACTGCGGAGGAAATCCGCCTCGTGCTCAACACCGCCACCGCCTTCAAGGGCGTGGGCGAGCGCAGCCTGAAAAAGGTGCCCGCGCTGCGCGGACGCACGCTGGTCAATTTTTTTGTCGAGCCGAGCACGCGTACCCGGACGTCCTTCGAGCTCGCGGCCATGCGGCTCAGCGCCGACGTGGTCAACATCTCCGCCAGCGCCTCGAGCCTGCAGAAGGGGGAGAGCCTCAAGGACACCGCCCTCAACCTCCAGGCCCTCCGCGCCGACATCATCGTCCTGCGCCACAGTTCGGCGGGCGCCTCGAAGTTTCTCGCCGAGCGGCTGGATGCCAGCGTCATCAACGCCGGTGACGGCGCGCACGAACATCCCACCCAGGGGTTGCTCGACGTGTTCACCATGCAGGAAAAACGCGGTTCGGTGGAGGGGCTGAACGTGCTCATCGTCGGCGACATTCTCTTCAGCCGCGTGGCCCGGTCAAACATCCACGCCCTGCGCAAACTCGGGGCCAATGTCACTTTGGTCGGACCCACCACGCTGGTGCCGCGGGACTTTGAAAAGCTGGGCGTGAAGGTCGCCCACCGCCTTGACGATGTGCTCGAAAGCGCCGACGTGATCAACCTCCTGCGCATCCAGCACGAACGTCAGCGCAAGGAATATTTCCCCGGGCTCGGCGAATACATCTCGCTCTTCGGCCTCACCAAGGCGCGGGCCGCCCGGCTCAAACCCGATTGTCTCATCATGCACCCCGGACCCATCAACCGCGGCGTCGAAATCGACAGCGACGTGGCGGACGGCTCCCGGAGCGTCATTCTCGAACAGGTCACCAACGGCCTCGCGGTCCGCATGGCCGTGCTTTACCTCTGCGCCGGCGGCGCCGGCCTGCCCTCATGAAAACCCTTCGCATCACCAACGGCCGCATCATCGACCCCGCCAACGGCCGCGACGAGGTCGCCGACCTGTTTGTCGTGGACGGGAAAATCGCGGACAAACCCGCCGGCGATCCGGCGGAGGTCGAAACGATTGACGCCACCGGGCTCGTGGTGGCCCCCGGGCTCATCGACATCCATGTGCATTTCCGCGAGCCCGGCCAGACCCACAAGGAAACCATCGCCAGCGGCGCCCGCGCGGCCGCGGCCGGCGGATTCACCAGCGTGGTCTGCATGCCGAACACCTCGCCCGCCATCGACAACGCCGGCACCATCACGCTGATCCGCGAAAAGGCGGAAGCCAGCGCCTGCGTGAATGTGTTTGTGAGCGGCGCCATCACCAAGGGGCTCAAGGGTGAGGAACTGGCCCCCTACGGCTCGATGGTCAACGCCGGCATCGTGGCGCTCACCGATGACGGTCATTGCGTGCAGAATCACGAGGTGATGCGGCGCGCGGTGGAATACGCCCGCATGTTCAACCTGACGGTCCTTGACCACTGCCAGGACTACTCGCTGGTCGGCGGCGGCATCATGAACGAGGGCGAATGGAGTCTGCGCCTCGGCCTGCCCGGCTGGCCCCGCATCGGCGAGGAATTGATTGTGGCCCGCAACATCCTGCTCGCCGAACTCTGCGATTCGCCGATCCACTGCCAGCACATCAGCTCCGGCGGCAGCGTCCGGCTGATCCGCGAGGCCCGCGCCCGGGGCGTGAAGATTTCCGGCGAGGTGTGCCCGCACCACATTGCGCTCACCGACGACACCCTCCAGGCGTTCGACAGCAACTACAAGATGAACCCGCCGCTGCGCACCCAGCGCGACATCGAAGCCATCATCGAGGGACTGGCGGACGGCACACTCGACATTCTCTGCAGCGACCACGCCCCGCACGCCTTCTACGAAAAGGAGGTCGAACTCGACCAGGCCCCGTTCGGCATCACCGGACTCGAAACGGAACTCGGCCTCTTCATCGACATTCTCGTCCACAGGAAAAAGGCGCTTTCGCTCAACCGGATCATCGAAATGTACACGGTCAATCCCGCGAAGCTCCTCTCGCTCGACCGCGGTACGCTTTCCATGGGCGCCCCCGCCGACATCACCCTCATCGATCCGGACCGCGAATGGACCTTCGACAAGGAACAGTCGGCGTCCCTCTCGAAAAACACCCCCTTCCACGGCTGGAACCTCAAGGGCCGCGCCGTGCGCACCATCGTCGCCGGAGAAACGGTGTGGAGTGTTTAGTTCATGGTCCTTGGCCCATGGATTTTTCGGGACAACCGGCCTTCCCATGACCAAGGACTGAGGACCACGGACCAATGACCAACTCTTCCTTCACTCTTCTCGCCACCGATCCGTCCTCCAAGGCGCGGGCCGGCGTATTGCACACCCGTCGCGGACCGGTGGAGACGCCGATTTTCATGCCCGTGGGGACGCAGGGGACGGTGAAGGGGGTGTGTCCGGCGGAATTGCGCGAACTCGGGGCGCAGATCATTCTGGGCAACACCTATCATCTGCATGTCCGTCCGGGCGAAAAACTCATCGCCCGCCAGGGCGGATTGCACCGGTTTGCCGCCTGGGATCGGGCCATCCTGACGGACAGCGGCGGTTTCCAGGTGTTTTCGCTCGCAAAGCTGCGCAAGATCACCGAGGAGGGCGTGTATTTTCAGAATCACCTCGACGGCACGCCGACCTTCATCGGTCCGGAGCGTTCCATGGAAATCCAGCGCGACCTGGGTTCCGACGTGGTCATGGCCTTCGATGAATGTCCCCCGTATCCCTGTGAATATGACGCCGCGGCGCGGAGCCTGGAGCTGACGCTGCGCTGGGCGCGGCGGTGCAAGGATTGGTGGACGGCGCAAAACGGGGCCAATCCGCCGCTGGTCTTCGGCATCGTGCAGGGTTCGTCCTATGCGGATCTGCGTGCTTCCAGTGCCCGGGCGCTTGTGGACATCGGCTTTGACGGATACGCCATCGGCGGCGTCAGCGTCGGCGAGCCGGAGCCGGAGATGATGAAGGCCATTGAGGATGCGGAACCGCACCTGCCCGCCGGACAGGCCCGGTATGCCATGGGGCTGGGCACGCCGCCGCAGATGATCGAAATGGTGGCGCGCGGGGTGGACATGTTTGACTGTGTTCTGCCGACGCGGCTGGCCCGCAATGGCACCGCCTTCACCGCTCGCGGCACCATCGCCCTCAAGAATGCGCAGTTTGCCGAGGATCCCAATCCCATCGAGGAGGGATGCGCCTGTTACGCCTGCCGGAATTTTTCGCGCGCCTACCTCCGTCATCTCATCAAGGCGGAGGAAATTCTCGGACTGCGCCTCGTCACCCTCCACAACCTTCATTTTTACCTGAACCTTCTCCGCACCGCCCGTCAGGCGATCCTTGAAGGGCGCTTCGCCGAGTTTCGTCGCTCCTTTGTGAGTGGATACCAGGTGCGGGAACGCGAGGGATAGGCGCCGCGATGACTCCGGCGCCGAACGGCGGAAAATCCTTCCGCCGCGGAAATCTCGAATCCCGCTTGCACTCGCCGGGCTCTTTCCCCAATTTCTCGCGCATGAATTGCATTCATCCCGAAAACCGCATTTCCAGGACTCCTGAAAAATTCCGTTTTCGGGTCCATCTCCGGCGGCTTGGGGCTCTGGGAACCCTGGCGGCGGTGGCGCTGACGTTTTCCGCCTGCGAAACCACCCAGGTCTCCGGGCGGCGTACGTCCTTCACTTTCGATCCCCCGGTGACCGCGCCGAAGAACCCCTCCGCGGTGCAACTCAGGTTGAGCACGGGGGCGCAGCGTCTTTACGTGGTCGAGGGGGACCGGGTTCTGCTGGCCACGCCGGTCACGGTCGGCGCCCCGTCCAGCCCGACCCCGCACGGCACTTACACGATCTATTCGAAACAGGAAACCCGCCGCCGCGTGAGCAGCCCGGGAGCCGGATATCCCATGACCTTCTGGATGGAGTTCAAGCCGGCCTACGGTCTCCACTGGGGATTCATCAAACCGTATCCGTCTACCCATGGATGCGTGCGCATCCCCCTCAAGGCCGCCAAAAAGATTTTCGCCCTGGTGCGTATCGGCACACCGATCCACATTGCCCGAACTCAGCCGTGGGATGACACCATCGGCCGGAGCCTGCCTGTGCTGGACGACTCCGCCCTGCCGGATCCCCCGCTGTCCTACATGCTGAGCCCAAAGGTGTTTTCCGACGCCCGCGAGGGCCGGATGTGGAATTTCTAGAACGCATTCCGGACGTTGTCGCCGGTCCGCTTTACCGGAAGGGCGGCGGACCCAACGGGCCGTCCCGACACCGCCCGGACCTTCGAGTCGGCGGGGGGCACCGTCTGTGGCGCTCCGCCGGGCCGTCCTGTTGGCAGGGCAATGCCGAAGCCGGGGGGTGCAGATCGGCCCCGACCTTTCCGAGCAGGCCTCAAGCCAGCCCGAACAGACGCACGGCCTGGTTTTTCCCCTTCAACTGATGTTCGCCGAGGTCGGACAGCGTGACCTCCGGCGCCTTGGGCAGGCTTTGCAGGAAATCGTGTGAGGCGGTCAGCCGCTGATTGAGCTTCTTCATCACGCCCTCGATGCGGAAGACGGTGTTGACGGTGTCGCCGATGATGGTGGCGTCACGTTGCGCGATGAGGCCGATGTTGCCGCAGGTGACCACGCCGTGGTGCAAGGCCACGGCAATGGTAAACGGACGGTCGGGCAACGGCCAGGTCCGCCGGCTCGAAGTCTCCAGCAGCTTCAGCGAGCTCTTGAGGGCGTTTTCCGTTTCGAGTCCGGGTTGGCTGTCCTCGCGCGTCCAGTAGGCGAGGATGGCATCCCCGATAAACTTGTCGATGGTGCCGCCCGTCTCGTGCACGATGTTGCCCGCATCACGGAACCATTCCCCCAAATGCCGGGCGAGTTGCTCCTCGGGGAGCAGTTCGGACAGGGTGGAAAATCCCCGCAGATCGCAGACCATCACGGCCACAACCGCATTCAGATCCTGCGTCGCGTCGGTGCCGGCCGCCAGGGTGACATCATACGTCGGGTCAGCCGTCGGCTTTTCGTACTGCTCGAAAATGATTTCGTTGTTGGTGATCCGGATGACCGACCCGTGGGTCAACAGGGTGGGGGTGATGACCCGGCGGCCATTCACGAATGTCCCGTTGCGGCTGCCGAGGTCCATGATCTGATACTGAAAGGCGTTGTGGCAGCGGATGATGGCGTGTTGCCGGGAAACATGCTGACCGAAGTGCAGCGAAACCGTGTTGTCCCGGCTGCGACCGATGGTGGCCGTGTTTCCGACTTCGACTTCAAAGGGCTCGCCCTCCGCAGGACGCACTTTCAACTTCGCGTGCATGGCAAGGGTGAACCTTTACCACGAACCGCCGTCGCCGCATGAAGAAAAATTTTCCCCCCGGAGCCGGGATGATGGTAATAGGATGAGCATGAAAATGTTAATGGCATTGTTGACGGTCCTGGCGATGGGAATGACGGCGGTCCGGGCGGATGAATCCGTCATCGATGCCACGGATCTCACGGCCCTTCGCGCCAAGGCCGGCACGAATGTGGCCGTGGAGGGGCGGGTCACGGAAATCGGAACGACCCAGGATGGCGGGATCACCTTCATCAATGTGGGAATGCCGCGCAAACAGGGATTTGTGGCCGTGATTTTCCGGGACCATTACCAGGCCTTTCCGGACGGTTTCGACAAGTATCGCGAGAAAAAGGTCCGCGTGTCCGGCGTGCTCACGCTCTACCGCGGCGAGACCCCGCAGATCAAGCTGACCTCTCCGGAGCAGATCGCGATTGTGGAGTAGCGGTTGCTGACGGGTCCCGCGCCTCTCATTCCCGCCGCCCCGCCAGGATCCGTTCGGCGTATTTGGCGAGGATGTCGAATTCGAGGTTGACCGTGTCGCCGGCGCGCAACTCGCCGAGGTTGGTGTGGCGCCGGGTGTGCGGAATCACCCACACCGAAAACGAGCTGTCGGAAACCTCCGCCACGGTGAGACTCGTGCCGTTGACGGCGATGGATCCCTTGTAGGTGACATACCGGGCGAACCGGGAGGGGAGCGCAAATTCGAGTTTGATGTCGGCGCCCCGTTCGGTCGACGTGAGCAGCCCCGAGGTGCAGTCCACGTGGCCCTGCACAAAATGCCCCCCGAGCCGGCCGTCCGCGGCCAAGGCGCGCTCGAGATTGACCAGGGAGCCGGGCCGGAGTTTGTCGAGATTGGTCACCCGCATCGTCTCCTCGAGGAGGTCGAACGTGAGCTGATCCTTTTTGTGGGCGGTGACCGTGAGGCAGCAGCCGTTGACCGCGATGCTGTCGCCCGTGTGGACATCGCGGCTGATCCGTTTGGCGGAAAGCGTGAGCTGGACGGATTTGGACGTCTGCCTCAACCAGAGGCATTCGCCGACTTCTTCAACCAGACCGGTAAACATGACTCCAGAATACGGGGTCCGCGGGGGAAAAGAGAATCGCAATGATCAAAGAATGACGGCCGAACGCCACCGATTGACCCGGGAGCCGGGTGGAGCCCCTTTTTTTTCATGGACACGAATGCGGCGCTGCGGGAACAAAGGGGGAAATCGATGCCGATCCGTTTGTCTCTGTTGTTGTTAGGTTGTGTGACGTTGTGTTCCTGCGCCTCCGTGAGCGTGCGCAAATTGGAGCGCCTGAACGGCAATGGTCCCAAAACCGCCCCGGAGAAAATCCTCGTGCGTCCCTTCACCTTTCACGAACCCTCCCTCCGCGTGGACCGCAGCGGCGAGCGGCTGGAGCGCTTCAAATACGACCTGCAGGAAAGATTCACCCGCAATCTGGTCAAGCGTCTGCCCAAGTACATCGCGCCGGCGGAACCCGTCGCCGCCACCGCCCCGCTGCCGCGGGGAAATTACTGGCTGATCGAAGGCCGCTTCGAACGGATCAACCAAGGCAGCCGTCTGCTGCGGGCCCTGGTGGGGTTCGGGGTGGGCGGAACCAAGATGGACACCACGGTTCTGGTGTATGATTTGTCCGGGCGCAAACCGAAGCCGTTCCTGCTCATCGAAACCACCGGCGGTTCCAATGCGTCCCCCGGAGCCATCGGCACGGCGGCGTATTTTGTCAGCGGTGTCACCGCCCTCGGTTCCGCCGCCAACCTGCTGGAAGGTGTCCGGTCCGGTGTGACCTTTGATGCCGCGCGCACCAGCCGGGAAGTGGCCGCTTCGGTGGGTTATTACGCGAGGGAGGAACAGGGGCTGCCGCAGACGGCTCCGCCGAAACGTCTGGGACAGATTTCCTACTGGCCCTTCACGTCGTCCAAACCCGCCCGCCGGATGCAGGGTACCGTCACGGTCACCCCCGCCGAATAACGGCGGGGCGTTCCTCCCACTCCGGCTCAATAACCGCCCTGCGCCGTCTCCCCGGCCAGAATCGCGACTCCGGAGGACGTGCCGAGCCGGGTGGCGCCGGCTTCCAGCATGGCCAGCGCGGTGGCGCGGTCGCGAATGCCGCCCGAGGCCTTCACCGCGCACCGGCCGTCCACCGCCTGTTTCATGAGGCGCACATCCTCAAGCGTGGCCCCGCCGGAGCTGAACCCGGTGGAGGTTTTCACAAAGGCGGCACCGGCATCGACCGAGATCCGGCAGGCGCGTTGCTTTTCCGCGTCGGTGAGCAGACAGGTTTCGAAAATCACCTTCACGGCCCGGCCGCCGGCCGCGGCCACCACGGCCTGAAGATCCGCCAGCACATAGGCGTCATCGCCCTGCTTGAGCCGTCCGACGTGAAGCACCGTGTCGATTTCCGTTGCCCCGTCGGCCACGGCGCGTTCGGTCTCGAAGGCCTTGGCCAGCGTGTGCATCGCGCCGAGCGGAAATCCGGTCACCGCCGCCACGGCCACCCCCGTTCCGCGCACCAGCGAGGCGGCCAGCGGCACCCAGGAGCTGTTGACGCAGACGCTGAAAAAGTCGTGCTCGACGGCCTCCCGGCAGAGTTTTTCGATGTCGGCGGCGCGCGCCTCGGGTTTCAACAGGGTGTGGTCGATGGACTTGGCAAGGTTCATAAGCTGCGGACGAGGTCGCGGAGAAATTGGATCCAGAGGAAAAACAGGCCGCGGGCGGTGTAGCGGATGAAATGTTCGCCGTCCCGTCTGAGCAGGCCCGCGTCGATGTTGTGGACAATCTGCATCCGCATTTCCTGCTGCATGGCCTCGACGGTTTCCTCGGGGGTCTGGTTCACACAGTCTTCGGTCCGGACCCCCTCGGCCTGCAAAAACTCCCCGTGGGCCTCCACCATTTCGCGGAAGGACAACTGGCCCGGGACCCGGTTCATTTTCACCCGCGGTTGGATTTTCAGGCCGTAGGAAAACGGATAGTTCCAGGTCACGAAGATGCGGCCGTCGGAGGTTCGCGAGGTGACGGTGAGATAATAAAACGCAATTTCCCGCTGTTCCACCAGGCAGATGGCCGCCTGGAGACGCCGGGTGGCATCGGCCGAAATCCGGTAGAAATGCCGGTTGTCCTCATATTCCCAGCCGATGTCGTCGACATGCTCAAACCCGCATTCCTCGATGGCCTCGGTGACCTCGGCGAATCCGGGAAAGGTGTTTCGTCCGGGGGGCGTGCGGGGTTCCAGACGACGGTTGATGGGCAGCCGCATCCGGCGCACCCGGGTCAGGATTTCCAGCCAGGGCAAAAACAGCCAGCTCAACGCAAGAATCACGCCCAGCCAGACGCTCCCGCCCAGCAGCCATCCCGCCAGGAAGGACGTGCCCGCCACCCCGAGGATGCTCAGGCGATGGAACAACGGATGGTGCACCGTGCGCAGGGCGGCGGTCAGCACGGCCACGCCCAGGACCAGGAGCAGGTTCGAAATCATTCAGGGTGTGATGTTATGTTCCCGCAGGAACTTCTCAAGTTGTCCCACGTCAAAATCCGCCAGCACCTTGCCGTCGGAGGTTTCCAGCGTGGGGGTCAGCGATTGCCCGGAAATCTCCCGCATCCGGCGGTAGGCCGCGGGGTCGGTCAGGACATCCACGGTCTTGAAGCGGTAGTTGTGACGCCGGAGCCAGTTGACCGCCTCGATGCACCAGGGACACCAGGGTTTGATGTAAACCGTCATCTACCCCCAACTTACGCTGGTTCTCCCGGAAACTGCAATTGCCGCTTGTCAGTCGGGAAAGGCCGGCATAGATTCAGCCCTCTCAAAGGCGCGTTCGTCTAGAGGTTAGGACACGGCCCTCTCAAGGCCGGTGCACGGGTTCGAGTCCCGTACGCGCTGCCACCCAACTGCGTGGCGGGTTGAGCGAATACTGCGAGGGGAAACGGGGAGGTCCCTGGAATGCGCCCGACGGCGATTTTTATTGGCACCTCATTGGTGCTGAAAACGCCTGCGGGTGGCGTGATCGGGCGGCACCACGACGGGAACGCGGTCATTTCCCCACCGTTCCAATGCGTCTTCCCCTCCATTCCGGGTCACAATTTTAAGGATCCGATAATCCCTGCCGGGTTCCGGAGGCAGGAGAATTCCCCGGATCATCGAGCCTTCCGGGAGGTGGCCGAACGCCTGATTGCCGTTGAACTTGTTCTTTTCCCCGTAGCCCATCGCCGGGATGAGCACTTCCTCACCCTTCGTCTTCCACCAGTTCAATTTCTCCTCGGTCGCACAGCCGGCCAAGACGGCCCCGGTATATTCGATCTCGAAATATCCCCCCGGTCCCTTCAGGAGAACCTTTGCCTTTTGGCCGGGTTTGATCGTGACGCTTTCTTGAATGATCGCGTTGCACATATCGAACCCTAGGACAAATTTTGTCCGCCCGCAAATGCGTGCTGTCGGGGGTGGAATGAAGTTGTCCAACTCCGGGAGAACCTGAAGGCCCGCGGGAGGTGGCCTCCTTCGGGCCTGGAAGACCTTGAAACTGGTTCCAAGCGCCCAGGGGCGGGGAACCTCACCGACCGCACTTGAGGCCGAACGGCGGGAGTTTCGAAGCAATGGGGAGAATCTTGGCAGTGGCCAACGTCCGGGTTGTTCGTCTCCCATTTGAGCCCCACCGACCGGGACTACTCCGGCGTCTGCCAGATCAACCGGATGGCGTCGAGGCGCAGGGGGGCGTCCTTGATCCGGGCGGTCAGGTCGCGCATTTGTTCTTCGAGCAGGGTGATTTCGGCCTCCCGCACGTGATCGTTCACCTTGCGGAGATTGCGGAGCCGGGAGATTTCGGCGCCGAGCAGGGATTGCATTTTTGAGGCGGCGGTCTGGGCGACGGCCGTGGCGCGTTCCGTGGCATGCTCGCGGGTCTTTTCGAGCATGGCCGGGAGGAGTTTGTTTTTGATCCGGACGTTGTCGAGGAGCTGGAACACCGGACCGGGTTGGAGCGCCTGGGGTTCGATCTCCGTTGAAACGTCCGTTCCCTTGGGATCGACGACCACCCGCAGCGGAGTCGGCGGGAGGAAACGGTCGGCGTGCAGCGCGGGCGGAGCGACCGGCTCCAGCACGTAGACGGCTTCGAGATAGATGTTCTGGTCCTTGCCCCCGCGGAGGATGCCAAAGGCACAGTTGCCCTGTTCGCTGCCGAGGAGCAGGTCAATCGTGCTCATGACCAGCGGATGATCCCAGGTGAGGAATCCGATTTCCTCCCGGCTCAGCGCCTTGTGGCGATCCGCGGTGAGGGTGAGTCCCTCCGGCGGCAGTTCGGGAAAGGCATCCGTGGTGAGTTCGGCGGGAACGGCCAGATACGTGCGCGCGGAAAGTTCCTCCACGTGCACGCCGAAATGGTCGAACATGCGGAGAAGGAAATCGTCGAGCGAGGTGTCGGCATCGAAGGCGGCGATCTGCTTGACGATGTGTCGGGCCGGTTCGGGCCGGCAGGAATTCATCTGCAGCAAGCGGTCTTCACCCTGAGCGAGGTCCTTGACGATTTTGGCATGGGCCTCGCGGGTTTCCCGGATGAGATCCTCCAGGCCGGGACCGCCGTCGAGGACGGCCTGAAGGCGTTTCCCGAACCGCGCAAGAATTTCCCGGCCGCCTTCGAGAGGTTTTTCGAATGCGTCGAGTCCCTCGTGGAACCAACGCGCCATCACTTCAAGCGGACTGCCTTCCGGGAGGGGCACGTGGATCGAGATGGTTTCGGTCTGGCCGATCCGGTCGAGGCGGCCGATGCGCTGTTCGAGCAGTTCGGGATCCTCCGGCAGATCGAAGAGGACGAGGTGGTGGGCAAACTGGAAATTGCGTCCTTCGCTGCCGATTTCCGAGCAGAGGAGGATTTGCGCGCCGTCCTCCTCCGCAAACCAGGCGGCATTGCGGTCGCGCTGCAGGAGGGTGAGACCTTCGTGAAAGAGGCCGACCTTCATCTTCACGCGATCCCGCAGGGCCTCGTCGAGGGCCAGAACCTTCTCGCGGGTGCGGCAGATGAGCAGCACCTTGGCGGAGCGCCGCTTTTGCAGGAAGCCGACCAGCCATTCCACGCGGGGATCGCCGGCGAGCTGATACGAACGCCCGCCGGAGGAGTTGTCGGTCTGGCGTTCCGAGGCGAGGCGGGGTTCGGCGGCCAGCGGAATGAGATGAACCCTGCGTTTGGGGAACCCGCTGATGGCGGCGCGGGTGTTGCGGAACATCACGCGGCCCGGACCATGCTGGTCGAGCAGTTCCTCCAGCAGGGCCTCGCGCGCAGAGGCGTCGCCGGCTTTCAGGGCGGCGAGGTGATTTTTCAACCGGTCCGGGTCCGCCTGGCAGAGTTGGCCGAGCGTCTTGGTGTCCGCGGCGGTGAGGGATTTGCCGTCCATCAACCGGCCGGCCACCCGCGCGGCCTTTTGATATTCGTCGCGGCCCTTGCGGAAGCTGGCGAAATCGCTGTAGCGATCGGGATCGAGAAGGCGCAGGCGGGCGAAATGCCCCTCGGCCCCGAGTTGTTCCGGCGTGGCGGTGAGCAGAATGACACCCGGCGCGGAGGCGGCAAGCCGTTCCACGATGGTGTATTCCGGACTGGCCCCTTCGGGACTCCAGGCGAGGTGATGGGCCTCGTCCACGACAATCAGATCCCATCCCGCCGCCACGGCCTGGTCGCCGCGGGCGGGGTTTTCCGCGATCAGTGAAAGCGGACAAAGAATCAATTGGTCATCGAGGAACGGATTGGCCCCGGGGTCCCCGGCTTCGATGGCGGTGCAGCGTTCCTCGTCGAAGATGCTGGCGCGAAGATTGAAGCGGCGCAGGAGTTCGACGAACCACTGGTGAACGAGCGGTTCGGGAACCAGAATGAGAATGCGGCCGGCGCGTCCGCTGCGGTGCAGACGGTGCACCACGAGGCAGGCTTCGATGGTTTTTCCGAGCCCGACTTCATCGGCGAGGAGGACGCGCGGCAGCACGCGTCCGGCGACCTCGTGCGCGATGTAGAGCTGGTGGGGGATGAGTTCGATCCGGGCGCCGATCAGGCCGCGCACCGGAGTGTGACGAATCTGGTGGCGGCGGCGCAGCGCCTCCAGGCGGAGCTCGAAGGTTTCGTTGCCGTCCACCTGGCCGGCGAACAGCCGGTCCTCCGGCTTGCAGAAACTGAGCGTGTCGGAGAGTTCGGTTTCGGGCACCTCGCGTCCTTCCCCGCAATAAACAAGAATGCCGTCGCGGGTTTCCACGCGTTCGACGGCGAGGGAGGATCCGTCATGAATCCGGATCGTGTCGCCGGCGCGGAATTCCACGCGTTTGATCGGGGCCGATCCGGTGGCGTACTGGCGCAGGGTACCGGTGGCGCGGAAGAGGAGGAAGACGCGGCCGGGGGCGACATCCACGACGACCCCCACGCCGAGTTCGGGTTCCGTTTCACTGATCCACCGCTGGCCTTTGTGTAATATCATTTCTCAGCTGCCCAGGGGGGAGGTTCGGTTTCGTAGGTCACCGTTTCCCCGGTAAGGGGATGGCGAAACGCGAGCCGCCAGGCATGAAGATGCATGGGCGGATCGCCGGGAGTGAGGCTCATCGCCCCGCCCAGCCGGCCGCCGGGAAGATAGGCGGGATCGCCGCAGATGGGAAGCCCAAGTTGCCAGAGGTGCACGCGGATTTGATTCGTCCGGCCGGTGAGGGGACGCACTTCGAGCAGCGTGGTGTTCGGACGCCGCGCGAGCACGCGGAATTCCGTCCGGGCCGGCAGTCCGTGGGTTTCATCGGTGGTTCGCGACCCGATTTCCCCGGGCTTGCCGGCGATGGGCGCGTCGGAGGCAAAGGTGTCCTCGGCCGGGCGGCCCAGCACCTCGGCGAGGTAGGTTTTTCGGACCTCGCCGTTTTCGAATTGCGGCTGCAGTTCGCGGGCAAATTTCCGCGTGCGGCTGCAGACGACCAATCCGGTGGTGTTGGTGTCGAGCCGGTGCGCGGGCCGCGGTTTCATGGGCGCATAAACCAGATTGAGCAGATGCTGGAGCGTGTTCCGGTTGTAGCGCCCGCAGGGATGGATGGGCAGCGGGGCCGGCTTGTCGAGGACGATGAGGGCCTCGTCCTCATGAAGGACACGCACGCGGGCGTCGACCGGAGGTTCGACGGTGTGCGGTTCGACATGATAACAACGCTCGCCGGCCTTGAGGACCGACATGGCGGTGAGCGGCCGGCCGAGCGCGTCCACAAAACGTCCCGCGCCGCAGGCGGATTCCCACGTTCCGCGGGGAACATGGGCAAACACGTCGCTGAGCAGGTCGATGAGGGGCCGGCCGTCATGGGTGGCCGGAACTTTCAACGGCCGGCGGTTTTCGTAGGGCTCCGCGCCGGGCAGAGGATCGTTCAGGGCCAGGAAGGCGGCGTTGCGTTTGGCGAGAAGCCCGGCGGACCGTCGGATGTGGCGATCGTAACAATGCGGACACGAGGAACCGGGCACATAACGCGGATCCCGCTGTTCCCGCTCGTCCAACGGGGACTGACAGGCAAAGCACTGGGCGGTGGGTGTTTCGCGCAGCGCGGGATCCACGCCCACCCGCTGGTCAAAAACAAAACACTCCCCGTCGTAATGTGCGCCGCCGCATTCCTCGAAATATTTCAGAATGCCGCCGTCGAGCTGGAAGACACTGCGGAAGCCGGCGCGTTCCATGTAGGGTCCGGCTTTTTCGCAGCGGATGCCGCCCGTGCAGAACATGACGATGGGCTGTTCCTTCAGTTCCTCGGGAAGCGTGTGCACCGCTTCGGGGAATTGCCGGAAATGACGGATCCCGAGGGTGCGCGCTCCGCGAAACGTTCCGAGCCGCACTTCGTAATCATTGCGGGTGTCGAGCAGGGTCACCGGCCGTCCCTCGTCGAGCCATTGCTTGAGAGTTGGGGCGGGCAGCTTGGGCGAGGTGTGCCGCGCCGGATCGATTCCTTCCACGCCGAAGGCGATGATCTCCTTTTTGATGCGCACGACCATGCGCGTGAACGGCTGGGCGGCGCTTTCGCTGTATTTGGGGGTCAGGTCCCCGAGGCCCTTGATGCGGCGCAACTCCGCCAGCAATTCCCCGATGGCGGCCGCCTGTCCGGCCACGAACAGGTTGATGCCCTCGGTGCTGAGAAGAATGGTGCCGCGCAGCGAACGGGATCGGCAGAAGGCCAGCAGGTTGTCCCGCAGCGGTTTGAGATCGGCGAGCGGCGCGAATTTGTAGGCGGCGATATTGGTGAACACGTCGGCTTTTGATTTAGCGCCGGCGGACAGACGTCGCAAATTTTTCTCCGTTCAGACACCCCCGTCCTTTACGAACCGGGACGTTCCTTTCATCATCGTTCCGCCAATGAATCAAATTCCGCGTATCAGAGGGGTCTTTCTTTCCCACGACCCCGAGACGTTGAAATGGGTGTGGGGAACCCGGCAGCGGGAGCGCCTGTCGAAACTGGTCGAGCTGCTGCCGGAAGTGGTGAACGCCGACTCCCTGGCGGATCACGCGGAATGGTTGAAGGACACCCAGGTGATTTTTTCCACGTGGGGCATGCCCCGTCTTACCGAGGAACAATTGAGGCTGCTGCCCAACCTGCGGGCGGTTTTTTACGCCGCCGGGTCCGTGAAGCCGTTTGCCGAACCGCTTTTTGACCGCAATGTGACGGTGGTGAGTGCCTGGGCAGCCAATGCCGTTCCGGTGGCGGAGTTCACCCTTTCGCAGATTCTTTTTGGTCTCAAGCTGGGCTGGCAGCACCACCGCCAGTTTCGCGAGCACCCCGGCCCGGAAGGCTGGAAGCGCCTCGACATTCCCGGAGCCTACGGCGCGACCGTCGGTCTCGTGTCCCTGGGAATGATCGGACGCAAGGTTTGCCAGCTCCTTCAGCATTTTCAGCTGCGCAAACTGGCCTACGATCCCTTTGTGGGCGACGACACCCTGCAGGAATATGGGGTCATGCGTGCGGAGAGTCTCGAGGAGGTGTTTTCGAAGGGGGACGTTGTGACGGTTCACACCCCGTGGCTGAAGGAAACCGAGGGCATCATCTCCGGAGCCCTGCTCGCCCGCATGAAACCCAACGCCACCTTCATCAACACCTCCCGCGGTGCCCTGGTGCGGGAGGACGAAATGATTGATGTGCTGCGGAGCCGGCCGGATCTGACGGCGGTTCTCGATGTCACCTGGCCGGAGCCTCCGGAGGAGGGCTCGCCGATCTATTCGCTGCCCAACGTCGTGCTGACCCCGCACATCGCGGGTTCCATGGGCTCCGAGGTCCTGCGCATGGCCGATCTCATGATTGAGGAATTTCTCCTCTGGGTCGAAGGGCAGCCGTTGCGCTACGCGGTGACCCGGGAATTGATGGAACGCATCGCCTAGAAGAAAACGGAGGGACAGCCTCCGACCTGTCCCACTTTCCCGCTAACCATCTAGGCGGGGGGGCGATTCAAGCCCCCGTCCGGGTCCCCGCCTACTCCAGCACCTCCGGCGCCTGACAGGCAAAGTTCCGGCAGACATACAGGGCCGGGCGACCGTTGACCGGTTTCATTTCCGCCAGTTCGGGGTGGCTGCGGGCCGCCAGGCCTCCCGCCCGCAGGATGAGACGATGGGGGGCAAATTCCGCGTGCAGCCGGCCCAGGGCCCGACGGACCGCGGGATCATCCGCCGCGCCTGCGAGCACGGCCTGTTCCGGCGGAGCCAGGGCGAGGTCGAGGGCGAGGAGCATTTGGGGCACCGCGGTGGGAATGCGTTCAAGCGTCGCGGCGGCGGCGGCGATGATTCCACGTGCCTTGTCCTCCAGACGGCCGTCATTCAACACCCGCGCCAACCGAAGCAGATTGCGCGCGGAGACGGAGTTGGCCGACGGTTCGGCGCCATCGTAATCCTCCTTCATGCGCAGGGCGACCAGGGGGTCGTCCGGGGGACTGCTGAAATAGTTGCCGACCGGCGCATCCCAGAATTGCCCGTCCTGGCGGCGCTGCAGATCGAGCGCCCATTCCAGCCAGGTGTCGTCGAGGTCGGCCTCAAAGAGATCGAGGAGGGCCTGGATCAAAAACGCATAATCCTCCGCAAAGCCCCGGATGGTTCCGGGTCCCTCCCGCCAGCTGCGCAGCAGATCGCCCTGCACGGTCAGGTTCTTTTGCAAAAATTTCGCAGCCCGCCGGGCGGCGTCGAGGTAACGCGGTTCGGCCAGGGCGGCTCCGGCGCGGGCAAACGCGGAAATCATCAGTCCGTTCCACGCGGTCAGGATCTTGTCGTCGAGGTGAGGACGCGGCCGTTTCGACCGCCGGGCGAAAAGTCGCGCGCGGCTTTCCGCCAGGGACGGATGTTCCCCGGACTCCCGCTCGATGAGGATGTTTTTGTGGAAAAATTCGCCGTGTGGATCGCTGCCCGGCGGAACATTGCCGTTTTCCCGCACGCCGTAATGACGACAGAAAATCTCCGCCGCCTCCGCACCGAGTTCCTCCACGATTTCCCTCTGCGTCCAGACATAGAAGGCCCCCTCGGCGTGTTCGGCGGCCCCCGCGTGCGGAAGGCTGTCCGCGTCCTCGGCGGAAAAGAATCCGCCTTCCGGATGGGTCATGTCACGCAGGACGTAATCGAGGGTCTGCCGTACGATCCCGGCGTAAAAATCGTCGCCGGTGATCTGCCAGGCTTCGAGGTAGGAGACCGCGAGCTGGGCCTGATCGTAGAGCATTTTTTCGAAATGCGGGACATGCCAGAATTCGTCGACCGAATAGCGGTGAAATCCGCCGCCGAGGTGGTCGCGCAAGCCGCCGGCCGCCATTTTGCGAAGGGTGAACAGGACCGCCTCGCGTCCGCGTTCCCCGCCGCAGCGCTGGAGAAAATCGTAGACGGACGTGCGGGGAAATTTTGGAGCGTTTCCAAATCCCCCCTCCACGGGATCGAAGGCCCGGAGAAATGCCTCGACCGCATGACGAATGGGTTCGCGGTCCCCGGCGAAGGTGGTCGGGGTGTTTGCGGTCACCGCCTCGGCCAGGGCGGCCAGAACGCGCGTGCCCTCGGCCTCCACGCGGGCGCGATCCTCGGCCCACAACCGCGCGATCTGACGGCACAGTCCGGGAAATCCGATGCGCCCGTAACGGTCCTCCGGCGGAAAATAGGTGCCTCCAAAAAACGGTTTTCCCTCCGGCGTGAGCCACACGCTCATGGGCCAGCCGCCCTGTCCGGTGGTGGCCTGCACGAAGGCCATGTACAGCCGGTCGACGTCCGGACGTTCCTCCCGGTCCACCTTGATGTTGACGAAGGACTCGTTCATCAACGCCGCAATTTCCGGGTTCTCAAACGACTCGTGCGCCATTACGTGGCACCAGTGGCAGGTGGAGTAGCCGATGGACAGAAAGACCGGCTTGCCGAGACGTCCGGCCTCCGCGAACGCCTCCTCACCCCAGGGTCGCCACGCGACCGGATTGTCCTTGTGTTGGAGCAGATAGGGCGACGTCGAATCGGCCAGCAGATTGCGGTGCATGGGGAAAATCTACGCCGGAACGGAGGGTTCGCCAGAACCAATGCCGGGACGGGTGGCCCCCTCCCCGCGGCGGACAAGGCGGGAAAACGAGGCGGCGGCCGGGACGGTCGGGGTCACTCGGAGGCCAGGTGCCGGCTTGCCAGGTAGGCCGCACCGATGATGCCGGCCTCGTTGTGCATCTGGGCGGGAACGATGATGACTTCCGTCTTGGTGGTCAGCAGCGGCAGGAACTTGTCCGCCTTCTTGCTCACGCCTCCGCCAATGATAAATAGATCCGGGGAAAAGAGCCGTTCCATCTCGCCGAGGAACTCGCTCAGGCGCTTCGCCCATTTTTTCCACGAGAGCTTCTTTTCCTCGTGCACCCGCTCGGAAGCGCGCTTCTCGGCATCCTTGCCGCGAATGCGCAGGTGGCCGAATTCGGTGTTGGGCAGGAGTTTCCCATCAAGAAAAACCGCCGATCCGATGCCGGTGCCCAGGGTGATCATGATGACGACTCCCTTGCGATCGCGACCGGCTCCGAAACGCATCTCCGCAATGCCGGCGGCGTCGGCGTCGTTGACCACGGCCACGGGCCCGCCGATGTGCCGGGAAAATAGTTCTCCGGCATTGGTGCCGATCCAGGACGGATCGACGTTGGCGGCGGTGTAGACCACGCCGTTCTTGACCACGGCGGGAAAGGTCACGCCGGCCGGTCCCCGGTAGTTGAAATGCCGCGCGATTTGCTCGACGACATCCGCGACGGCATTGGGGAGGGCGGGCTGCGGCGTGGGGATGCGCAGGCGTTCCGCGACGAGCTCACCGGTTTCCACGTTCACCGGAGCGCCTTTGATGCCGGTTCCGCCAATGTCGATGCCAAGGTAGTTCATGGGATGTGCGGGGGTTCCGTGTTCAACGGCTATCAGCTTCCGGTCCGGCTGGCCAGCGCGGGTTTCCCCTGTTTTCCTTCGGACTTGTAAAACCGGTTGCGGCTTCGCCAATGTGACGCCGGGTCGCATGGGGGTGCAAAAATTCTCGATTCAAAAAACGGCGCGTTTCAGAAAGCCCAATCTGGGGGTGATCGCACGCCGTTATGTGCCCCGGGAGATCATCGGCCGGGGCGGAGCGGGAGAGGTGTTTTTGGCCTATGACCGCCAGTTGCAACGCCTTGTGGCGGTCAAACGCGTGCACCTGCGGGCCGGGGACCCCGAGCGGCGCGCCCGGTTTGCCATGGAGGAGGCCAAACGCCTCGCCCGCCTGCAGCATCCCAACATTGTCACCGTTTACGACGTCCTGGAACACAAGGGCGATGTGGTGATGGTGATGGAATATCTGAGCGGCCACACGCTGGAATCTTTGGATGCGGCGCTCGGACTCGCGGAATTTGCGGAAGTCGCGCGGCAATGCCTGGACGCCCTTGGCGCCGCCCATTCCCTGGGCATGGTGCATCTCGACATCAAATCGACCAACATCATACTGACTGCCCTGACGACCGGCCGGCTGCAGGTGAAGCTGCTCGATTTCGGACTGGCGGCCATGATTGATCAGCAGCCGGCCGAACCGCCGCTCTGGGGCGGAGGGTTGATCGGTTCCGTGTACACCGTCGCCCCCGAGCAACTGAAACGCCAGCCGGTGGATGCGCGGACGGACCTGTATTCGCTGGGCTGCGTGTTTTATCACGCGCTGAGCCGGCGGGAACCTTTTCAGGGGGTCTCGGTGCGGGGGGTGATCGAGGCCCATTTGCGCCACGAGTTCCGTCCCCTGGCCGAACGCCGTCCGGACCTTCCTCCGGACCTTGGCGCCTGGGTCGAACGCCTCATGGCGCTTTCTCCGGCGGACCGTCCGGAAAGCGCCGCGGCCGCGCTGGCCGAACTTGAAAAAATCCTCTCCTCGCCGGGTGTTCCGGCGACCCCGCCGAACCGGCTTCCGCCAACCGGCGGCCTGGAGGAGATCGCGGCCACGGATCAAACGAAATTGCTCTCCGCGCTGGGCAGCCGGGTGACGGTTTCCGGCGTGGTGGACAGGATCTGGGAAAACGCGGCGGGCACGATCCGTTTTTTGAATTTTGAAAGCGTCAACCGGAGCGACTTTTCCGCGGTGCTTTTGCTGAAGCCCGGGACTTCCGAACCGCCCGGAGGGTTCCCCGAAGTTCCGGTGGGAACACGGATCCGCGTGAACGGCGTGCTGTCGGAGTTTCACGGAAGTCCCCAGGTCGTGGTTTTCTCCCCGGATCAAATCGCGATCGTCGCAGGGAGCCCGCCTCCGGACCGCGGGGCCTGATTGCCGGCGAATTTCCCTTGCCGACCGGCGGCAACACGCATCTCTCGTCCGGGGCCGGCGCCGCGGATTCCCATTGCGGGGACAGGCGGTTTCCCGACACACGGTTCGCATGCAAACATAACGTCGCCGCGCTGGCGTTATGGCTAAGGGAAAATGCGGTTCGGTGTATTAGTTTTAGCGGATCGGCTTTTCGGCCGGACGCAGCAAGGGCATGCTTTGCAATAAAAGCGAAGCCAAAGGATTTGTTTGCGGAGTCGGCCGGATTGGTGGCGGGGTCTTTGGAAGTTATGTGGTTTTATGCATTGAGTGTGTCGTGTTGATGCGGGTTTTTCCGGCAAAGCAAATCCGAGATTTTGAAGGGAGTCCATCCCCCAATTTGGGGGGGATCCGCGCATGCGGGGGATGGTGACATCTAAGCGGGGTGTTGGATAAAATCCCCGGCGGAGTCGCGATGGATTTCCCGGAACGTCCGGCTGCCGGGAGAATGTTACGGTATCCACCCGGACATCCTGCGCAAGGTCTTGATGATCTGGGCCTCCAGGAGGAAACGGCTGGAAATGTGAAAGTGGGCCAGCAGCCGTTCGACATGTTTTTCCACGGTGCGGGGCGCAATGTTGAGCTGCCGGGCGATTTCTTCGTTGGAATACCCTTCGAGGATTCCCCGGGCGACCTGGGCCAGTCTCGGACTGAGTCCCAGATCCTCAAGGTGCATGGGCTTGATGCTCAGCCGCTCATGGGCAAGCAGGGCGGCTTCATAAGCCTTCATCGCCCCGGAAAGGGCTTCGAGAAAGATGTCGCGGACAAAAGGTTTGATCAGGTAACGATAGGCATCATGGTTTAATGCGGAAATGGCGCTGTCCATGCAGGCATAACCGGTCAGGATGACAACC
This sequence comes from uncultured Spartobacteria bacterium, assembly GCA_937960895.1. GTDB lineage: Bacteria > Verrucomicrobiota > Verrucomicrobiia > Chthoniobacterales > Terrimicrobiaceae > CALCJD01. The sequence goes on along the minus strand of CALCJD010000119.1, from coordinate 52,208 downwards.
TGGGTGAAGGGACTGGCCGCCTTGATCTCCCTCAGAACCTCGAGGCCGGACATGTCGTCCATGTGCAGATCCACGACGGCCACGGGAAAGATGTGTTTGCGCGCCGCTTCCACAGCCTGTCGCCCCGATGTAAATCCCTGAACCGCGTAAAGGTCGGAAAGGATGAAGTCCATGGTTTCCAATACCTGGGGCTCATTGTCGACCAATAAGACCCTGGGAAGAGGAATCTTGCCCATGCGGACCTTAAGCCTGATTAAAAAGGACTTCGCAATACCAAAGTACAAAGGCTTGGGGGTCTATGTTTGTAGATGGATTCTATCTAATGGTGTTTAAGTAATTTATGTTTGGTTCAAAAAAATAAGGAGAGAGGCGGATGGCAAAAGTTTGCTTTTTTTGGAAACAAATTCCGGATAAGGAATGCACAATTTGCCAAAGGGAATATTAAGAGGCTGCGCGCCGGGACGGTTTCAAAGGGGACGAATGTGTTTCCCTGTCCCGGCGGGAGGGCGTGGCGCGGCGGGGATGAAAAGGCCGCATCCGAAGACGGAGATTGTTTGCGGCCAGGCCGGGCGGTTCTTCGCCGTGTGCCGGTGCGGACTCCGGGCGGTCCTTGGGGGGCGGATGGCGGTGGACGGTCTGAACCCTCAGGTGATTTTCCGGAGATACGGAATCAGAAGATCCTTCTCGGTCGCCACGCCGCGGGCGGCAATGTATTGGTCCGGTCGCACAAGATACCATCCCGCGGTTTTGGAAAGGCCGTAGCGGCGGTGGGCCTTGCCGTCGGGGTCGGTCACAACGGTGCAGTCGTCGAGCGCCGGGGGTTCCTGGCCCTGCCAGACGACAAGGGCGCGCGCGGGGTCGGCGGAACCGACCAGATCCTCCACGGTCGGGCGGGAGGGTTCGGGTCCGGAAAACACAACCAGCGTGTGATGAGGGGTCAGAAGCTGCCGCCAGAGGGAAAGGGGGGATCCCTGGGAAATGACGTCCACATCGCGGGCCAGCGTGCCGGGCTCGAGGTCGTCGAAGTGCCGGAAGGCGGGCGAGTCCTGTTCGATCAGCGGTCCGGCGGCATAGGAAATGCCGAGTTCGGAAAGTCGGAACGCCGCGGTGCGTTTCAGGGTGTCGGAATGGGAGACGAGCGGCAGCAGCAACCGTTTGGCCGCCCGGAAGAACGCATGGCTTTGCACGCCGAAGTGGAGCAGGTTGCTCGTTTCCTTGACGACCTGGCAGGCCACGGGGTGCCGTTCGGCAAAGTAGCTTTCGGCAAGGGCTTCCGTGTCGCCGCGGCCCTGGGTGAGCAGGCGGAGTTTCCAGCCGAGGTTGAAGGCGTCCTGCATGCCCGTGTTCATGCCCTGGCCGCCGGCCGGACTGTGAATGTGCGAGGCGTCGCCCAGCAGGAAGACGCGACCCACGCGGTTGCGGACCGCCACCCGTTCGTTGACCACGAAGTGGGACAGCCACTCGGGGTCGAACAGTTTGATGTGTGAAAGTCCCGCGCCGTCGAGGTGCCGCTGGATTTCCTCCAGGGTGGGTTCGCTGCGATCATCCCCGTTCTCGCGCAAGGCAAAGACGCGCCAGACGCCCTTCTTGACCGGGAAAATGATGACGTTGCCGCCCGGACCGGAGGAAACCAGCATGCCGTCCTCGGGCAGTTCGCCGTGGGTTTTGGCGTCGGCGAGAATGAATCCCATGTTTTCGGTGACGCCACGGAACTCGATTTCCAGCTTGTGGCGGGTCAGGCTGCGGGCTCCGTCACAGGCGGCGAGCCAGCGGGTGCGGACCGTCTCCGCGCCGCCGGGCTTCTGGAGATCGACCTCCACGTGATCCTCCTGCGGCCGGACATCGAGGGCCCGGGTGTTGCGTTCCACGATGACACCCTGCGCGGCCAGATGCCTGCCGAGGAGAGCTTCGGTGTCCGACTGCGGAAGGACGAAGGGCTGCGGATACGGACTGTCGAGCCCCTCCGTGATGGGAATCTCGGCGATCTTTTTTCCGTTGTCCTGAAAAATGCCGCGGCGGACGGGGCATCCCGCCTCCAGAAACTTTTCGGCGAGCCCCAGTCCCGCCAGGTGCTCAATGGTGTTGCTCCAGATGGCGAGGGCCTTGGAATAGACGGAATGTGTCGGATTCTGATCGACGATGCGAAACGAAATGCCGTGTTTCCGACATTCGGCCGCCAGGGTCAGACCCACAGGGCCGGCGCCGAGGATTAACAGATCCGCCGTAGGGGAAGCGCTCATGGTTTTGCGCACATAATGGAGACAAAATGTCCCCGCAAGGCCAAAGGGGAGTTTTTCTCGGGGGGCGGAGCCGGGAGACTCCGGCGGGCGGGCGGGGAATCAGGCCGCGGGAGGGGTGGTTTCGTCGGCTTCCAGAATGATCCGCACGGCTTCCGCCACATCCCGGGCGATGTGGTCGGCCCCGCAGCCGCGGTGTTTTTCGCCATAGCCGGTCCGAACCAGAATGGTGCGGCAGCCGGCCGCACGGCCGCAGGCGATGTCGATGTCCTTGTCCCCGATCATCCAGGACCGGGTCGGATCGATGCGGAAATCGCGCACCGCCTCCTCGACCATGCCGGTGCCCGGTTTCCGTCGTGGGGTGGGGGTGTCGGGGTGGTCGGCGCAGCAATAGACACCGTCCAAGGAAGTCCCGAGCTGACGAAAAAGCTCCGCGTTCACGGCCTCGTAGTCCGCGTGGGTGAAATACCCGCGTCCGATGCCGCTCTGGTTGGTGACCATCACCAGCAGCCAGCCCCGGGCGCGCAGAGCCGCAAGGGCTTCCGCCGTGCCCGGGATGGCCTGCACGCGGGAGGGGTGGTCGCAATAGTGTTCCTCCCGCATCAGGGTGCCGTCCCGGTCGAAAAAGACGGCCCCGCGGAGGTCAGACGCCATTCTTTTCGAAGCTGGCGATCAATTCCTCCGGGGTGAGCGTGGCGGTGCCCAGTTTGCTGACCACGACCCCCGAGGCATGATTGGAGATCTCGGCCGCCTCGGAGAAGGACGCTCCCGCGCAGAGGGCGGCGGTGAACAGGGCGATGGCGGTGTCGCCGGCCCCGGACACGTCAAAAACCTCCCGGGCCCGGGTGGGGGTGTGATAGGGAGGACCGGAACGGTCAAAAAGAATCATCCCATGCTCGCTCAGGGTGATGAGCAGGGAGGGAATGTTGAAACGCTCGAGGAGGATGGAGCCGACATTTAGCAATGCTTTGTCTTCCAATGGGTTATCCTCAGCCGGCTGTTCGGGAACCCCCGCCATTGCGAAGGCTTCGGACCGGTTGGGTTTCAGGGTGGTGACATTGTGCCAGGTGAGGGGATTGCCTGGATTGGGGTCGGCGGTGAGGATTTTGCCGGCCTTCGCGGTCATTGCCCCGACCCGCGTCACAAAATCCTGGGTGAGGAACCCCTTGCCGTAATCCTCCAAGATCACGCCGTCCACCTCGTTCAGGAGGCGGGAAATGCGTTCGCAGGCGGCTTCGAGGGTTTCCCGTGGGGCGGGATGGCGTTTTTCGCGGTCCACCCGGACCACCTGCTGTTGGCGGGCGATGATGCGGGTTTTGACGATGGTCGAGTAGTTGGCCGACTCAATGAGGCCTTCCGTGGCGATGCCTTCGGCGTCCAGGAGGGATTTCAGGCGTCCGGCGTGAATGTCGCAGCCGATGAGACCGCTGATATGCACCGAATTGCAAAACGGCCGGAGGTTGCGGGCGACGTTCGCGGCTCCTCCCGGGTAGCACGACTCCCGCTGCACTTCCACGACGGGGACCGGGGCTTCCGGGGAGATGCGCGAGACCTTCCCCCAAACAAACTCGTCAAGCATCACGTCGCCGATGACCAGCAGCCGCTGCTTGCGCACGAGGTCAAGAAGGTGTTGTATTCTTGGAAGATTCATCTAATGATGCGCGCGCTTTTAACGGGGCCGAGGCCCATCGCGAAGCTTATTTTTGCCATGCTGCCACGCCTGATTCCCGCCGCCCTCTGTGGCCTTGCCTTTGCCGGCGCGGCTGCCCAGACGCCGCCTCAGACGGTTGATCTCTCGAAATTCCCCGCCACCGCCGTGGACGAGGTGGTGGTCCCCGTGCCGAGCGAGGTGTTCAACGTGCTCGACAAGCTCGGTTCACCCAACTGGAAGGGGGAAATGCGCGATTCGCTCGGCACCAACACCGGCAACCGCGCCCAGGTGGCGCTCCTGCTCGGGACGGTGATCGCCGAGGGGTTTGTCGCCGTGGAGGCGGAGGATTCCCAGCGGGTGAAGGAGATCGGCCAGGAGGTTCTGGTGCTGGCCGACGCCATCAATGTGCGCAAGGCCGTCATCGCCCGCAGCAAGAGCGTCATTGAGAAGGCCGACGCCAAAAACTGGCGGGCCGTCCGCAGCGAGCTCGACGGGGCCCTGCAGGACGTCCGGGCCGCCATGCAGGAACTGGGCGACGAGGATCTGGCCCAGTTGGTCAGTCTGGGCGGCTGGATCCGCGGCACGGAGGTGCTCACCTCCATCGTAAGCAAAAACTACACGCCCGACGGCGCCGAACTCCTCAATCAGCCGGAGCTGGTGGCCTATTTCAGCCGCCGCATCGAGGAAATGCGCAGCTCCCGCCTCCGCAAGGAGGAGTTGGTCGCGAAGGTGCGCAAACTTTTGAGGGACATCCGTCCGCTCATCGCCAAGGGCAGCATTCCCGTGTCGAACGTCCAGAAAATCAACAAACTGACGGGTGATATGGTCACCGTCATCACCTCCGGCCAGGAATGAAGACGCTGAAAATCCTCTTCGTCCTCGCGTTGGCAGTGGCGGGGCTTTCGGCGGTCTGGGCGGCCGTGGACGATGCGTTGTCCTTTGCCCACGAATCGGCCCTGCCCTTCGTCAAGCAGGGGTACATCATTCGTGAAGACGCCTGGGGCGGGGACCTGGGCGTGAAGGATCAGCAGGCCGTCACGGCCCAGCTGTTCAAGGGCAACGACTACTGGTTTTGTCTGGGCACGGACACCAAGGGCGCCGTGGTGACCGTGCATGTTTATGATTCCAATGGAAAACTGGCGGAGGTGGAGTCCTACCAGCGGCCGGGAAAGGCTGGTTCGGGAGCCTATTTTGCCGGTGCAAGGGTGATTCCGCAGAAGACGGGTACGTATTATGCCATCGTGACTGTGGAGAAATCCCCCGCGGAGCGCACCAACTGGGCGCTCGTCTATGGCTACAAGTAATTCCGAAGCCCTCACTCTGGAGTTCGAGAACGCCCGCGCCGTTCAGGCGCTTTACGGGGGCGATGACAAGTTGTTGCGTGAACTCGAGACGGCGCTCGACGTGCGGGTGACCTCCCGTGACGGCTGGCTGCGCATCGAGGGCGACGGGGAAAATGTCGGCCGGGCGCGCAAGGTCTTCAACCAGCTGGACGAGGCCCGGCGTCGCGGGGTCGTGGTCCGCAGGCACGAATTCCAATACGCCCTGAATTCCGTGGCCGGGAACGGCGGCGGGGAACTGGGCAACCTGCTGGATTTCCGCATCCAATGCTCGCCCCGCAAGCCGGCGGTGGTGCCCAAGACGAACGGCCAGCGGGAATACCTGCTGACCATCCGTTCCCACGACATCACCTTCGGCATCGGCCCGGCGGGCACGGGCAAAACCTATCTCGCCATGGCCATGGCGGTGTCCGCACTCAAGCAGGAAAAGGTCAGCCGCATCATTCTGACCCGTCCGGCCGTCGAGGCCGGGGAGGCGCTCGGGTTCCTGCCCGGCGACCTGCAGGAAAAAATCCTGCCCTACCTCCGGCCGCTCTACGACGCCCTGCACGACATGCTGGAGGTCGACGAAATCCAGAAATACATGGATCGGGGCGTGATTGAAATCGCCCCGCTGGCCTACATGCGCGGCCGCACACTGGCCAATGCCTTCGTCATTCTCGACGAGGCCCAGAACACCACCACCGAGCAGATGTTCATGTTTTTGACCCGTCTCGGACAGGACTCCAAGTGTGTGGTCACCGGCGACCGCACGCAGATCGATTTGCCGCGCAACAAGCGCAGCGGACTGGTGGAGGCCGCCGAGGCCCTCCGCAAGGTGGAAGGCATCGGATTTCACTTTTTCGAGGAGAACGACGTCGTCCGTCACCCCCTCGTCCAGAAGATCATCCACGCCTACCGGGAACATCGTGGATTGCAGGACAGCCTGATCTAGGGCTATAGTACCCCGTTTGCACCCATGTGGAATTTTCTCCAACGCCGCCGTCTCGTCGAAAAAGGCATGGCCTGCGGCAAGACCCGTCGTACCGTCGCGGAAAAAAACGAACTGACCACCGCCCTCGAATGCGGCTGGGGGGTCCGGGCCCTGATCTTCGGCGCCTTCGTCGCCGGACTGGCCGTGTTGATTTTCACCGGCGTTCAGGAGGAGCCCGCCAAAAAGTTCCTGCTTTGCCTGCTCATTTTTGTCACGGCGGTCACCCAGCTCTGGATCAATGAACCCACCACGCTGGGGGGGAATTCCCGGCTGGCGCTGGTCTTTGGTGTTCTTTTTCTCCAACTGGCCGCCATCAAGGTCATTCTGGCCCAGGCCACCATGGGGCGGATCGATCTGCAACTTGTCCCCCTTTTGGTACCTTACGCGTTTGCCCCGCTGGTGCTGTCGGTTCTCCTCGGGAAAAACCACGGCCTGTTTGCGGCGGTGTTTGCCAGCCTCTGGGGATCGCTTCTGGTCGGCCGCATCGACCCCATTTTCCTCGTCATTTCCCTCATCACGGGCTTCATCGCGGTGTATGTGACCATCCAGGTCCGCCGTCGCAGCCGTCTCATTCGCGCCGGCATCTACGTCGGCCTGGCCACGTGGGTTCTCGCGGCGGCCTTTGGGCAGATCGGACCGATCATCTGGGAATCCATCGGGCAGACGGACTGGAAAATGATCGGCTGGCAGAGTCTGGCGGCGATCGCCACCGGCTTCGGCACCTCGGTGCTGGCCAGCGGCCTGATTCCGGTGCTGGAAAACATCTTCCGCATCACGACGGATATTTCCTGGCTGGAAACCGCCGATCTCAACCACCCCCTTCTGCGGCGCCTGAGCATGGAGGCGCCGGGCACCTACCACCACAGCCTTGCGGTGGCCAATCTGGCCGAGGCCGCCGCCGAAAAGGTGGGTGCCAATCCCACCATGTGCCGCGTCTGCGCCTATTTCCACGACATCGGCAAGCTGGTGAAGCCCGAATATTTCACCGAAAACATGCGGCCGGGTCACAATCCGCATGACGAACTCACCCCCACGATGAGCGCACTCATCATCATTGCGCACGTCAAGGAGGGGGTGGATCTGGCGCTCAAGAATCGCCTCAATCCGGAAATCGTGGACGTGATCCAGCAGCATCACGGCACGTCGATGGTTTCGTATTTCTACCAGCGCGCCCTCCAGCAGCAGAACGACGCCCGGCTCGGCGGCAAGATCATGAACATGCGGGAGGAGGACATTCCCGAGGTGAAGGAGGAAAGTTTCCGCTACCCGGGTCCGCGTCCGCAGACCAAGGAGGCCGCCATCGTGAGCCTGGCGGACTCGGTGGAAAGCGCCTCCCGGTCGATGGAACGGCCGACCCCGCAGCGCATCGAGGATCTCGTCAACAGCATCATCGATTCGCGCATTGCCGAGCACCAGCTGGACGAATGCCCGCTCACCCTCGCCGAAATCCGCAAGATCGCCGAGAGTTTCCGCTTTTCCCTCGTCAACATGCTCCACTCCCGGATCGCGTATCCTTCCAAACGCGAGGAAAAGGAGTCGGGAGCCTCAACCGCCGGCCGTCGCGAACAGTCGGCGGCCTGACCCCAACCCGCCCCATGCGCCCGTCACTTTCCCTGGCGAACAGGCAGAGGACGTGGAAGTTTGATGTGCCGTTCATTCTGCGCGTCGTCCACTTCGCCCGCCCGGCCTGCGTTGCCTGCGTCCGCTCCAATGCCGCCCCGCTCTCCCACCTGCGCGCCGTCGAGGCCTTTATCCTTGGTGACCGCGCCATCGCCCGGGTGCACGACGAGTTTTTTGCCGATCCCACGCCGACCGATGTCATCACCTTCCATCACGGGGAAATCCTCATCGGGGCGGGCGTGGTAACGGAAAACGCGAGGAGCTACGGACACACCCCGAACGAGGAGGCCGCCCTGTGCTTCATTCACGGCCTGCTGCATCTGGCCGGCTGGGACGACCTCGAGCCCGCCGAGGCGAACGAGATGGCGCGCCTGCAGGAACGCATTTTCAAGTACGCGCGGCGGATGGTAGTATGAGGGCCGTTTGATGACCGAAAAGGGAAAGACCATCCAATCCAATCCGTTTGACGCGCAGGATCCCCGGAGTGAACTGATCCGCGCGGTGCGGCTGTGCCATCCCGACTGGGAAAATGCCGGACGCCTCACGTTCCGGCCTCCGGTGGGGGAATGGACGGCCTGGCGCGACACCGTTTTCCTGCCCGTCCTGCATCCCCGCCTTGCGGCGGCGTTTTCCGCGTTTTCCCAGGGTCATCGCCGGGAGCTCGTCCGGAATGATGGAGCCCTTGAAACCGCCCTGCCGGCGCCGCTCGGAGAGGCCAGCCGCCGCGCCGGACGGCTGTTGTTGTCCGGCTACACGGTGCCGAACGGGGAAAAACTCTGGGCGTCCTATCGGGACCGCGTGGCCGCCGGGGAGGCGCCGGGGCATTTTGCCGTGGTGCTGGCCGTTCGTGCCGCCGCCTTCAACCTGCCGCTGCCCCAGGCCGTCTCGGCGCTCCTCTTCCTGGAGTGCCGCGGGGGACGGCCGGACGCGCTGCCGGCGGATTGGATGGAGATGGTTGCGTCGGCCCGGCCGAAGGACGGGGTGCAGTTGCGTGCCGCATGACGATGGCCACCGAGGTCAAGGAGGTTCCCGCATCCGAAACACGCGACCAGGCCGCGGAGGACGTGCCTTGGAATGTCGTGGTCCACAACGATCCCGTGAACCTCATGTCCTACGTCACACGCGTTTTCCGGAAGGTTTTTGGTTATCCCCGCGAAAAGGCCGAGCGGCACATGCTGGAGGTGCACCACAAGGGACGGTCCGTCGTGTGGACGGGGGCGCGGGAAAAGGCCGAATTTTATGTCCAGCAACTTCACAGCCACCTTCTGCTGGCCACCATTGAGCGCAGTCACTAGGTTTTCCTGACCGGTTGCGCCCGCCGGCGGGGACCGGAGGGCCTTCCCCGGACGGACCCATTTTGCGAACCATTCAGCCACTTCGACGTTTTTCATGGTGCTTTACGAAATTGACGACGGCCACCTTGGCATGCGGGAGATCCTCCCGGTGGAGTCCGAGTTGCTCCGCATGATCCCGGTGTGGGCCGACGGGGAAACCGACGACGTGGAGGGACGCCTGTTTCCGAGTCCGGCCACCGACGAGGAGGAGGCGGAATTGCGGGCCGACTGGCAGGCCCACGTGGAGCCCGACCTGCAGGAGTTTTTCCGCTCCACCCGTCAGATCGTCGAAGCCGACCTTCGGTCGATGAAAAAGGACGAGGATGGTTTTGTGGTGGAATTTTCCCTCCAACACGCCGAAGCGTGGCTCAACGCGCTGGGTCAGGCCCGCCTGGCCCTGGCGACCCGGCATGGGTTTGAAGAGAAGGAACTGTCCGGTTTGGGTCCCCGCGAGATTCGCACCGAGCGGGATCTGGCCCTTTTTCAGATCCATTTTTACGAAATGATCCAGCACTGGCTGGTGGAAATTCTCGACCGCCGGGAATTTGGCGCCGATTCGTAGCGCCCTCTCCCGCGGGGGGGAAGGACGTGAAAATTCCGCCCTCCGGGCCCGTGCCGGCCGACCGGGGCGTCCCCGCGCGCCCATCCCCGTTTTTCCGCCCTCCCTCCGGCCCCCTCTTTTCCCGTCAATTTCGCTTGCCACCGGGAGTGGGGAAAATAGCCTGCGACATCTGCATGAGGATACGTAGTCTGTCGGTGATCTTTGCCTTGATGGCGGGAGCTGTCTGCGCCCTGGCGCAGTTTGGCAGCTTCAGCGACGTTCCGGTCGAGATCACCGCGGATGGGAACACGCGCTTTGAGGGCGGCGTGGCCATCGCCGAGGACAACGTCCAGATCCATTACGGCGATTACAGCATCTATTGCGACTACGCGGAGTACAACCCCGACACCCGCGACGTGCTGCTTGTCGGCAACATCCGCGTTTACACGCCGAACGAATTGCTCACCGGTCAGCGCGCCCTCTTCAACATGGAAACCAAACAGATGCGCGCTCTGGAGTTTTCCGGCGGGCATCCTCCGGGGTACTTCCATGCCTTCAATTTCCGGGCGCTTTCCGCCCGCGAGTTCCACGTGCGAGACGCGGTCTTCACCACCGACGACTCCTCGCAGCCGGATTTTCACGTCAAATCCCGCAGCGTGCGCATCTACATGGACAACCGGGTCGTGTTTTCGAACTCGACCGTCTACATCGGCCAGACCCCGGTCTTCTGGTTCCCCTACATCTTTGCCTACCTGAACAACTCCGGTTTTGAGTTTCTGCCGGGCTACGACTCCCGCTGGGGCGCCTATTTGCTCACCGCCTACAACTTCCCCATCGGCAAGGGGGACAGCCTGATGGGCAAGGTGCGCGCCGACTATCGCACCGACTTCGGATTTGCCCTCGGCTTCGATGCCAAGATGAAATATGGCAAGGACGACCGCAGCTATGGCGAACTCCTGACCTATTACGGATTTGACACCCAGCCGGACCGCCGGGTGGGAGGACCGGGCGAGCCCCCGGAGTCCGGCCGCGAAGGCCGCTACCGCATCACCTTCAAGCAGCGCCTCTTCCTCACGGACGACATCTACGGAACGGCCGACATCAACCTGCTCAGCGACGTGGATTTTCTGGAGGACTACTTTCCGAACGAATTCCGCGTCAATCCGCAGCCGGACAACTACCTCTCGCTGACGAAGTGGGATGAATTTTACACCCTCACGCTCATGGGGCGCTTTCAGGTCAACGACTTCCAGGACACCACGGAGCGGCTGCCCGAGCTGGTTTTTGACTTCAAACAGCACCGCATCTTCGGCCTGCCGGTTTATTACGACGGCGAAACCAGCCTCGGCAACTACCGCCGGCGCTTCTCCGTGGAACCGGAATTCGGCGAGGAAAACTTCCCCGATTACGAGGCGGTCCGCTTCGACACCTTCCACCAGCTCTCCCTGCCGACCCAGCTTTTCGGCTGGCTGAACCTCACGCCGCGTGCGGGCTTCCGGCTGCAGTATTACAGCAAGGGCGGAACCTTCGAGGATTTCGGTCCCCGCGAGGAGTATGATCCCGTCACCGGCGAGCTCCAGCAGGTCACCGGACCTTCCATCGAAAGCACCCCGCTCAACAGCCCCACCCCGATCCTGACCGGCAAGGGCCCGATTTTCCGCCCGATCGTCAATTTTGGCGTCGAGGTTTCCACGAAATTCTCCCGCGCTTTCGAGCGGGTCCAGTCCCGCTGGCTCGGACTCGACGGCCTCCGGCACGTCGTCCAGCCCTACGCGAATTATTCCCTGGTCTACAACTTCGGTCCGAGTCCCAAGGATGTGCTCCAGTTTGACCGTGTGGTGCCTTCCACCGACCCGCTGCCGCTCGACTTTCCCCAGTTCACCGGCATCGACTCCATCGACACCTGGAACATTGTGCGCCTCGGCGTGCGCAACCGCCTCCAGACCCGCAGGGATCAGGAAACCTTCCAGTGGATGACGCTCGACACGTTCCTCGACGTGAACTTCGACAATCCCTACTCGGACGCCGACGTTTCCAACGTCATCAACGTTTACAAATTCCGCCCGGTGCCGTGGTTCTACATCGACGTGGAATCGCAGCTGCCCATCGTGCCGCAGGGCTTCACGGAAATGAACACGGGCTTCACCTTCATGCCGACCCGGAATTTCACGTTCCGCATCGGCCACCGGTACATCGACGGCAACGAATACTTCTCCGACAACAGTCAGTTGGATTTTTACGCCTACTGGCGGATCAACGAAAACTGGGGTGTCAGCCTCTACGAACAATACGAATTCCAGTCCTCCACGTGGCAATACCAGCGTTACATGATCCATCGCGACCTTTCGTCGTGGGTGGCGTCGTTTGGCGCCCAGGTGCGCGACAATCAGGGCGGGGACACCGACTTCGGTGTGTTGTTGCTTCTCACCCTCAAGGATGCGCCGCAGATCACCCTGCCCATCCAGTTCGACCAGGCCACTTCGCCGATCGAGCCCGGTTCGAGCGGCAATTGATTTTTTCCTGAAACTACCGTCTATGAAACTCTGTATTATTGGTTCTGGGTATGTTGGTCTCGTCAGCGGCGCGTGTTTCGCCGAGGTCGGCCACAACGTGATCTGCATCGACAACGATCAGCGCAAGGTGGACATGCTCAAGGCCGGCAAAATCCCGATTTACGAACCCGGTCTCGAGGAGCTCGTGCACCAGAATGTCGCCGCCAAGCGGCTGCATTTCACCGCCAGCATCGAGGAGGGCGTGGACAATTCGGAGGTTGTTTTCATCGCCGTGCCCACCCCGCCGCAGCCCGACGGCAGCGTGGACCTTTCCTACATTGAAAAGGTGGCGCGTGAAATCGCCGGCGTGCTCAAGCCCGGACAGTATCGCGTGATCGTCGACAAGAGCACCGTGCCGGTGAAAACCGGCGAGAAGGTCGCCGACACGATCCGCCGCTACAACAAGGCGGGCGCGGATTTCGACGTCGTCAGCAATCCGGAGTTTCTCCGCGAAGGCTGCGCCGTGCCCGACCTCATGAAGCCCGACCGCATCGTCATCGGCGGCAACAGCGAGCGTGCCATCGCGCTCATGCAGAAGATTTACGAGCCCTTCATGGCGCCCGTGCTTGTCACCGACATCAATTCCGCGGAGCTCATCAAGCACGCCGCCAACTCGTTCCTGGCGCTCAAGATCTCCTACATCAACGCGGTCGCCCAGATCTGCGAGGCCTCCGGCGCGGACGTTGAGAAGGTGGCCGACGGCATCGGCTCCGACAAGCGCATCGGACGCAACTTCCTCAATGCGGGCATCGGCTACGGCGGATCCTGCTTCCCGAAGGACATCGCGGCCTTCATTGCCATCAGCGACCAGCTCGGCGTACCCTTCAACCTCCTGAAGGAGGTCCAGCGCATCAACGCCAACCAGCGCGAACGCTTCGTGGCCAAGATCCGCGAGGCCCTGTGGGTCCTGCGCGAAAAGAAAATCGCCGTCTGGGGTCTCACCTTCAAGCCCGACACCGACGACGTGCGCAGCTCCGTGGCCATTGATGTGGTGCGGGATCTTCTGGCCGAAGGCGCCGTTGTGACCGCCTACGACCCCAAGGGCATGGAGAAGGCCAGGGAATTCAAACTCATCGAGGGTGCGAAATTCGCCGACTCGCCGCTCGAGGCCGCCAAGGACGCCGAGGCGCTCATCATTGCGACCGAGTGGAAGGAATTCGCCGCCGTGGATCTCGCCGAACTCAAGAAGGTGATGCACACGCCGCTCGTGTTCGACGGACGCAACCTCCTCGATCCCGCCACCGTGCGCGGCTTCGGCTTCACCTACACCAGCATCGGCCGGGCCTAAGCCGGTTTCTTTGCAGAAAAAGGCGGGGACATTTCGGTGTCCCTGCCTTTTGGCATTTCGGGAATTTTCCGGGCTTCAGAGTCCTTCGGAGGCGTCCGACTTCGGGTTCAAGACCGCTTCTGCGGGCTCGCGCAGCAGCGCCTCCAGGTCGAGGGGAAGGGTGACCATGGCCAGGCTTCCGTCCGGATTGCGGGGCCACTCCGCCCGGGGCCGATCCCGGTACAATTCGACGCCATTGCCGTCGGGATCCCGCAGATACAGGGCTTCGCTCACGCCATGATCGCTGGCTCCTTCGAGGGGAATGCCGGCATCCACCAGGCGCCGCAGGGCGTCGGCCAGCGCGGCGCGGGTCGGATACAGAATGGCCAGATGATAGAGCCCCGTGCACCCCGGAGGCGGCGGAGATCCGCCCGCGCTCTCCCAGGTGTTGAGTCCGATGTGATGATGGTATCCCCCGGCGGAAATGAAGGCGGCGCCTTTGCCATAGCGCTGCATCAGGGTGAAACCCAGCACCCCGCAATAAAACCGAAGCGCCCGCTCGAGATCCGCCACCTTGAGATGAACGTGCCCGATCGAGACCCGCGGATCGATTGGTCGGTTTTGCATGGAGACGTGGTGACCGAAAAACCGAGGGACGGAAACATTATTTTACGACTTCAAAAGGGGGCGCGCCCGTGATTCCGCCGCCTCTCTCCAATTGCCTTAATCATCCTTTCCCGTGTCGTTTCGCGTCCGGCAGGGCGTGATTTGCCAAAGCAGGATTTTCCATCCGCCTTCCCGCCGCAGGAAATGGGAGGCGATGTGGAAATGGCCTTCTACGGAATTTTCGTCCACGGAGAGCCGCTCGAAGCAGAAATAGGTCAGAACCGGACTCTCCGCCGGTCCGTGAAGGCGCGGTTGTTCGATGGTGAATTCGTGCAGATGCAGACGGTCAAACAGATCGTTCAAAAGGTCGCACTTGGACAGCCGGCCGAAGTAGTTGATTTCGACAAATTCCTCGTCGAGCAGGACCGCAAGGGCGGCTTTGTCCCGGTGCAGCCACGCGTCGCGCCTTTGCTGTTCCACTTTCAGAAGGGTCTCCAGCAGTTCCATGTTTTTTGGCAAAGTGTGTGTTGGGTTCCCATGGCCGAATGATCCGCCCAAGCGTTTGAAAGTAGCGCTTCGAAACGTTCAATGGAACGCCAAAAGTGTGGTCATTGCGAATTCGGATTGCGGAATGAGGCGTTGAACGTTTCCAACGCTCCTCACCCCACCAGCTCCCGCAGATCTTCCGCGCTGAGCGTTCCGAGGCCGGCTTCGGTGTCGAGGGCGTCGGCGATGAGGGCGCGCTTTTTCTCCTGCATGCGCAGGACGCGTTCCTCCACGGTGTCGCGGGCGATGAGTTTGATGGAGGTGACGACATTTTTCTGCCCGATGCGGTGGGCGCGATCGGTGGCCTGGGCTTCGACGGCGGGGTTCCACCAGGGGTCAAAGTGAATGACGGTGTCGGCGGCGGTCAGATTGAGACCCACACCGCCGGCCTTGAGGCTGATCAGGAAGACGGGGATGGAGGGATCGTTCTGGAAGCGTTCGACCACCTCGCCGCGGTTTTTCGTGGAGCCGTCGAGGCGGCAGTGGGAAATCGCATTTTCTTCGAGGGTGGATGCGATGAGGTCGAGCATGGAGGCGAACTGACTGAATACCAGCACGCGGTGTCCGCCGTCGATGGCCTCCCCAAGCAGTTCCAGCAGCGCGTCAAGTTTGGCGGAGGTGGACCCTTCCGGCGCGCCGAGAAGGCGGAGGTCGCAGCAGACCTGACGGAGGCGGAGGAGGGCGGTGAGCACCCTCATGCGGGCGGCGCCGCCCTGGTCCTTGAGCAGGTCGATCTGTGCCCGCGCGGCCTGCTGGAGCTGGGTGTAGGCGGTCTTTTGCTTTTCCGTGAGCTCCACCTCGATGACCTGCTCGATCTTCTCGGGGAGTTCGGTGAGGATGTCCTTCTTGAGGCGCCGGAGGATGTGGGGACGGATGCGCCGCTGGAGGCGTTCCCAGACGGGGGAGGGCGGCGGATTTCCGGTGCCGCCTGCAGTGAGCAGCGGGGTTTCGTAGCGGTCCCGGAAATCCTGGCGGGTCCCAAGGTAGCCGGGGAGGAGGAATTCAAAGAGCGACCAAAGGTCGCGCAGGCTGTTTTCGATGGGGGTGCCGGTGAGGATGAAGCGGCTGCGGGCCCGGAGGGCGCAGGCGGCCCTGGCGTTCTGGCTGTCGGGGTTTTTGATGTGCTGGGCCTCGTCGAGAATGACCGCGGAAAATTCCAGTCCGCGATACCGTTCGATGTCGCGACGCAGCAGGGCGTAGCTGGTGATGATGAGGCGGTGGGCGGCGATGGAGGGAAACAGCTTTTCCCGCGAGGGGCCGTCAAGAATCAGGACCGGCAGGGAGGGCAGAAAATGCGCCGCTTCGCGTTTCCAATTCCAGACCAGGGAGGACGGACAGACCACCAGCACCGGACCGTTCAGCGCCTCGACCAGGGCGAGGGTTTGCACGGTCTTGCCGAGTCCCATTTCATCGGCAAGGAGGCCGCCGGATCCCGCCCGTGCCTTGCCGAGAAGCCACCGCGCGCCTTCCACCTGGTAGGGCCGAAGCGGAATCGCCGAAGGCGGAAGGGAAACCGCCTCCTTCGAAGAAACTCCCCTTTCACCCTCACTTTCACTCCGCCGCCAGGCGGCCATGCTGGCCTCCAGATATTCGCGTTGGGCGGGGGGGATGCGGTAGGTGCCGCGTTCCTGGCGGGGATTGCAATCGCGCAGAACCTCCTCGAGATCGGCGGCGAGGTCGGGATCGGCGATGGCCATCCGTCCGTCCTTGAGGCGGACGTGGGGTTTGCCGGATTTGAGAAGGGCGTTCAGGTCGGCGGCGGAAAAAACCGCGTCCTTTCCCGCCGTGTAGTGGATGTGGAAGTCGAGCCAGCCGTCGTCCTTTTCGCGCAGGGCGAAGTGCGGTTCGATGCGGACGAGATCCTTCGTGACGTGCCGAAACCGCTCCCCTTCGCGCACGGTCCACGACTTTTTGAGTTCGGGCAGACCCGAGGCGAAAAACCGGATGACGGCCTCCTCGCCCTGCAGGGCGGCCCGGCCCTTGTAGTCGGTGAAACCGAGGGCCAGGAGCCGGGACAGGGCTTTGGCTTCCTCGGCGGGATTGGAAACGCCGGGGACGGAGTAGCGAAAGGAAATCTGCGCCTCCAGATGGCGGAGGGAGCCTTCGAGAGTGAGCTCGACGGTGGGAATTTCGCTCGTGGCCGAGGAGGTCGTCCGTGAGGGTGCGGGGGCTGGGGGGGAGGCGGATGCGGACCGGCGGACCGGATTGAGGACCTGGAGCCCCACCGCCACCGAGTGGGCGCAAATGATGCCCCGGATGCGGGAATCGCGGCAGGGGCAGAGGTTTTCGATGTCGATGGGGTTGCGGATGCGGAGACCGGCGAGGAACTGTTTGCCTCCTTCGGCGATTTTGCCGCGCAGGGCCGGCGGGTCGTAGGTGGCTTCGGTGACGCGTCCGGCGGCGTGCAGGGCGCGCGCTTCCTTCATGACGGTCCAGCCGCCGAGTGAGACGAGAAATTTTTCGGTGAGTTCCACGGATTCGGAAGGGGACAACTGATGAGACAAAACCGGGGGTTGCGCAAATCCTGCGTTTCCCGCCCGGTCCTTTCCGGCGTTTTTCAAAGGCGGGACGGTCCGTTTTGCTCTCCCCAGGACGGAAATTCGCGGTTACATCGGGTTGGTCCCATGCGCGCCCGGATTGTTGCCCTGCTATTGTTGACGTTTGTCTCTCCGCTTTTCGGGGAGGACGAGGCCCCGAAATTGCGGGTGGGGGTGTTCTCCCGGGCGCCGCTGGCCATGAAAGGTGCGGATGGCCGTTGGGAGGGAATCTCCGTGGAATTGTGGGAACGCGTCTCCGGTCAGCTCGGGCTGGCCTACGAGTATGTGGAGATGCCGCTTGGGGAAATGATTGAAAAGCTCCACCGCGGGGAATTGGATGTCGCCCTGGGGGAAATTGACGTCTCCGCCGAGCGGGAACGGCTGGTCGATTTCACCCAGCCCTACCTGGTGACCTCGGGGGCCGCGGCGATCCGCCGCGCGTCGTCCTCGTTTTTCGGCGTGGGCGAGGCTCTTGCCGGGGTGTTTCGCAACGGGGTTTTGCTGGTCGTGGGACTGATTCTGGGGCTGTTGCTGATTTTCAGCTTTGTTTTCTGGCTGGTGGAACGCCGGGTGCACCGGACGCATTTCGGTGGGAAGCCGATTCACGGGTTTGGTTCCGCCCTGTGGTTTGCGGCGGTGACCATGACCACCGTGGGATACGGGGACAAAACGCCGCAGACCCTGCCGGGACGCGCGCTGGCCTTTGTCTGGATGTTTCTCGGCATTGTGCTGGTGAGCGCCTTTACGGGCTCCGTGGCCTCGAGCATCACCATGGCGGAGCTGAACCGCTCGGTTTCCAGCCTGCACGACCTGACCCGGTTCCGGAACGGGGCGGTCAGCGACTCCCTGGCCGAGGGAATGCTGCGGGAGGCCGGAATCCCGGTTCGGAGCTTTTCGGACGTGACGGACGGCATTCTGGCGCTGGAGGACGGGCAAATCACCGCCTTTGTCGGCAATGACGTGGACCTGCGTTATGTCGTCCATCGGGAGGCGCCCGAGACGGTGCAGGTGGTGACCCTGCCCTCCCTGCATGTGACCTTTGCCATGGCCTGCCGGCCGGATTTTCCCCACCTCCAGGCCCTCAACGTGGCCATCCTCGAAACGGTCGTCTCCGTCGACTGGTCACGCCAGGTGCAGCGCTGGATCGGGCCGTCGGCCTCCCGATGAACGGGCGGATGCCGGGACGGAAGGGGGCAAATAGGGGCGAAATCCGGCCTTTCATTTCCCTACGACGGCGATTGTCAGGCACTTGAGACACAATCTCCGGGATAAGAGCTTGCGTGTCGCGCGGATTCTTCATTACTTCGATGGCAACCACATGGCGCTCGTAGTCCAACGTCCGAAACTCACTTTCTGGGAGAAGCTCTATCTCCCCGCGGTCCTTTCCGGGCTGGCGATCACGCTGAAGCATTTCAAGAACTTCATCCTCGGAAAGACGAAGGTGACCATGCAGTACCCGGAGGAAAAGTGGGATTCCCACCTGCCGCCCTACTACCGGGGGGCTCCGACCCTGGTGAAGGACGAACACGGCAAGGATCGCTGCGTGGCCTGCCAACTCTGCGAATTCATCTGTCCGCCCCGGGCGATCACCATCAAGCCCATGGAAATCCCCTCCGATGACCGCTGGGCCAAGGTGGAAAAACGCCCCCGCGAATTCGAAATCGACATGATCCGCTGCATCTACTGCGGGTTCTGCGAGGAAGTCTGTCCGGAGCAGGCCATCTTCCTGAAAAAGGAATACTCCATCACCGGCTACAGCCGGGAGCAGATGAAGCACAACAAGGA
Source organism: uncultured Spartobacteria bacterium (assembly GCA_937960895.1). Taxonomy (GTDB): domain Bacteria; phylum Verrucomicrobiota; class Verrucomicrobiia; order Chthoniobacterales; family Terrimicrobiaceae; genus CALCJD01. Next base: position 33,219 of record CALCJD010000119.1, on the reverse strand, counting down.
GAAACTTTACGAGATGGGCGGCGTCGTTGAGGGGCTGGTTTACAAGTGGAACGAAAAAAAGTAGCCGCCCGGACCTCCGGTTGTTATCACCTCAGGGCCTGATTCATGCAGCTCGCTCTTTTCTGGACATTCTCGTTACTGATGCTGGTGTTTGCGCTGGCGGTTGTCTTCCTGCGCAACCCGGTGGCCAGCGCCTTGAGCCTGGTGGTGTCGTTTATCGGCCTCGCCGCGCTGTTCGTCTCGCTGGACGCGTTTTTCATCGGAATCATTCAGGTGCTGGTGTACGCGGGCGCGGTGATGGTGCTCTTCCTGTTCATCATCATGCTGCTCGACCTGCGCAGCGAAAAAACCCGCAAGCTGAATCTTGCGGCCCTTGCGGGCGGCGGACTGGTGCTGGTCGGCTTCCTTTCCCTGCTGGTCCGCGTGGTGTTTGCCAAGGACGGCTACGGTGAGATTCCCCGCGAAGCCCTGACCGGCCCGATCACCGACGTGGTCGGTGTGGGCGTCACCCTCTTCAAAAGCTTCACCCTGCCTTTTCAGGTCGTCGGCGTGCTGCTCCTCGTGGCGACGGTGGGCGTGGTGCTGCTGAGCAAAAAGGAGCTGAAATGAGTCTGGAAACCGGATTTTTCATGACGGATGAGGCGGGGGTCCCCGGCGGCCGGTCGGCCGCGTTTTCCGCCCACCTTCCGCAATCAGGAAAGGAGCCCAAATGATGCTCGCATCCGTTCTTGAGGCCACCCCTTCCCTGACCCACTACCTGCTGGTCAGCGGACTGCTTTTTGCCATCGGCCTGGCCGGGGTGCTTCTCCGTCGCAACATCATCATCATTTTCATGTGTCTGGAGCTGATGCTCAACGCCGCGAACCTCTCGCTGGTGGCGTTTTCGCGGTTCCTGCCCACCCTCCAGCCGCACTTGGACCCCAACGGCCCCCTGCCGAACTTCAACGGCCAGATTCTGGTGTTTTTCATCATCACCGTGGCCGCCGCCGAGGTGGCGGTGGGCTTGGCGATCATCGTGGCTCTCTTCCGAGCGAGGCAGACCACTCACGTAGAGGATCTCGATAGCTTGAAATTCTGATGGACGTCGCAACTGCCTGCTGGATCATTCTTTTTGCTCCGCTCGTTGCAGCGGCGCTGATTCTTTTCTTCGGGAAGTTTTCCCGTCCGCTCAGCGCGGGTCTGGCCATTGCCGCCGCCGGCCTGTGCGGTGTCCTGAGCTGGTGGGTGTTTTTCCAGCCGCCGGCGGGGTCCATTCAGCTGGATTGGATCGCCATTGAAGGCTTCCGGGCGCCCATTGGACTGACCGTCGACAAGCTCAGCCAGGTGATGCTGGTCGTGGTCAACACCATCGCGCCGCTCGTTTTCATCTACTCCATCGGCTACATGGAGAAGGAGGAGGGCTACTGGCGGTATTTTGCCGGCCTCTCGCTCTTCCTGTTCTCGATGCTCGGCATCGTGCTCTCCGACAACTTCGTGATGATTTTCATCTTCTGGGAGTTGGTCGGCGTGAGCTCCTACATCCTCATCGGGCACTACTATTCGAAGGACTCGGCCGCCGACGCCTCCAAACAGGCGTTCCTGGTGAACCGCATCGGCGACTTCGGGTTCATGCTCGGCATCCTCATGATGTGGTTCGCCACGGGCACGGTGATGTTTTCCGAGCTCGTTCCCAACGGCGAACTGGCCGGTCCGGTGAAGGAACTGGCCGGAAATCATGCGACATATTTCGCCATCGCCTGCGTGGCGATCTTCTGCGGCACAATCGGCAAGTCCGCCCAGCTCCCGCTGCACGTCTGGCTTCCCAACTCCATGGAAGGTCCGACCCCGGTTTCCTCGCTGCTCCACGCGGCCACCATGGTGGCGGCCGGCGTGTACATGCTGGCCCGGGTGTTCCCGGTGATGCTGGCCTCCGCGGTCGCCATTCAGGTCATCGCCTGGATCGGCGGCGTGACCTGCTTCGTCGCGGCCCTCATGGCCACGCAGCAGAACGACATCAAGCGCATCCTGGCCTATTCGACCATTTCGCAGCTCGGCTACATGGTGCTTGGCGTCGGCGTGGCCACCACGTGGGACGTTCCCATGTTCCACCTCTTCACCCACGCGTTCTTCAAGTGCCTCCTCTTCCTCTGCTCGGGCTCGGTCATTCTTGCGATGCACCACGAGCAGGACATCTGGCAGATGGGCGCGCTGAAGAACAAAACCCCCATCACCTTCCTCTGCACCATTGCGGGAACGCTTGCCCTGACCGGGTTCGGCTTCCACGGCATCGGCTTCAGCGGTTTTTACAGCAAGGACCTGATCATCGTGTGGGCGGTGGAAAAAATGCCGCTCCTCGGGTGGATCTCCGTGATCACCGCGGGATTGACCTCCTTCTACATGTTCCGTCTGCTGTTTGTGGTCTTCCTCGGGGCGCCGCGCAGCGAGCATGCCAAGCATGCGCATGAATCGCCCTGGGTCATGCTCGTCCCGCTCATCCTGCTCTCCCTCGCCGCCATCGGCGGGGGCTGGCCGGTGGTCGAACACCTCTTCTTCCCGAACGCCAAGGAACCGGCGCATGTGGGCCACCTCGTCCACTGGGTGCTGCTGGGCATGTTCCTCGGCGGCTTCGTCCTCGCCTGGCTGCTCTACCGCAATGCCGCCAAGGATCCGCTTTCCATTCCGTTTTTCGCCAACCGCTTCTATATCGACAATGTCTATGACTGGATCGTGAAGAACGTCCAGGGCGGACTGGCCTGGCTGAGCGGCTGGGCCGACCGCTGGGTGGTCGATCTGGTGCTGGTGCGGGTGACGAGTCTCCTTGCTTGGGTCTCGGGCTATGTGTTGTTGAGGTTCCTGCAATTCGGTAACATTCAGGCTTATGCCTTTTTCTTTGGTGCCGGCGTGGTCGGCCTCATCTACTTCCTGATCGTGCGATGAGTCCTCTGCTTGGCCTGATTCTCATTCCCATCGTCGGCGCGGCCTTCGCGATTGTCGGTCCGAACTCGCGTCGGACCGCCATCTTTGCCGCCGCCCTCAACTTCCTCGGTGCGCTGGCCCTCTTCGGCATGTGCAAGCCGAATGAAGGTTATCAATTTCTCAGCACCTTCCCGCTGCTGCCGCAGCTGGGGATCGGTTTCACGCTCGGGGCCGACGGCCTCAGCGTGGCCATGCTGCTGCTCTCGACCGCCGTCACCCTGGCGGCCGTGTGCGTCGCGCGCAGTCCCCAAAGGAACGCCAACTGGTTTTACGGTTCGCTGCTTCTGATCTCGGCGGGGGCCATCGGCGCCTTCGCGTCGGTCGACGCCTTCCTGTTTTACATGTTCCACGAGCTGGCGCTCATTCCGACCTTCCTCCTCATCGGCATTTGGGGGTCGGGGGACCGGCGCGCGGCGGCCTGGAAGATCACGGTCTACCTGGCTTTTGGCAGCTTCATCCTGCTCGTGGGTCTGATTGGCCTCTATCTGAGCATGCCGGAGAACATCCGTTCATTCGACATGCGCATCATGCAGAAACTGGCGCAGGAGGGCGCCCTGCAGACCGGTCCGGTGGTTTACCTGCTGCTGTTCTTCGGGTTTGGCATCCTGGTTTCGCTCTTCCCGTTCCACACCTGGGCGCCCCAGGCCTATGCCTCCGCCCCGGCTCCGGCCGCGATGCTTCATGCGGGCGTGCTGAAGAAGTTCGGTCTTTACGGCATCCTGCGCCTCATCACGCCGATCTTCCCGGCGGAGGTGACGGATCCCTTCAACACCCTGCTGCTCGTTCTTCTTTGCGGCAACATCCTCTACGTGGGTCTTGCGACCATTTCCCAGCGCAAGCTCGACCTCATGCTGGGCTATTCCAGCGTGATGCACATGGGCTACATCTTCCTGGGCCTCCTGGCCTGGAACCAGATCGGGCTCACCGGAGCCGCGCTCACCATGGTGGCGCACGGGCTTTCGGTCGCCGCGCTCTTTGCCCTCTCCGGCGAACTGCGCGAGCGCACCGGCACGCTGGAATTCTCCGAACTGGGCGGACTCGCCAAACCCATGCCGGCCTTCGGGCTGCTCTTCGGGTTTGCCGCGATGGCCTCGGTGGGTCTGCCGGGATTCGCGAACTTCGCGGGTGAGCTGTTGATTTTCTTCGGGGCCTTCAAGGCCGGCGCGCCGGTGGGCGAAGGGTTCAACAATTTCCAGATCGCCGGCGTGGTCGCCGTGTGGGGCGTCGTGATTTCCGCTGTTTATATGCTCCGTGCCTACCGTCGGATTTTCATGGGTCCGTTGAATGACCGGTGGAAATCCCTTGCCGAAATCGCCACCCTGCCGCGTCTCTGCGTGGTCGGTCTCCTCGTGCTTCTCCTGATCGCCGGATTCCTCCCGCAGGTGCTTATCAACTACATTGCCCCGGCGCTGATGCAGCCATGATCGCGATTCCTTCCGTTACCCTCGAGATTCTGGTGGTGGTCATCGGCATATTCCTGCTGATGGCGGAATCCTTTTTCCCCGCCGCCGACAAACGCCACATCGGCTGGACGGCGGTGCTGGCGCTGGGATTCGTCTTCGTGATGTCCTTTTTTGTCACGGGCTTCTCCGGACTGCAGGAAAACCCGGCGTTCTACGTCATGGATCCGCTGGGGATGTTCTTCAAGCGGTTCATGCTCGTGGCGACGGCGCTGACCATCATTCTGGCCATGGATTACGCGCCGGTTTACGCCCGGTTTATCCCCTCGGCGACGCCGCAGGCGGGGGTCGGGGAATTTTTTGTCCTGCCGGTGTTTGCCTGCGCAGGTCTGATGTGGATGGTGTCCGCGGCGGACTTCATCATGATTTTTGTCGCGCTGGAACTGGTGACGATCACCTTTTATGTCCTCGTGGCCAGCATGCGCCGCAACAACGGCAGCCTCGAGGCGGGCGTCAAATATCTGATCCTTGGAGCGCTTTCCACCGGCTTCCTCGTTTACGGCATCACCTGGATTTTCGGCGTCACGGGGCAGACCGCCCTGGAGGGGATTCAGCAAATCGTGCCGCGGGTGAAGGCCCCCTTCCAGCTCGGCCTCTTCTTCGGGCTGGGTCTGGTGTTGGTGGCGCTGGGATTCAAGATCGCCGCGGCGCCGTTTCAATTCTGGGTGCCCGACGTGTATCAGGGCGCGCCCACGCCGGTGACGGCCTATCTTTCCGTGGCCTCGAAGGCGGCGGGTTTCGTCGTCCTGCTGCGCGTCGTGGAGACCTTCCTCTTTGCGCCGGATCTTGATGCCGCCTGGGCTTCGAAAATTGTCAGCGTCCTGGCCATTCTCGCCGGGCTGACCCTGCTCTACGGCAATCTGGCCGCCCTGCCGCAGAACAATCTCAAGCGCCTGCTTGCCTATTCGAGCGTTGCGCATGCGGGTTATCTGTTGGTCGCGCTGGCCAGTCTGTCCTCGCCCAATGCCGAGCCGGCCATCGGATTTTATCTCGTCGGCTACCTGCTCATGACCTTTCTCGCCTTCTTTGTGCTGGTGCAGGTGGCCAGGGTGGCGGGACGTGACGAAATTGCGGATTTTGCCGGTCTGGGCCGCCGTTCGCCCGTGCTGGCCTTCGGCATGCTGGTGGCGATGCTGTCGCTGGCCGGTCTGCCGTTCACGGTGGGCTTTTACGGCAAGTTCCTGATCTTCGTGGCGGCCTGGCAGAGCGCCCAGTTTGTGCTGGTGGGAATCGGTGCGCTGACCGTGGCCTGCGGTTTCTACTATTATCTCAAGGTGGTGATGGCCATGTATTGGCAGCCGGCTCCGGATGGCGCCCCGGCCATTTCCGTCACTCCCGTGACCAAGTTCATCATCTTCCTTCTGGTGGCCGCGATCATCGTCTTTGGTGTATGGCCCGAGCCGATCCTGGCGGCCCTGCGTTAGGCAGAAACGGCTTCCGCGTTTTCCCATATGCCCTGTCTCGACAAACCTCTCCACGAACTTCGCGAATATTACGGAATCTCCCCGCGTCCCGGGGATTTTGACGCCTATTGGGACAAGGCTCTCGCCGAACTCGCGGCGACCGATCCCGAGCCGGTTCTTGAACCGAACCGCACGATCCAGCCCCGCAACGCCGAGGTTTTTGATCTGTGGTTCACCGGCGTGGGAGGCGCGCGCATTTACGCCAAATACCTTCGCCCGAAAAACGCCCCGAAACCGGGCCCGGCCATTCTGAATTTCCACGGCTACACGGGTCACAGCGGGGACTGGCAGGACAAGCTGATCTACGTCGGCGAAGGCATCGCCGTGGCGGCGCTCGATTGCCGCGGTCAGGGCGGCCGCAGTGAGGACAAATCCCCCGTCAAGGGCACCACCCTTAACGGTCATATCATCCGCGGACTGGACGATTCCCCGGAAAAACTTCTTTTTCGCAGCATCTTCCTCGACACCGCCCAACTGGCCCGGGTGGTCATGCAATTCGAGGAAATCGATCCCCGGCGGGTCGGCTGCATCGGGGGCTCCCAGGGGGGGGCGCTTTCCATCGCCTGTGCCGCCCTGGTGCCGCAGATCAAACGCTGCGTTTCCATCTTCCCCTTCCTCTCCGATTACAAGCGGGTGTGGGAAATGGATCTGGCCAAGGATGCCTACGCGGAACTGAAGACCTTCTTCCGCCATTTTGATCCCCTGCACGAACGCGAGGACGAAATTTTCACCCGGCTCGGCTACATCGACGTGAAGAACCTGGCGCCGCGCATCAAGGCGGACACCCTCATGGCGCTCACCCTCATGGACAACATCTGTCCGCCGTCGACCCAGTTCGCCGTCTACAACAACATTTCCGGGAAAAAGGACGCGGTCATCTACCCGGATTTCGGACACGAAGGTCTGCCGGGTTTCCACGACAAGGCGTTCAATTTCCTGCTCGGCTTGTAAGACCGCGCCGGTCCGCCTTTGTCGCCGCCCTTCGAAGGCTGGTGATGGGCGGGAAAGTGATGGGCGGGAAAGGCGTTGCGTTCCGGAGCGCATTCCGAAAAGTTGCAGCCGTTCTGCCGCGTGGGGGCGGCAATATCGGTCCTGCCGCGTGGAAAAGGCGCTATTTGATTTCGCGCAGTTTCCCGCCCGAGGAGCGGGCGATGGCGCCCATTTCCAGGCGGTCGGCGGGCTTCATCTCAAATCCGATAAAGTTCAGTCTGCAGCCGCCGGAGGCCTGAAGCGGTCCCCTCACAATTTTTTTGATCTCGTCCCAGGGAATGTTTGCCAGGCTGCCGGAGGCGCGCCATTGGAAGCTGGCGTCGGAGATGAGGAAAATCACATCGGGCTGCATGGTGGCGGCAAACTCAAGCACGCCGGCGAGGCCGCGCGGATTGCCGGTCACCTTGCGGCCGGCCGTCATCATGCCGGAATCCACCCATTCGTCGTTCAACCACTGGATGGCGGCCTCCCGGTTCTGGTCCGACGCCGGCAGCAGTTCCCTGGCGAAGGCCTTGTAGTTTTGGGTGAACTGAATGAGCCCGAAGCGCGCGCTGATCGGCAGCGATTCAATGAGGGCAATGGTTTCGTCGCGGATCTTGGTGAGGGGAATGCCGCCGGCCGCCGCCTTGTTGGCCACGCTGGAGGAGACGTCGAAAATCAGCAGGATGCGTTTGCCCTGGGATTTGATACCCATGAAGCTGAAGCCGCCGCCCAGCCCCTCAAGGCCGCCGGATCCCTGCCCTCCGGCTCCCGCGCCCGCCGTCCCGACGAGGCTGGAGACCTGGTCGGCGAGGATTTCGCCGGGATCGAGCGGCAGCATCTGATCCATCGGCATCTTGGGAAGTTCCGGCAGGGAAAACGGCGCCGGGCGCAGACTCTGCATCTTGTCGTTGAAGGTGGGCTTGGGGGTCATCGCGTCAAAGGCGGCCATGTTCATGCGATGCTCGCGCTGCTTGGCCGGCAGGCGGATGTCCTTCTTGACCTCGAAGGTGGCCGGGGGCGGCATGATGTATTTGGCAATGACCCAGACGCCGGCGAAGAATCCCACGGCAAGATGCAGGACGACGACGCCGGTGATGATCGAAAAAATGAGCCGGCGACGCCGTTTTTTCGTCAGGACGTCGTCGTTGAGCAGGGATTCAACGGCCGCGGGCATCAGCTTTCCTCTTCGGAATCATCGGCAAAGGTGACGCCGGTGATCCGGGCTTTGGCGCAGACATTGAGCACATCGACGATGCGTTGATGCCGGGCGCCGTCGTCGGCCTGGATGGTGATGAGCGCTTCGCTCCGGTTGGCGTCGGCCGCTTCCTTGAAACGCTTCAGCGTCGCCAGCAGCGCGGGAAGTTCCGTGCTGGCCGCGGAGTCCATCGGCTGGTCGTTGAGGATGACCTGTCCGTCGGCGCGGATGATGATGCGTTGTTCGTCGGGAATGTCGACGCTTTCCTCCTGGGCGACGGTGCCGGGGAGGCCGAGGTTGATGTCGCTTTCCTGTTTGACCGGTTTCGCCGTCACCATGAAGAAGACCAGCAGGAGGAACACCATGTCGATCATGGGTCCCATCTGCATTTCCACGGTCTGGACGTCCTTGCGGCGGAGTTGCATGGGGATCAGTCCTGATAGGTTCCGAAGATCACATTGATTGCGCCGGCTTCGCTGGCGATCTTCATGAGCTCCTTGATCTGTTTGCCGGGCGTGTTTTTGTCGGCGCGCACATATATCCGGAGGGGCGGGAAGTTCTTGAACCGCTCCTTGATGTAGGCGGTGAGATCCTTGCGCGACATTTCGTTCTGTCCGACAAAATACCGGCCCTCCGCGTCGATGCTGATGATGTCCCGGTCGGCGAGGTTGTTGGGAATGACCGCATTGCTTGCGGTGGGCAGCCTGATCTCCATCTTGACCTGTTCCTTGGAGATCTTCGTGGTCACCATGAAGAAGACCAGCAGCAGGAAGGTCATGTCGATCATGGGGGCGAGTTGGAACCCCACCTCATCCTCCGGCTTTTTCGGCAGGCGCATGGCGGAGGGAATCAGGCGGCCGGAACCGGTTCGGCGGAAGCGGGGGCCTGTTCATACTCCGCGCTGGCGCCCTGGATTTTCAACTCCCCGGACAGCAGATCGAGCATGAAGGTGACGCGTTTCTGGATGTTGGCGATCTGGATGGCGAGGGCGTTGCGGAAGAAGAAATAGAGGAACATGGCCGGGATGCCCACGATGAGTCCCCCGGCCGTGGTGATCATGGCCTCGCCGATACCGCCGGCGAGATCGGCGGGTTCGGATTTGCCGATGGCGAGCATGTCGAAGCTGGCGATCATGCCGGTGACGGTGCCCAGAAGTCCGAGCATCGGACCGATCGTCGCGAAGACATTGAGGTAGTTGACCCAGAGATTGAGCTTGGTTTCCTCGTTGGCGAGCGTTTCGGCGGCGGCCTGTTCCATGGAGGCCTTGTTGGCATTTTCCTTCTCGAAGTTCACCTTGAGGAGGGCGGCGGCCATGGTGTTGGAAAACATGTTGGGTGCGTTGTGACACAGGGCGTAGGCGCCGCCGGCGTCACGGGCCTGCATGAACTGACCGACGGCCTCCACCTGTGCCTTGGGCATGAGTTTGTTGCCGTTGATGTGGAGAAAACAATAAACCGCCACCGCGGCGGTGCCGATGGAGCAGAGCAGGATGGGCCACATGAAGGGGCCGCCGGCGTTGAAGGTGTCGAGCAGGGTCTTGTCCTTCGGCGGCGGTTTGGTGGTTTCCGCCGCGGGCGCGCCGGGCTGGGCGCGGACGGTGAGGGGCGCGAGACAGGCAAGGGCCGTCAGGGCCAGGACGGGAATGAGGTGTCTGGTTTTCATGATTTTTTTGCGGTGGGTTTTGCGGTGACGTCCTTTTCGGCGTCCGGGTTGCGGATGGCGTCGGGAAGGTCGTCGAGAAATTTCCTGGCGAGAACGGCGTAGGGGGTGTCGGGGTAGATGGTGACGAGATCGCGGGCGAGTTCGGCGGCCTGTTCCAGGTCCCCGGCGAATTGAAGCACGCCGCAGGCGCCCCACAGTCCGCGCGAGGCGGCCTCGGTTTCGGATCCGAAAAACAGATAGGGATGAAGATAGAGGTCGAGCGCCTCGTGGTAGAGGCGGTGGCGTTCCGGGGCCACAAAAACATCCTCCTCCCAGCGCGGATTGTCCTCGACGAGCTTGCGCAGGGCCCTGTCGGCGGCCTCCGCCAGAATGTATTTGGCCTGCACAAGCACGGTGGGATCCTCGGAGATCCTCGCGAGTTCGGCGGCTTCCTGGACGGCTTCGGCGGCCTGTCCCGTGGCCACCATGGCGCGCAGCCGGCCCTGTTTGGCTCCCATGAGATCATCCTCGCTCCAGGACTGACGTTCGATCTGGCGAAACAGGGCGAGGGCCCGGGCGGCATGATCCGGATCTTTCGAACGCAGAAGAATGTTGCCGTAGGCGAGACCGATGGCGCCGGCGGGCGATCGGGGGATGGAGAGCCAGGGTTCGAAGCGTTTCCAGAGCGCCTCCATTTCGGGCAGTTGTGCGACGGTGGCCTCGCGGATCAGGCGATCGCGCGTTTCGTCCGGTGCAAACTCGATGGAGGCAATGTCCGCCCGCGGGAGGGTCACGGTGGCGAACACCGGCGTGGCCGGCTCCGTGGTGCCCGGCGGCGGGGGAAGCGGACGCTGCAGGCGGATGTTTGCGTCTTCGACGGCAATCAGTTTCCCGACCATCCGGTCGCCTCGCTGAAGAAAGAGGGTGTCGAACTGGGGCGGGGTCTGGGTCCGCGCGGCACGCCAGGCCAGGCCGGTCAGAATGAGGCACAGGAATCGTTTCATCCTTCGGCGGGGGCGGGTTCGGATTTGGGCAGCGGACCGCCCAGGGCATCGAGGCGCCGGCGGGCGAGGGCGGTTTCATGGAGATCCGCGAGATCCTCCTTTTCGAGGAGTTCCTGGTAGGTGCGGCGCGCGCTCAGGTCGTCGGCGAGCTTTTCGAAGGCTTCGCCGCTCCGCAGATAGGCCCGGGCCACCCAATCGCGCCAGCGTCCATGCATCACGTAGATGCGCTGGAAATACGGCACGGCGAGCCCCGGCTTTCCCTCCCGCATGTAAAGGTCTCCAATGCGAAAGAGCGCCTCGGCCTTTTCCGGTCCGGTGGAGGTCGGATTGGCCAGCACCGCCTCCAGCGTCTTGCGCGCCTCGGGCTTCAAACCGCGTTCTTCGAGCAGGCGGGCCTTGGCGAGAAGGGTTTTTCCAAAAATCCCCGAGCCCAGGGTCTCGCGTTCGAAGCGGTCGAAATATCCGAGGGCGGCCTTTTCATTGCCGCGCTCCATTTCCAGCAGGCCGAGTGCGGCGAGGGCGCGGTCCTTTTGCGGGGCCCGCGGATTCCATTTCACGAGGTCGCGCCACATTTGTTCGCCCTCCTTCGTGCGTCCCGCCGCCAGGAAGGCCTCCGCGAAATCGGCCAGCAATTGCGGATTGGCGGTCTGGACATTGGCCAGCGGGGCGGCCTCGAGCAGGAGCTGTTGGGAACGCGCGGGATCGGTTTTGCGCAGGGCAATGGCCTGGGCCCAGAGCGCCCGCATGACGAGGGTGGTCCGTTGTTTGGCCTCCGCATCCTCCCGCAGGTCCCGCAACCGCGCGAGGTATTGCGCGGTCTCGTCCGGACCCCTGTAGAGTTTTCCCAGGGCCGGAAATAGGTCGTCGACGGAACGGATTTCCGCATCGTTGCCGTATTGATGAACGGCGTCCCAGTACACCTCCCGCGCCTTGGCGATGTTCCCTTCCTGACGCCAGACCCAGCCGATGTGGTAGATGGCTTCGGCCACGCGCGGACTCCGGGGATTCGCCGCGACGAACTCCGTCATGTGATCGCGCAGGCGACCGTATTCCTCCATCAGCTTGTAGGCCTTGCCGATCTTGAAAACCCCTTCCTCGTAAAACCGCGTTGCGGTTTGGGGAATGCCCGCCAGCGCGGCAATGCCCTCGTCCATCCGTCCCTCATTCATCAGGGCGTCGCCGAGAAGCACCCGGGCCTCGGGGATCAGGTCATGACCGGGATGTTCGCGCAGGAAGGCAGACAGCTCCCGGATGCTTGTGGTGTAGTCCTCGAGCTGCTGTGCGCAATAGGCCTTGCGAAAGATCGCCTCTGTGCGATGGAGGCCGTCGGGGTGGCGTTTGAGATACTCATCCATCACCTCCCGGGCGCGGGCGAATTGCTTGTCGAACGAATACGCCATGCCGCGCCAGTAGGCCGCGGAATCGCGCATCTCGTGGCCGGGATACGAACGGGGAAATTCCTCGAAGACCGCAATGGCCTCCCTGTTGCGCTCGGCAAGGAGCAGGGAAAATCCCTTCATGAAGAGCGCGCGGGGCGCAAATTCCGACTTCGGATGCTTTTCGGCGAGGCCGGCAAACGTCGCGACCGCGTCGTCGTGGCGCAGGTCCCTCTGCTCGGCGATACCCTGGAGGTAGAGGGCGAGGGGAAGGCGTTCGGATTGGGGGAACTTCGCGGCGAACAGCTTCGCCGCCTCGATGGCCTTGGGCCAGCGTTCGATCTGGTTCCAACATTGGATGAGATGGATGGAAGCGGACTCCACCACCGGATCGGGAGGCAGATCGGTGAGCATGGCCTCAAGAATCAGGGCCGATTCCCGGTGGCGCTGCATTCCCTGGTAGGCCGAGGCGAGGCGAAACCGGACCGCCGAATCGAAGGCGTCGATTTTTTTGAAATGGGCGATTTCACGGCGCACCTTGGCGATCATCTGGCCGAGTTGGAATTTCCGGTAGGGATCCCCGCCCGGATTGGCCTCGGCCGCCTGGAGTTTGGATTCCAGATCCGTCAGGCGGTTCTGCTGATGTTTGAGCAACCGCTCGGCGCTCCAGATGCGCTGCAGGCAGACGATGGCCTTGCGGTGTTCCTCCTTTTCCAGAAGCCGGGATCCGAGTTCGAGGGTGAGGGTCTGAAAGGCCGCCAGCTGCAGGAGTTCGCCCATGCGCGGATATTCCTCCGCGACCAGGGCCATGGCCCCGTCCTCGTCATTGGCCTCGAGCCGGGCGTACAATTCCATCACGGCGGCCCGACCGCGATCCACCGGGGCGAGACCGGATTTGATTCCGGCAAAATGGGCCGCCGCTTCCGGAAATTTTTCGTCGAGCAGCAGCGAGGCTCCGATGAGCAGGCGGGCCTCGGGAATTTTTCGGGCGGCCGGATAAAGCGCCGCGTGGTTGGGATTGCGCTCCGCGCCGGGCGGAAACAGGGCGATGAACTGCCCGAAGGTTGTCCGCGCCGCTTCGTGGTCCTTTTCCTGCAGCTCGCAGACCCCTTTCCAGAAGGTCAGTCCCTGCCTTTCCTGCTGCGCGAGCGGCGGTTCGTGGGCCAGGGCCTCCGCAATGGCCTCCCGGGCCTCGGCGAACTTCTGGAGATGCAGGAGGCACATGGCGAGCGGATACCGCATGCCCCGCACCGCGGCCTGGGCCTCCTTGGCCCGGCCGTAAGCCGTGAGGAAGGCCTGGTATTTCGCGGCGGCCTCGGCATATTTTCCGGCGGCGTAGAGCTGGCTGGCATTGACCGCAAGCTCCTCCGCGGTGAGATTGGCGTCGTTGGCGGAAATCCGGGACTCGGCTCCCGCGGACACGAGAGCGCACCAACACCCCAAACCCACAACCAGGACTCTCTTGGACATCACATCACGTTTACGGAAACCCTTGCGAAGCTGTGCGTGACAATTCCGCCATAAGGATCTCATGAGTAAGCAAAAATTGGGCCAGGATGCCGAAGATCTGGTGATCCTGACGACAAAGGTTCTGGACTTTATCCGGGAGGGACAAGGGGATTTCGGCCAGCTGCTGCTGGAGACCCACGTACACCAGCGAAAATTCTGTCCCGCGTACCACGCCTACTGCGTATCGCTACGCAATCCCGACACATGGCGCGACGTGCCCGCGCTTCCGCTTTCCGCGTTTCGCCATGCGGCCATCCGGTGTTTTCCGGCGGAGCGGGTCATCCGATCCTTTCACACCAGCGGTACAACGGGGGAGGGGCACGGGACGCACGATTTTTTCACACTCGATCTCTACCGCGAGGCGGCCCTCGGAGGCTGGCGCCGCGCCGGTCTGCCCATTCAGGCGACCCTGTGCCTGCTGCCGCCGCCTTCGGCGGCCCCGCATTCCTCGCTCAGTTGCATGGCGGGATGGTTGGCGCCGGAGGAAAATTTTTTCCTCGGGCGCTGGGAGGAATTGGTCCGTCGCATCGAGTCCCAAAAGACGCCGCTGACGCTGTTCGGCACCGCCCTGGCGTTTCTCGATTTTTTCGAATGGCTCGGAGAGCGTTCGCTCGGTCTGCCTTCCGGATCGCTCGCGGTGGAAACCGGGGGCTACAAGGGCACGCGGCGCAATCTGCCGAAGGCGGACCTCTATGCCCTCTTCGAGGCCCGGTTGGGATTGTCTCCCGGGGACATCTGGAACGAATACGGGATGACCGAGCTCAGTTCCCAGTTTTACACCCGGGGGCTCGGCCGTCCGCATTCCGGCGCCCCTTGGGTGCGGGCGTTGGTGCTCGACCCCGAGACGGGACGCGAGGTGGCGGAGGGGGAAACCGGCGTGCTGCGGATTTTTGACCTGGCCAATGTGGGATCCTGCTGTGCGTTGCAGACACGCGATCTGGCCATCCGCCGCGGCCAGGATTTCGAACTGCTCGGACGTGACCCCGCCGCCCTGCCCCGGGGATGTTCGCGGGCGGCGGACGAAATGTTGTCACACCCCGGCGGGGAATCCCGTTGACGCCGGACGGAGGCTTGCTTGTGGGGACCGGATGGCGGGGTTCATCCGCCACCCGTGCCGAAAGGGCTGACGTTCCCGGGCCTACTCGACAAATTCCAGTTCCTTGATCGCCGGGATCAGTCCGGCTTCCGCGGCTTCGCCGAGGAATTGCCGGATGGCGGCGCGGCCGGTGTCGCCGTAGTCGAGCGTGTAGTCGTTGACATACATGCCGATGAAACGGTCGGCGAGGGGGACGTCCATGCCGCGGGCGTGGGCCATGCTGTGGTTCACCGCGGGCGCGCGGTCCTTGAGTCCGTAGGCGATGCTTTCGTGCAGGATGTCGGCCAGTTCGAGGCGCACTTCGTGCGGGATGTCCTTGCGCACGACGTTTCCTCCGAGCGGCAGCGGGAGCCCGCGGGTGCGCTTCCACCATTCGCCGAGGTCGAGGATGTTGACGAATCCCTCATTTTGATAGGTCAGCTGACCCTCGTGAATGATGAGCCCCACATCGGCCCGGCCGGAATGCACGGCGGCGAAAATTTCATCGAAGGGGATCACGATGTGATCGAAGTCGCGGCCGAGGAAAAGCTGCGCCGCGAGGAAGGCGCTGGTCATGCGCCCGGGGACGGCGATTTTTTTGCCCCGCAGCCAGGCTTTCCGTTCCCCGTCGGAAGCGGACGCCGCCGGGCCCTCCTTGGCCACAAACATCGGTCCATAGCCGTCACCCATGCTGGCCCCGCTGGGCAGGAGCGCGTATTTGTCCAGCACGTAGGCCAGCGAATGAATCGAGACGGCGGTGATGTGCAGTTCGCCGCGCGTGGCGCGTTCGTTCAGGGTCTGAATATCCTGCAGGATGTGCTGAAACTTGTAGCCACGGAGGTCGATCTTCTCCTCCGCCATGGCGTAAAACATGAAGGCATCGTCGGGATCGGGCGAGTGGCCCAGCGTGAGCGTTTGAGATTTCCAGTCGGACATTGGCAACAGTTGAGGGTCTTGGAGCGGGAAAGTCAAAGAATGTTCCTGCCTTTGCTTTGAAAAGCCTCGCAGGTGCCGGCATGTGCCGGTCGTCGGTGAACACCCCGCGGAAGCCATGGGGGCGCACGCAGGCGGGATGAAGGGCGTCGGCCGCCCGGACCAACAGCCCGCTGTCGATGGTTCGAAACACTTCCGCGGCCTCCGCCGGCAGTTCGCGCCTGACGGGAAGCCAGGTCCGGAGGCCCGCCTTTTGATCCGCGTCGAACGGCGAAAGAACCACGCGGCAAGAACCCGACCGGCGTCAGCCCCGACATTGCTCAGGTGACATGTCGCCGGATCCGCCGTGTCGAAATCAATCACCGCCGGTCCTCTTCAAAATCCGGAAAAACACCGGGATTCGTCCGTTCGGGAGTGCGCGCCATTCCGGTGAAGGCTCCGTCCTGAAAGCGGATGGGGTTCTTTCGGGCCGGCGGGGATGTCCGCTGCTGTGTTTGCCAGCCTAGGACAGCTCCGCGATTTCCCGGATCAATCGGGGTCCGCGATACACAAAACCGGTGTAGATCTGCACGAGGCGCGCGCCGGCCTCCAGTTTTTCGCGGGCGGAGGCGGCGTCCATGACGCCTCCCGAAGCCACGATGGGGAGGCGGGTGTGGGCGCTGAGTTTTCGCAGCAGATCCGTCGAACGCTGCCGAAGCGGAGCGCCGCTCAAGCCGCCGGCCTGGTCCAGATCCTTGGGAATCGCCGAGTGGTCCAGGGTCGTGTTGGTGGCGATGAGTCCGGAGAGTCCCTCCTCCTCGGCGAGGGAGGCGATTTCCAAAGCCTGGTCGTCCGGCAGGTCCGGTGCGATCTTCACGAGCAGCGGCCGCCCGTCGCGTTCCGGGGTCAGCGCGCGGAGAATTTCGCGCAGGCGCCCGGTTTCCTGCAGATCCCGCAGGCCGGGGGTGTTCGGCGAGCTCACGTTGATCACAAAATAGTCGCCGTAGGATTTCAGCAGGCGGAAACTGAAAAGGTAGTCGCCGGGAGCTTCGTCGATGGGGGTGACCTTGGACTTGCCGAGATTGATGCCGACCGGAATGCGCGGCCAGCGGCCGGATTTTTTCAACCGTTCCAACCGGGCGGCCACCGCCTCCGCGCCGTCGTTGTTGAATCCCATGCGATTGATGAGGGCCTGTTTGTCGGGGAAACGGAACATGCGCGGACGCGGATTGCCGGGCTGGGCTTTGGCGGTGATGGTGCCGATTTCGACAAACCCAAACCCCAGCGCCTCCCAGGCGGGCAGGGCGACGGCATTTTTGTCCATGCCGGCGGCGAGGCCGACGAGGTTGGGAAAGCGCACGCCGAAGACCTCCTTGGGGGCGCCGCCAGGAACTCCGCCGAACACCCCGCGGATCAGGCCCGGCGGGAGGATGGAAAGCTGGCGCAGGGCCAGATGGTGGGCCGTTTCGGGTTCGAGACGGAACAGAAGCGGGCGAAGCAGCGAAGAATAGAGGCTCATTTGCCGATGCAGAAGGTGCTGAAAATCCGGCCGAGGATGTCCTCGATGTCGGTGGCGCCGACGATTTCCCCGATGGCGTCGAGGGCGCCCCGCAGGGGAACGGCGACCAGTTCGGGATCGGCCCCGGCGGCGAGGTCCGCGGCGGCCTGGGTGAGGCTGGCCTGCGCGCGGTCCAGACAGGCCTGGTGGCGGGCGTTGATGGCGGCGAGGGGCGGGGCGTCCGCCGCCTGGGTGCCCCGGGCGGCCGACACGATGGCGTCGACCAGCTTCGGAAGGCCGTCGCCGGTGAGGGAGGACACCGCCAGGGCATCGGGGAAGTCGGCCGTCAGGCGCGTGATCTCCGCGGGAGGGAGAAGGTCGCTTTTGTTGAAGACCACGATTTCGCCCCCGGCGATTTCGGAGGCGTCGGGGACGGAGGCGTCGATCACATGGACGACCACGTCGGCGTTTTCAATGGCCCGCCGCGCGCGAACGACCCCCTCGCGCTCGATTTCGTCCGTCGTTTCCCGCAGGCCGGCGGTGTCGGTGATGCGGAAGGGCAGTCCGCGCAGGCTGGCAAATTCCTCGATGGTGTCCCGCGTGGTGCCGGGGGTGGCGCTGACGATGGCCCGCTCGAATCCGAGGAGGCGGTTGAGGAGGCTGGATTTGCCGGCGTTGGGCCGTCCGCACAGCACCAGCCGCACGCCCTCGCGGAGGATGCGTCCCTCCCGCGCGGTGTTCAACAACGCCGTGATGCGCGCCTGCACGGCGGCGAGGTCGGCCAGCAGGGCGTCTCCGACATGCGGATCGATGCCTTCCTCGGGAAAATCGATGTAGGCCTCGAGGTGGGCGATCACGCCGACCAGCGCGGAGCGGATCTGTTCCACTTCGGAACCGAGGCGGCCGGCGAGTTGTTCCCCCGCCGCCCGCAGAGCCCGCGGGGTGCTGGCCCGAATGACATCCATCACCGCCTCGGCCTGGGTGAGGTCCATCTTGCCGTTGAGAAAGGCCCGGCGGGTGAATTCCCCGGGTTCGGCCGCGCGGGCCCCGGCGCGGAGGAGCGCCTCGAGGATTCGCGCGCTCACCAGCACGCCGCCATGACAGTGGATCTCCGCCATGTTTTCGCCGGTGTAGCTGCGCGGCGCGGGAAATACCGCCAGCAACCCCTCGTCCAGCCGCTCGCCGTTTTCCGCAAACACGCCGAAATGCAGCGTGCGCGGCGTGAGCTCGCGGCCGGAGCGGAATATGCGCCGGGCCAGGGTGATGGCCTCCGGACCGGACACCCGGATGACCGCCACCGCGCCCTCCCCGGGCGGCGTGGAAATGGCGGCTATGGTGTCGTCGGCGAGCATGCGTGGTCTCCCGGGCCGGTGCGAGAAAACCGCCGGGGATCAGGCCGCGGCCGTGGCGTGTTGAACGAGTCCGGCGGCGTCGAGGTTTTTCAGCTCCGCAATGAACCGTTCGTTCTGCTCCGGCGTGCCGATGGAGACACGCACCCACTCGGGCAGCTTGTAGCTGCGCATGGCGCGCACGATGATGCCGCGCTTGAGCAGGGCCTGGAAAACCGCGTCGCCGTCGCCCACGCGCACCAGCACGAAATTGGCCGCGCTGGGAACGTATTCCAGTCCCATCGCCTGAAATTCCCCCTCCAGGTAGGCGCGCCCCTGGTGCGTGAGCTCGCGGGTCTTTTTCATGTGTTCATCGTCCTGCAACCCGGCCAGCGCGCCGGCCTGGGCGATGCCGTTTGCGTTGAACGGCTGGCGGGTCTTTTGCAGCACTTCCGCAATCGCCTTCGGGGCCAGTCCGTAACCGATGCGCAGATTGGCCAGGCCCTGGATTTTGGAGAATGTGCGCATGACCACCACATTGCGGCCCTCGCGGACGTATTTCAGCACGTCGGGCGGATTGTCGAGAAATTCGTAATAGGCCTCGTCGAATATCACGAGGACATGCGGAGGCACCGCCGCCATGAAGCGGTCGATTTCCTCCTGGCTCACCAGCGTGCCGGTCGGATTGTTCGGATTGGCAATGAAAAGCTGCCGCGTACGCGCATTGACCGCCGCCAGCATCGCGTCCAGGTCATGCTTGTAGCCGGGATCGGGCACCTCGACGGTTTTGGCGCCGAACAACTGGGCCATCAGGGAATACACCGCAAAGGCATGACGGGCCGTCACCACTTCGTCGCCGGGACGCAGGAAGGCGTGGCCGATGAATTCGATGATCTCATTCGAACCGTTGCCGAGCACGACGTTCTCGCGCTCCAGACCGAGCTTTTCCGCAATTCCATTGCGCAGCGCCCAGCCTCCGCCGTCCGGGTAAAAATGCGACCGCTCCAGCGCGTCCCGCATGGCGGCCAGCGCCTTGGGCGAGGGACCGAGCGGATTTTCGTTGGAGGCCAGTTTGATGATGTCCGACGGCTGCAGGCCCATTTCACGGGCCAGTTCCTCGACCGGTTTGCCCGGTTCGTAGGCGATCAGCTTCAGGACATGCTCATGAGCGGTGTTCCACATAAGGTTTTAAAATTTAAGTCTGTAAGTTTTAAGGGATGGCGTCAACCCAGACGCGGGCGGTCGATTTTTCTTAAACTTTGTTCCTGAAACTTTAGACTTTCCCCTCATGCGTATTGCCGTCCTTGCCGACACCCACGGCCGCCTGCCCGCCCGGGCGGAGGAGGAGATCCGCAAGGCGGATGAAATCTGGCACCTCGGAGATTTCTGCGACCTGGCCATGCTGGAGGCGGTGCGTTCCCTGGGACCGCCGTTTTTCGGAGTTCTGGGCAACAACGACTGGGGACTCGACCTGCCTCCGCGCCTGCTGTTGGAACGCGGCGGCCGAACCTTTCTGCTCATCCACATCGCCCCGCAGACCATCGGCGGGGCCGATTTCCTTCTCCACGGTCACACGCATGTGCCGCGGGATGAAAGAATCGGCGCCACCCGCGTGCTCAATCCCGGTTCCGTCGGCAAGGCCAACAAGGGCGCTCCGGCCAGCTGGGGATGGCTGGAGATTCCCGGGTCCGGCGAGGTGACCTGGTCCCTTGAGCGGCCCTGAGGGGCTGGCTCAGTTCGGGGAGTCTGCCGGGTTTTCCTTGAAGAGGTTCACCGGATACCCCGGGGTCTCCAGATCGCAGACAAAAATCGAACCCGCCAGCGGCTGCGCTTCCAGTTCCGATGCGGGCAGTCCCTCGCGCGCGGTGGTGATGAACAGACGGCGGAGATCCTTCCCGCCGAAGCAGCACGAGGTGGCCTGCGTGCAGGGGAGGGAGATTTTGCGCAGCAATTTGCCGGTGCGCGGAGACCAGCAGCCCACCGCGGAGCCGCCCCACAGGGCGATCCACAGATGGCCGTCGGCATCGAGCGTCATGCCGTCGGGAATGCCCAGTTCCGCCGGAATTGCGAGGGTTCCGGTCCTCTCCCCCAACAGGCCGGTGTCCGGGTCATACCGGAAGATCCCGACTTCGCGCTTCAGGGAGTCGACGTGATAAAACGTCGTTCCGGAGGGATCCCAAACGAGTCCGTTGGAGAGAATGACTCCGTCGCGCAGGGTGCGGATTGCCTGGCCCGCTTCATACGAATAAAGGGCGTTGCTCGGTTCCTTGGAACCGCTGAGGGTTCCCGCCACCAGACGTCCCCGGGAATCACATTTGCCGTCGTTGAAGCGCACATTGGACGCCGTGGAAACGGGCGGGGTCAGCGTTTGAACCGCCTTCGTGCGCCGATCATAAACGGCGATCCGGCTGTGCAGGGTGACCACAAAACGATCCCGCCCAATCGGCGCGGCGCACGTCAGTTTTTCCCCGAGTGAATCGCAGGTCGGATTTTTTCCCGATTCCTCCACGGAACAAAGACATCCGTCATTGATGTCCACCCACCACAATCGGTCGTCGAACCAGAACGGGCCTTCGCCCAGCATGTGTTCCGCCTTGAGGAAAAGTTCAGCGGTGAGGGAGGTGGAAGGGACGGACATGAAGAAGGTGTTTTTGTTGCCGGATGGATAGGAGGAATCCGGCCTCTTGGCAATTCGGGAGGAGGAAATCTCCGTCGCGGGGAATCGGACCGTGCGGATGGGAAATCCCGGCAATTGAGGTCGGACTCCCCGGGAATTTACCCGGTCCTGCTCCGTGACGCCCCCTGGGGAGCCAGCCAGACGAAGGCGATCCGCATGGCGAGGATGCCGACGAAGATGCCGATCAGGCGGTCCCGGATCGGCTCCAGCCTGGTGCTGATGTGGGGATCGGCCAGCAGAACGTAATAGATGGCCAAGGCCATCTGATATCCGGCGTAATAGACGCGGAGCGGTCCGACGGCCACCCAGGCGGACACAAAACTCGTGACGGCCAGCACTCCGACCAGACCGGCCAGGGAGTCGTGGCGCGGCAGAAAAAACAGGAGGGCGCCGACGCCGATGAGGGCGCCGATGATGGCACCCACCATGCGCAGGTTCTGTTTGCGGATCTGCCCGTCCGTCGACGTCAGCGCGGTGACGACGCAGGTGATCATGCAGGTGTGGATCCCGTTCCAATGGGTCAGCGACAGGAAAAAATACGTCCCCATTGTGGCCGCGGTGGCCCGCAGGGCGAAGGAGCGGTAGGCGGGATTGGTTTTCCAATCGGGCACCAGCAACGCGAGGGATTCCAGCGCGCCGTCCGGGCCGGGCGGTTGCCCCGCGGTCATGCGTTCGACGGATGCACGCAGTTCCTGCAGCGCCTCCGCCAAAAGGGCGTCCGGGGGCGGGTCCGGCCACGGGATGGAGGGGGGGTAGGAGGGACCTTTTTGCAGGCGGTGTTGCAGGGCGGCCAGGGCCCCGGCCAGCGCCTGCCACCAGGAGGCCGGACATGCCGCGGGCCCCAGTTGTTCCGCGCGGGATTCCAGGCGTTCCAGGCAACGCACAAGTTCGGCGCAGCGTCCGGCCTGGTTCGGGGAAAGAAGGCGCGCTTTGGCCAGAAGCGAGGCCCGCGCGATGGTGTCCCTGCTTTCTTCCGGATCCCAGGGCACCGGCTGTCCGCCGGCCGCGCGTTCCCGCATGGCGTTTTCCACCTGACGGAACATGCCCCAGACCTGCCTTTGCAGGGTCTGGCGCGGGGTGGAGCGTCCGAACAACCAGTCCGCCAGCAGCACGCTTCCCGCCACGACCGGAAGGAGCGCCCAGAGCCATCCGATCTGGTCGAGCAGTTCGTTGGGCAGCGGAACCTGATCGGTGATGAAGGTGCACAGGGCGACGATGACCAGGGCGCCGAGAAAGAGGTCCGGTTCGACGGCGACCCGCATGAAAAAAAACCCCCCCAGAAAAATCAGCGTCCAAAGCAGCAGCCGCAGCCACGCCACATCCCAGGCGACAATCATCACGCCGACGACCGAGAGTGTGGCGAGGCCGGCGACGGCAATGCTGCCCCAGACCATCATGCGGACCCGCAGGGAGTCCCGCTGGGCGAGGAGAAAAACCAGATAGGTCCCCAGATCCACGAAGGGCATCGAGGTGGAGAGCATGAACAGGCAGACGCAGAGAGCCGCCACGGTGGCCTTCCAGGCATCGCGGGCGCGTCCGGGAGTCGGCTGAAGATCGTGGACGATCTGCCGGAGCAGCGGGTGGGCTCTCACTCGTTGCCGTCAATGTGCACGGTCACGGCGGCGGTGGCTCCCACCCGCAGGATTTCGGGAGGAACGTCCTTTGAATCCAGCCGCACGCGGACCGGAAAACGCTGGGTGAGCCGGACCCAGTCGAGTTCCCGTCGGATGAAGGGAATCTGGGCCAGGGGAAGTTCGGGAAAATCGGTCACCGCATACCCGATGCTTTCCACCACACCGGAAAAGCGCCGTCCGGGGGCGGTCATCAATTCCACCGAGGCGCGTTGTCCGGGGGCGAGTTTTTCCAGAATTTTCTCCGGAAAATCCGCGTCCACGTGCCAGCGGGAGGTGTCGACGAGGAGGAGCGTTTTGACTCCCGGATTCACGTAGGAACCCGGGGCCAGGTTGAGTCCGACGACAATGCCGTCGATGGGCGCCCGCACGGTGCAGTCGCGCAGGGCCAGTTTGGCTTCGGCCAGGGTGGCCCGGGCTTCGGCCAGCCGCGCCTCCAGCGGGGCGATGTCCGCCACGGCCAGCCGGGCGGCTTCGACCTCGGCTTCGGCGGCGGCCACTCCCGCCGTGGTGCTCTCCACCGCCCGACGGGCGGTGTCCACCTGCTCCGGTGTGACGTAGCGTTTTTCCAAAAGCGGGGCGAGGCGTCCGTGGGTTTCGACCGCCTCCGCGCGGCGCACCCGGGCCTGGTCGAGGGCGGCCTCGCTGGCGGTCACCTGGCGTTTTTGGGCTTCGATTTGCCGCCGTGCGTTGGCGATGTCGCCTTCCAGCGCGCGCACATTGGCCTGCGCGGCCTGCACCGCGAGGGCGTAAGGTTCGGGGTCGATCTGGAAGAGCTCCTGACCGGCGGTCACCCGCATGTTGTCGGTGACCGAAAGCGTCTTGATGGGCCCGGCGACCCGCGAGGCCACCCCCACGATGGGAGCCTGCAGGGTGGCGACGTTGGAGGACGGATTGTTTCCGGTTTTGGCCAGGAGCAGCACCACGGAAACGGCGGCCAGTGCGATCCCGCCCCAGCCGAGCAGCCGTCCCAGCAGGCGTTTGGGGCCCGAAGGCGGATCGCCTTCCATGGCGGGTTCCAGCCCGGTGGGTGCTTTGGATTCCTTGGTTTTCGGATCAGGACTCACAACTCGTCAGGGAAAAAGGATGAGATAGCTCAGCAGTGTGAACGCGACCGCCCACGCGGGATAGGCGAAAACCCGGGGTTCGAGCGCGTCCTCCAGTCCGCACGACAGCAGCGCGGCGCGAAATCCCGCCACGGCAAAAAGGCCGATGATGGCGCTCACCAGCCATCCGGGAAAGTAGGCGCCCCCAATTTCCAGCATGGGCGAGCATCCGCTGAAAAAAAACAGCAGAAAGCCCATACGAAACACCAGGTTGAGCATGGCTAGTGGGTATCCCTCCGGAGCGGGTTCTTCACGCTTTTTTTCTCGCCATCCGAGAGGGGGATTACTTTTGTGTCTTTGGATGTCCGAGCGTTTTCTGCTGCCCCCTTTGCTTGTCCTGATGGCGGCTTGCAGTGCGGTGAGTCCTTACAGGCAGACCCCGCCGTCGGCGGACCGCCCCTATTCCGATCCGCGGATTCCCGCGCTGGCCGAAAAGGAAAAGGATTTCGCCCGGGCGGTCGAACTTCCTCCCTCCGGGGAGGCGCTTTCCCTGGCCCGTCTCGTCGCCCTGGCGCAGGGCAACAACCGGTCCACCCGGCTGGCCTGGCAGCAGGCGCGGGCGGCCGCGGCCGCCACGGGACTGTCGTCGGCGGAGTATTACCCGCTGCTGGTCGTGCTGGCCTCCTACGGCGGAGGGTACATGGATTTTCAGGCGTCCGGCCGCAACAATATCGGCGGGGCCCTGGCCGCCGCCAATCTGGTGCCCGGCGGAAACGCGTTGGTGAATCAGGCCACCGGCACGGGAATGGTGCTCGAGGCGGGTTTGGGAGACGCATACACCAATTTCCTCAGCGGGGCCGGACTGCGGTGGCTGCTTTTTGATTTTGGAGGACGCGACCATCGCCACCGAGCGGCCATCAGCGATCAACTGGCGGCGAACCTGCGTTTCAATGAGGCGCACCAGAAGCTGACCTTTTCGGTCACCGAACTCTATTTTGCCTACCAGAGTGCGCTGCGTCAGCAGGAGGCGGCCCGCGTTTCCGTCCAGGCCGCCCGGGAGGTTCTGGCCGCCGCGCAGGCCCGGTTTGATCAGGGGCTGCTGACCGAACCCGAATTGCTCCAGGCCCGGGAGGCGGCCGCGCAGGCCGAATTTGCCTCGGTCACCGCCACGTCCACGGCGGAGATCTCCCGCGTGAATCTCGCCACCGCCGCCGGCATTCCCCCGGGTCATCCGTTCCGCGTGGCGCCGGTGGATTTTCGGAAAATGGGCGCGCATCTGCACAAGCCCGTGGATGAACACATCCGCTCGGCGCTGCGGGATCGGGCGGATTTGCTGGCGCAGGTGGCGGCCGTGCAGGCGGCGGAAGCCCGTCTGCGGGCGGCGCGCGCCGAACGCCTGCCCACCCTCGCGCTCGAGGCCGTGGCTCTCTACAACCAGTTTTCTCCCGGAACGAACCAGCGCGATGCGATCACCCGGGTTCAGCAGCAATTCCAAAACTACGGCGGCTTCCTCACCGTGCAGTGGCCGGTTTTCAGCGGGTTCGCCGAGACGAACAAGGTGCGCCTCGCCCAGGCCGCCGCGGAGGCGGCCCGGGAGGAAATGCAGCTCCTGCGCGAGCAGGTGATCGCCGATGTCTGGAAGGCGTATGTGCAGGCCAAGAACGCGCTGGCGAGCCGCGAGGCCGCCCAGGCGCTGCAGACGGCGAGCGAATCGTCCTACAAGGCCGCGCTGGCCGGTTTCAAAAACGGACTCACAACCGTTCAGGAAACCCTGACCGCCCGCGCTGCGCTGGCCCAGGCTTCCGCCCTGGTGGTGGAGGCCGACGCCTCCATCGCCCAAAGCCTCGTGAATCTGGCGCGCAGTTCGGGAAAACTTTAACCAAAGACAACCATGCCGCCCGTGGCGTCCGCGGCGGTGCCGTCCAACGCGCTCAGGGGAAGGATCCGGGGTTCCTTGCCCCCGGCCAGTTTGGTCAGGTCGAACCGGGTGTAATTGAGGTTGTGATAGGTGCGCAAAAAGAACCACCCGCGTTCCAGATCCGTGAGATTGGTCCACGAGGTGTATTCCGTGTGAACGGTTCCCGGTGCGCTGACCAGCCCGGGCACCTCCAGGTGGTCGGCGTCCCCCGGAGGGGAAATGCTGATGCCCCGGGGACGGTCAAAGTTGTTCATCACATGGGCCAGCGTTTGCACCGCATGGTCGGGATCCGAAACCTTTTCGGCAAACTCCCGATAAAACACCGCCCGCACAAACCGCCCCACCGAGGTGTTGGAAGAGGGCAGGCCGGCCGTGGCTATGCCGGCGTCCGGCTGATGCACCGCCAGCGACCCAAACGTCGCCTTGGAGCGGTCCTCGTTGCTCAGGAAGGAATAGTTGTTCAGATTGGTGAGGTGCCAGGGAAACTCCGGTCCGTTGGTGAGCACGCCCACCGGATTGTCATGCACATGAAACCGCCCGGCATGAAATTCCAGCACGATGGACGCCCCCGTGCGGTCGTGGAGCACATAATGAAACGGAGCGGGCGTTCCGCCGAGCAGGGCGATGGCCTCGGGATGGACCTTTTGCGTGGCCAGGGCCGCCTTCACTTCCGCGACGGTCCGAAACTGACCGAGCGTCCACGTGCCCAGATCGGTGGCGGCCAGGAGCGGGGTGTCGCCCTCCGGCACCGGCACCTCGCCGATTGCGGGATACGCCAGCAGGCTGAAGGTCAGGCCCGCTTCGTTGAAGCCCTCCACCGCTTTCAGGTCGGACACGGTGAGCGGGGAGTCCGCGGACGGGATCCGGTAGGGCATCACGACGCAGAGCGAGGCCAGCCGGGAGGAATAATGCAGCTCCCGGCCGGGCACCGGGCGGGAAATGAAGTTCCGGCCGGCGGGAAGATAGAGCAGTTGATAGGGAAAGTCGGCCGTCAGTTCCATGGTGCGGCCCAGATAAACCCGGCCCGCCGTGTCCCGGTAGGTCAGCGAGGTGCAGCCCAGAAAGGGACGCGCCGGCATCTTTGGATGGGAGGGAGAGTGGGATGACATGATGGAAAACGGGTGGATGTCCGATGC
This sequence comes from uncultured Spartobacteria bacterium, assembly GCA_937960895.1. Classification (GTDB taxonomy): domain Bacteria; phylum Verrucomicrobiota; class Verrucomicrobiia; order Chthoniobacterales; family Terrimicrobiaceae; genus CALCJD01. Next base: position 6,423 of record CALCJD010000119.1, on the reverse strand, counting down.
CTGTTCTTACGGGATGTGCTCCGGAATGCAATCCCTTCGGGAGACTCCCCCGGACCGAAATCCGATTCGCATGGGCGCAGCGGCCGGCAGCGGGATGGTTCGCGGCGGAAAACGGTCCGTATTTTTCCGCAGGAGGCCCGGCGCCGGCGCCTTCCGGAGCCGGGGGGTCCAAAAGAACGCGCTCGATTTTCGCCCGTTTTGATGCTGGATCGAAACCAACACAACGATGTCAGTTGATACCCAAGAAACAGGCGATTGGTTCGGGCAGGCCCGCTTCGGCATGTTCATTCACTGGGGGGCGTATTCCGTGGCGGGACGGGGCGAGTGGGTGGTCAATCGGGAACGCATCCCCAAGGAGGAGTATGTCCGGAAGTACGTGGATCATTTCCGCGCCGAGAACTACGATCCGGCCGCCTGGGCGGCGCTGGCGAAGGAAGCCGGCATGAAATACGCCGTCCTCACGACGCGGCATCACGACGGCTTTGCCCTGTGGCCCACGGAGACCGACGACTTTCATGCCGGACGCCTTGGACCGAAACGGGATTTGGTGGGACCGTTTGTCGAGGCCTTTCGAAACGCCGGACTGCGGGTCGGTTTGTATTACTCCCCGGCGGCCTGGTATCACCCGGATTACCCCGGCGCCTATTTTCGCGACTGGCCGGGCGAGGAAGACTGGGCGAGCGAGGCCGCCCGGCTGCGGTTCATCGACTATTACCGGCGTCAGTTGATCGAATTGATGACCCGCTACGGGAGGATTGACTACCTTTGGTTTGACGGCTGCATTCCCCACAACCTGCAAAGCCGCGAGGTCAACGAAGAATTGCTCCGCCTGCAGCCCCATCTGCTGATCAACGAACGCAACGGCGAGCCCTGGCACGTGAAGATTTCCGAGCAGGTCATCAAACCGGCGCCGCCCGGAACCCTTTGGGAGGCCTGCATGACCCTGAATGAAAACTGGGGTTTCCACGGAGGCGATACCAACTGGAAAAGTCCGCGTCAGGTCGTTGAGATGCTCACCGAAACCGCCTCCAAGGCCGGGAATCTCCTGCTCAATGTGGGGCCTCGCGGCGATGGAAGCCTGCCCCGGGAATCGGTGGAGATTCTTCGAAAGGTGGGGAATTGGCTCCGCACGAATGGCGTGTCGATCTACGGTTCGTCACGTTCGCCCTTCGGGTGGAACAATTGGGGACGCGTCACCACGCGCGGCAACCGGGTTTATCTCCACATCTGGAACAGCACCGGGCCCGAACTGTGCCTGAGTGAAATCCGAAACCGCGTGCTCTCCGCCCGCCTGCTGGACGGGGGCGGGAACATCGCATTTGAACAGGCGGGCGAAAGGCTTTTCCTGAAAGACCTTCCCCTCTCTTCGCCGGACGGCATTGCCCTGACCATTGAGCTTGCGGTCGAGGGAGAACCGCAGCCCGTCACTCCGCAAACGACCTTCTGGATTCCGGGCGAGTGAGCCGTTGGCGACCGGGGCGGGATTCGATTTCGTCGGATTCGGTCTGGGGGCCCCTGGGTCTGAGGAAACGGCGGCGCCGACCCCGCGGGGGTTCCTGATCTGCTTGCCTCAGGCCTCCCGGTGGATACAGTAGGATCTTCCGGAAGGGATCCTGCAAAGGAACCCGCCGCACAACACGGACCGGCTGACCGGCGGTTTTTGTTGTGGCGGGGGAATTTTGCAATTAGTTGAATTTCAAAAGTTTCGGGCAGTTAGCTCAGCGGTAGAGCGGTTGTCTTACACACAATTGGTCGGGGGTTCGATTCCCTCACTGCCCATTTTTCCGAAAATTTCCCCCCGGAGGCAACCGGCCGGCCCGCCGTTTGCGATGTCTCGGGTGCCGTAAGTGCCATGAAATCAAAGGAACTTTTGCAGCTCCGCGAGGAGATCGACCAGCTTGTCATCCAATTTGACCAGGTCGCGGACTGGGTGGAGGAAATCGAATACGAGGGCGGACCCGTCAATGTCCGTGAATTTTTTCAGCGGGTCATCAGCCGCTATGAGGTCGAGCGGGAGGAGGCGATCATGCAGCGCAAGGTGCGCAAACGCGACCAGCCCGAGGCGGATCTGGCGGGCCTGCGGGTGCTGACCGTGGAGGACAATCCGGACATCAGCACGCTTCTCACCCTGATTTTGGAGGCGAGTGGGGCGGATGTCACCTGTGCCACATCGGCGCCGCAGGCGCTGGAATTGCTGGGTCAGGAAAAATACGACGCCGTCGTCAGCGACATCGGCATGCCCGAGATGAGCGGCATTGAATTCATCCGTCGCGTGCGGGCCCGGGGGTCGCATATTCCCGGCATTGCGCTCTCCGCCTACTCGACCGCGGAGGACCGTCACGCCGCATTGGATGCGGGATACGATCTTTTTGTTCCCAAACCCGTCCAACCCGCCAAGTTGATTGCCGGGCTGTCCGAACTGGTGTCCGGCGAGCCGGGGACCGATTCCAAGGAGGAATAGCGCCCTTTCAAGCGGGTCGGGGCCCTGCTGTGATGGGAGGGCCCGGGAGGCGTGATCGTCCGTCTTGCGGACGGGCGATCTCAGTTCGTGGTTTTCGGTTTGGCCGTGGAGTCGGTTCCGGCCGGTTTGACCGCCTTCGCGTCGGACTTGTCCGCGGATTGCAGGGACCGTGCCATTTCGTCGCCCTTGCGGGCGTAATACGCGGAGAGCTCGGCGGTTTCCCGGTCGATGTCCGGGGCACAGGCGGCGAGAACAACGAGGGGCGGCAAAAGCAGAAAGCGCATTTTCATGATGGCGGTTCGGACTGCGCAAAACTATCCCGCCCGCGCCGTCCTGCCATAAAAAAGAACGGGATTCGCGGCGGGTCATGCGCCTCGACATCGTGGCCGGCCCGCGATACTCTTGGAGGGTCGCCATGCAGGAAAATCTCCGGTTGCTTTCGATTTTCCACTACGTGCTCGGGGGATTGCACATGGTGTTTGGATCATTCGGCCTCATTCATTTTGGCATGGGGCTCTGGCTGTTGAACGACCCGCGGGCTTTCGGGATGGCAAATGAGCCGGCTGCGATGACCAACTTCATGGGGGTCGCCTTCCTTCTGGCCGGCGGAGGGGTGGTCCTGACGGGCTGGATTCTGGGGTTTCTGACCATCCTGTCGGGGCGCTTCATCGCCCGCCGGCGTCGGCGGCTTTTCAGCGTGGTGATGGGCTGCATCAATTGCCTCCTGGTGCCCTTTGGAACGATCCTCGGCGTCTTCACCATCGTTCTTCTCACCCGTGACGATGTGAAGGCGATCTACGGGGAATCCGCCCCGGCCTGATCACGCCGGCGGAAGAGCGACGCCCGCGGTGTCCGCCAGAAGGCGCAGGAGGGCGTCCGCGGTTTCGGCGGGAGTGACGGCCTTCATGCAGCGGAAATCAAGCGGACAGTCGCGGAGAAAACACGGACTGCACTCCACCTGATGGCGCAGCACGACGCTGTGCGGGCTGCGCGGACCGGTGAGCCGGGGTTCGGTGGAGCCGAAAACGGCGACCAGCGGCACTTCGAGCCAGTCGGCGAGATGCATGGTGCCGGTGTCGTTGGTGAGCAGCGCGCTGCAGGAACGCAGGGTTTCGATCAGTCCGTCGAGCGAGGTTTTTCCCGTGAGATCCTCCGCGCGGCCCTCGAAGCCCCGCAGGATTTCCGCGGCGAGCGGGGAGTCGGCCGCGGTGCCGACAATCACCCACGTACAGGAAACTTTCGCGGAGACCAGGGTCATGGTTTCCCGGAAGCGTTCGGCCGGCCAGCGTTTGGCGGGACCGTATTCCGCCCCGGGACAGACGGCGAGGCGCAGTCCGCCGCCAGGGGCGCGGCGCGGTGCGGGTTCGCGCGGCGGGGGCTCGACGGCCCCGCAACGGTCGGCGATGCGCCAGTAGCGGTCGGCGTGATGGACCGGTTTGGGCGCCTTTTTCTTTTTGGGTTCGCTGACGATCTGATTGAGAAAGCGCTCGCGGTGGTGTCCGCGATACCCCACGCGGCGCGGAATGCCGGCGAGCCAGACTTCCAGGGCGCTGCGCAGCGAGTTGGGGAACAGGATGGCGACTTCGAAGCGGCCGCGAATCTTTTTGGCGATGGAAGGGAGCGATTCCTTCGGTTCAAAGGCGATGACTTCGTCGACTTCGGTCACCGTTTCCCAGAGCGGGGCCAGCTTGGCCGGGGTGAGGATGGCCAGCCGGGCGTCGGGGCGTCCGCGTTTGAAGGCGCGCGCGGTGGGGATGCTCATGACGGCATCGCCGAGCCAGTTGGGCGAGCGGATGAGCATGCGGAAGGGCTGCAGCTTGGCGGGGTCGCAGTCGGCGGGCAGGTAGGTGCCGCGCTTCTGGCCCACGGTGAGGAAGTTCGGCAGCGGGGTTTTCCAGCGGTTGTGAACCCAGAACCAGTCCGCGGGCGACTCCCGGATTTGCTCCGCCAGCACGGTGTTGATTTGATGGGTGAGTTCCGCGGGGCGGGCGGGGTCGTAGGGAATGGCCTCCCGAACGACCACCCGCCATTTTGCGAAGCCGGCCGTGTAGATGGCGATGGGAATCACCGGGGACTGGGTTCGGATCGCGAGGGTGGCCGCGAGGGGCGACGTCGAGGCCAGGCGATTGAAAAACGGCATCCAGGTGCCACCGTCGCCCGCGCTTTGATCCACGAGCACGCCCACGATGCCGCCTTCGCGCAGCAGGGCGATGGCGGCGTTGAAGCCGCGTTTGCGGTCAAACGTGGCGACCCCCTGCCGGCTGCGGTCGCGGTTGATGAGGCGGTCGAGGTCCTTGTTGCGAAGGGACTGGTACACCGTGCCGAATCGCTTGTCGGGAAACTGAAACGCCAGTTGGGCGTAAAGCTCCCAGTTGCCGATGTGATTGATGGCCAGCACGACGCCCCGGCCGCCGGCAAGGTGGCGCGCAAGGTGGTCGCGGTTTTCGATGGAGGTCACCCGCAGGATTTCCTCCTGGGAGAGGCTGGACATCTTGAAGGCGCAGACCGCATTGGCGCCGAGGTTGACGAAGTGCTGAAAGGTGAGCCGGCGGATTTCCTCCGGGGTTTTGTTCCAGTCCACGGGGGTGGCCGATCCCTGTCCGCCAAACGCAATCGCAAGATTTTGCCTTGTGAGCTTGCGGTACCCCGGCAGGATCGCCCACAACACTACGCCAACGATCTGGCCGAGTGCGTAACACACCGCGAGGGGGAGACGGCGAATGACGGTGATCACGCCGAGCGCCAGCCAGTAGATGAAACGGTCCAACATGCGAAAAGAAGCCCTGCAGTCTAAAGATGCCATTGCCCTCCCGGAAAGGAATTCCATCGGCCCCGGGGCAAAAGTGGGCATTTTGGGGGGCGGGCAGCTCGGCCGGATGTTCGGCATCGCCGCCCGCCGCCTGGGCTATCGCGTCCACGCCTTCGAACCGAATCCCGACAGTCCGGCCGGCCAGATCAGCGATGTGGAGGTGAATGCGTCGTTTTCCGACACGGCGGCCCTGGCGGAATTCGCCGCCGAGGTCGACGTGGTGTCCTTCGAATTCGAAAACATCCCGCTTTCCGCCATCAACGAAGTGGGTCGCACCACGCCCGTGCGCCCGCGGGGCGAGGTTCTGCACATCTGCCAGAACCGCGAACGCGAGAAGTCCTTCCTGCGCGCCCATGGGTTTCCGCACGCGCCGTTTGCCGTGGTGGATTCCGCGGACGGACTGGCCGCGGCGCTGAAGGAAATCGGCACGCCATCCGTCTTGAAAACGGCGGATTTTGGTTACGACGGCAAGGGGCAGGTGAAACTCGGGGGAAACGTGGATGCAGCGGCGGTCTGGGAAAAATTCGGCGCGCGCGGCGTGCTGGAAAAATGGATCCCGTTCCAGGCGGAGCTTTCCGTGGTGGTGGCCCGGGGTATTGACGGAACCACCGTCGCCTTCCCCACGTCGGAAAACATCCACAAGAACCACATTCTCGACCTTTCCATCGTGCCGGCGCGCTTCGATGACGACGTGGTCGCCGAAGCCGGCCGCATCGCCGAACGCCTTGCCGTGGCCCTCGATGTGGTGGGTCTGCTGGCGGTGGAGTTTTTCCTGACGAAGGACGGAACGCTCCTCGTCAACGAACTCGCCCCCCGTCCGCACAATTCCGGCCATTACACGTTTGACGCCTGCGTCACGAGCCAGTTTGAACAACAGCTGCGCGCTGTGTGCGGACTGCCCCTCGGCGCACCCGATTTGCTCACGCCCGTCGTCATGTGGAACCTGCTTGGCCACCTGTGGGACCGGGGCGAACCGGACTGGAACGTGATCCTCTCCGAACCCCGCGCCAAACTGCACCTCTACGGCAAGGCCGGGGCCAGGCCCGGGCGAAAAATGGGTCATGTGTGTGTCCTGGCGCCGGTCGACGAAGCCCTGGAAATCATCGCCGGCTTCAAGGCGAAGATGGGGGACTGAGGAAAGCTGAAAGCGGAA
>CALCJD010000118.1 GCA_937960895.1 uncultured Spartobacteria bacterium | reverse complement strand
CTAAGCAGAATTTTCGAAATTGGCACGAAGGAGTTCCGTCCGACGGGACGCTTTATTGGGCGCCTCCTCCAGCGGTTCGGTTTTCGCGGTCATCCTCCCGCAATGGCGCCCACAATCAAAAGGGGTTCCTCACCGCGCCCCACGGGCTCGGGCAGCGGGAAATCCGGCGCCTCGTTCGACAGATCGTGCCCACAGGCAAAGAACCGCAGAAACGGTCGTCGCCGCCGGGTGCCGTATTCGCGAATCGTGCCGCGCAAAACGGGAAAGCGCGCTTCCACGGCGTCCAGCACGGAACCGATGGTCACGGGTCCGACCACCTCCACCACCACCTCGTCATCCACACGGGCCAGGTTGCGGAGAGGGAACGGCAGTCCGATACGGATGGAGGAGGGCCGGGGGCCGGCGGCCGAGGGCCAAGGGGCGCGGCTCGATGTCGACATCGGCTTCAGCAAGTTTCCCGTTGAGGGAAGTTCATTGACGTTCTCATTTTGCCCACCCGGCCTTCGGCCCACGGCCCGTTTCACTCCGCCAGGCTCTGCACCTCCACCGACAACACGGCGGGCAGGTCGCGGACGATGGCCTGCCAGGAGTCTCCGCCGTCCGGCGAGACATAGACCTGACCGCCGGTGGTACCGAAATAAACCCCGCACGGATCGAGCCGGTCGACGGCCATCGCGTCACGCAGGACGTTCACATAACAATCCCGCTGCGGCAGCCCCTTGGTGAGGGCCTCCCATCCCCCGCCGCCGGTCCGGCTCCGATAGACGCGCAGTTTGCCTTCGGGCGGGAAATGTTCGGAATCGCTTTTGATCGGCACGACATAAATGGTGTCGGGATCGTTGGCATTGACGTCGATGGGAAACCCGAAGTCGCTGGGCAGATTGCCGCTGACCTCCCGCCAGGTTTCCCCGGCGTCATCGCTGCGCATGACGTCCCAGTGTTTCTGCATGAACAGGGTGTCGGGACGCGCCGGGTGCTGGGTGATCCGGTGCACGCAATGACCGACATCGGCCTCGGGATCGGGCAGGAAGTCGGATTTCAGTCCGCGATTGATCGGCTTCCAGGTTTTGCCGGCATCGTCACTGCGGAAGGCTCCGGCCGCCGAGATGGCCGCAAAGATCCTTCCGGGCGTCCGGGGATCCAGCAGGATGGTGTGCAGACACATGCCCCCGGCGCCCGGCTGCCAGAGCGGACCGGATTCGTGTCCGCGCAGGCCGGGCAATTCGGTCCACGTCCGCCCGCCGTCCACGGAGCGGAAGAGACCCGCGTCCTCCACCCCGGCAAACACCGTGTCGGCGTCCCGGAGGCAGGGCTCGATATGCCAGACCCTCTTGAACTCCCAGGGGTGCTGGGTGCCGTCGTACCACTGGTGTGTGCCCGGCGTGCCCCGGTAGGCAAACTCGTTGCCAACCGGCTCCCAGGTTTTGCCACCGTCGTCCGACCGCTGCATCACCTGACCGAACCAACCGCTCGTTTGCGAGGCGTAGAGGCGGTCCGGGTTCACCGGAGAACCCTTGACGTGGTAAATCTCCCAGCCCGCAAAATGCGGACCGCTGACTTCCCAGTCCCGACGTTTGCCGTCGGCCGTGAGAATGAACGCCCCCTTTCGGGTGCCGACAAGAACACGTACCTTGCTCATGGGGGTATCGGGGTTGGGGAGCCGGCGCCGTCTTGGATCGCCGTGCCGGTCCGGTTTTGATTCAGGCGCAACCCTCGGCGTTCGGGTCGAACACGTTGATCATCCAGCCCACACCGAACCGATCCTCGAGCATGCCGAAGAGCGGGGACCAGAAGGTTTTCCCGAGCGGCATGGTGATCCGGCCGCCGTCGGAGAGGGCGTCGAAATATTTCCGCGCGAGGCTCTCGTCGGGAAGCAAAAGGCTCAGCGAAAAGCCGCCGAACTTCGCGCGGTCGTCACAGCCGTCCGAGGCCATGATGAGGCTTTCGCCGACGCGGAAGGACGCGTGCATGACCTTGTTTTCGAATCCGGGCGCCAGGACGCCTTCGGGAACGGGATCCGGCGTTTCGTTGAAACGCATGATCATTTCGACCCGGGCGTCGACGGCCTTTCGGTAAAACTCCAGCGCCTCTTCGCAGCGGCCGCTGAAGGTGAGATAGGGAGCCACAGTGGTTTGGGACATGGGATGTGGGGTTGAGGTTGTGGAAAGGACCTATCGGTTGTTCATGAGTTCCACCAACTGGTCGAGGCAGGTGTTCCAGCCGGATTCGAAACCCATTTCCTCGTGTTTTTTGCGATCCTCCTCGGTCCAATGGAGGGCGCGGGCGGTGTAACGGGTGAGCCCGTTGCCGAGTTCCTCGAAGGTCACCATGGCCGTCATGAACGGGTGCCCGGACGGAACCCACGCCTCGGTGTAGGCGTCGGTGAAGACGAGCTTTTTGTCGGGCACGACTTCGAGATAGACACCCCGGTTGGGAAACTCCTGACCGTCGGGGCTGCGCATGACGATTTCGGACGAACCGCCGGGGCGGAGATCCATCTTCACGCCGGCTATGCTCCAGGGTTTCGGAACAAACCACTGCTTCAGGAGTTCGGGATCGGTCCAGCCCTGGTAGAGTTTCGCGGCGGGAACGGGAACGTCCCGCGTGATCACCAGTTCGTATTTGGGGGTGTTCATAATGGGATTTTCAGGCTGCGCCCACCGCCTTTTCCACGGCGGCCAGATCGATTTTTTCCATCTGCAAGACCGCCTCCATGGCGCGGCGGCCCGCCTCGGGATCGGGACCGGACAGCAGTTCCAGAAGACGGGTGGGCACCACCTGCCAGAAAAGCCCCCAGCGGTCGGCCAGCCAGCCGCACCGGCGGGCCTGGGGATCACCGCCCGCGGAAAGTTTTTCCCAGTAATAATCGATTTCCTCCTGGTTTCCGCAATGGACCACAAAGGACACCGCACCGGAGAAGGTGAAGTGCGGACCGCCGTTGATGGCGGTGAACTCCTGGCCATCGAGAACAAAACCGACGGTCATCACCGAACCCTCCCTTTGCCCGGAAGCCTGCGCGCTGGCGGCGTTGTAGCGGGTGATGGAGGTGATCCGGGAATTCGGAAAAACCGAAACGTAATAATTCGCGGCTTCCTCGGCTTCGCGATGAAACCAGAGAAACGGAGTGATGCGCCGGGTGAGAAGACTCATGGGGATGGATGCGTATGCGTGTGGGGATTTTTCAGGGCTGTGCAGCGACGGCCTTCTTTATGTTGTCGAGCCCCTGTTCGAACTGCGCGCCCACGATTTTGTCGCAGTCCATGAACAGACTCACCGCCTTGCTGACGAAATTGTTCGTGCCGGACATGGTCCAGGTGACGTGCGTGCCGCCGTCCTCGGGCCGGAAGGTGAACTCCGTGGTGCTCGAACCCTCAAACGGCTTGACGAACTCCAGCTGCAGCACGATCCGTTCCCCCGGCACGCTTTCGGTGATCGTCATCTTCCCTTCGCCCACCTGCTCGTTGCCCACCCAGGCCATGGCGGAACCCTTGCCCTCCGGCGGACCGGAAAAACTGACCCGGGAATTCGGATCCCGCTTCGCCCACGGCGACCAGGACTCCCATTTTTGCAGGTCGTTGACATGGGCAAAGACCGCGGGGGGCGGCGCCGGAATGACCGCTGAGCGACTCACCCGGAAGTCATCCGGCCGGGACTGGATGACAACCAGCAGGACAACCACCACGACGGCGACCGCCGCCCCGAAAAGGGCAAGGACCTTTTTCATGACCTCAGGCTTCGACGATCGTCTCGAATCCCCCGTAGGCCATGCGGGAGCATTCGAACGGAACGCTGTCCGGGCCGCACATCTCATGCAGCCGGAGATCGGCCATGACCTTTGCGTTCACCTCATCCCGGTGGGCGCAGGAATGGAACGTGATGTAGGCGAAAATCACCGTCTCGCCGTCCCGGGTGGAGGCGAGCCGGGGGAAGGGCAGGGTGTCCTTCGTGACGCTGTCCTCCAGAACGCACTCGCGATATTCGAGCGCACCGTGTTCCTTCCAGAGTTTCGAGGCCTTTTCGGCGATGGCCCGGCAGGCTTCAACCTTGTCCTTGGCGATGGGAATGACGAATCCGTCGACATATTTGCTCATGGTGGATTTGGGGTATGGGGTTGAGAAAAATTCACAGGGGCATGTAGTGCCGGTATCGGGGCAGCCCGTCGTTCAGGGGATGCCAGGGTTGCGCGTCGGCCACAAAGATGTGGCAGGACGGCTGGAAGATGGAGGGATCGTCGAGACTGCCGGCGAGCACGCCGATGAAGGGCTGGCCCTCCTTCACCGCGCCGAGAATCCGTGAGCCGCAGACCGCGCAGAAACCCCGGCGGTGTGTCCCGCCCGCCAGACTGGACGTCTCGAAATAACGCGGTTCGCCGCACGTGATCCGGAACGCGGCCACCGGCAGCAACACCGCGGCGGCGCAGGCCCCTCCTCCCGCCTGCTGGCAGTCCCGGCAATGACAATAAAACATCGCCATCGGTTCCGCCCCGCACTCATAGCGGATCGCTCCACACGCACAGCCGCCCGTCAGAGGAAGTTTCATCGGAGTCAGAGAGGTGAATCGTTTTTGACCGTCCGCGCGGTCGGTTTTTTTCCGGTTTCAAGACCAAACAATCCGTCGATATACGTCCGGGCCCGCTCAAGATTGCGAATCGCGATCTGCGGATCCCTCCGCGTCTTGGCAATGAGCATGGATCCCTGCCAGAGACTCTGTAGAAACCAGGCCACCTCCCCGGAATCAAAGTCCTGCCGCGGAGGGCGCGCGGCCTTCGCCTCCTCCAGCAACTCCCGGGCGAAATCCGTCCAGTCCCCGAGATATTGCGCACAGGCCTCGCGCAGCACCGGATTGGCCAAAGCCTGTTCCTGGGAAATGATGCCCACCACACAGGTCACCGGCGACTCCGAATGACGGAGGAATCCGATCATGATGTCAATGAACCGGTGCACATGATCGAGCGGATTCCGCAGCGGACCCGCCTTCGCCTCCGCATACAGGCCCATGCCAAAGGCCGCCCAGTCCGCCAGCGCCGCCTTGCCAATCTCGTCCTTCGATTTGAAATGATGAAAAAACGCCCCCTTGGTCACCCCCGCGGCCTCGCAGATCTGATCCACCCCCGCCGCGCTGAAACCCCGCTCCAAAATCACATCGCGGGCCGCCGCCACCAACTTCTGACGCGTCTCCTCCGGATTGCGGGATTTTCGAACACTTCTTTTCATACAAACCGGTTGGTATTTTCGAAGAAAACACGGAGGAGGTCAATGAAAAAATTCCGTCCCTCCGTCCGCCCCCGTCCCGGTTTTCCCACTTGCGAAAGACGGCCGGTTTGCCTGAGCCTGACCGCAAGGTGAAATACGTCCATCTGCTTCTTGTGCTTCTCGCCCTTTCCGGGTGTCAGACCGATTCCATGGGCCGTCGGGAAACGGTTTGGGAGGCTCTCAAACGCTGGGATCAGAGTCTGACCGATACCGAGAACCGGCTGCAGGGCAAAACCTACAACGATTAGAAAATTCGGGGCGCCGCCGGAATTTCCGGACGGCGCCCCGCTCCCCTCCAACAAGGTCAGCTCAAAAAGGCCCGCACCAGATCATTGATCACGTCCTCTCCCATGGGGCGCACCTCTCCGAGCGCGGTGCTGTTGATCACCGCCTCGGCGGTGGATTCGAGAACCTCGAGGCGGTCGAAGGCGTCGAGGATGTTGCGTCCCAGCACGAGGGCGCAGTCGTTTTCCACCAGGGCGATCGGAAATTCCGCCGAGATCTTCTCGGCGACCTCCGCGGGGTTTTTGTAAAGCGAGGCAAAGGGCAGCACCGCCACGTCGCGGAGAAAGATGTAGCTTTCCGGGATCGTGCGGGTGTCCAGCCGCCGCGGGGAGACGGAGAACGCGGTGGCGTTCACCGGGGTGGCGTTGACGATGGCGTGGATTTCGGGATGCCGCGCATAGAGGGGCGCGTGCAGGCGCCAGGCCCGGCTGGGACGACCCCCGGCTTCACATTTTCCGTCCCGGATCAGGACCAGTTGATCGGGCGTGATCACGGCCCGATCCACCAATTCCCTTGTGATGAGGAAGGAATTGGCGTCCAGCCGCACCGAAAAACTTCCGGCGGCGCTGGTCAGGAGCCGCTGCTGGTAGCCGCGCCGGATGAAATCGCACAACTCGCGCCGGAGAGCCCGTTCGCGGGTGGAGGCTTCGCCGGGTTCGAAGGTCTCGAGAACCGGCACGGGACTCTCGCCCAGGGCCAGATCCGCATCGGAGAGATACTTCACGGGTCCGAGGGCACTGGCCTTCACGATGGTCCGGGCCACAAATTCCAGCATTTCGAAACGCCGGAAGGCCTCCGCGAAATCCTTTCCTCCCACGACCACGCCGTGGTTTTCCAGCATCACGCAGTCGTGGCCGCGCGCAAAAACCTCCGCGATGCGCTCACCGAGCAGCGCACTGCCCGGCAGGGCGTAGGGCGCAAACCCGACCTCGCCGCAGATGGCATGGGCCTTCGCAAAGAGCCGGGTGTTCGGGGTCTTTCCGCAGATGCTGAACGCCACGAGCGCCACGGGATGGGCGTGAATGACCGCCCGAAGATCCGGACGCACCTCATAGATGCGGCGGTGAAAGGGGAACTCCGAGGACGGCTTGTGGCGCCCCTGGGTGTTGCCGTCGCGCTGCACCTTCACGATATCGTCCCGCCGCAGCGCCCCCTTGTCCACGCGGGCCGGCGTGATCCAGATGGAGCCCTCCTCGTCGCGAATGGACAGATTACCCCCCGAGGTGGTGGTCATGCGGTAGCGGTAGATCCGCGCCATGGCCTCCACGAGCCGATCCGCCGGATGAACAATGTCTCTCATGGCACCACGGCTAGTTTGATGCCCTCCATGGCGATGTTTGTTTCCATTGCATCCGCGATTCTCGTCAACGGAAACGTATGTGTCACCAGGTTTTCGATCGGCACGCCGATCCGCCCAAGATGGCGGATCATCGCTATGGCCACCGGATATTCCTGCGGGGTGTAAACCCAGGAACCCACCGCCGTGATCTCCTTTTTGCAGAGGTCCTCGTGCGGATTGATTTCACAGGTTCCGTTGTCCATGAAGAACCCCACCTCGCAGAGGCCGCCGCCGCGCCGGATGAACTTCCAGATCGCCGAGGCGGCCGCGGGAACCCCCGTGCATTGAAAGGCGAAATCCACCCCCCGGCCCCCGGTGCACCGCGCCACCGCCGCGCGCACGTCCTCGTCCCCACCCAGACGAATGGCCCGGCTCGCGCCCATGAGACAGGCCATCTCCAGACGCTGGGGCACGCTGTCCACGGCCAGGATGTTCTCCACCCCGTAGGCATACAGCGTGGCAATCATCATCAATCCGATGGGCCCGCAGCCCTGCACCAGAACCGTGCTGCCGAAATTCAACAATCCCGTCGTCTTCGCGCGTTCCAGCGCATGCACCGTCACCGCCATCGGCTCGATCAGCAGACGCTGCTTCAACGGCATGCCGTTGACACGGAAAACCGTGGACCCCTCCCGCAGCACGATGTGCGTGGCAAAATATCCGTTCAAATGCCGTCCCGGCTCATCGGGCAGCAGTCCATACACACCCAGGCCGTCGCTGAGATTGGCCCGGTCGGGGTGTTCATGAATGAACGAACACTCCTCCGGCAGAAGCACCGAGGTGACAATCTGGTCCCCCACCTGCAGCCGCTGACCCGTAAAATCCCGGATGTCCCCGAAACCCAGGGCCACAATCGTGCCCGTGCCCTCATGGCCCAAAACGACGGGCGCCAGCGCAAACGGATCCCGTTTGTACTCGTGCACGTCCGTTCCACAAATCCCGCAGCCCTCCACCTCGACCAAAATCTCCCCCGACCCCAACTCCGGAATCGGAAACTCCCGGGTTTCAATCATTCCCGGCGCCGTCAGCACCGCCGCACGCGCCCGCTCAGGTAAAACTTCGACGCTCATAATGTCAATTATTAGTAAAACTAATATTTTCCACATTGGCAAGCGGGAAATCCCGGATCGTTCCACGCCGCCGCTTGCCAGTCCTTCCCGCGGCCCCTAGGTTGGCGCTTCTATGGGACGTCAATGGCTCCACGCAAAACGAGAAGTGGCCGGTTTGAAAAAGGGCCAGATGGTCAGCAAACTGGTGAAGGAAATCATGGTCGCCGCCAAGCAGGGCGGGCCCGATCCCGACGCGAACGCCCGCCTGTTTGCCGCCTGTGAGAAGGCGCGCAAACACAGTGTGAAGGGCGACGTGATCGAGCGCGCCATCAAGAAGGGCGCCGGCATCGGGGAGGAAAAGCTGGTCCTCGAGCATGTGGTCTACGAGGGATATGCGCCGCACAAGGTGCCGGTGATTGTCGAGGTGCTGACCGACAACAACAACCGCACCGCGCCGGAGATCCGGGTGCTCTTCAAGCGCGGGCAGCTCGGCACGCCCGGCAGCAACAAGTTTCTTTTTGATCATGTCGGCATCGTTGAAGCGCACCGTCCGGAGGCCGTCGACATCGAGGAAGCCGCCATCGAAGCCGGCGCGAACGAGGTCGAGCCGCTTTCGCATGATCAAAACGACGACATTCCCGCGGGGGTGACCGGCGCCCGCTTCATCACCGAGCGCACGGCCACGGCGGCGGTTTCCAAATGGCTGGCCGCGAATGGATGGACGGTGGTCACCAGCGAACTTGGCTACGTGGCCAAGCAGTTTCCGACCCTCACCGAGGAACAGGCGACGGAGGTCGGGGAGTTTCTCCACGCCCTCGACGAACACGACGACGTACATCGCGTCTGGGCGGCGGTCAAATAACCCCATCCGGTCCCGACCACGGGAACAGGGCGCGGCCCGATGCAAAAGGGATTGGGCCGCGTCCCCGACCTGTTAAATTCTCCGACTCATGAATGACTCATCTCCCGTGCCGTTGACGTTTGACCTGACCAACGAACCGGTACCGGCCGATCCCGCCGCCAGTCCCTTTCGCGTTGTCATCGACCCCGTGATGCGGGCCCGCCTGCGCCGGGCGCTCTTTGATCTCATCGAGAACCACGACCAGCAACTGGCGGAACATTTCGCCGCCGGACGCCTCGCCCTCGATAGCTACAAGGAATACATCGAGATCTTTGCCAGCAGTCTGCGCCAGACCATGGAAAGCCCGGAAGGCGTGGCCTATCTCATGCAGTCCTGCGGCTTCGATGTGAAACCGGAGGAAGTGAACCTCCATCCCGAAACACGCTGGAAATAACAGGCCGGCCACGCCGGGCCGCCTCCCGCCTCGCCGTTCCCGCTCGCGCCGCCGCCATTTCCGCGCCTCCCGAGGAGAAGCGACAGGGCGCAGGCCGGATCGCCGCGGAAATCCCAGTCCGTCCGGTCGGACGCGCCTTTCGGCATCACCTCCCCCTCCCCGGAAAAGACGCGACATCGCCCACCATACCAGCCGCGCTCCCATCCTCCGTTCCCACGACTTTTCTCCAGAATCAGACCGGACCGCGCCGGGGATTTGACCAACATTCCGGTGCGGTGGCGCCCCGACCCCGTTTGCGTTCCGCCAATTCGCCGTCGCGACCCGCTTCCGACTTCGCCTGCAAAACCCGGAGGCGCGGTGTCATGCCTTTTTCCGATCGATCCATTTCAAACCGCGCCCGAGCGCGGCGATCGTTTCGGCGAGCCGTTTCCGCCGGGTCTCGTCCCGCTTGGCCGAGGAAATCCAGACGATGTATTCGCGCCGGTAGGTGGGGGCCAGATTCGCAAAACCCGCCGCGGCCTTCCGGTTTGCGCTCAGCGCCTCCGCCAGCTCCGTCGGCATCGGCAGGGGATCCCGCCGGCGCGGTGGCAGCGGCGGACGGTCGGGGTCCAAATCCAAATTCACCGCCGCACGAAGCAGTTTGCGCAGCGCCTCCGGGGAAAATCCCTCGAGGGTGGTGAGGCGGATGCTCCGAATGGACGTGTTGTTTTCCCCGCCCCAAAAGAGGCCGGCGGGATCGGGCAGTTCCACTCCCCGAAAGAAGCTCAGGGCAACGTGCTTTTGGCAACCGCTGATTCCGCAAACCAGTTTGCGTCCGGTAAAACACAGCATGTTCCACTTGATGGATTCCGTCAGATCGGGCTCCCAGCGATGAATCCATTCCCGCAATTGCGCGCACAGGGAACGGGAAAATTCCGGACGGGATTCCAGCCACAGATCCGGATTTCGGGTTCGCGGCGTCGAGCAGTCCATAAGTCTCAGGCCAGGGGACGATCCGAAAGGGCGCCGGTCGCCTGGTCGTGAAACTCCACCAGCTCCGCAATTTCGGCATGCGGCGTCGCGGCGCCAAAATGGCCGATCAGCCGGCAAACGGCAAAGGCCGCCGCCTTGCTGCGATACGCCGCCTCCCATTGGACAAAGGCCTCCTCCGCCTCCCGGTTCGGAAACGGCCAGGATGTCGGCGGCCACTTCACCCCACAGCGCCACGGCTTGGGGGTCAGGCGCGCCCGGAAGCACTTCTGGTTGACGCAAAGCTTCTGATAAAGCCGGTCCGCCTGGAATTCCCGGAAGGCCTCCCCGCAAAGCGGATCCTCCGGCGAGACCGGCCGGTGGGTTGCGAGCAGCCGCATGCCCGCCTTGGTGCGATAAGCACGCCATCCCCAGCCTTCATGGGCCGCCGTCCATTTTTCCAACTGTTCCTTCACGGAGTCCTCAAAGGTTTTCCGCCTGCCAAACCATCCGCCCAGCAGCCCGCCAATTCCGGCGGGTTTTTCGTCCACATCCACAAAAAGAGCCTGCGCCGTGTTCAGCACCAGGCAGCCGTAGCTGTTTCTTGTGACCGCGGCCTGCGCGCGGCCTTCCGGACCCGCAAATTCATGCAGCACGGGTTCGCGCATCGGACGGTCGCCATATTCGTAGGAATTTCGGGGTTCCTTTCCGCCCGCTTCCAGCCACGCGGCGATGCGGGCCACCCGCGCGTCCCCGTCGGCCCGGGCGGCCGCCTGGGAAACATCCGACCAACCCCACGCACCGATGCCGCCCTTCCGTGCCAGAACCCAGAACTTTGGGAAATGCATGATGAGCCCTTCGTAGGATGCCGGACCTCAAAGGTCAAAACCAACCTCGAAGTTACAGGATTTCGAGAACGAATTCTCCCTGCGCAAAACGCGCCCCGTTCACCATCACGTCAACGAAGTGTCTGCCCGGATGATGTTTGCGGGTGGTGTAATCCCTGACCCACTGACTTTTGGTCAGAGTGACGACCTCTCCCGGTTGCACGATCAACTCCTTCCATTTGAACACCTTGACCGAGGACGCACCGGATTTTTTGACGTAGTGGATTCGATAATCCACGACCAGCTTTTGCGAGGACTTCGCCGTGGAAACAAAGTGAAAAGCGATCTGGAGGCGCTCGCCGAGCCGGATGCGCCGCGGCGTGACCTGAAAGGCGCGGACGCCGATTTCCGCCGCATGACCCGCCCCAACAATGGCAAGCGCCCGGCGGTCTCCCGCCTTGATCAGGCTGCGCAAGGCCCTTTTGACGATCCAGGCGGTATGGGCGTTCCCGGAATCCCATTTTTCCACGCGGTCCATCACCCAGGCGGGATGATCCTTTGTGATGTCATTGAGGTGATTCGCCACCGACTTCCGCACATAGAGACTCGGATCGGCCTTGAGATTTTCCAGGACCCGTGCGGTCGGCGACGGGTCGGCAATGAGGGCGTCGAGACGAAAGGACCAGGGGAGACGCGGACGGCATCCCTCGCTGGCCAGGCGGCGTACATGTTCGTCTTCGTCGCGGGACCATTCCTCCATCACCCTGAGGGTGCGATGCAAATCCCGGCGCAGAAACGGACGGATGCCAAACTCGGAGGAACCCAAGCGGGTGAACTCCCGGAGGGCATCGAGGGATTCGTCAAAATGATCCAGTCCGTAAACGCCGACAAAGTCCGGCAGGAACAGCGAAACAAAACCCGGCTCGGTGCGCGGCGCCAGTTTGCGAAGAATGGCGAGCGCCTTGAGATAATCGTCCGGCAGCGTCGCCCGCAGGCATTCCGAAACCCGGCGCAGGCGCTGCAGCAGATTCAGACTCTCCAGATCCCGAAGCGCAAGATCCAGAAACCTGCGGGAATCAAAGCGTGCATAAACCGCCGCGACGTCCTTCGCAATCCGCCGGAACCGCGCGGCGTCAAACATCTCCTTCAGCGCGGGATATTCGGTCTCAGCCATGCGCGGGCACTTTCATCCGAAACGCAGCGGAGTGGCAACCGGGATTCGGGGAATCAGCGTCGTCAGCCACTCCAGCGCATGGGCGGCAAACCAAGGGATTCCTGACCCGGCGGGCCGGGCCATGGGATCGGCACACCTTTGGCCCCCTCCCGGGGCGTCCTCTTGGCATGGCGATGCCACGCCCACAGGAGTGTGGGCGACATCAACATCGAACCCGGCTCGAGAGAAAACCCCTAAGCCAGCAGCGCCTTCGCCTTTTCCAGCGCTTCGCCCACCTTGGACGGATCGGTTCCTCCGCCCTGGGCGAGATCCGGACGGCCCCCGCCCTTTCCGCCGACGATCGGGGCGACTTCCTGGATGAGTTTGCCGGCCTGGAATTTTGCCGTGAGATCCTTCGGCACGGCGGCAATCAGGGCCACGCGTCCACCGGCGGTGCCGGCGAGAAAGATGGGACCGGAAAATTTCGGCCGCAGGTGTTCGACGACAGCCTGAAGCAATTTGCCGTCCGCGTCCGGAACCTCCGCCACGCAGGTGCCGGAATGGGCCGCGGCAAGTTCGGCGGCGACGGAGGCCGCGCGCGCCTTGAGCTCGGCTTCCGCGGCCTTGGCATTTTGCTTCTCCCATTCGCGCACCTCGACCTCCAGTTTTTCGAGCTGCCCGGCGCGCGCTTCGAAGGACGCCAACACCTCCGCGACGGATCCGGAGGCCGGCGCCGGGAGCGCGGCCAGACCGGGTTTCTTGCGGGCCAGGGTGTCGAATTTTTCCTGCTGGCGCGCCGCCTCCTGGCGGACCCAGTCAACAATGGACTCACCGGCCACGGCCTCAATACGGCGAACACCGGCGGCGATGGCGCCTTCGGAAACAATCTTGAAGCGGGTGATGTCCCCGGTCGTGCGCGTGTGCGTGCCGGCGCAGAGTTCCATCGAATAGCCGTCCAGCTTTCCGGGGGTGCCGCCGATCTGCACGACGCGGACGATTTCCCCGTATTTGTCGCCGAAGAACTGCATGATGTCGGTCCGGCCGCGCACATCGGCGTAGGCCACTTCGGTCCAGGAAACCGGAGCGTTCTCGGCAATCCGTTCGTTCACCAGCTTCTCAATGTCCTTCACCTGCTGCGGCGTCAGCGGGGCGCAATTGAAGTCGAAGGTCAGCTTTTCGGGACCGACATAGGAGCCCTTTTGCGTCGCTTCGGGCGAAACCACCTCATGAAGGGCCCAGTGGAGCAGGTGGGTGACGGTGTGATGGCGCTGGATGGCTTGCCGGCGGGACGTGTCCACGCCAAGGGAAACGGTCGATCCGACCGCCGGGGCCTCCTCGCCGTCGAGGAAATGAAGCCAGGTGTGGCCGACCTTCTGGGTGTTGGTGATGCGCCAGCTCTGTCCGCCCGAGGAAAGCTCCCCGGTGTCGCCGACCTGACCGCCCATCTCGGCGTAGCAGGCGCTGGCGTCGAGGACGACGGCCGTCCTGTCCTTCAGGCTGACCACCTCGAGTACCGTGGCGTCCACGGTCAACTGATCGTATCCGACAAACTTCGTCGGCTCCTTGGTTTCCACTTCGGAAAGCTCAATAACCTGCTTCTTCTGCGCGGCGCGGGCGCGTTCCTTCTGCTCGGCCATGAGTTTTTCAAAGCCGGCCTTGTCCACGGTCAGTCCGCGTTCGCGGGCCATCAATTCGGTGAGATCCAGCGGGAAGCCCTGTTCGTCGTAGAGCCGGAAGGCAAAGGGTCCGGAAATTTTTCCGGTCTTCTCCGCCTCGGCGTTGAAAAGTTCGATGCCCTTGTCGAGGGTGCGGTTGAAGGCCTCCTCCTCGCGCCGCAGCGTCTCTTCGATGTGTTTCTGCCGGGCGGCAATTTCCGGGAAAACGCCTCCCATCTCGCGCACCAGCACGGGCACGAGCTTGTAGAAGAACGGTTCGTGGAAGCCGAGGGTCCGGCCGTAGCGCACGGCGCGGCGCAGGATGCGGCGCAGAACGTAATTGCGATCGGTGTTGCCGGGCTGGATGCCGTCGGCGATGGCAAAGCTCAGGGTCCGGATGTGGTCGGCGATCACGCGGAAGGCGACGTCGATTTTCTCCTGTTCGGAATCCCCCGTGCTTCCGGCGGCGGGCAGGGTGCTGCCGTAGGTCCTGCCGCTGAGCTTTTCGATTTCGTCGAAGATCGGACGGAAAATATCCGTCTCGTAGTTCGAGATCCGGGCGTTGGCGAAGTCGGTGAAATTTTTCGTGCCCTGGATGATCGAGGTGACGCGCTCAAATCCCATGCCGGTGTCGACATGCCGGGCCGGGAGGGGCGTGAAGGTGCCGTCGGGATTGGCGTTGAACTGGATGAACACGAGGTTCCAGATTTCGATGCAGCGCGCATCGCCGGCATTGACCAGCGCGCCCTTGGTGTCCCCGGCGGGGGTGAGGTCGATGTGAATTTCGGAGCAGGGGCCGCACGGACCCGTGTCTCCCATCATCCAGAAGTTGTCCTTCTTGTTGCCGTTGACGATGTGAACGGCGGGATCAAGTCCCCTGCTGCGGAATTTTTCCGCCCAATGCGCCCAGGCTTCCTCGTCACGCTCGGCGGGATCGCCCGCGGCCTTGTCCGGGTTGTAAATCGTGGCGTAGAGCCGCTCCGCCGGAAAACCCCAGCGCTCCACCACCAGCTCCCAGGCCCAATCGATGGCCTCCTTTTTGAAGTAGTCCCCGAAGCTCCAGTTGCCGAGCATCTCGAAGAAGGTGTGGTGGTAGGTGTCGAGTCCGACGTCGTCGAGGTCGTTGTGCTTGCCGCCCGCCCGGATGCATTTCTGGGTGTCGGCCGCCCGGGTGTCGGAGCCGGGGATGGCATTGGCCCATTTGGAAACATCCGCCTTGCGCTCGCCCAGGAAAATGGGGACGAACTGATTCATGCCCGCGTTGGTAAACAGCAGATTTGGGCTGTCGGGCATGAGGCTCGAGCTGGGCACGATGGTGTGCCCCTTCTCCCGGAAGAAGTCGAGGTAGCTTTGGCGGATTTGGGCGGATGTCATGGCACGAAACGAAAAGGGGAACAGCCTACGCGGCCGGCGTCAAAGGTAAAGAGCCTCCTTTGGCAGGTCCGTTTCGGCGAAGGTCCGGCGGAAAAGGCCGGCGGGGAGGGAAAAACAGGGGAAAAGCGCGGCAAAGGGGGACCGCCCCCTAGCCGAGTTCCTTCTCCAGCCGCTCGCTGAGCCACTGCTTGATCATGCTCTGGTAGTTCAGGTAGCGGGAGCGGGCAAGGCGCTTGATGCGCGCCAGCATACGGGGGTCAAAGCGGAGCGTGATGGTGATGGAATCCCGGTTGTCCGTCTTGAGCATCGACATGTTCATCAGGCGGGCATCCAGCGAGGTTTCCTTCCAGAAGGCCGCCTCCTCCTCGTCGGAGGCAAAGTGCGGCACGTCGCTCCATTTGGTCAGAACTCTCATGGCTTCAATTGATCAGTTCCGCATTCTTGCGCTCGTAAAATCCGAGTTCCGCCTCGGTCATCGGCCGGGAAAAAATCACCCGATACCGTTTGCCGTCCGTCCAAAACACCGTGAAGAGCGCCCGGCCGGAAACGGATTTTCCGAGTATGAAATACCGGGCCTCGCCGGCGGAGGATTCGTCGAGATCGGGAAGCAGCCGGATGCTGAAGGGGTCCTCGAAGGATTCCTCGATCTCCTTCGGACTCACTTCCAGGTCAACCGGATGGGAACCCCAATCAAATTCCATCAGTCCGACCTCTTCGCGGGTTGAATCAGCTCGATCTCGTAACCTTCCGGCGCATCGATGAAGGCGATCACGGAGCCGCTCGGGCCCGTGTGCGGGCCGTCGGTGAGCGGATATCCCAGGGCGGCGGAGTGTTTGGCAAACGCCTCGAGATCGTCCACTTCGAAGGCGAGGTGCGTGAGATCCGGACCGACCACCACGGGGCCGCTCCCGTCATACTTGCAAATCTCGATCAATTCCTCGCTGCCGGGGGCCTTGAAAAAGACCAGCTGCGATCCACGGCCGCTGGTGTGGCGTTTGACCTCCTCCAGACCCAGCACATCGCGGTAAAAACTCACCGTCTTCTCAAGGTCGCTCACCCGGTAACGGGTGTGTAGGAGTTTCTTGACCATATCTTTACAAAGTAATCACAAAATGCCCACCGCGTCCAAAAAGATTTCCCCCCTTCACCCCACCGAGCGGATCGGCCAGGCGTGCACGTCCATCGGGCGGGCGCCGGGATCGGAAAAAGCGCACGCCGCCGCCGGACGGAAACTCCAGTGCCCGATCGTGGCGGGCGCGGTGTGATAGGGGGGCATGGTGCACGCGGCCGGAGAAAATCCGGCCCCTGTGATCCGCGGAAAAAAGCACATAGCGCTGGTCCCGTCGGGCCAGGCGCATGGCGGGGTCCGGCGTCATCCGGAGCGGCTTACGGCGAGGGGCGTGTGGTTCCCTCGATGGCCTCGGCCATCAGGCGGAAGATGTCCGTGTTTTCCACGTATCCGTGAACCTTTTCCGCCCCGGGGCCGTCGGCGAGCAGCCAGACATCGCCACCGGAATGCAGCGCGGCCCGGCCTTCGATCAACGCCGGCTGCCGGTAGTGGGGATTGGAGGGCGTTCTCTGTTCGATGACTTCCCGCCAGGGCTTGCCGGGGTCCTGAGCAATGATGGTGCGGGTGTTTTTCCGGTCGAAACCGGGTCCGCTGGCCCAGGTCAGAATCGGCCGCTGATTTGAAGGATCAGGGCCCAGCAGCGCCTCGCCCCGCGCCCCGATGGGAGGATAGCCGTTAAAAGTCAGGCCTGCGGTGTTGTGGTCCGTTGTGGCCAGCACGAGGACATTGGGGAGGTTCTTCCGCACCCAGTCGATGGCCGCGTCGAGCTCCAGAACCTCGGTGATCGCCCGCTTGGCTTGATTCTGGTGACAGGCCTTGTCCGGCAATCCCGCTTCCACCATGAGAAAAAACGGACGGTTCTTCGCGCGCAGAATCGCGACGGCCTGTTCGACCATGTCTTTCAAGCGCAGCGTCCGATCGCCATCCACGTAGTAGGAAAATGCTCCGGGAGCAAAAAGCCCGATCACCGGCCGGTCGTCCGGACGGGCCGCATATTCTTTCAGGGCGTCCCAATCTTTGAAAATCCGCACGCCGTTTTCCCGCAGTTTTTCCTCCACCCGCTGCGATTGCCGGCGCGCGCCGGGAAAATAAAACACGGCGGGATTATCGACATCGTCCGTAAAATACCTGGATCCTCCACCCAACGCCACGTCGGCCCGCTTGCCGAGTTGATCCGCGATTTTTTCGGCAATGCCATAGTTGTCGCTCCGCGCGTTGTTTTCGACAAGAAACGACGCGGGGGTGGCTCCGGTCAGGGAATCATCGCTGACCACCCCCGTGGACCAGCCGGCCTTCCGGGCCAGGTCGAGAATGCTGGGAGCATTCCCCGGATCTGTCGCACTGGCTTTTCCCACCACGCCATTCACCACCTTGATGCCGCGCGCAATGGCCGTGGCGGCGGCGCTCGAGTCCGTCACGAGGCTATTGGCCGAAGGCGTCCGCACGAAGGCCGAGTGCGCCATCTCCTCGAGCGCCAGCCGGCCGCGCGCGCCCTGCGAATAGTAGCGCGCCACGGAAATCAATTCCTGCGAAGTCCCGTCGGAAATAAAAAGAACGATGCCATCCAGCTTGGGGGCCTTGTCCCCGGGCTTCGCGGGCTGGCAGCCGCCCAACATGAGGATCCCCCATCCGGCGGCACACATTCCGAAGGCGGTCGATGCCGCCCAGACCGAAATTCTCTTCCGACACTTCTCACGGACCAGGGTTACACAACTTTGAAACATGGGAAAAAGATACAGTTAAGCCGGTTGGCCGGCTTGGCCAGAAGCAAAAACCGCCCAAACGTGTTGCAACAGTCTGCCCGGAGGGACGGCCGGATCAGGACGGGTTCCCGCCCGGGGAAAGACGGCGTCGATCTCCGCCGCAGTGGCGGATTCCGGAAAAGGCTCCAGGCGCCAAAGGAACGCGATCAGCACGGCAGAAAAAACAAAGGGGCGCGGCCCGGGCAACCCGCACGGACGGCGGCCGGCCCGTGCGGCCCATGAACGGAAACCGGCGAGTGGTCACGTTCCCGAATCCCCGCGCCGTCGCCGACAAAATGCGGGAACAGCTTCCTTCCCGTCGTTTGCTTCTGTTCAAGACTCAGCCTTTTCGGGTGTAGTGTCCGCGTGAGTATCCGTTCGTTCTCCGATCTCTGGGAAATTCTCGGCCGGTTGCCGGAAAAACCGGCGCGGCGTTTTGCCGGGTTGATCTGGGCGGTCATTGCCGTCGTCGTTTTCACCATCGTGGCCGTTCAGCCGGACAAACGAACCGCCACCCTGGAATACCAGAAGGCCGCCACGCGTTGGTGGGACAGCGCCAATCTCTACAAGGGAAAAAACAACTACCTGTATCTTCCGCAGGCGGCGATGCTCTACACGCCGTTCAACGTGCTGCCCAAGCGGGTCGGCGAGCCGCTGTGGCGCATGGTCTGCCTCGGATCGCTGGCTTTCGCGCTGTGGGCGGCCGCCCGGCATCTGGGACCGGAACGGGCCGGCGCCTTCTTCCTGCTCGCCACCGTGCTGGTGCTGCCGTGCTCGCTTTCCAGCGCGCGCAACGGCCAGGTCAACATGCCGCTCGCCGCCATCTATCTGCTGACGGCCCTCGCCCTGGCCCGAAATCGCTGGCATGTCGCGGCGATTCTCCTCGCGCTTTCGCTCGCGCTCAAACCCATCTCCATCGTCCCCATCCTGCTTTGCGGCGTCCTGTTTCCCCGCACCATCCTGCCGCTCATTCTCTGGGTCGGACTCATGCTGGCCTCGGCCTACCTGCACCCGGATCCCCAATACGTCACCTGGCAGTATGGGGTGTTCTGGGAAAAGCTGACCGGATCCTCCGCGAAACCCACCGGACAGACCTGGAGTGATTTTGCCGGCATGCTCTCCCGATTTCACCTGCCCCTCTCGCAGTCCACGCAGATGCTCATCCGCGCCGGCGCGGCCGTCCTGACGTTCGGGGTCTGTCTGCTGGCCGTCTGGAAAACACCGGACACGCTGCGAAGGGCGCTGACGGTGATGTTCTTCTCCGCGATCTATCTGATGCTTTTCAATCCGCGGACGGAAACGAATTCGTACATCATCCTCGGCATCTTCATCGCCCTGCTGGCAGCGCACGCCGCCCTCGTCGGGCGCTCACCACGCGCCACCGTTGCGTGGATCGTCGTCGCGCTGCTCCTCGGCACGGAAAACTACGGCGACTGGATTTACCGTCCGACCAACCTCTGGTTGAAACCGCTGGTCGCGCTGGGGCTGGGCATCTGGCTGGCCGCGCAGGTCATTCGGATGCCCAAGGGAGGCAAGGCCGTTTTTTAGGCGCAGCGATCAAGCTCCGGCCCCACCGGACGGGTCAGCGGCGCATCGACATGACGATCCTCAGGATGTACCAGAAGAGGAGCGCAATCGAGGCAAACAGCGAAAGCGACGCGGCGACGTACTGGTCGGTGCGGTAGCCGTTCATGACCGCCGAGGTGTTGTAAAGAACCGCCGCCCCGGCAAACAGGGCCATGGCACCGGCAAAGATCACCCCGAGGGAGAAACCGAAGACAATGGACGCCACAATCACTCCCAGGGCGACAAACCCGCCGATGACGAGAAAGCCGCGCAGGAAGGAAAAATCAATCCGCGTGGTGACGACCACCGCAGTCAGGCCGACGAACAAACCGAGCGTGATCATCGCCGCCATCGGAATGATGTCGGATCCCATGGTGGCGGCCACCGTCAGGATCGGAACAAAGATGATGGCCTCGGCCACCACATAAAGTGCCAGGCCGGCGTACTGCAGCCCGAGGCTGGCGCCGGAATCCGCCCATTTCTGGGCCAGCCAGGAAACCCCCATGAACAGCCCCAACACCACCAGCCAGGAATATTTTCCCGCCGTCATGAGCTGCAGCATGGCCGGGCCGAACATCTCGACCAGCACGCCGGTCAGGACGGCAAAGGCCAGGATCGCCCCCGCGAGGTGCCCGTACGTGCGGCGTAGAAATTGCCCGCGTGCTTGGGGCGCCGAATCGGCGGCCATGACATAGGGATTGGAGTAAGAGGGCGTGTTCATGGGTGCAGATGGTTACCGCAAGGGGAACCCGAATGGCCCGAAAGTCAAGCGTTCTCCCTCCCCCCGAGGAAGCAAGTTCCTCAAACGGAACGGAAAGAATTTCTGCGGCGAGCCGAAACGAACACCCCCAAACCCAGTGCCAGCAGCACCACGACCGCAGGTTCAGGAATGGGCAGGGCCTCATAAGCAAAACGTCCCAGCAGCTCGTGAACTTGGGTGGTGGGATGGGTGGAATCCCAGAAGATGTATTCCTCCGGATTTTCTACGATCTCGCTGGTGGGGTCGTGCGTTGATCCGAGAAAGACATACGCCGATTCGTGAATGTTGGTGAATCCATAGGCTCCGGGATCCTCGAGAAGAAGATTGAACGTGGCGTAGGCGTCAAAAAAGGTGATCGAAATATCCGCGTAGGTCGATTCGAGCGTCAGCACCACATCGGCCAGTTTGTCATTGTAGGAATGGACGAATGCCGTGGCGTCGATCCCGTTTTGGGTTCCCCGGTAATTGGGCTTCTGCCCCAGATCCGGAAGGTTGAGCATGAGGAAATTCCGGGCTCCCGCTTCATAAAGCGTGACAATGGCGGTCTGGATGTTCAAAGCCGCCGTGGTCGAGGCATCCTCTATCGGCGCGGAACGCTCTCCCTCGACCCAGTCGATCGCATCGTTTCCTCCGCTCCATACCGAAAAGAGAGCCCCTCCCATATCGTAGTTGTAAAGGGCCGATTGGGAATCCTGGGTGAGATAAAGAAAGTCGGCAATCTGCTGTTGCAGGTTGGATATCACAAAGTTCTTGTGTCCGCTACCGGTGGTGGACCCCCCAAAGGC
Organism: uncultured Spartobacteria bacterium; assembly: GCA_937960895.1. Taxonomy (GTDB): domain Bacteria; phylum Verrucomicrobiota; class Verrucomicrobiia; order Chthoniobacterales; family Terrimicrobiaceae; genus CALCJD01. The sequence goes on along the minus strand of CALCJD010000118.1, from coordinate 14,390 downwards.
GAAATTGGTTCCCGGGCCGTAGTCCGTTTCCACGAGATTTCTCCCGTAGTTTTCTCCCAGCGGCACGGGATTGGTGGAAGCCCCGATCGACAGCAGACGGCCGTTCAAATACTCGATCCAGGTTGGACCGGAACTCCAACGCCCTTCCGCGGCAATGCCGTAGGAATTGTAGGCGGCATTGTAATAGTTCAGGTCGTATCCCGTTTCATCCATCCATATCTCCGGCGGCAAATAGCTGATCGTGTTTCCCTGATCCGTAAGGCTGTCGCCGAAGGCCACCAGCCCCGAATAGCCGGCAAACACGGAACCGATCTGCAACCAGGCCGCCACAACGGCGACCATCCCGATGGACGCACGGAACTTCCCTGTCATAGCGATTCGGGGAACTAAAAAAATTTTCCGCGGATGCGAAGAATTTTTTTCGCCCCGCCGCGGGTTCTCCCGCCGCCCCCGGTCCGTCTAAAGACTGCCGAACGCGACGTCCAGAACCTCGAGGAGAAAATCGGCGTCCGCCTGGGTGATGCACATGGGCGGCGAAAAGCGGATGGTCTGGCCCCAGAGGCCGCCCTTGCCCAGGAGCAGTCCGAGTTCGCGGGCCTTTTCGAGGACCTCCGCGCAGGCCTCGCGGGCGGGCTCCTTGGTCTGGCGGTCCTTGACGAGTTCGATGCCCAGCAGGAGTCCCCTGCCCCGCACATCGCCGATCACGGCGTGTTTTTCCTTCAGCTTTTCGAGTCCCGCCAAAACGCAATTGCCCAGCCGGAGGCAGTTTTCCTGCAGGTTTTCCCTTTCGATCACCTCAAGCACCGCCTTGCCGGCGGCGCAGACCACGGGATTGCCCCCGAAGGTGTTGAAATGGATTTTCTGCGTGAGGACGGAGGCGATCTCCGGCGTGGTGACAACCGCCGCCAGGGGCACGCCGTTGCCGATGCTCTTGGCCATGGTGACAATGTCCGGAACGACCCCCTGGCTTTCGAATCCCCAGAAATGCGAACCGGTGCGCCCAAAGCCCGTCTGGACTTCGTCGGCGATGCACACCCCGCCCGCCGCGCGCACGTGTTCATAAACGCGCTTCAGGTAGCCGTCGGGAAAAACCACAAAACCGCCCACGCCCTGGATCGATTCCGCGATGAAGGCGGCGACCCGGCCGGGGGTCGCGTAATCAATGATCGCCTTGACGTCCTCCGCATATTTCCGGCCCGCCTCGGGGTCGTCGTATCCATGGGGGCCGCGGTAACAATAGGGAGCCTGCGCGTGGTGGACGCCAAAACTGTGCGGCACGTTGAACTTCCACGAACTGTGGGCCGTGACCGACATCCCCGAGGCATTGCCGCCGTGATAGGCGTTGCGCAGCGCAATGACGTCAAAGTTGCCCGTGTAAAGGCGCGCCATGAGCAGCGCGAGGTCGTTGGCTTCGGAGCCGGAGTTGACGAAATAACACACCTTCAGGTTGCCGGGCATCTTGGAGGCGAGTTTTTCGGCATACTCCGCAATCTTCGGCTGCAGGTAGATGGTGGTCGAATGCTGGAGGGTTTCGTTCTGCTCGTTGGCCGCCTTCACCACGTGGGGGTGGCAATGGCCGGCGCTGATCGTGACAATGCCGCCGAGACCGTCGAGGTAGCGCCGGCCGGTTTCGTCCCAGACATACTGCATCTTCCCCTCCACGATCATGAGGGGCTTTTTGTAATAAAGAAACAGGCCCGGATTCAGATACTGCCTGCGCAGGGCGAGCACCTCCCCGGCGGAGGGACCGGTGTAGGGTTTCGGTTGGTGCGTGGTGGGGGGAAGAACGGGTGCTTTCATAAATCAACAATCAGGGAAAAGTTTGCGCAAAACCAGGTACACCGCAAAGGCCACCCCGAAGCCGACAAACCAGGCGTAGTTGAACAGATCCACCAGGACGGCGGGAATCCGGTCGGCGGGGACGGCCTGGACGCTCACCAGAAATCCGGGAAGGCTCGGCAGCACCCCGGCCACCAGCGCCGCCAGGGCCACCGCGCTGAAACCGCCGAGAAAACGATACCGGGTGTTGCCGCCGTAAAGCGCCTCCACATCGAGTTCCTTTTTCCGACAGACAAAATAGTCCGCGATCAGGATGCCTCCGATCGGCCCCAGCAGCGCGCTATAGCTGACCAGCCAGCCCAGATAACGCTCCGCGTTGGCCATGAGGTGCCACGGCATGATGAGAATGCCGATGAGGCCGGTGATGTAGCCGCCCAGGCGGAAGGAAATGTATTTCGGGGCGAGGTTGGCAAAATCATTGGCCGGACTCACCACATTGGCGGCGATGTTGGTCGCGAGCGTCGCCAGACAGAGCGCCAGCATCGCAATGATCAGCATCACATGGTTGGGATTGTCGATGCGGGTCAGCACCTCGACCGGATCCCAGATGGGTTTGTCGACCTGAAAAATGATCGGCGTCGCCGAGGTCACCGCCACGCCGATGAAGGAATACAGCGCCATGGTCGGGGGCAGTCCGATGGTCTGTCCCCAGGCCTGGACCCGCTGCGACCTGGCATAACGGGAGAAGTCCGGGATGTTCAAAGACAGCGTCGCCCAGAACCCCACCATGCCGGTCAGCGCCGGGAAAAAGAACACCCAGAACTGTCCGGCCTTTGGCTGGCCCGGACCAAAGGCCGAGGGCGTGCTGAGCATGGGACCGAATCCCCCGGCGGCGCGATAGGCCCAGAGGACAAACAGCAGTCCGAGGCTGATGAGAAGCGGGGCCTTGATGTTCAACAGCCAGCGGATGCAGTCGATGCCCCGGTGGATCACCCACATGTTGATGCCCCAAAAAAACAGGAAGCAAAGCAGCTGGGAGAGGGAGATTCCGAGAAGGGGGATCGCGGCCTCCGTCGCGAGGGCCGGCCGGAACACGGCGAGGATTTTGTGAATGGCCTCGCCGCCGATCCAGGTCTGGATCCCAAACCATCCGCAGGCCACCAGGGCCCGCAGCATGGCCGGCACATTGGCCCCGAGCAGGCCGAACGAAGCCCGGCAATAGACCGGAAACGGAATGCCGTATTTGGTGCCCGCATGGGCGTTGAGCACCATCGGGATCAGGACGATCACATTGGCCAGAAAGATCGTCCCGACCGCCTGCCACCAGTTCATCCCGCCGTCGATAAGCGACGACGCCAGCATGTAGGTGGGAATGCAGGCGGCCATGGAAATCCACAGGGCCGCAAAATTCCACATCCCCCACTTCCGCTGCGTCATCGGCACGGGGGCCAGGTCGTCGTTGAGAAGACGGGGGGGCTTTTCGTCAGCCGGCAGGGAAACGGCGCCTTGGTGGGAATGCATATGGTGGTTCAACTCTTAGCAAGCCGGATGCCAGAACCGGAAACTCATGGTGTCATCGGACGGAATCCACCCAGTCCCTGAAGGCCCGGGGGCCGCCGGGCAGATACCCCACCCGGCGGGCAATCTCGCGTCCGCGGGCGTTGACCAGAATCAGCGTGGGATAAGCGTTCACCCCGAACCGCGCGCGCAGGAGCTCGTTCTGCTCCCGCACGTCCGGTTTCTGGGGTTTCGTTCTCGGAAAATCGACCACAACCATCTCCAGGTTTTCCCGGGCATACTCCCGAAACTCCGGCTGCGAAAACACCTCTTCGTCGAGTTTCATGCACGCCGGGCACCAGTCGGACCCGGTGAAATCAAGCAGCACCAGGCGGTTTTTCTCCGCCGCAAGGGCCAGCGCCCCCTGGTAGTCGTCGTGCGGCACCGGAGGAGCGTGAAAAAAGAGGAAATAAACGGCCGCCGCCGCTCCGCAGAGAAGGAGGAGGGATCGGCCGCTCATACCCGCATTTCCGCTCAGCCGGCGTAACCCCGGGGGTGCTTGACGTGCCACGCCCAGGCACTTTCGACGATGGTGCGAATGTCCTGGTATTTCGGCTCCCAGCCCAGCTCGCGGCGGATCTTCTCGGAGCCCGCAATGAGGCGCGGCGGGTCGCCCGGGCGGCGCGGTTTCTCCACCGCCTTGATGGATTTGCCCGTCACGGCCTCGCAGGTGGCAATGACCTCCTTCACCGAGGTGCCGCCGCCGGTGCCGAGATTGTATTTTTCACTCTTTTCCGCCTTCAGCGCGAGGATGTGCGCCTGGGCGAGGTCGAGCACGTGAATGTAATCGCGGATGCACGATCCGTCGGGCGTGGGATAATCCGTGCCGTAGATGTCCACCGACTCGCGCTGACCCAGGGCCACCTTCAGCACGTTCGGAATCAGATGGGTCTCGATGCGGTGATCCTCGCCGAACCGCTCGGTCGCGCCCGCCGCATTGAAATAACGCAGCGCCACATATTTCAGGCCGTGGCACTCGTCGTACCAGCGGAGGATCCTTTCGAAAAGCAGCTTGGACTCGCCGTAGGGATTGATCGGAACCTGCGGAAGGGTTTCGTCAATGGGCATCCGCTCGGGAATGCCGAACGTCGCGCAGGTGGACGAGAAGACGAACTTTTTCACCCCGCATTCCACGGCGGCGTCGAGGAGATTGACGCCGTTGGCGACGTTGTTGCGAAAATATTTCGAGGGGTTTTCCATGGACTCGCCCACGAGCGCGTTGGCGGCGAAATGCATCACCGCATCGGGCTTCACCTCGCCCATGGCATGGCGGATCACGGTGCGATCGGCGAGATCGCCCTGGAAAAACTCGGCCCGCGGATCGACCGCCTTCTTGTGACCTTCGGAGAGATTGTCGAAAACCGCCACTTCATAACCCTCGTTAAGAAGCTGTTCGACACAGACGCTGCCAATGTACCCGGCGCCACCCGTCACAAAAATCGTTTTCATGAAGCGCCCCAGAGTAACCGGATGCGGCCCACAATCAAGCGCGGCGTCGGCCGGTCAGGCCGCAAACTCCATGAGCTCCCGCTGGAGGCCGGATTCGTCGCCCACCTTGAAGTTCTCCCCGGCCTGAATGGAAACGGTGCGTCCGGCGCCATAGACGATGTCGAGCACGAGCGGGCGTTTGCCCGGGAAGCGTTTCACCGCCTCCAGGATGGCGGGCAGGTCGGTTTCCCTGAGCTTTTCGCGGGAAAGGGCCAGCCGCACCGGTTTGACCGACGCCTTGGGCTTGAGGGCGGACAGGCTGTTGATCATGGCGCGGATCTCCCCCTCGCGCGGCGTGATGCGCGCCGAGATGGCCACAACGTTGCCCACCACAAGGAGGTCGGCATGCTGGGAATAGGTGTCGTCCCAGGCCACCGCCTCGAGCTGACCGGTGAAATCCTCGAACCGCACCACGGCAAACGGCTTGCCGTCCTTCTTGCTGAATTTTTTCTCCACGCCCGAAATCAATCCGGCAAATTTCATCGTGCACGCCTCCTCAACCTGGTGGGCGGAGGCAATCGTGCTGATTTTCGGACTGTCGAAATGGCCTGCGTAGGCCTGCAGCGGATGACCGGTGATGTAATAGCCGAGCAGTTCCTTTTCGTAGGCCAGCATCTCGTTCTTGGACCACGGCTCGACCTTCGCCCTGGACGAGGCGGACTTGGGCGGCGGGGCGCCGAAATCGTCGAAGAACGACGCCTGGCCGGAGGCGCGGTCGCGCTGGATGGACGCCGCCGCCTGCATCGCCTGGTCGAGATCGGCGAACAGCTGCGCCCGCGTGATGTTGAAGCAGTCGAAGGCCCCGCATTTGACCAGACTTTCCAGGATCTTGCGGTTCACCGTGCGGGAATCGAGACGGGAACAGAAATCCTCCAGGGACCGGAAGGCCCCGCCGCGGTCCCGTTCCTCGATCACGGCCTGCATGGCGCCGGCGCCGACGTTCTTGATCGAGGCGAGGCCGAAGCGGATGGCCGTTTCGTTGCCGACCTTCTCGGGCGTGAAAAGGAGCTGGCTGCGGTTGACGTCGGGCGGCAGAACCCGGATGCCCATGCGCGTGCATTCCGCAATGACCACCGCCAGCCGGTCGGTGGTGGCGGCGTCATGGGTGAGCACCGCGGACATGAACTCCACGGGATAATGGGCCTTCACGTAGGCCGTCTGGTAGGACACCCAGCCGTAGGCGGCGCTGTGCGACTTGTTGAAGCCGTATTCCGCAAATTTCGCGATGAAGTCGAAGATGGCGTTGGCGGTGTTCTCGTCGATGCCGTTGACCTTGCGCGCGCCTTCGACAAAGCGCAGGCGCTCCTTGGCCATCTTCTCCTTGTCCTTCTTGCCCATGGCGCGGCGCAGCAGGTCGGCGTCGCCGAGCGAGTAGCCGGCCAGCACGTTGGCGGCGCGCTGCACCTGTTCCTGATACACGATGATGCCCTGCGTCTCGGCGCAGACCTGCTCGAGCAGCGGGTGGGCGTATTCGACCTTTTTCAGGCCCTTCTTGCGCGCGATGTAATCGTCGATGAACTGCATGGGCCCCGGACGGTAGAGCGCGCCGATGGCGATGATGTCCTCGATGCTGCGCACGTCGAAGCGTTTGCAGCAGTTCGTGATCCCGCCGCTTTCCATCTGGAACACCCCCAGCGTCTCACCCCGGTTGTAGATGTCGAATGCCTCCTGGTCGTCGGTGGGAATGCGGGCCAGGTCAAAATCCGGAACCTTTTCCCGGATCAGGCGCACGGCGTGCTGCAGGACGGTGAGCGTCTTGAGCCCGAGGAAGTCCATCTTGAGCATGCCCAGTTCGGTGAGGGCATTCATCTCATACTGGGTGATGACTTCGTTGTCCTTGCCGCGGCAGAGCGGGATGTATTCGTCGAGCGGACGGTCCCCGATGACCACGCCGGCGGCATGGATGCCGGTGTTGCGGCTGAGGCCCTCAAGCACGGTGGCGTGATCCCACAGCGCGCGCGTGCCGGGTTCGTTCTCCAGCGCGTTTTTCAGGTCGGGGTTTTTCTCCGCGGCGCCGGCGAGCGTGATGTTCAGCTCGTTGGGAATCATCTTCGCCAGCCGGTCGGCGTCGCTGTAACTCCAGCCCAGCACGCGGCCGACGTCCCGCACGACGCTCTTGGCGCCCATGGTGCCGAAGGTGACGATCTGGGACACGCAGCGCTCGCCGTATTTGCGCCGCACGTATTCGATGACCTCGCCGCGGCGTTCCATGCAGAAGTCCACATCGATGTCGGGCGGACTGATGCGCTCGGGATTCAGGAAGCGTTCAAAAATGAGCCCGTACCGCAGCGGATCGATGTCGGTGATGCCCAGCACGTAGGCGATGAGCGAACCCGCGGCCGAACCGCGACCCGGACCGACGGGAATGCCCTGCGTGCGGGCGTAGTGGATGAAGTCCCAGACGATGAGAAAATAGCTGACGAAGCCGGTCTTTTCGATGACGCCGAGTTCGTATTCCAGGCGGTTGCGCAGTTCCGCGTCGGTGTCGGCGCGGTCCCCGTACCGCTTGCGCAAGCCGTCCCAACAAAGCTGGCGCAGGTATCCTTCCCGCGTCTGACCGGGCGGCGGTTCGAAGGCCGGATACTTGGGCTTGCCGAACTCCATTTCCAGCCGGCAGCGCTCCGCGACCCGCACGGTGTTGGAAACCGCCTCCGGCACCTCGGCAAACAGGGCGGCCATTTCCGCGCCGCTCTTGAAATAGAGTTCGGACGGATACCGCATGCGCTTTTCGTCCATGACCATCGCGCCCGTGCCGATGCACAGCATGACGTCGTGGGATTCGTGGTGCTCGCGCTCGAGGAAATGCACGTCGTTGGCCGCCACAAGGTCGAGGTTGAACTCCCGGGCGATTTCGATGAGCTCCGGATTGCAGCGCCGCTGCGCGTCCAGGCCGTGATCGTGCAGTTCGATGAAATAATTCTCCCGTCCGAAAATGTCGCGGTATTCGGCGGCGATCCGGCGGGCGCCCTCCGGGTCGCCGGCCAGCAGGCGCGAATTCACCTCGCCCTTGAGGCAGCCGCTCAGGGCGATGAGTCCGCGCGAATGCGAGGCGAGAAACTCCCGGTCGATCCGCGGCTTGTAATAAAACCCCTCCAGGTGCGCGGCGCTGACGATCTTGACGAGGTTCTTGTATCCCTCGGCATCCGCGACAAGCAGCGTGAGATGAAACGCCGCATCCTTGCCGGACGAGGCGCTCCGGTCGCGCATGGAGCCGGGCGCGACATACACCTCGCAACCCACGATGGGATTCACCCCGACCTTTTTCGCCGCCTGATAAAACTCGACCGTGCCAAAGAGATTGCCGTGATCGGTCATGGCCACGGCCGGCATGCCCAACTTGGCCGCCTTTTTCACCAGCTCCCCCGTCCGAATCGCTCCGTCGAGCAGGGAATATTCGGTGTGACAGTGGAGGTGAACAAAAGGAACGTCGGCCATCGGGAGGGACTATAAAAGGGGCGCGGCGACGGGCAAGGATTCGCGCGGGAAATCCCGCCAAAAAAAAGGCGGCCCCGCGGGGCCGCCCCTCAAAAATCCGGAAAGGAAAAAAAATCAGGCGAGGGCCTCGAGGCGGCGGACAATCTCCGCCTTGCCGGTCACGCCAACGGTCTGATCCTTCTTTTCGCCGTTCTTGAAAAACAGAAGCGTCGGGATGCTGCGAATGCCGAATTTCGCGGAAATCTCGGGAGCATTGTCCACGTCCACCTTGGCGATCTTGAACTTGCCGACGTTTTCGTTGGCAATCTCCTCCACCACGGGAGCCAGCATGCGGCAGGGCGCACACCACGTGGCCCAGAAGTCCACCAAAACCGGCTCGGTCGCCGAGGAAATCACACTCTCAAAATTGGAGTCATTCAACTCCAGAACGTTTTCACTAGCCATAGGGAAAAACTGTAGCAGAAGAAAAAAAACGCGCCAGCACGGTTGTGCTGGCGCGTTCAAAATTCGGCTGACCGAAGGTTATCCGCCGATGATCATCCAGACCTGGACGAGCAGCGCGGCAATCGAGGCGGCCAGGGCGAGACCGCCGATGACCGGGCTGACTTCGCCCTCGGAGGAGGCGGGAGCCGGCTGGGGAGCCACCGTGATAGCGGGCCCCACGGTCTTCGAGGTCGAAGTCGTGGGCTTCTTCTGCAACTGAACGGTGGCCTGCGGAACCGTCTTGCTGCCGGGCGTGCTGGCCGGAACCTTGGCCGTTTCCTTTTTGCTTTCGGTGGAAACCGGAGCCGGGGCAATGGCCGGCGTGACGATGCCGGGGGCCGGCGGTTTGGGCGCGGTGGACGGAGGCACGGCGCCGGCGGGCGGCTTGGGAGCCGTGGACGGAGGAGGCGGAGGCGCCACGGCTCCGGGAGGTTTCGGAGCAACCGGAGGAGCCGAAGGCGGCTTGGGAAGAGAAACCCCACTCGGAGGCGCCGGAGGAGTGGCGGCGGATCCCACGGGAGCGGGAGGCGCCACCGGAGCCGGAGGCACAACCGGACTCGTCTGCGGCGAGGGCGCGGTCCCGGCGGGCTTTTGGACAGGTTTGGGGGGCAAATTGATCATCGCGGTTTCGCGAGGATTCGATGCCAGAGGTTGACCGTCCCGGCGCGGGGGGAGGACGATTCGTACGGTTTCCTTCTTGGGTTCAGCCATAGTATGTAACTTGAGTTAGGGCAGCAGCTTCAGAATGCCAATGATGAAACAATCCCAGATTCCTCGGGGTCTGTCAATACAACGCCCGCCCGCCGGCACAGGTTTTTTCAGGGTGCGGATTTCTTCTCGGACTGAATGCTCGCCGTCTTGGTCTGGCGGTTCAAGTCGATCAAATCCTTCATGATGCGCAGGGTTTCGTTGCGGATGGCATCCGGCTCGGGATCGGCGTTTTTGTCCGCGCCGTCCTCCTCGTCCATCGCCACGGCCTTCTCCGCCTTGCGGTCATACGCCACGGGGCGCAGCTTGGGGGAGGCCAGGTCGTCGAGTTTCAACTCGTAGGCCTGAACGGCCAGGGCCGGTCCCCGCTGCTTGCGCTCCGCAATGCGTTTTTCGCGGCGGCTTTTTTCCTCGGCCAGTTCCTTCTTCCGGACCTCCTTGTTCAGGGAAAGCGAATTGGCGGCGAGTTTTTCCTTCAGGCGCGCCATTTCCTCGAGCGTGTAGCGGAACTCGGGGTCCTTGGCGACGCGCTCCGCCGAGCGGGCCCGCAATTCGTCGAGGAACAGGGGGGTGGCGGACATCGAATCCACAATCTTGACCGGCGCCACCTCGTCATACGCCAGACGGTTTTTCAGAGAGCCTTCGCCGATGTCCGAAACATCATACAGCGACGGCAGGACGATGTCCGAGGCCACGCCATTGAGCTGGGTGGATCCCCCGCGCACGCGGTAGAATTTCTGGATGGTCAGCTTGATGGCCCCCGCATCGGCGCCACCGAGGTTGAAGGGCGACATCAGGCGGCCCACATCGATGACGGTCTGCACGGTGCCCTTGCCGAAGGTGCGTTCGTCACCGACAATCACCGCCCGACCGTAGTCCTGGAGGGCGGCGGCAAAGATTTCGCTGGCGGAGGCACTCAGGCGGTTGACCAGAACAATGAGCGGACCCGTGTAGGCCACCGAGGGGTCCAAATCGCTGGACACGGTGATCTTCCCGTTGGCGTCCTTGGCCTGGACCACGGGTCCTTTCGGGATGAAGAGGCCGGTCAGCTTGATGGCCTCCTCCAGAGACCCGCCCCCGTCACGGCGCAGGTCGATCACCAGTCCCTGAATGCCCTCCGATTTCAGGCGGGAAAGCAGGGCGGAAACGTCCGCGGTGGTGCTTTTTGGGGGTCCCCCGTCCTCCATGTTGGCATAAAACGACGGGAGGGTGATCCAGCCGATGCGGGTGGGACGTTCCTTGCCATTCAGGAGATCAAAAACCTCCGCCTTGGCTTCCGAGTCCTTCAGCTTCACCTCGTCGCGGCGGATTTCGATGATCGTGCGCTTGGACGGATCGGTGGCATTGGAGGGAATCACCATCAGTTTGACGAGCGTTCCCTTCTTGCCGCGGATCTTCTCGACCACCTTGTCGAGTTTCATGTCCACGACCTCCTCGAACTCGCCGTCCTCCTGGGCCACGGCGGCAATGCGGTCATTGACGGACAGCCGGCCGTCGCGGTCCGCGGGTCCTCCCGGCACGACTTCCTTGACCTTGGCATAACCGTCCTCGGACGAAAGCACCGCCCCCACGCCCACGAGGGAAAGTTTCATCTGAATCCGGAAATTCTCCAGGTCCGAGGGGCTGAGGTAATCGGAGTGCGGGTCGTAGGTGAGCGCCAGGGAACTGAGGAAGGTTTTGACGACATCCTCGTCCTCCATTTCGTTGACATTGCGCAGCACCCGGTCGTAGCGGCGCATGACCGTTTCCTGGGGGGAGCGCAGCTTCACCTCGGCAAGCTCCTCCTTCAGGAGCTCGGCCTCAATGAGATCCTGCCAGAGGCGGTCGGCCTCGGCTTCGTCCGCCGGCCAATCGGCGTTCTGGCGGTTGACCTGAACCGTGCGGTTGCTGTTGAAGGAGTATTTTTTCCGGGCGAGCTTTTTGTTCTTCTCGACGCGGTCGGTGACCCGCTGTTTGAAGCGGGCGAAGATTTCGCGGGCGGGGGCCAGATCCCCGCGCAATGCGCACCCGCCGAGATTGGACCCGTATTTCCGGGTGAATTCGTCGATGTCCTTCCGGGTGAAGTAAAGCTTGTTGTAATCGAGCTGGGTCAGGTAGGTCTCCAGAAACTTGCGCGACATTTCCTCATCAAGCTTCTGGCGGGTGTAGTGCCCGCGCTCGAGCCAGCGGGCCACCTCAATGGCCACCTGGCTGGGATCAACGGAACTGCGCGCCCAGAGTCCGCCCAGGGAAAGGGCGGCAAAAACGCAACCGGCAAGTGCCGCGCGAAAGGGAGTCAATGGAACGCGCATAATTACAGGGAAGTTGTGAAAAACTTGCAGAGGGCCCTGGGAAAATCAAACTTCGACATCATTTTTTTCACTCCTAGTCAGACCACCACACGATGAATCGGTTCAAATTGTTTACGGGTGGGCCGCTCGATACAAACGCCTATTTGTATCAGGCCCCGGAAGGCCTCATCCTCTTTGATGCCCCCATGGGGGCGGACGAAGCCTTCGCCGACCTGCCGGTCAAACTCCTGCTGCTCACCCACGGACATTTTGACCACGTGGCCGACGCCGCGGCCATCGTCCGGCGTCACGGCTGCCAGGTCGGCCTGCATCCCGACTCCCTGCCGATGGTCAGCGACCGGGAGTTTTTTGTCCGCTGGGGCTACGGCCTGGAGGTCGAGCCCGTCGGGGTGGACCTGCTCCTGGACCGCGAGGGGCCGGTCCACTTCCTGGGAACGGAATTCACCCTCCTGCACGTCCCGGGCCACTGTCCCGGAAGCCTGTGTTTTTACCAGCCGGGCGATTCCACCGTGGTGGGCGGGGACGTGCTCTTTCGGGGCGGCGTGGGCCGGACGGACCTGCCCGGCGGCGATACCGAACAACTCCTCACCGGCATCCGGAACAAACTGTTCACCCTGCCTGACGAGGTGATTGTCCTGCCCGGCCACGGACCCGCCACCTCCATCGGATACGAGCGTCGGACAAATCCGTTTCTGATGATTTGACCGAATCTTTACTCGACAGCTCTCGGCCCCCTCTTTATTATTGCTTATCTTGCTCACCCAGAGACTCTAACTATGCCTCGCTATACCTACGTCGCCCTGGATGCCCGCGGACAGGAATCCGCCGGAACCATTGAAGCGGAATCCCAAAACGCTGCGGTAGGTCAGCTGAGACAGGCCGGCTATTTCCCCAAGAGCATCTCCGAGGAAGGCAAGGAAAGCAAGGCCACCCGCGACAGTCTGGCGAAGATGAAGCGCGACAACAGCGCGGGCCGGGCCTCCAAACAGACGGGCGCCAAGAAGGTCTCGATCAACATCCCCTTCCTGGAACGCAAGACGGTCAAGGGCAAAACCCTGATGATTTTCACCCGTCAGCTCGCCACGCTCATCGACGCGGGTCTTCCCCTGCTGCGCGGGCTCACCGTGCTGGCCAAGCAGGAACCGGATCCGGTCCTTCGCAAGGTCATTGTCAGCCTGGCGGAATCCGTGCAGGGCGGCGGCACCTTCTCGGAAAGTCTCGGCGGACACCCCCAGATCTTCAACAAGCTTTACGTCAACATGGTGAAGGCCGGCGAGCTCGGCGGTGTGCTTGAACTCGTCCTGCTGCGTCTCGCCGAATTTCAGGAAAAGGCCCAGAAGATCAAAAACAAGGTCGTCTCGGCCATGTTTTACCCGGCGATCGTGCTGGTGATCGCCATCGCGATCATGGCCTTCCTGCTGGTGTTCATCGTTCCGAAATTCCAGGCCATCTTCGACGACATGCTCGGCGGCAAACCGCTGCCGGCGCTCACGACCTTCGTCATCTCCACCAGCAACATGGTGAAGGACAACATTTTTGGCATCATCGGCGTCCTGATTGCCCTGGTCATCGCCTACAAGATCCTGAGCAAGACCAACAAGGGCTCCCAGGTGATCGACGCCTTCAAGCTCCGGGCGCCCCTCTTCGGGGATCTCGTCCGCAAGAGCGCCATCTCCCGTTTCAGCCGCACCCTGGGCACCCTCGTCACCAGCGGTGTGCCGATTCTCCAGGCGCTCAACATCACCCGGGAAACCGCCGGCAATCGCGTGATCGCCGACGCCATCATGAAGGTGCATGACAGCGTCAAGGAGGGTGAATCCATCGTCCAGCCCCTCGAAGCCAGCGGCGTTTTCCCGCCCATGGTGATCAGCATGATCGACGTGGGTGAGGAGACCGGACAGCTGCCGGAAATGCTCCTGAAGATCGCCGAAGTGTACGACGACGAAGTCGACAACGCGGTGGCCGGTCTGACCTCGCTGCTCGAGCCCATCATGATCGTGTTCCTCGCCGTGGTGGTGGGCACCATCGTCATCGCGCTGTTCCTGCCTCTCATCAGCATCATCAGCGGCATGCAGAACCAGGCCGGCTAAGAAAATTCTCCCCATGCGTCACGGAAAAACTCCCCACGGCTTCACGATGATTGAACTCCTGACGGTCATCGCGATCATCGCGATCCTGGCCGCCTTGGTTCTCAACACGGCCGGATACATTCAGAAAAAGGCGGCCCGGTCCCGGGCGGAGGCCGAAATCGCGGCATTGTCCGCGGCGCTGGAAAGCTACAAGGCGGAGTATGGAACATATCCCGAGGCGCCCAACAACCACGGCGTGTCCGTCACCGAAGGAGCCAATGTGCTTTACCAGGCGCTGGTTCTGTCCAACTCCCTCAATCCGCTGGGCAAGGTCTTCTTCGAGCCGGGCAAGGGCAACGTCAGACCGGACACGAGCAATTTCGCGAACACGGCCAACTATTTCGTGGATCCGTTCGGTCAGCCGTATCAGTATCAGTATCCCGGGGACGCCAACAAAAGCGGCTCCAATTTCTTTGATCTCTGGTCCTACGGCGGGGTGACCGGCACCAAGGCGACCGACACCGCCACCAACTGGGAGTTCTGGGTCAAAAACTGGTAGTTTCCCAAGCGGAGGGCCGGC
>CALCJD010000117.1 GCA_937960895.1 uncultured Spartobacteria bacterium | reverse complement strand
GGAAGGTGGAAGGTGGAAGGTGGAAGGTGGAAGGTGGAAACGGTCCGGGGCCGGCGCGTCTCGTGCCCGCGGGGGGGGACAACCTCCGGCTTGTTCCCAATTTCAGGGGCCGACCGGAAGCCGCCCCGCCGTGAGGTGGCTCATGTCCGGGCGGCCGATTGCCTCAGCCGTTTCGACTCTCCGGTCTATTCCCAATACCCCGTCACCCAATAATGGCGGCTGCCGGTGGAGTAGTGGCGGGCGTTGATCCAGATGAGTCCGGGCCGCGGGCGTTCCACCCAGCGTCCATGCACCCATTCCCAGTAGGGGTCCTTCCATGCCCAGTATCCGCTGATCCAGTAGGGATCCTTCATGCCCTTGGGAACGGGCGCCCGGTCGTTGGCAAAATAGCGGCCGAAGGGCGGGTCGGCGGGCGGCGGTTCGGAGACGAGCATTTCCGTGGGCTGAAAAACCGGCCCGCCCGGGTTCAATGGACCGAAGGGTTTGGATTTGCCCGTGAACGCCACCGGAGTTTGCGCGCAGGCCGCCAGAAGCAGACAGCTGAGACAGGCGAGAAATTTCACGGGGAAACTTATACCCGGCGCGGACCGGTGGACGTCCAGCTTTTAGACCCCGGCGGGGGATTGCAGGGCTCCGTCCGGTCGGAGAGGGACGGCGTCATTCCAGACGCCTTTTCACCAGATCCCTGCCTCCCCGCCAGTGGTCCGGACTGACGCCGAATTTCTTTTTGAAGGCGCGGGAAAAGGCGTCCGGACTTTCGAATCCGCAGGCGCCGGAAACAGTGTTCAGCTTGATGGCGGGATCGGCCATCATTTCCATCGCCCGTTGGAAACGGAGCTGGTCGAAGATCTTTTTTGGGGAGGCTCCCAGGATTTCGTGAAAATGCCGGCGGAGATGGGACGCGGAGCTCCCCGCCATCCGCGCGACGTCCTCGAGACCGGGGTTTTCCTCCAGGTGGGCGACAAACCAGGCGAGGGCCTTCTGAACGCGTCGTCCCGCCACGTCCGCCTGTTCCACCTCCGGCAGGGACAGGCCGTCGTGAACCAGCAGGCTCAATTCGAGAAGCGCGTGTTCCTGGCGCAGCAGCATTTCGGGACCGGGCCATTGCAGGCTCCGGCCCAGTCCGTCGGCGAGTTCGCGAAGCCGCCTGGCCTGGGGGGAGGAGAGCGAAAGTTCGACATGGCCGCGATCCGGGATCCTTTTCGCCAGGGATTCGGGGAGGCGGAGAAAATGGAAGACCACGATTTCGGCATCCCTTCCGGGCTCGCCCGTCCAGCCGTGCAGGTGTCCGGGTGCGGAAAGCCAGAGACGGCGCTGACGCAGCACACCCGGTCCCGTTTCCTCCGTCATGGCAATCCGTCCGGAAAGGACGGCCTGGAACTCCCAGTAGGGCCGGCGGCAGGCCGGGAGCGGATGTTCCGCGTAACGGCGTGGGCCGGTTCCCAGGTAGCACAGCATGGGGACGAGATTACTTCGTGATTGAAAATGTCAAGTCCATGACCGAAACGGCCATTTGAAGGACCGCCCTGGCAATTCTAGGATGGTTGACATGAGTACATCCCACCCCATCACCCGCTATGCCCTTGTGGGAACAGGTGCCCGGGCCTTCATGTATGCCGAAGCCCTCCTGGGGCAGTATCGGGAGAAAAACGCCCTGGTGGCGATTTGCGACCGGAACTCCCTCCGGATGAAATATCACAATCGGGTGTACGCGGAGAAATTCGGCGCGGCTCCGGTGCCGATGTATGCCGCCCAAGATTTCGACCGGATGATCCGGGAGGAGAAACCTGACGTGGTGATCGTCACCACCATCGATCGCACGCACGACGAATACATCATCCGCGCCCTGGAGGCGGGCTGTGATGCCATCACGGAGAAGCCGATGACCACGGACGAAAAGAAATGCCGGGCCATCCTGGAGGCGGTCGAGCGGACCGGACGCCGGTTGCGGGTGACGTTCAACTACCGGTATTCGCCCGGCCGCAGCAAGGTGAAGGAGCTGATTCTCTCGGGCACCATCGGCGAGGTGCGCTCGGTGCATTTTGAATGGCTGCTCGATACCGGGCACGGCGCGGACTATTTTCGCCGCTGGCATCGCAACAAGATCAACTCGGGCGGGCTCATGGTGCACAAGGCGACCCATCATTTCGATCTGGTGAACTGGTGGCTCGGCAGTGAGCCGGAGGTGGTGTTCGGTCTGGGCTCGCTGGCCTTTTACGGTGACGTCAACGGCCGCCGGCTGGGCAATGCGCGGCCCTATGTGCGGAGCACCGGGGATCCCGCCTCGCAGGGGGATCCGTTCGCCATGGATCTGCGGGACGGGGCCGGACTGCAGGGGTTATACTGGGAGGCGGAAAGGGCCGACGGCTACCTGCGTGACCAGAATGTCTTCGGCGAAGGAATCGACATCGAGGACACGATGAACCTCGTGGTGGGCTATCGCAATGGGGCGCAGCTTTCCTACACCCTCACGGCGTATGCACCGTGGGAGGGATTTCGCATCGCCTTCAACGGCACCAAGGGACGCATCGAGCTCGACGAGTTTGAGAAGTCGTATGTCGCCGCGGGGAACAGCCATGTCGGTGACGGTGTGACGCAAAGCCGGCGCCTGATGGTGTTTCCCCATTTTGCCAAACCCTACAGCGTGGAGGTTCCCAGGATGGAGGGCGGTCACGGCGGCGGCGACCTGATCATGCTCGAGGAACTTTTCGGCGGCAACCCGATCAACGACCCGCTGCGCCGTGCCGCCGGGCCCCGCGACGGCGCGCTGTCCATCCTGACCGGAATTGCCGCCAACCGTTCCTTCGCCACCGGCCTGCCCGTGCGGGTGGAGGAACTGCTTCCGGCCGGTCTGCTGGATTCCGCCAATACGGCAGGGGGATCCTGATACGCGGCCGCGGGGCCGGCGGGAATGTCATTTGCGCGGACGGTAGACGGCTTTCCGAACGTCCGCTCCGGCCCGCAAATCTGCGGTTCTTGACAGCCGTCTCCCCGGCAACTACCAAGCGGACCGATGAAGTTGAAGGCGGTGATCGGGTTGGGGGCGTTGTTCGCCGGAGTGATTTCCTGCGAAAAAAAGGAACCCCCCCCGGAACCTCCCCGTCCGGTGACGTATGCGACGGCCGGGGAACAGGACGTGCCGCTCACCATCGAGACCTTTGGAAACTGCGCGTCCGTCGCCGACGTCACGCTGCAGGCCCAGGTCACCGGAACGCTGCTCAAATACGCCGTGGCCCAGGGCGCCATGGTCAAGGCCGGCGACCTCATCGCGGAAATCGATCCGCGCCCCTTTGAAGCCGCCGTCCAGGAGGCCCAGGGCAAACTGGATTCCGCCAAGGCCCAGCTGGCCAATGCGCAGGTCAACCTGCAGCGCCAGCAGGAGCTCTACAAAACCAAGACCATCGACCTGGCGGATCTGCAGGATGCCGAAGCCGCCCAGCTCCAGGCCCAGGGCGCCGTGTTGTCGGCGGAGGGGGAGCTGGCCAACGCGAAGATCAACCTGGGGTACTGCACGATCACCTCGCCCATCGACGGAAAGGCGGGGCTTTACGAGGTGGATGCCGGGAATCTGGTGACCGCCAACACCACCAAACTGATCAACATCCAGGCGATCAATCCGATCTATGTGCGGTTCACCATTTCGGAAAACGACTTCGACCGGGTCCGCGAGTATTTCGTCAAGGGCGGCGAGCTTCCGGTGGAGGTCGCCATCCCCGGCGCGGTTGATGGCAAGACCCTCTCCGGCAAACTCACCTTCATCAACAACACCATTTCCAGTTCCACCGGAACGCTGACCCTGGAGGCCACGCTGCCCAACGATGACGCCCGGCTCTGGCCCGGGCTCTTCGTCAACGTCCGCCTCGTGCTCACCACGCTGGAAAAGGCCGTCGTGGTTCCGTCCTCCTGCGTGATGGTCGGCCAGCAGGGGCCCTATGTGTTTGTGGTCAATGCCGACAACACCGTCACCCAACGCAGTGTCACCATCGGCCAGCGCCATGACGACCTGACGGTGATCGAATCCGGCGTGGCGGCCGGCGATCGCGTGGTGACGGCCGGTCAGCTTGGACTGGACACCGGCGTCAAGGTGACCCCCACCGCGGTGAACGCCCAGGCGTCGCCGACCCCAACGACGAAGACTCCATGAAAAAACGGAGCGTCACGATGACGGGAGGGAGGTGGGGCCTCATCGCAATTCCCGGTCGCCGCGGTCCCGTGTCCGGCCCCGTTCCCCCGCGTCCATGAATCTTTCCGAGCCCTTCATTCGCAAGCCGGTGATGACCACCCTGGTCGCCCTGTCGATGGCGATCTTCGGGGCGGTGTCCTATTTTCACCTGCCGGTGAGCGACCTGCCGGACGTGGCCTATCCCGTCATTTCGGTCACAACCAACTACCCGGGGGCGAGTCCGGAGATCATGGCAAACAATGTCTCCACGCCGCTGGAGATTCAGATGATGCAGATTGAGGGGCTCAATCTCATCACCTCCAAAAATCAGGAGGGCACCAGCAACATTATCCTGCAATTTGACCTCAACAAGGACATGGGGCAGGCCGAGGCGGAGGTGGAGGCGGCGATCCAGCGCGCCCAGGGCAACCTGCCCACCGACCTGCCGGCGCCGCCGAGTTTCCAGACGACCAATCCGAACACCCAGCCCATCGTGTACATCACGCTGGCTTCGGACACCCTCACGATGGGCGACCTCTACGACTACGCCAACAACATGGTCGCCCAGCGGATGATGATGATTGAAGGCGTGTCCAATGCGCAGGTGTATGGATCCCCCCGGGCGGTGTGCATCAAGATGGATGCCAATGCGCTGTCCGCCCGCGGCCTCACCGTCCTCGATGTGGTGAACGCGGTGAAAAACGCCAATGTCTTCACGCCCGGCGGGCAGATCTACGGCAAGACCCTGCAGTATATCATCAATCCCAAGGGACAGCTCCTTCGGGCCGAGGACTACAACAACATCATCCTCCGCTACGAAAACAACGCCCCCGTGCGGCTGAAGGATGTGGCCACGCCGGTCAGCGGACTGCAGAACCAGTATCTGAAAATGAAATTCTGGACGAGCTGGAAAAAGCAGATGTCCGCCGTGCTCGTGGTCGCGGTCACCCCCGCCCCCGGTGCCAATGACGTCCAGGTGGCGCAGGCCGTGCGCGCGACGCTGGCCAAACTGCAGAAATCCCTGCCGGCCTCGATCGAGTCCTATGTGAACTACGACCGTTCCGTGCAGATCGTCGAGAGCATCGACGACGTGAAGCTCACCATCCTGATCGCCTTCGCGCTCGTGGTGCTTGTGGTGTTTCTCTTCCTCGGCCGCGTGCGCGAAACCGTGGTGCCCGTGATCGCCCTGCCGCTGGCGCTGTTGGGCACGTTTGCCGTCATGCTGGTCCTCGGCTACAGCCTCGACAACCTCTCCCTCATGGCGCTCACCCTGGCGGTCGGGCTGCTCGTCGACGACGCCGTCGTCGTGCTGGAAAACACCGTGCGCCATCTCGATGCGGGCAAGCCGGCCACGCTGGCCGCCCTGCTCGGAGCCAAGGAGATCAGCTTCACCGTGCTGTCGATGACGCTGTCCCTCTCGGCCATCTTCATCCCGATCATCTTCATGCCGGGCCTCATCGGCCGCATGTTCAACGAAATGGCCATCACCATCGTCGTGGCCATCATTCTTTCCGGCGCCATCGCCATCGTGGTTTCGCCCATGGTCTGTGCCCGCCTCTTGAAGAGGGTCGAAAAGAAGAACCGGTATCAGCACTGGTTCGACGGGCGTTTTGAGGCGTTCAAGAGGGGGTATCGCCACTGCCTCGAATGGGTGATGAAGCGCCATTTGTTTGCCTTCATCGTCTGGCTGGTCTCCCTGGCCGGAACGATCTGGCTTTTTGTGGCGGTGCCGAAGGGATTCCTGCCCGTCGGGGACAGCGGCATGATTCGCGGCGTTTTCCTCGCCGCGGAGGGAAGTTCCCCGGCGCAGATGCAGGCCTACCAGGACCGGTTGGAGACCCTCTTCAAGGCGGATCCCGCCGTCGATCAGGCCATCACGGTGACGGGACTCCAGAACAGCCAGCTCACCACCTCGATGGGGCTGGTCGTGCTCCTGCTCAAGCCGATCGGCACGCGTCCGCCGATCGAAGAGGTCACCCGGCGTCTCACCGCGGAAATCCGCAAACAGCTGCCCGGCGTCGTGCCGCTCATCCAGCCGTATCCGACGCTCGAGATTGACACCGGGGCGACCTCAAACATGCAGGGACAATATGCCTACCAGCTGACCAGCACCGATCCCGACCTGCTCTACCAGACGGCGGAAAAGCTGGTGACCCGCCTGCGGAAAATCAAGGGCTTCTCCGAGGTGTCGAGCGACATGCGGCTGAACACGCCCTTCGAGGAACTGGAAATCCTCCGCGACCAGGCCTACAGCTACGGCGTCAACGTCGCCGACATCGAAAACACCCTCGCCGCGGCGTTTGCGCTGGGCCAGGCGAGTCAGATCCAGACGCCGCTCAATGTCTACTGGGTGATCACCGAACTGATGGACTCGCAGCGCGCCAAACTGCGCGACTTGGATCTGCTCTGGGTGCGCAATCAGGCCAACGACCTCGTGCCCCTGCGGTCGCTGGTGCGTGCGCACACCAAGACCGGACCGGAATCGATCAGCCACATCAATCAGATCACCTCGGTGACGATCTTTTACAACCTCGAGCCCGGCTACCCGCCCAGCGAAGCGACGGATGATCTGCTGAAGGCGGCGCAGGAAATCCTTCCGCCCACGGTGACGGGTTCGCCGGCCGGCACGAGCCAGCAGTTCATCCAGACGGTGAAGGCCATGGTTGTTCTGCTCATCATCGCCATCTTTGTGATGTATCTCATTCTGGGCATTCTTTATGAGAGCTACATCCATCCGGTGACGGTGCTCTCCACGCTTCCGGTGGCCAGCCTGGGCGGACTGGCGACCCTGCAGATGTTTGGCATGACGCTCGATCTCTACGGCTTCATCGGGTTGTTTCTGCTCCTCGGCCTCATCAAGAAAAACGGCATCATGCTGGTGGACTTCGCCATCATGCGGCGCCAGGAGGGCCTTGGCATCGAGGCCGCCGCGGTCGAGGCGGCGATCGAACGTGTGCGTCCCATTCTCATGACCACCTTCGCCGCCGTCTTCGGGGCGCTGCCGATGGCCTTTGGTTTCGGCGCGGACGGGTCATCGCGCCAGCCCATGGGCCTTTGCATCGTCGGCGGCCTGCTGGTGGCGCAGCTCCTCACCCTCTTCTGCACGCCGGTCTTCTACGTCTACATGGAGAAATTCCAGGAGCGGTATCTGGACAAAATCGCCTTTTTCAAACGCGGCGAAGGCGAAACGCCGGAGACCTCCCGCGCAGCGCAGACCGCCTGATCCGCAGGCGCGTCGGGAGTCGGAAGAACGACGGACTCCCCGCGTGGTCCCCGGCGAGGAGGTCTCTGCGTGGGCGGTGGGGGGGAATCGCGCTTTTGCTGGAGAGGGCCGGGAAGCTCAGTTCGAAGCCTCCGGCGGCAGGTCGCGCAGGGTGATGCTCGCGGGCTTGGGCGTGGGGGAGGGCAGGGCGGCCACGGTGGGAATCCGGGTGGATTGGGGATCCCGGTAGTCGGAAACAAGCCGGGGTGGAATCCGGAATTCGGCCAGCCGGCGATATTCCAGGATGCCGCGGGCCACGGCCCGGGCGTAGGCGTCGCGCCAGTCCCGGCTGGCAATGAGGCGGCCGTCGGTGGAATTGGAAAGAAACCCGCCCTCGACCAGCACGGCCGGCATTTTCGTGAGGCGCAGCACGGCAAACCGGGCGCGTTTCACACCGCGGTCGGCCATTTTGAGCGAGCCGTGCAGCGAGTGGTAGATCGCGTTGGCGAGCGTGAAACTCTGGAGTTCGTTCTCGTTTCCGAATTCCTGGATCATGTCGCGGACGAGGAGTTCGTCGTATTCCGTTGACGGCGATCCGCGCGGCGTGATGCAGAAGATTTCCAGTCCCTGGGCCTCCGGGTTGGATGAGGCGTTGAAATGCAGGCTGACAAAGATCGCCTTCTGGCGGGCATTGGCGAGGGCGGCGCGGTCGTGCAGTTCGACGAAGGTGTCGCTGTTGCGGGTCATCAGGACATTGACCCCGGCCTTTTGCAGTTCATTGCGCACACGCCGGGCCACGTCGAGGGTGAAGTTTTTTTCCAGTTCATACCGTCCGGCGGCGCCTTTGTCGTGACCGCCATGGCCGGGATCGAGAACGACCGTGTCAAAGGGGCGCACGCCGGGCACCAGTTCCGGACGGAAGGCCGGCTCGATGGTTTTTCCGAGATCCATCCGGGAGACCCACCATTGCCCGTCGCGCTCGATCACGGGGAAGGAGAGGACGTGTTTGATGCCGTTGATTTCGAACTCCCGGCTGTCGCGGGTGGCCCGCAGGCTGCGGCGGTCGCGGTTCAGGTACACCACGTTGTCCCTCGGGGTGAACCCGGTGGGCAGATTGTAGAACTCGGCGATTTTTTTCAGGCTGGCGTAGTCCCGTCCGTCAATGCGCCTGAGCTGCCAGTCGAAGGCAGGCGCGGAGGACGCGGTCAGCCAAAGCGCCAGCACCAATCCCGGAAGGACCTTCCCCATGAAATCAACCTTTCCACAAGGCGGGGCCTTGGGCAAGGGGCGGCCGCAGGATCAAAACGTGACGCCCATCTGGGCGCCCAGCACGAGGGCGTTGGGAATGTTGCCGGTGCCGCCGGGGTTGATGACCCACTGGATGTCCGGCTGCACGAAGGCGAACTTGGTGATCTGGATTTTGTAGTTCGCTTCGAAGACGAGTTCGTAGTCGGGGTATCCGCCGCCGGCCTCGGCGACGGTTTGCGCGTAGTTTTTGCTGAACTTGCCGTAAACGACGCCGAGGGCGGTGAAGTCATGGTCGCGCGTCGGAATGAGCCCCTTGTAGACCAGGCCGCCGTTCACCTGGAAAGGGAGCTTGGCGATGTTTTGCTGCGGGGACAGGGTGATGGCCGACCAGACGTACAGCCCCTGGTCGCCGCCCGCCGTTTCCTGAAAGACCATCTGGTCCGCATGCCAGTAGAATCCATACGAATTGCGCGCGCGCTCGGAGGTGCCGAACTGGGGAAATTCCCACGGCGAATAATAGACGCCGAACCAGTAGTGGCCCGGATAACCCTTCATCTCCGCGGGAGAGAAGGTCTTTTTCGCGGATTTGCCGTCGGCCACCGTCTTGCCGTCATCGGCGGTGCCGGCCCCGACCGGCCGCTTGAAGAACTCGGGGGTCCAGCCGAACTGCCAGAGAAATTGCACGCCGTCGTTGGCGCGCATGCTCCAGTCGAGGCCGTGATAGTTGCGGACAAAGACGCGGTCCGAGACCTGGTAGATGCCCATCATGGCGAAAAATTCCGGACTGGGATCCACGCGCAGGCGGGCGCCCCAGACTGCCCAGGGATAGGCGGAGAACTGGGTGTTGACCGGCAGCGACTGCGGATTCCCGTCGATGCCGTTGTTCATGTAGAGCCAGTAGAACGGCGATGAGGCGAAGTCGTCCCCCGTGGCAAAGCGGCCGAATTTCAGGCTGATGAGTTCGTCAAACAGCTTCTGCTCGAAAGCCAGGGCATAAAACATCACCGCCGACCCCCCGAAAACCTGCTGCACGGTGAACTGGTTCATGATGTATTCCTGCGAAAGACTGGTGCCGTCCCGGTTGAGGCCGCTGACAACCAGGGTCAGCCCCCGCCAGCCGATCAGCTTTTCGAAATCCAGGAGAACGCCGAACCCGAAGTTGTCGGCGTAGGTGAAGCCCTGACCGACCCCGCCGACGGGATTGCCGGCGATGTTGTTCGTGTAGCTGGCGGAAATTTCCACGCCGGAATCGTCGAGCAAGTTGCGAATGCCCCACCAGTCGCCGGTCAACGTCGGCCCCTCCCACCACTGGTGCGAGCCGATGGCGTTGGAGGGATAGGGGTCGTAATATTCCCAGAAGCGGGATCGTCCGCTGCGGTTGGGGTCCTCGAGGAGACCTGTTGGTTCGGCGGCGAACGATGAGGAAACGGCAAGGGCGATGGCGCCGCCCAACAGAAGGTTTTTTTTCATGGGGAGAGAGGCCGGCTCGTTTAAAGCAGAATTCGGAGGCCGTGGCAATTCCTACCGCGGGTCCCGGGGAGGGGCGGGCGAAATGCGCGGAGTGCATCCCGGGGTTGGAAAAAGCCTCCGAAAACGGCAATTTGGCGCGGATGCTGATGCGTTTGAAGAAGTTGCTTTTTCCTGGAGTGATTGTGATGACGGGTTTGTGTTCCTGTTCGCCCGGCGGCGGGGGCGGAACAACCGTGCCGGCCACCCTTTCCGAGCAGTTGTCCCACGGCAAATCCCTCTACTCCCGCACCTGTGCCCAGTGTCATTATGACGGCAACGGGAGTCCCATCGCGCCGCCTTTGCGGGGATCCGACGTGCTGGCCCAGCCCCCGGACGCCCTGGCCCGGGTGATTCTCGGCGGACGCCGAAACGAAAGCATGGTCGGCAGCAAAAAATTCAACGGGGTGATGCCGCCGCAGCGTTATTTGAGCGATGCCGAGGTGGCCTCCATCGTCGCCTATGTGCGGGACACCTACGGCAGCCGGCGCGAAAAGGTGGCGTTGGAAACTGTGGCCGAAGTGCGCGCCTCCCTGCGCAATTAGGAACGGACCAAAACGGGGGGCGCCCCCGTCCGGTCCGCCCTCTGTCTAGTTTCGTCCGCCGTCCTGTTCCGACGAATTCCGGGGATTTTTCGCGGTGGCGGATGAAGTCAGGATCCCGAGCAGATTGTTCATGACGGGAGTCGGCACCGCGGCGGCTCGCGCAAAAACGTGGGTGATATCCGGGGATCCCCGCAGGGCGAGGCCCGGCGCCGATGCCCCGGCGAAACTGCGCAGCGATTCCGGAAGGATGGCCACCCCGCAGCCGGCCGCCACCATGATGGCCACGGCCTGGGCCCGGGAGGATTCGAGGACGATGCGCGGACGGAAACCGGCCTGGCGGCAGAGCTCGTGGACCCGCGCGGAAAAGGCCGGTGCCGCCTCGCTGGAGACGGCGACAAACCGTTCGTCGCGCAGGGCCCGGAGGTCCACGCGCGAGCGGCGGGCCAGGGGGTGCCCGGAGGGCACGAATACCCGCAGACGCTCCCGGTGCCAGGGCACAAAACGCAATCCCGCGGTGCGCTCCGGGGGAAGCAGACCGACAAATCCGGCGTCAAGACGGCCCTCGGCGATGAGGCGCATCTGTTCGGCGGGAGGCAGGTCGTGCAGGAGCAACTGCACGGAGGGATGGGTTTCGCGAAAGCGCCGCAGAATGCGCATGATTTCGCCGCCGAGGACGGCGCTGACGAAACCGATGCGCAGACGGGTTTCCTCGCCCAGTGCGGCCCGGCGGGCGGTTTCGCCCGCCCGCACCAACTGCGCCAGCAGGCCCCGGCTCTCCTCAAAGAACACCCGGCCGGCCGCGGTGAGCGCCACCGCCCGGGGCTGACGGTCAAATAGCCGCGCGCCGATCTTTTCCTCCAGCGTGCGGATGTGCCGGGAAAGCGCCGGCTGGGCCAGATGCAGACGGCGGGCCGCCCGGGTGAAGGAGAGTTCCGCGGCCACCGCCGAGAAACACTCCAGCTCGCGCAGGGTGTAATCCATAGCAAATTGATATCAGAATCGCCCGAAAATGGCATTTTTATTATGCATGGCGCCGCCGCATCCTTGGGGCATGCCCATCAGCGACACCATCAAACGCGGCGCCCATCGCGCGCCGCACCGCAGCCTGCTGCGCGCCACCGGCGTGCTGGAATCCGAGGACGACTGGGACAAGCCGTTCATCGCCGTGGCCAATTCCTTCGTCCAGATCATCCCCGGCCACGTCCACCTCGACGAGGTGGGCCGCAAGGTGCGGGCCGCCATCCGCGCCGCCGGCGGCGTTCCCTTTGAATTCAACACCATCGGCGTGGATGACGGCATTGCGATGGGCCACGGCGGCATGCGCTATTCGCTGGCCTCGCGCGAGCTCATTGCCGACTCGGTGGAAACCATGCTGCGGGCCCATTGTTTCGACGGCGTGGTCTGCATTCCCAACTGCGACAAGATCGTGCCCGGCATGCTGATGGCGGTGGCCCGCGTGAACATTCCCGCGGTGTTTGTTTCCGGAGGACCCATGCGCGCGGGGCGGGACCCCCGGACCGGGGCCGGTCTCGACCTGGCGTCGGTGTTTGAAGCGGTGGGTGAGTTGTCCGCGCAGCGCATTTCCGAAAGCCGGCTCGGGGAAATCGAACGCCTCGCGTGTCCGGGCTGCGGATCGTGTTCCGGCATGTTCACGGCCAATTCCATGAACTGCCTCTGCGAGGCGCTGGGCATCGCCCTGCCCGGCAACGGCTCGATTCTGGCCACCGATCCGGATCGGGAGCGGCTCTTTGAGGAGGCGGGCCGGACGATTGTCCGGCTGGTCCGCGACAATGTGCGTCCCTCGGACCTTCTGACGCGGCGGTCCTTCGAAAATGCCGTCGTCCTCGACATGGCCATGGGCGGTTCGTCGAACACCGTGCTGCACACGCTGGCCATCGCGCGCGAGGCCGGGGTGCCGCTGGAGATGGCCGATTTCAACGCCATTGCCGCCCGGGTTCCGCAGGTGTGCAAGGTGGCGCCCTCCGGCGTGCACCACATGGAGGATGTGCACCGGGCCGGGGGAATCGGCGCCATCCTCAAACGCCTGGCCGAAAAAGCCGGCCTCCTGCATCTTGATGTGCCGACGGTTTCCGGCCGGACTTTGGGCGAGGTGGCGGAGGCCGCCACGGTGCGCGATGAGGAGGTCATCCGTCCGTGGGACCGTGCGTATTCCGCCTCCGGCGGGCTGGCCGTCCTTTTCGGCAATCTGGCGCCGGGCGGATGTGTGGTGAAGGCGGCGGGCGTGGCGCCGTCCATGATGCAGTTCACCGGACCGGCGGTGGTTTTTGAATCCGAGGCGGAGGCCAATGTCGGGATCCTCACCGGGCGGGTGAGGGCCGGGGATGTGGTGGTGATCCGCTACGAGGGGCCCCGCGGCGGTCCGGGCATGCCGGAAATGCTTTCCCCCACGGCGGCCATCGCCGGACGCGGACTCGCCGAAAGCGTGGCCCTGATCACCGACGGACGGTTTTCCGGGGCGACGCGCGGCGGAGCCATCGGCCATGTTTCGCCGGAAGCCGCCGCCGGGGGACCGCTGGCCCTCGTGGAACCCGGGGATCGCATTGCCATCGACATCCCGGGCCGGACGCTCTCGCTGCTGGTGGACGATGCCGAATTGGCCGCCCGCCGGGCGCGGTGGAAAAGACCGCCTTCGCGGGCGCTCCCCGGATATCTCACCCGCTATGCCGCCCTTGTCACCAGTGCGGACACCGGGGCCGTGCTGCGGGTTCCGGACTCCGGTTCGTAGGGAACACGTTCCCGCCGGGCATGCCGTGCGGTCCGCCGGCCCGGTCAGGCCTCGGCCTCCCGGGAAAGGGGGATGGCGAGCCCGACAAGAATCAGAATCGGGACCAGGAGCGCCAGCGGACGCAGAAAAAGCAGGCCCGCACCGCCTCCGATGGCGCCGGTCACGTAGGCAAGCCAGACGCCCACGGAAATCAGGGCGTCCCGGCCATGACCGGCACCGTCCGGGGTGCGACGGAGCCGCACCCAAAGGGCGGCGGATTTGGCCAGCCGGTCCAGCACGCCGGTGACGTAGGTGGACGGAAAGGTGGAATGTCCGACCTGACGCAGGGTCGCGTTTTGCAGTCCCATCGCGAGCAGGGGCAGGGCGGCCAGCAGATAATACGCCGGGGTGTCGGAACGGACGCCGTCGTGCAGCCGGAGACCGAGGCCGAAGAGGGCGAGCAGGGCGGCTTCAATGAGGAAAACCAACGCGCAGCGGCGCGGGCTTTGTCCGACCCAGAAGTAGCCGAGAAACAGGCCCAGGACAAAGACGGGCACGGCAAAAAGATGGGGCAGGCCGACGCTCCAGTGTCCCTGGCCAAAGGCCGCTCCGAGCGACGCCGTGTTGCCGCTCATGTGCGAGACGAACAGACCGCCGAGGGTGATGAGGCCGATGGCGTCGACGCAGCCGCCGACGGCCGAAAGGAGGCAGGATTCGAGGGGGGAGGCGGCCCGGCGGGTTGCTGTCATGGCCGCCCCATGGATCAACGTCCGGCCTGCTCGGCGGCGCGATCCTTGTAAAAGAGGATTCCGTGGCGGCGCAGGTTCCGCACAAGGGCCCGGAGATTGTCGGCGACTTCGCGATCCGAGAGCAGAACCCCCAGCGCCCCGCGGCCCTGCCGGGCCTGGTTGACCAGGCCCCGCACGTCGGTGACCGCCTTCTTCACCTCGTCGGCGGCCGCCTTGGCGGATTTGAGCGCCTCGTCGCCCGTGCCCACCGCGCCGTCCACCTTGGCCAGCACGCTGTCGAGTTTTTTGGAGGTTTCGGCAAAGGCGGCGGTGGCCTGGCGCAGGTTGGCGATGGTGGCGTTCAGATCGCCGACCGTCGTGCCCGTGAAGATTTCCCTGTCGATCTTGGTCGTGACGCTGCGCAGGTTGGCGATGGTTTCATTGAGGTCGCCCACCGTGGTGCCGGTGAAGACGCTTTGGTCCAGCTTTTCGGTGATGCTTTTGATGTTGGCCACCGTGGCCTGCAGCTCTTCCATCATGGCCCCCGCCTTGGTGGTGAGGTCGCCGATGCCGGATTCCGTGCGGCCGCGGACCGTGGATCCCGGGGCGATCGGCGGGGAATCCTTGGCGCCGGGACCGACCACGACCTGGATGAACTTGTCACCCAGCAGGCCGGAGCTGCCGACCAGGAACTCGGCTTTGCCCGGGATCTCGACGTTTTCGTAAATCTTCAGGTCCACGGCAACCCCGTCCATGTTGGGCAGGATGACCGGATTGTTTTCCACGAGGCCCACCTTGGCGCCGGCCAGCAGCACGCTGGCCCCCTTGTAGATGCCGCTGGCGTCGGCAAATTCGGCGCGGATGCGGTAAAAGCCCCGCACCGCGTCGCCAAAGCGGCCGAAATACACCACCATGCCCCCGATGATGGCGAGGCCGATGGCCAGAAAGATGCCGACACGCAGGAGCGTGGTTTTTTCCTGATCGTTCATAACGCTTTTTCGTCCTCGTCCTGGGAGCGGCCGTCCACAAAATCCCGAACCACCCGGTCCTGCGTGGTCCGCAGGTCGTCGGGCGTGCCGTAAAAATAACGCCGGCCCTCGTTCAGCAGGGCCACGCGGTCGGCGATGTGATAACAGCTGATCATGTCGTGGGTGACGACAATGGAAGTGACCGCAAGCTGCTTCTGCAAGCGTCGAATGAGTTTGTTGATGCTGTCGGAAACAATCGGGTCGAGCCCCGCGGTGGGTTCGTCGTACAAAATGACATCGGGGGGCGAAATGATCGCGCGGGCGAGGGCGACCCGCTTGCGCATGCCGCCGGAAAGGTTCACCGGCATCTTTTTGTCGTGGCCGTTCATGTTCACCAGCGCCAGGGCGTCGTGGACCTTCTCGGCGATGACCTTTTCGTTCCGCTCGCCGCGTTCCCGGAGGGGAAAGGCCACGTTGTCGTACACGGTCATCGAGTCAAACAGCGCGCCATCCTGAAACAACATGCCGATTTTCCGGCGCACCGGCTCGAGTTCGCGCTCGTTGAGCCGGGTGATGTCGCGGCCTTCGAAGAGGATCTGGCCGGAGATCGGTTTCATCAGGCCGATGAGATGGCGGAGGAACACGCTCTTGCCGCCGCCGCTCTTGCCGAGCAGGACCAGCGTCTCGCCCTTGTGGATGTCGAGGGAAAATCCGCGGAGGATCTCCTGGCGTCCGATCTTCTGCACGAGATCGCGGACGGAAATGAGGGGTTCGGCGCTCATCCGTTCTGTCCGGCGGGGAAAAGGATGTTGAGGAACATCGTGAGGAAGAAGTTCACGATGAGGATGGCCAGCGAGCAGATGACCACGCTCTCCGTGGTGGCGCGGCCCACACCCACCGCGCCGTCGCGGGCATGGAGCCCCTCGCGGCAGCTGATGAAGACAATGAGGATGGCGAAGGCGAAGCCCTTGATGAGCGACATGAAGATGTCGCTGGCCTCGGTGAATTTCTGCATGTTGAGCACGAAATAAACCGCCTCGATGTTGAGCACCTTGACCGCCACGAGATAGGCGGCCAGCACGCCGAAGCCGACGCATTCGACGACGAGCAGCGGCATGGAAATGAACATGGCCAGGGCCCGCGGCACGACCAGATAGTCCACGGGATGGACCGCCAGGGCCCTCAGCGCATCGATCTGCTGGGTGACCTTCATCGTGCCGATCTCCGCGCTCATCGCCGCACCCACCCGGCCGGCCACCATCAGCCCGGTGAGCACCGGTCCCAGTTCCCGGAACATGGCGAGGGTGACCACCGGCCCGACCGCCGTGCCCATGTTGAGGCTGGCGAACTGAAAATAGGCCTGCGCGGTGAAGACGGCGCCCGTGAAGGCGCCGGTGACGATCACCACCATCTGCGAGCGGTAGCCGATTTCGGCGATTTGATGGAGCGTGAGCTTGTAGCGGATGCGTCCCTTGAAGATCGACGCAAAGGTTTCCGCCGCCAGCTGCGCGAGCTGGCCCAGGTAGAGGAAAAATCCGGAAAGGGCGCTCCCGAAAAGTTGGACCAGCGGCATCAGGCCTCGGCGCTGTCGATGTCGATGCGCTGGGTCTTTTTCTTGGAATCGACCTCGGGGGGCAACTGGCCGACGAACTTTGCCTCCAGGCCCGTCTTGTGGAAGACGGCCTCGATGCCGCTCACGGTCGGGGGCTGGTCGGTGAATTCCATGTAGACGATGTCGTGGTTGGTATCCACCTTGTAGCGAAGGCCGGGTATGCCATCCAATTCGAGCGCCAGGGCCATCATTTTGTCGGGATTGCGCACCCCGGCGGCATAAACCTCCAGTTCGATCATGCCTCCATGCTCGCCCCGCCCACGCCAAAATCAAGCCGATTCGGCGGCCGGCGGGGCGCTCAGGCCCCGGGTTCGGCGGTGATCACCACCGGCACTTCCAGCTCCCGGCCGGCCCGGCGGACGCGGAGCATGACCTGTTGTCCAATCTCGGTTTCAACCACCCGATTGCGCAGGTCGATGGCGTCGCGAATGGCCTTTCCGTTGTATTCCACGATCACGTCGGCATGACGAAGCCCGCCCTGCTCGGCGGGCGAACCGGGATAGACCCGCAGAACGACGGCCCCCAAGGTGTCCGGGAGTCCCAACTGGCTGGCCAGTTGCGGGGTGATGGGCCGCGGATGCACCTGGGCCCCGAACCACGGCCGGATGAAGCGTCCGTGATCGCGGATGCTTTCAAAGACGTGACGCACAATGTTCGAGGGAATGGCAAACCCGATGCCCTGACCCTGGAGGGACACGGAGTTGTTGATGCCGATGATTTCGCCGCGGAGGTTGACGAGCGGGCCGCCCGAATTGCCGGGATTGATGGCGGCGTCGGTCTGGAAAAATTCGTTCGCCGCCTCGCTCTGCGCCCGACGTCCCTTGCCGCTGATGATGCCCTGGGTGACGGTTTCGTGCAGACCGAGCGGATTGCCCACGGCAAAAACGATCTGTCCCACGTTCACCTCGTCGGAATTGCCAAAGGGAAGGTGTTTCAGATCGGAAGCGTTGATCTTGAGAATCGCGATGTCCGAGAGCGGATCGGCGCCCACCACCTGGGCGGCGAGGGTGCGGCCGTCGCCGAGTTGAACCTCCAGGGCCCCCGCACCCGCGATGACGTGCAGATTGGTGACGATATGGCCCTCCGGCGAGACGATCACCCCGGACCCGGTGGAAGCGGGGGTGGCCCCGCCCGTCAATTGCTGGAAGATCAGGGTGCGGGGATTGATGGGAATGGCGTTGATGCTCACCACCGCCGGCAGGACCTGGCGAATCAGGGAGGTGAACTCCTGGTCGAGGGCGGCCAGCAGGGGCCGGGCGGACTCCGCTTCGGGGCCCGGATGCTTCTGGCGCCAGACGTACACCCCGGCCACCACGGCGGCGGAGAGGACGACAAAACCAAGGAACCGCAGAAGGCTTTTCATGCCGTTTCCAGTAAAAAACGCACCGCCCCACCCCGCAAGGGAAATGGCGTGGGCCGCTCCTCCCGGCCGGGGTTATCCGTCTTTCCCATCGACAAAGGGATCGTTATGGTGGCGTCATGCCCCGGTCTCGGCGATGGACGCGCACGGAATTGTTTGTCGCACTGAACATCTATCATAAGCTGACATTCGGTCAGTTTCATGCGAGACAGCCGGTTATTATTGACCTCGCGAAGAAGTTGGGACGCACCCCCGACAGTGTGGCGATGAAACTTTGCAACCTGGCTTCGCTGGATCCGGCGTTAAGGATGCGTGGTATTCGGGGGTTGGCCGGAGCAAGCCGGATGGACCGTCAGCTGTGGGAGGAGTTTCATGCGCATCTCGACGAGGCCGTACCCGCAAGTGAGGAAAATTTGCGGGAGCTTTTCGGCACCGGTCCCGACGGGGAAATCGAGATCATTCCGAAGGTGGGGATTCGGATCCGTCGAAACCCTCCCGGCGGTCCCACCGAGGTCGCGATGAACGTCAAACAACGTCGGGGCCAGGAATATTTCCGTAATGCCGTCCTAAATAATTTCGGCGGCCGGTGCGGAGTGACCGGGTTGGCTGTTCGGGAGTTGCTTGTCGCCTCGCATATTTTGCCTTGGAAGGCTGCGGAAAAGGAGCGGTTGAATGTGCGGAACGGTCTTTGTCTCTCGAGGCTGCATGACGCAGCATTTGATGTCGGACTCATTGCTTTTGATAGAAACCTGCGGCTGGTGCTGTCGCCGCGGATCAAAGCGGAGCTTCCCCAAAGGAGCGTGAAGGAAAATTTCGGCGTTTATGCGGGGGAGCCCCTGCGGTTGCCGGACGATGCCGTGCCGCCCGAATCCGAATTTCTCGCCGTGCACTACTCGACGATTTTCAAAAAGTCCTGACTGGTTGCCGGGGATTCTTGGACTCCAGGTGCCTCCGTCGCGAGGGAACACCCAAGGCGTTTTTCTACTCAATCTTCCCCGGCAGCACGACCTCAAAGAGCATGCTGCCTCCCTTGCCGGCGCCGGGCTGGGGTTCGAGGCTGAGGGCCTGGTAGGCTTCCTCGAGGGCCTTGGGGTCGTGGCGCAGCTCGGGAAAGAGGCGCTTCAGGCGTTCCTTCACCCAGCGCTTGGCGAGAATCCGCTCGACCGGGGTCACCGGCGGCACGCCATGCAGACGGGATTTGAGGAATTCGAGGATTTTCATGCCCGCCGAAGCGTAGCGCATTTTTTCCGGAGCGCATCGGAAAATTTTCCGCGTCCGAAAATTTCGCCACTGCGCGTTTCGGGGCGGTCCCGGCTTTTGGCGCTCGGCGGTGCGCGATTTCTGACTTCCGGCTTTTCTCCCGGAGCGTGAAGGGGTAGGAAAACGGGGCGATGCCGCCGACTTTGTTTCAACGGAAGATTTTCTGGGCGGCGCTGACGGCGCTTTCCTTCGTGGCGCTCGGGTCGGTGGCCGTTCTGGTGGGCAAGCTGGTGGTGGATGCCATCGGGTTTCTGCGGCCGGTGCTTCTTCCGCTGGCCACCGCCGGCATTCTCGCCTACCTGCTGGAGCCGGTGGTGCGCTGGCTGGAGGAACGGCGGGTTCCCCGCCTTTGGGGGGTGATTTTGGTGTTTGTGGTCTTCCTCGGGATGGCGGCGGGCGTCCTGATCTGGATCCTGCCGGCTCTCTGGCATCAGGGCGAGGTGTTTGCCCGGGAACTGCCCTCCTATGTCTCGCGGGCGCAGACTCTGGTGAATCACACCCTCGGGGAAGTCCGCAGGCTGAACGAGCTGCCGCTTCTGAAGCGGGACCATGATCCGGACCAGGATCTGGTGGCCCAATACATTGCGTCCATGGTCAGCAGCGGATTGAAAACCCTGCAGGACCAACTCCCGAACCTCGTGGCGGCGGTCGGGAATTTCCTCCAACGGAGCGCGGGCGGGGTGCTCGGGGCGTTCGGGGTGATGTTGAGCCTGATTCTTGTTCCGATTTTCCTCTTCTTTTTCCTCAAGGACGGTCGCTCGATTTCCGAAAACTGGAGCAAATACCTGCCGCTGCGCGCGTCCCCGCTCAAAAACGAAATCGTGTCCCTGCTGAGCGAAATCAACAGCTATCTGATCAGCTTTTTCCGCGGTCAGTTGATCGTCAGCATGATCGACGGCCTGCTCATCGGCTTCTGCCTGCTTGTTTTCATCCGGCTCGATTTCGGGTTGCTCATCGGACTGATGGTCTGCGTTCTGGGTCTCATTCCCTATGCGGGCATGCTGGTGTGCTGGATTCCGGCCGTGCTCATTGCGGCCATGCAGTTCGGGGATTGGTGGCATCCCTTTTGGGTGACGGTGATTTTCATCGCCGCGAACCAGTTTGAGGGATTTTTCATTTCTCCCAAGATCGTGGGAGGTTCCGTCGGCCTGCATCCCTTCACGGTGATCATTTCCGTTTTGATCTGGAGCGTGGTGCTGGGCGGTTTGTTGGGGGCCCTGCTGGCGGTGCCGCTGACCGCCACGCTCAAGGTGGTGTTCAAGCGGTATTTCTGGGACCGTCCGGCGCCGCAGGCGGTCGCGGGAGAGAAAAGCTGAAAGCCCGACGCGCTTCGCTCCCCGCGCATGCGGGTGGAGTTCGCGCGTGTTTTTTGTTTCCGCCTTCCGCTGTTCTCACGCGATCCGGGGCAGGACGGCGTGGAGGAGGCGGACGAGGGTGTCGGCGGCGCGGCGTCCGGTTTCGGTGACCTCCCCGTGGCTGAGGGTGGCTCCGGACAGTCCCGCACCCCAGTTGGTGAGGCAGGAAAAGGCGGCGACGCGCAGGCCGAGGGCGCGGGCCTGGATGGCTTCGGGGACGGTGGACATGCCCACGGCGTCGGCGCCGAGGATTTTCAGCATGCGGATCTCCGCAGGGGTCTCGTACTGCGGGCCGGGCATGGCGGCGTAGACGCCTTCGTGCAGGGTGATGCCGAGGGTGGCGGCGGTTTCCCGGAACAGGGCGCGCAGGCCCCTGTCGTAAACCTCGCTCATGTCGAAGAAATTTGCACCGCCGCGGAGCGGGGAGTGTCCGGTCAGGTTGATATGATCGGAAAGCATCATCCAGTCGCCGGGCGGGAAGGCGGCATTGACCGTGCCGGCGGCGTTGGTGAGCACGAGGGTTTCCACCCCGAGGGCATGCATGAGGCGCACGGATCGGGTGACCTCGCCGGCCTCCCAACCTTCATAAAGGTGCACCCGTCCCTGCGCGATGAGGAGGGGACGGCCGGCCAGGCGTGCGACGAGGAAACGGCCGGCGTGACCCGGAACCCGCGAGACAGGGAGGCCGGGAATGTCCTGGTAGGGAACCACCAGGTCGTGGGGAAGGGAATCGGCAAACGGTCCGAGTCCCGAACCGAGCACGATGGCGAGTTTGGCGCCGGCGTTTCGCAGCGCTTCGGGAATCTGCGGGAATTCCTCAGGCATGAGGCGGGTTTTACCATGGCGGATGTGAAGGTCATTCCCGAATTTGCTTTTGCGGGGTGGCGCCGCAGGGAATCCGATTTGAAACACCCCCGCTTCCGTTGGTCGGACCTTCGCCTGACGGCTTTTTTGATCATTCTGCTGGCGGGCGGAGGGGCGTTGCGGGCGGGAGGTGTATTGGGAAGCCCTCGGGGAATGGGTGCAGAAATGGCGCTATCCGAAACCGGGCGTCCGCCTGCAGATGGCCTCGCCACAGCGTGGCGGGGAAAACCTTCGTGGCCGGCTCCGTTTACGGCGGGGTGATTTTTCAGTTCGAAAAGGGACGGGAGGCCGAGATTTTCATCGGCGCGGCGGCGGAATGATCCGCCGGACGGAAGCATTCCGGATGTTCAGGTTTCCGGCAGGAGCACGGACTCGACGGAGCTCTCCGCCAGGAGGGAACCGCCGTCGACGATGATGGCGCGGGCGTGGAACTTGCCTTCCAGGAGCCCGCCCTTGCCGATCCTGACCTTGCCGTCGACCTCGAACCGGCCGGAGGCTTCGCCGAGCACCTCAAGGGTGCCGGTCTCCACCGGATGGACAAATTGCACGCGGGCGCCTTTCTCGATGATGAGCGTCCTGGCCGTGATGCGGCAGTTCAGCTTGCCGACGGTGTGGAGGCGGGCGGTGCCTTCGCAGTGCAGGGCGCCGCTGACCTTTCCAAAAATCGTGGCATCGCCGCAGACGGTGAGGTTGTTGGCGAGGTGCCCCGTGGCCTCAATGATGAGCTTGCCGCGGGTGTCGATGGGGCGCGAGACGTTCGAGGAGACCACGACATCTTCGAACTGGATCGAGGTGTTGCAGCCCGGGCAGATGGTGCTCTGGGCGTGACTCGACACCTCGTGCGTTTCCCCGCAGCGGTGACATTGCACGGTTCGCAGCACCCGGGGTGTTGCCGGGCGCGGTGGAGCGGCGGGCCGTTTGTCGCGACCCGCCGCGCGAACCTCGTAGTAGCTGCCGCAGGAACGGCAGTAGGTGGAAATGAGATGCGTGGATTCCTGCTGGACGAATCCGCACTCGGGGC
Source organism: uncultured Spartobacteria bacterium (assembly GCA_937960895.1). Classification (GTDB taxonomy): domain Bacteria; phylum Verrucomicrobiota; class Verrucomicrobiia; order Chthoniobacterales; family Terrimicrobiaceae; genus CALCJD01. The sequence continues at coordinate 51,923 of CALCJD010000117.1, read as the reverse complement.
ACGTGTAGGGCGCCTTGCGGGGACTGACCGGCATGAAATCAGCAAGTCAGACCTAGGCGGCGGCCGTCGCAGGCTGGTTCTTGCGCGAGGCGTCGGACGACGGGGTCGGCGTGCGGTCGTGTTTGATCGCCTTGTTGGGCGTGACCTCGGATTTGCCGATGAAGGTGGCGCCCTCCTCGATGACGATGCGCATCGCCTTGAGGTCGCCGGTCAGCTGGGAGCTGGCCTTCAGTTCGCAACGCTCGGTCACGGAGATGTTGCCGGTGACGGAGCCGTGAACGACGACGGATTTCGTCTTCACTTCACCGTGGACACTGGCGTTTTTGCCGATGGTCAGGCTGCCTGCGTCGGAAATGATTTCGCCCTCGATCTTGCCGTCAAAAATCAGCTCGTTCTCGAACTTGATGGTTCCCTTGATGTCAACGTCGTTGGCGAGGACATTCTTGGTGGACGTGGGGGTGGTGGGTTCAGGCATGAAGCTGCTGGTGAGATTGTTGAGGTTCATACGGTCGGTGGGTGGGGGCAAATCTAGCCGGGGCGCAACGAAGGTCAACTTTTGTTGCGAAGGAGAAACGGGATTCCCGGGGGATTTTCGGGAGGGCGGGCCTATTCCGCGAGGTCCGAGGCGGGGTAGGTCCAGATCTCGCTGAGGGTGGGGTGGTAATGGGGGGTGGTGGCGAGTTGCCCGGCGGTGGCCCGAAAACGCATGGCGACGACGATTTCGTGGATCAACTCGGAGGCGTGGGGTCCGACCACCGAGCCGCCGAGGATTTCGCGGGTGGTCTGGTCGGCGAGGAGTTTCACAAAACCGTCCGTTTCCCCCATCACGAGGGATTTTCCGTGGTCGTTGAAGGGGTAGGTGGCCGTCAGAAACTGCAGTCCGCGGGCGCGCGCCTCGTTTTCGGAAAGTCCCACGGAGGCCACCTGGGGTTCCGTGAAGACGGCGTAGAGTTTCAGCCGGTAATCCATCGACTCCAGCGCCCCCTCCCCCCGCAGGACGCGGGCCACGTTGCGCGCGGCGAGTTCGCCCTGTTCGATGGCAATGTGCACGACCTCGTAGGGTCCGCAGCAATCGCCGGCCGCAAAAATGTGGGAGGCGGTGGTCTGCTGGTGGGGATTGATTTTCACCGAGGCGCCGCGAAGTTCAACCCCGGCCCGGTCGAGGGCCAGCGGGGCGGTGTTGGGGGAGCGTCCGAGGGCGTTGAGGACGGCCTCCGCCTCGAGGGACTTTTCCCGGCCCCCGTGCTCAAACACCACGCGGCGGCCCGAGGCGGTCCGTTCGACCCGCCGCAGACGGGTATTGGTGAAAACTTCCATTCCCCGCCGACGGAAGGCGTCCTCGACAACGCGGGCGACGTCCCCGTCGACGCCGGTGAGAAGTTGGCCGCTCCGCTGGACGATGGAAACCCGGCGCCCCAGGGCGGCGAAATAATGGGCCATTTCCAGCGCCACCGGACCGGCTCCGAGGACAATGACCGATTCCGGAAGTTCCTCCATGTCGAGGACGTCGTCGCTGCTCAGGCAGCCGGCCTCGGCCAGGCCCGGAATGGAAGGCGAGGAAAGAACGGACCCGGTGGCGAGGAGAAAGGCCCGGGCGGAAAGGGCGGTCTCGGTTCCGTCCGGTTCCCGGACCGTCACCGTGTGGGCGTCCTGGAATTCCGCCAGTCCGCGCAGAAAGGTGAACCTGCCCGTTTCGAGCTGCTCTCGGCGGTAGTCGGCGAATTCCCCGATCAGGCGGCGTTTGCGGGCGATGATTTCCGGGCCCCGGAAGGAAATGTGGTCCGCGCGCAGGCCGAACTCCTCCGCATGGCGCAGGGTGAGGAACCGGTTGGCCGACTCGATGAGCGTCTTGCTCGGCATGCAGCCGCGAAGGATGCAGAGTCCGCCCACCTCCCGGCCGCCTTCGATCACGGCGGTTTTGAGTCCGAGCCCGGCCCCGGTTCGTGCCGCGGCGTATCCCGCGCTGCCTCCGCCGATGATGACAAAGTCGTAGTCCATGAAGAGGGGATCTTCCGCCGGGTCCGGCTTATTCCGCCGGCTTGGGATGAAGGTATGGCAGGGGGAGCCTCAGGCTTTCGAGGCTGGAGGGAACGAACGACACGATGTCGAGCGGGGAGGTCTCCCCGGTCTTTTTCATGGCTTCCGGGGGAACCTCGTCCACCATCAGGCGAAAGACGCCGTTCTTGTCCCGATAAAATCCGCGCAGCAACACCTGCCCGTCGGGATTTTTTTTCCGGGCTTTCTGCAGGTGTCCCCTGGTCCAGCCGTTGTGGATGATGCGGCCGTTTTTGTCCACGAGTTGGTCCTCGGGCACGACGAGACGCGCGTATTCGCGGTCGCTCAACCGGGCCCTGTCGAGCTTCTTCTTGTTGTAAACCGTCAGCCACCAGGCGTTGTAGGACTCGGGCGCCGAGGGCGGGGTCACCACGATGGTGAGATCGCCCGCGGTTGCGGTTCCCCCTTCGAGTCCGATCGAATAGAGTTTGGCGACCTCGTCCCGGGTCGTCAGATACCCGGCCATGTAACTGCGCAGCAGGCGGCGCAGTTTTTCGAATTTGGCCCGGAAACCGTAGACCCCCACCTCCAGTCCGGCGGGCTCCTCCGGGTCGCCGTAGATGTTGAGTTCGATGGCCTCATTGACCCGGAAGGATTTGTAGGGGACGTTCCGAAATTCGCCCTTGCTGATGACGGTGGCGGGAACTTCCACCAGGGAACGGACGGCGTCATTGCTGCGCAGGTCGCTGGCGATCACCCGCCACGGCGGCAGGTCGCCCTTGCGCATCACGCCCGTGAAGATGGCGCCGGTGTTGGTGTTGTCGATGATGCGGACGATCGCGCTCTTCGGATATTTGACTTCCTGGAATTGTTCCTGAAGCAGGACGTAGTCCTTGGTGTTGCGGAGGATCAATCCGTGGACGGTTTTTCCGTTTTTGAGGACCAGGCTGTCCGGAGCACGAAAGGTGCTGCTTTCCGAGGCCTGGACCAGCGTGGCGGCGCTCAGGAGAGCGGCCAGCACGCGGAACAAATTCGGTGTTGTCGGACGGGCCATGACTCTGTAGGCAACCATCTCAGGCATCCGGCTTCAACATGAATATTCTCCGCAAACCGACGCTCGCAGCCGTTCTCCTTGCCGCCGGCCTTTCCGGTTGCGTGCTGCCGCCCAAGGATTACGTGAAGCCGGCGGCGTCCGCCCCGGTCAGGACCGGCAAATTCTGGTGGGGGACGTCGACGTCCAGCTACCAGAACGAGGACCGGGGAGAAAAGCCGGGGTCTCCCCACTATTTCAAGACCGACTGGGACATCTTCGCCGAGGAGGGGCGCATTCCCCCGCGCGGGGAATACGCGACCTATTCCTGGACGAACTTCGACAAGGACCTCGAGGCTCTGAAGCAGTTGGGCGTCACCCATTATCGCTTCGGCATCGAATGGGCGCGCGTGGAGCCCCGCCCGGGCGAGTTCAACGAGAAGGCCATCCGGCAATATGTCCGCATGGCGCGGAAGCTGAAGGCGGCCGGCATCGAGCCCGTCGTCACCCTCTGGCACTTCACCTTTCCCGACTGGCTGTATGACCGGAAAAGGAAAAACCGCTCGGACTTCCTGCATCCGGACGTCGAACAGGCCTGGAACCGTTATGTGACCAAAATGGTCAGGGCGCTGGCACCCCACGTGCGCATTTACGTGCCGCAGAATGAGCCGAACGGCGCGCTCTACATCGGTTATTTCGGCGGACACTGGCCGCCCGGGCTGCTGCTGACGCCGGGCGCCCTCAAGAAGGCCCACGGCGTGGCCATCAACATGTTCCGCGACGCCGCGGCCATCATCAAGCGGGAGCGTCCGGACGCCCTCGTGATGGGCATCTATTCAATCCCCAACTGGCGCCGCAATTACCTGCAGGATCCCACGCAGTTCGTTTACAACATGATGATGCACCAGAACTGGCAGCATCTTGATGCCGTGGTGGACACGATGGATCTCATCGGCGTGAATTATTATTATTCCCAGGACGCCTCCGCCGCGCGCTTCATTTTCCGTCCGGTCGGCGAGCAGAATTCCAACTACACCCAGAACGGCTGGGAAATCGATCCCGAGGGTCTGCATGCCACGCTGACGGCCGTCTACCGGCGCTACGGCAAACCGATCGTCGTTTCGGAAAACGGCATCGGCACGCAGAGTGAGCAGAAGAAGGTCCGCTACTTCCGGGAGCACGTGAACCAACTGCGCCGCGCCATGGCGGATGGCGTGGATGTCCGCGGGTATTTCCCCTGGACGCTGATCGACAACTACGAATGGGCCGAGGGGTACGCGGCCAACTTCGGTCTCACCAGCCTCCAGGGCGGGAAAACCCTCATCATCGGTCCGTCCGGGGAGTGGTTCCGCAACTTCATCAGGAAACATCCCGAGCCGTAGGCCGTCCGGCGGGACTCCGGTTTCACCGTCCGGACGACGGATGTGGCCGGTGCGGGAAATTTTTTGCAAAGACCGGGGGCCCCCCGCCCGGAACGGAGGCGGTTACTTGCGGGAGGCCACGATGCCGTCGGCCATCCGCTCGGCGAGGCGCTGACGGTAGACGGGATTTTGCAGGTAGCGGTTGTCGTGCGGATTCGAGACGAATCCAAGTTCGCAGAGGACGGCGGGGCGGCGGTTGTTCCGCAAGACGAAATAATTGTTGCGTTTCACGCCGCGGTTGGCGGTGGGGTAGGCGCGGAGGGTCTGTTGGAGGATGTTCTGGGCCAGCGGACGGGAACGCGGTTGGTAATAATAGATTTCGATGCCCTGCGGGCCGGGCCGGCGCGCCCAGTTGTAATGGACGCTCACAAAAATGGAGTCGGCGGTGCGGTTGGCGATGTGGGTGCGCTGACCCAGGGGGATGAAGGTGTCGTCGTGGCGGGTTTCGATCACCTGAAACCCCCGCGCCCGCAATTCGCGGGCCAGGCGTTTGGCCGTGTCGAGGGCGAGGTGTTTTTCCTGCAGGCCCGAACGTGCGCGCGCGCCGCGGTCGGACCCCCCGTGGCCGGCGTCGACAATCACCGTGCGGAAATGCCCCACCCCGTCCGGCGTTCCGGCGCACCCGGCCGCGAGAAGAAGCATCGCGCCGAGTGCCGCCCGAAGCATGAGACGAATGTATTCTCTTTGCATCGTTTTCCCGTTCCCTCCCTGAATCGACCAGCAGCGCGGAACGTGCGCAACCTAATGGAGTGGGCGGTCAAAGCAACAAATTTAGTCTCGCCAACCCCCGCCTCCCGCGCGAGAGGTGAATCCATGCTGGCCAAACGCATCATTCCCTGCCTCGACGTCACCGACGGACGCGTGGTGAAAGGCACCAAGTTTCTCGATCTGCGCGATGCGGGCGACCCGGTCGAATGCGCCAAGGCATACGACGCCCAGGGCGCCGACGAGCTCGTTTTTCTCGACATCACCGCCTCCAGCGACGGCCGGGCCACCATGGTGGACGTGGTGGCGAAAACCGCCGAGCAATGTTTCATGCCGCTCACCGTGGGCGGCGGCATCCGCACGGTGGAGGATTTCCGCACGATGCTCCTGGCCGGGGCCGACAAGGTGAGCGTGAACACCGCGGCCATCAAAACCCCGCTGCTCGTCTCCGAGGCCGCGGAAGCCTTCGGGTCCCAGTGCGTGGTGGTGGCCATCGACGCCAAACGGGACGGTCCCGGACGCTGGCGGGTTTACACGCACGGCGGACGCAATCCGACCGAACTCGACGCCGTGGCCTGGGCGGCCGAGGTGGAGCGTCTCGGCGCGGGCGAAATCCTCCTCACCAGCATGGATGCCGACGGCACGTGCGGGGGGTATGACATCGCCCTCACCGCCGCCGTGAGCAATGCGGTGAACATTCCGGTGATCGCCAGCGGCGGCGCGGGCGAGCTCTCGCATCTGGCCGAGGTGCTCGACAAGGGCCGGGCCGATGCCGTGCTGGCGGCCAGCATTTTCCACTTTGGCACCCACACCATCCGCCAGGCGAAGGAACATCTCGCCGCCAGGGGCATTCCGGTGCGGCTCTGACGCCCGGCCAACCCGGCGACAGATGGGTTGAGATTCCCTCCGGCCTCGGTTAAGGATATCTCATGCCCGAAGCCCTCACCGCCGAAGCCGTTCTCAAGCGCCTGCGCGGCGAGGGCATGCGCGTGACGGAAAGCCGCCGCAGCATCCTGGATGTGCTTTTTGAGGCGGACCGGCCGCTTTCCCTGCAGGAAATCCAGGATCTGGCCGCCGCCAAGGGCGGCTCGCCGGATTATGCCACCGTGTTCCGCATGATGACGCTCCTGGAGCGGCTGCATCTGGTTCACAAGGTGAATCTGCAGCGGCCCTGCAGTTATTACGAACTCCACGACCCCTCGAAACACTACGACCACATCGTCTGCACCAATTGCGGCAAGGTCGTGGTGATCGACATTCCCTGTCCGCTCGGGGAAACGGAGAAAAAAATCGCCGAGCATTACGGCTTTCGCAACCTGACCCATTCCCTGGAGTTTTTCGGACGGTGTCCGGAATGCCTCGCGGCGTGAGTCGGCGGGGGGGAGAGACGCGGATTGCCGGGCGGGCTCCCGTTTCATAGGGTTGGGGCATGAAACTTTTCCTGCTTGGCCTGATGGCCCTGACTCTGACGACGGTTCAAGCCGGAATCGTCACGCGTGAAGTGTCCTATCCGGCGGGTTCCGTGACCGCCCGCGGATTTCTGGCCCTGCCCGAGGACGGCGGAAAACACCCCGGGGTCCTGGTGGTGCATGAATGGTGGGGGTTGAACGACTACGCCCGGAAACGCGCCGAGCAACTGGCCGCCCTCGGATACGTGGCGCTGGCCGTCGACATGTACGGCGACGGCAAGGTGGCGGGTCACCCCAAGGATGCGGGATCCTTTGCCGCCGCGGTGATGAAGGATTTGCCGGAGGCGCGCCGGCGCTTTGAAGGCGCCCTGGCCTTCCTGGCGAAACAACCCGGGGTCGATCCGGACAAAATTGCCGCGATTGGCTACTGCTTCGGCGGCGGCCTGGTGCTGCAGATGGCCTGTGAAGGCGTGCCCGGACTGAAAGCCGTCGCAAGTTTTCACGGCTCCCTGGGCGCGGAGGTTCCCCAAGGCGTCAAACCCACGGCCCGGATGCTCGTTTGTCACGGGGCGGAGGACAATTTCATCCCCTCCGGGGTTCTCGAAGCCTTTCCGTCCCGGATGAAGGCGGCGGGCGTCGACTTGGAATTCCATTCCTACCCGGGTGCCAAACACGGATTCACCAACCCCGACGCCGACAAAGTCGCGAAAGAGTTCGATTTGAATGTCGCCTACGACGCCAAAGCCGACGCGGAATCCTGGAAGGCACTCCAAAAGTTTTTGAAGAAATCCTTCGCGGACTGAGTCAGGCCCGCCGGGAGTCTTCCGGCGGATCGGGCAATCAGACCACCGCCTGATCCACCAGTTCGCGCAGGCGGCTCACCTCCGTGGCCGACGTCTTTGCCAGGAAGCCGCGGGCGTGCGCGAAATGCACCTCCGGCTGTCCGGCAATGCGGGTGAAGTCCAGCCGCTTGTCGTCCTGAAACCGTGACATTCCGTATCCCTTGCCGCGGCGGTCGGGATAGACCAGCCCGGCCACCTCGTCCTCGAGTCCGAGCCCTTCGATGAATTGCTCCAGGCCGAGCGACGGCTCGTCAAACAGCGGTTCCGTGCGGGGCAGGAACAGGACCCGTTTGGTTTCCGTTCCGACATTGAGAGTCCACCACTCGGCGTGCCGGTGCAAATATTCCAGGCGTTCGCGCAGGGAGCGGATGTATTGCAGAAGGTCCTCGCCCACCATGCGCATGACCTCCCAGAGCGGATCGCCGGGTTCCAGGCGCGGGGATTGCGAAAAACGGCGCAGCAGCGTCATGTCGATGGGGGAATTGAGGCGCGTCATGATCTCCTTGTGCACCCCCAGCCAGACGGCGGTGGCGATCGGTCCGCGACAGTCAAACCACTCCGCCGTCTCCAGCCAGTCGCAGAAACGCCGGGCGTCTTCGTAGAGCCCCAGATGCTGGAGCACGAGGGACAGGGAGCAGGTGGGGGTGTGGTCCCGCGGAAACTGGTGGTGGTCGAAGTTGTTCAGTTCCGGCTGCAGACGGTGACCCACATCCACGACACAGACCCCCGCATCGGCGAGATCCCGGGACGAGGGCTCCCGCCGGACCACCGGCACGGGATGAATCGCCAGCAGAACACTGCAGGCGAGGAATTCGTCCTTATGGGCTCCTCCGGGATGGGTCAATATCGTGCGAATGGGTGTCATGTACACCTTCTTTCTCGCACGAGACCCCGTCGGGGGCAAGGGTGCTCAGAGCGCCGGCCGGCGGGAAGGGGGGCCGGATCCGGGCAAAAGAAAATGCGCGATGCAGGGTTCGAACCTGCGACTTCCTGCGTGTGAAGCAGGCGCTCTACCACTGAGCTAATCGCGCGAGGACGGGAACTGTGCGGTATCCGGCGCGGGATTTCAAGTACTCCCGCAAAAAGTTATCGGCGGCGCTTGCGGCTGCTTCCGAAGGACATGCCCTTGTGGGTGCGGACGCCCTTGACGCTTTTGAGGGCCGCCTCGACGACCTCCTCGTTGAAAACCGCGGAATACACGTAGTTGAAACCGTCCAGCTTCAGGCGGGGGATTTTCTGCCCGATGAAGCGTTCGATGTCCTTCACGTGGGGCAGTTCCTCGGCGGTCATGATGGTAAAGGCATCCCCCACGTTCTGGGCGCGCCCCGTGCGGCCGATCCGGTGGACGTAATCCTCCGGGTGCTGGGGAACGTCGTAGTTGATGACGTGGCTCACGCCCGCGATGTCGATGCCGCGGGCGGCGATGTCGGTCGCGACCATGACCTCGTAGCGGCCGTTTTTGAAACCCTCCAGCGCTTCGACGCGCTCGTTTTGGGTGCGGTTGGAATGGAGCACGGCGACGGAATGGTTTTGCAGCTTGAGCTGACGCGCAATCCGGTCGGCCCCATCCTTGGTGCGGCAGAAAATCAGGACGCTGTCGAAATTCGTCCGGGCCAGCAGGGCGAGAAGCAGGTCAAATTTCTGGGCGGCGGCCACCGGATAAAGCGCGTGATTGACCGTTTCCGCGGGGGAGCGCCGGGCGCCGATTTCGATGCGCTCCGGATCCTTCAGGCACCAGGCGGCCAGGCGGCCGATTTCCTCGGGAATCGTCGCGGAAAAGAGCAGGGTCTGCCGCTTTTTGGGACACTTCTCGACGATGCGCCGCACGTCGGGCAGGAAACCCATGTCGAGCATGCGGTCGACCTCGTCCAGGACCAGAAACTGCAGGGCGCTCAGGTTCACACCGCCCTGTTCGATGAGGTCGAGCAGCCGGCCGGGGGTGGCGGCAATGACGTCGCAGCCCTTGGCCAGGGCCTCCCGCTGTTTGCCGTATCCGACGCCTCCGTAAATCAGGGCAATTTCCAGGTGCATGAAACGGGCGAAATCGCGGAAGGCGGTCTCCACCTGCATGGCGAGCTCGCGGGTGGGCTCGAGAATCAGGCAGCGGGGAAGATCCTGGGGGGAATCCAGCATGGAGAGGATGGGCAGGCCAAACGCGGCGGTTTTGCCCGTGCCGGTCTGGGCCGAGGCAATCAGGTCCCTTCCGGAAAGAATGACCGGAATGGCGCGAAGCTGGATGGGCGAGGGATCAACATACCCCATCCGTTGAACTCCATGAACGACGGCATCCGATAATCCCAAACCTTGAAACGACATATGTGCAATTCCTGATTAACAGGATTTCCTCACACTCGCCCACATATTTTGTCGGGAGGTGGTTTACAAGAGGAACGTTTTTCGGATGCGGAGCGGCCGCCAGCTGGCGAGGGCGGCGAGGTACCCCGGGGCGGGCCGGAACTCCAGCAGGTACACGGGACGGCCCCGGTAGAGCCCCGAAAAGCCGCCCCCGGGGCCCCCGACGATCTCCACGTGGCGCAGTCCCCGAAAGATGCCTTCGCCGGAAAGCTTCACCGAAGCCTCCTTGCCGACCCAATGACGGAGAAAAAGCTCGTTTTGGCGTCCGGGCGGGGCGGCGCTTATGCGGCGCTGCTCGGCGGGGGTGAAAAACTTCGACGCGAGCGCGGCGAAGGATCCCCGCCGTCCGGCCCTCTCGATGTCGAGCCCGACCGGCTGGGAGGCGACGGCCAGACAGACGAGTCCGGCACTGTGGGAAAGGTTGAACTCGGGTCCGCCGGGCAAATGGGGCTTGCCCCGCTCGCCGCGGTGCAGGACCACGTTCTCCGGCGGACATCCGACATAGCGCGCCAGCACGGCGCGCAAGCCGCCCTGTGAGGCGGCGTATTCCTCGCGGGCGTGGGGATGGGTAAACCGAAGATAACGCTTTCGTTCCCTTTCCGCCAATAGGTTTGCATAACCGGCGGATGGCGGAATTTGCCAAAGATGGCATTCGGCTTCATTCAGACGGAGGTCCGTCTCACTAGGATTCCGATTATAAACAAAGTGCATAATTCGTTTGAATTCTGTGATATCCGAAATATTTTGCTTGCCCGAAATGAGCGTCGACCATTAGCGTCCGGCTTTATGGATATTTCTAAAATTAGCACTTCGGTTCTGGAGGGCCTTATTAAACTAACCAAAAAACGCGAAGCGTTGCTTGAGGAACTCAAACGCGTTGAAGCGGAACTGAACGCGGCTTATGCGGGCAAAAAAGTGCCGGCGTCCGTCAGGGGAGCCAAGGCCGCCAGATCCGCGGGCCGTGACGGCCGCAAACCGAAGGCGGGCAAGGCGGCGAAGGGATCGGGCCGTCGCGGTGCCCTTAAGGATAAAATTCTCGAGGCTTTGCGTGAGGCCGGTGACAAAGGGATCTCGGTCAAGGAGCTTTCCCAGAAGATCGGCGTGAAGAATCAGAATGTTCACGTCTGGTTCAGCAGCACCGGCAAGAAGCTTGGGGTGATCCAGCGGGTCGGAAGCGGCGCCTACCGGCTCAAGCCGGGGGCCTGAGTTTCGCAGCCTCCGACGTTTTCCAAGGCGGGACGGGTGTTCGCACCTTCCCGCCCGTTTTTTGAGGCAAAGTACCGCATGGCCTCCGCCACGCCGGCCGCAAAACAGGCGCCGGCCACATAACCTCCGGCGGCCCGCACGGTTTCCTTGACCTGCGACAGGGCATTGGCCGGACAGGCCGGCAGGGCGGCGTATTTTCCGTCGAGCATCGACAGGTCGTTCAGATTGTCCCCGGCCGCCAGGACGTCCTCGCGGGTCAGTCCCTCCAGGCGGCAGAGTTCCGCCAGGGCGGATCCCTTGTGATAATCACGGTGGCAGAAACGCAGGTAGATCGAGTTTCGCTGGAAGCCGAAGTCGGGGTGCAGCGCGGCGAGCTTGGCCATTTCCTCCGCGACACGGTCCATCACTTCCTCGGACGCGCCGACCAGCCCGGTGGGCAGCTCGTTGTCGTAGAGGATGGTGAAATGCGGGATGGCGGCGTTCAGTTCCTTCACGAGCGCAAAAACCTCCTCCGCCTCCTGGAACAACTGCTCGTGGCGTTGCCTGCAGGTTTCGTTCCACGGGCCGTGGGAAACCCACCCGGATCTCTTGCGGTACCAGACTTCACGTTCGTCGGTGAGCAGGAAATGGGGCGGAACGGGCGGACGGAGTCGGGAGAGGCCTTCCAGAACATGCGGGAGGCTTCGGCCGGTGTTGATGGCCCACAAACCACCGCGACGAACGTGATCTTCCAACGCTTCGGCAAAGGCGGGATCGCAAGGGACATGGGAGTCCCAGGCGACAATGGTGCCGTCGAAATCCGTGCTTAGCAGTTTCATCGCAATGAGGTTACACATGCGGTCGGAGTTGGCAAATTTTCCATGAGATTTCTCCGCCGCCTTCGTATGATGAGGACATGAAATCCGCATACGAACTCGCCATGAGCCGGCTCGAAAAGCAGTCCCCGACCCGTGCGCTGACCGAAGATCAGAAGCGGCGCATCGCGGAAGTCGATTCGGAGATCACCGCGAAGATCGCGGAGAAGAAGGTGTTTCTTGAAGGGGAAATCCAAAAGGCCGCCGGCGACCCGGTGGCCCAGGACGAATTGCGTCGTCAACTGGCCTCGGAAATCGCCCGCCTGGAGGAAAAACGGGAGGAGAGGAAACAAAAGATCCGGGACGAGGCGGCGGAGGGGAAAAGCTGAAGCGCAGAAATCAAGGCGCGCAGCGCGTCGGGATTTCCGCTTTGGATTGCCGGCCCGGGCCGGCGGCTGACCCACCCGTGCGGTTCCTAAGGTTTGCGCAGGGACTCGCTCAGGTCCTTCATGTCCACGTCGAGGATGCTGCCGGCGTCGGGTTTCAGAACCTTCTGGGCCATGGTCACGGCTTCCAGGGCGCGTTTGGGATCGCCCTCTTCGGCGAGGGTGACGGCAAAGGGGCGCACGATGTCGTAAAAGAAATTGCCGCCGCCGGTTTTGCCCAGCCCGGCGAGGAGCTTCCGGTATTCGGCAAAGGCGCCGTCGAAATTCTTTTCCGCGACCAGGGCCCGGAGCTTCTGCGCGGCGATGTTGACGCTGAGATCCGAGCGCAGCCGTTTGTTTGAGGACATGATTTGCGCCTCGAGGGCCGAGGCGGCCGAGTCCTCCCCCTGTTCCCGGAGCACGCGGGCGAGGGCGGCCTGGTGGCGGCTTCGGATGTCGCGATCCCGCGCAAATTGCCGGATGGCCGCCTCATGCAGGGCGCGCCGTTGATTGGGCGGAGCGCCGCTGCGTTCGAGGTGGGCGGCCCGGGCGTCCCAGGCCAGGACGTTTTCCGGACAGACCGTCACGGCGCTTTCGTAGGCCTTGGCTGCGCGGGCGGTGTCTCCGGCGGCTTCGAACCGGGCGGCCAGGAGAATGTCGTCCTGCGAGGCGGCAAACTCCGGTTTGTCGCGGAAGCTCCGCGCGAGAAATTCCAGGTCGTGGTCGCTGATGGGCTGCCAGATCTGGGGGTCGAGCGCTTCGCCGACGGCATAGTTCTGGTTTTCATACCGTCCGCAATCGAGTTCCCATTTGTCATCGGCCTTCATGTAGCCGAACCAGGCGTGTCCTCCGTCCCGGCCCTGACCGGAAAAGAACAGCGTGGGCAGTCCGCGCGCCTTGCCGGCGATCACGGCGTAATAGGCTTGGTCGACGCAGATGCCGCCTTTCCGGCGCAGGTTCTCGAGGGAGTATTCCTCCTCCGTCCAGTCATATTCCTTCTGCTTCAGGCGGTCATGGGCGTAGCGGACCGCACTGAAGGCCTTGGCGAAGTCCATGCGGGGATAACGCACGTTTTTGCGCGCCCAGGCGAATTCGGAGGGATCGACGGGCGCGTCGACGAGGAATTTCAACTGTCCGGGTCCGAGCTTCCGGATGTCGAGGAACAGTTCGCGGGATTCGTTGCTTTTCACCCATTCGTCAAAAAAGGCCGCCACGTCGACGGGCCGGCGGGGCACCAGTTTGGGATCCACCTGGCGATGTGGCCAGAAGGCGGGAAGGTTCTGGTCGTAGACCAGCGCGAGGGCAACGGCGAGGGCCCGGTACTCGAGAAACTTGGCGGGATGGGCGAGGCGGATTTCCTGCAGGCGGGCCAGCACCGCCGGCGGATAATCCCCTTCCGCGAGATTTTGAAAAAGCAGGCGCGAGAGCTCCCCGTCGTTGATCCATTCCGCGAGGATCTCGGGCTTGAGGCGGGCTGCGAGGGGGGCGTCGGCGGGGTTCGTGAATTCCTCCGGCACGAAGGCCCCGAGAAATTTCGCGCGGGCCGTGTCATCGGAGAGCACGGCTTCGACATCCGTGTCGGGCGCCGGCCGGGTGTCGGGAGGAAGGGGATGGCCGGGGGGAAAGAACGTCCGGTTGCCGTCGGAGGTGATGCGGAGATGATCGCGCAAAAGGCGCGCGGCTTCGGCTTTTTCCGTCCTGGTGAGGAGTTCGCACCATTTCCACAGCAGCAGCCATTGGCGGTAGGCGGTGTTGCCGGTACTGCCCGGACGACCGGGGCCGCCGGTCTGGTAGGCGGCGAGAAGGGCGGCGCCGAGCCGGTCGCGGGAGGCCTCCCAGCCGGAGGAAACCGCCTGGGCGCGGTCGGCGGGAGCCGGCGGACGACGCAGATCCTGGGCGGCGCTCCACGCTACGCTGAGAAGAAGGACGCCGCTGCAGAGGGAAAATTTCATCAGCCAAAGAAACCGCGTTTTTTGCTTTCGCGCAGGAGATTTTCGAAGCGGGTCTTGTCGCGGGCGTTGGCGATGGCTTCCTCCTTGCTGATGAGGCGGTTCAGATAGAGGTCGGTGAGCGAATCGTCGAAGGTGTGCATGCCGTCCTTGTGCCCGATTTCCAGCAGGCCGGCGATCTGCTCCCAGCGCCGTTCGCGGATGGCGGCCCGCACGCCGGTGTTGGCGATGAGAACTTCCGTGGCCAGATGGCGCGTGCCGCCGTCCTCGCTCGGAAGGAGACGCTGGGAAATGATGGCCTCCAGCGCATTGGCCAGCTGGGCGATGATCTGCGGCTGCTGGGCGGGCGGGAAGGCGTCGACGATGCGGTCAATGGCCTTGGGGGCGTCGATGGTGTGCAGGGTGCCGAGCACGAGGTGTCCGGTTTCGGCGGCAGTCACAGCGGCGCTCACCGTTTCGGGATCGCGAAGCTCCCCCACAAAGATCACGTCCGGATCCTGGCGCAGCGCGTGGCGGAGCGCCTCGGCGAAGGAATGGGTGTCGCTGCCGACCTCGCGTTGTTTGATGACGCTTCGCGCATTGGGAAAGATGAATTCGATGGGATCCTCGATGGTGACGATGACTCCGGCGCGCCGTTCGCTGATGTATTTGATCATGGCGGCGAGGGTGGTGCTTTTGCCCGAGCCGGTGATGCCGGTGACGAGGACCAGTCCGCGCTGAAGCTCGCAGATGGGGAAAATGGACGGGCGGTGGCCCAGGGTGGACAGATCGGGGATGTGATGGGGAATGTACCGAAAAGCGCCCTCGAGTGCGCCGCGGCAATAATGGGCGTTGCCGCGGAAGCGGCCGACGGTTTCGATCTGGAGGGCAAAGTCGAGTTCCCATTCCTGCTCGAGCCGCGAGCGCTGGCTCTCGGTCAGCACGCTCAGCATCATGTCGCGGCATCCTTCGGTGCCGAGGGGTTCCGTTCCGACGGGGGTCAGTTCGCCATTGATGCGCAGAAGCGGCGGGGCGTCGGCGGTGAGGTGGATGTCGGAGGCTCCCCGGCGGACGGAGTCGGCGAGAAGTTGGACGAGGTCGATGGGAGGCATGGTGTCAACGGCGGGTGGCCTGGGAGGAGGAACTGATTCCCCGCAGCATGCGGTGCAGCTCCTGGGGATTGTCCACGCCGGCGACCGCCTCTTCCTCGGAGATGCGACCGGACTTCACGAGGGCGGCGATGGACGAGGGGAAATTGCAGGCCTGACGCGGATCGGAGCGCGTTATCTGGTCGGAGAGCTCGGGAATTTTGCCGTCGGCGACCAGCTTTCGCATCACGCCCACGTTGGTGAAATATTCGGTGGCCAGTGCCAGACCGCCGTCCAGGGCGGGGATCAGGCGCTGACAAAGGATGCCCAGCAGCTGAGTGGACAGTGTGCGCCGGACCGCCTCGCGCTCGGCGGGGGGAAAAATGATCTGCAGCCTTTCGACGGCGTCTCCGGAATTTGAGGCATGCAGGGTGGCCAGCACAAGGTGGCCGGTTTCCGAGGCCTGGAGGGCGGTGGCGGCCGTGTCCGCATCGCGGATTTCGCCGACAAAAATCACGTCGGGATCCTGGCGCAGCGAACGGCGCAGTCCTTCGGCGAAGCTGGGGGTGTCGATCCCGACCTCCCTCTGGGTGAAAAGGCACGACCGGCCGGTGAACAGGTATTCGATCGGATCCTCGATGGTCACGACGTGCCGGGCGAGATGTCGGTTCATCCATTCGAGGGCGGCGGCGAGGGTGGTGCTCTTGCCGGATCCGGTGGGGCCGCAGACGAGGACGATGCCGGACTTGCGGCCGCACCACTCGCGGAGCACGTCGGAAGGGACGCCCAGGGTCTCGAGATCCGGGATGTCGCTGCGGATGCGCCGCAGCACGGCGGCGCGCGCGCCGGTCTGGCGAAGCAGGTTCACCCGGAAACGCACACCCTGCGCGGAAGTGAGGCTCGTGTCGAAGTCCGTCGTCTCCGCCGAGGCGCGGCAGGCGGACCAGAGGTCGTCGAAAAACGCACCGGTGAGCGGGGCGGCGTCGGCGGTGGTGAGGGTGCCGTTCAGGCGGAACCGGGGGGGCTGACCCTCGTGCAAAAGCAGGTCCGAGGCGCCGTATTCAACAGCTGCGGCGCACAGCGTTTCCATTTCCGGGGAAAGAGCCATTGACGGAAATCTACTTCAAAGTATGCCCGGTCAAAGTCAATCCCCGACGCGGCCGGTGCTTTTGGCGTAGGCCCGCCAGATTTCCCCGGCGTCGCGCGGGAAAAAATCGTCGTGCAATTGCAGGAGTCCCTGTTGGTGCAGGGCGGAGCGCAGGAGGTCCGTCTCCGCGGTTCCGCAAATCCAGGTGAGGGCCTTGCGCACGCGTTCGTTCGGGCCCGCCCCCGGCAATTCCCGGAGAAGACGCCAGCCGTCGGCGACGGGCAGCGAGGGCAGGAGGGTGTTGACGGTGATTTCGCGCGCGCGTTCCGCGCCGATCAGCGCGGCCGGACGCGGCAACGGATGGCCGGCGACACTGTAATGAAAACTCCAGTAGCCATGACCGAGTCCGGTGAGGATGCCTTCAAAATCGTCAGGGTCCTTGCATCGGGCGAGGCGGCGGAACGAACGCGCCACGGCGGCCAGCGCCCCCATGCGGCGGTGGGGATGGTTGGCGGGCCGGACGGCGGTGAATTTCCAGGCGGAGTCCGCCAGAATGAGACGCGCTTCGCCGTCGCGAATCGTCCACCAGTTTTCCCAGAGTTCGCGAAGATACCTCCGCGCCGCCTCATCGCCGCGGGTGAAATCCTCCGCGCGCAGAAATCCGGCCAGTCCGAAAAGGAGGGCCTCGCCGGTGCGGGCCATGGCCCGGTCCAACCCCGCCCGCTGGGCGACCAGCAGGAAGGGGATCTTGTTGTTTTTGTAACCGAGGCCGGTCGCGATGCCCTGAAAAAGCGCGTCGCCGGCTCCGCACAGCCGCACGCTCCGCTGAAAACGCTCCGCCTTGCGGTGAAAACGAAATTGCGCGGCGGCTTCAATCAGGGTGCGGGCCGCCGCCCCGTCGAGTCCCCGGTCGGGCAGGGCGGCGCGGGGGCGCGCCGCGGCGGCGGGGGTGAGGCACACCTGGGTGACCGCGCGGTGGTCGGACGTCCGGGTGAAAAACCGTCGGGGACCGCGGCGGCGGAACAGGTGGAGGACGACGCGGTTGTAATGCGGATTGCGGGAGTGTCCGTGGTTTTCCCAGTCGCGCACGTCGGGATCGACCTCGATGTCCCCGGTGTGCTCCACACCGTCGATGCGAACCCGGGCGCCGCAAAAATCGGGTCCGGGCTCCCGGTTCCAGGAGCCGAAATGAACCACCTCCACCGTTTCGCCGTCCTCCCCCCGCCAGGCGATGCCGCAATCGCCGGCGTAAATGCGGGCCTGCAATTCCAGTTCGGACAGACGTTCCCGGGAGGGAGGACCCTCGTGCACCGTGGGGGCGCCCACGGCAGCCAGGGTTTCCCGGTAACGATCCGCCGGTGTCATTTTTTGGGCGCGGGTTTTGGTGAGGCGGAGGGGGTTGGCGTGGGCGGCGGCGGGAACAACCGGAGGGTGATTTCGGCGAGGAGCGCGGCCTGTTCCGGGCCGGGGGCGGCGGCGCGTTCGGCGAGCAGGAGGGAACGGAGTTCGGACCGGCTTTTCGTGGCCTGGAGGAGGCCGATTTTTTCCAGGATCAGGCGAAAGCGAACCAGCGGTTTGTTGTCCATGGACAGGGCCCGGTTGACGGAAGCGAGGGCGGCGGGAAGTTCCCCGGCGTCGGCCTGGGCGGCCCCGAGCGCTTCGAGGAACATGCTGTTTCCGGTCTTGCGGGCCGCCGCCTCGAGGGCTGGCGCGGCTTTCACCACGTTGCCGTCGGCGGCCAGCACGATGTCCCGGTACCGCTGCCAGCTGGTGGACCTGCCGGTCGATCCCAGGGAGCTCCATGCGGCGTAGGGACGGTAAAGCGGGTCGCCGAGGGACACATTCATCCAGGAGACCGCACGCAGCGCGCAGTAGGCGCTTTCCGCGAAGGTGAAACCGCTCATCAGGCGGTCCTGCAGGACGTCGAGATTGGTGGTGAAGGAAAGATAGGGTTCGTAAACATTGCCCACGGTGACCGCGGCCCCGCGTTCCAGCAGCGGTCCGCACCAGCCGGAGGCGGGATTGCGGAGGGTGGCCGCGCTGAAGGAATGGATGTGCACGGCAATCGCCCCGGGGCGAAAACGGAACGTCGGATCCGCAAAGGGGCCGTTGACCGATCCGGTATACCATCCGTAATAGACGGCCGCGTCGGTGACGGGGTACCCGGCGGGCAGCGTTTCCGGCGCCTTGTCCCACAATACGGGAATGCCCTTCTGGCGCATCTCGTTGGCCAGGTTGGAGAGCCATTTGTCCCCTTCCGCGTGGCCCCCGGAGGTGATGCCGCGCGAATCCACGTAGGCCCAGCCCCAGAGCCCGTCGCGTTCGGCGGCGATGGCGGTGTCGATCATGTTCCTCACCGTCGCCTCGCTGGGGGCGTCCAGACGGCACACCAGGAGCAGCGCCGGATCGATGGGGGCGTCCAGGATCGGTGTGAAGCGGCGGTAGTAGGGATTTGACAGCAAACCGGCGGGGGGAAGCGGGCCCAGGCCCAGAATGGCGAGCTCGCTGTCCACCGAAGCTTCGTCATGGCCGGCGATTTGCGGGGGTTGGTCGGTGCGGGGGATGACGTCGGGCCCGTCCGAGCGGATTTTCAGCGGCACGCCCTTGATGAGCGCCACAAAACGGACCTTTGTGGCCGTGACCCGCTTGCCCGAGAGGGTCCACCAGCCGCGTCGCGCAAAGATGTCCGTCACCGGAACGGCGATGGTGGCCTGGTATTCCGCCCGGCTGATTTCCTCCGTGGCGGGGGTGTTCAGCCCCACCAGGTGGTCGTCGGGAATGGACCGCCGGCTCGCATAATATTTCGCCAGCGCCGTCGAAGTGGGGTCCGACGCATTGTAAATGACCACGGTGGCATCGGACTCCGGCGAGGCCAGCGCCCAGCCCGCGGCGATGAGAACGGCCAGAACCGAAAGGCTAAATTTCAAAACGCAATCCATCATAGGCCAGCCGGATGTGATCCGGCAATTCCCGTTCGGTTTCCTCGTGGCCAAGGTCGTGGCACATGTGGGTGAAATAGACCCGGCGGGCCCCGATGCGTTCCGCCGCCTCGGTGGCCATGGACAGGGACATGTGGGTTTTGTGCGGGGCATGGCGCAGGGCATCGAGGATCACCGTATCCACACCCCGGGCGGCCTCGGCGGCCGCTTCCGGGACCTCGGCGCAATCCGTGAAGTAGGCCAGGAGTTTTTTTCCACCCCGGCAGAAAACCAGTCCGGTCGTCACCATGCGCCCGTGCGGCAGATCCACCGGCACCACCTCCGTGCCGCCCAGCCGGAACGGTCCGTCGAAAACCATGGGCTGCGGACGGATGTAGTTGCGGTAGGCGAATTCATTGCCGAAGGCGTATTGAAAGACGCGGCGCAGGTCGTTCATGGTCCGCTCCGCCGCATAAACGGGCATGACCTTGTCCTCCATCTCGCAGAAGCGGCGCAGGTCGTCGAAGCCCAGGATGTGGTCGGTGTGCGAATGGGTGTACACCACCGCGTCGAGGCGGGTGACGCCTTCGCGCAGGCACTGGGTGCGAAAATCCGGCGGCGTGTCCACCTGGATGACCATTTCCGGCGTGCGGATGTGGATGGACGCGCGCAACCGCCGGTCGCGCGGATCGCTGGAAGTGCAGACACGGCATTGACAGCCGATCATGGGCACGCCATGCGAAGTGCCCGTGCCAAAAAATGTAACTTCCAACTCCCGCATCGCGCCGAGTTCATGCCATAGTCCGCGCATGTCCGCAACGCTCGCCTCCCTGCGCATTCGCAATCTCGCCCTGGTCGAGGATGTGCTCTGGGAACCCCGGCCGGGCTTCACGGCCGTCACCGGCGAAACCGGCGCGGGCAAGTCCGTCATTCTCGGCGCGCTGACCCTCCTGCTCGGCGAACGCGCCGACAAGTCCCTCATCCGCTCCGGTGCGGACACCTGCACGGTCGAGGCGGTTTTTGAAAATGTCACCGATCCCGCCCTCACCGCCCTGCTCGAGGAACACGGGGCCGAACCCTGCGAGGAGGGCCGCCTGCTCGTCAAACGCACCCTTCCGGCCGAGGGGACGGGGCGGCAGTTTGTCAACGGTTCCCCCTGCACGCTGGCGCTTCTGCGGGCGCTCGGGGACCGCCTGGTGGATTTGCACGGACCACACGATCACCAGAGCCTTTTTTCCCGCGACCAGCAGACCCGGCTGTTGGACCGCTTCGCCGGCAGCGAGGATTTGCGGGCCGAAGTGGCCGAGGCGCGCCGGACGCTGATACGTCTTGAGGAGGAAAAGGCCGCCATTCTCAGCGGTGAACAGGCCATCGCGCGGGAAATCGACCTGCTGGCCCATCAGACGGAGGAGATCGAGGCGGCCGCCCTCCGGCCCGGGGAGGAGGAAGCCCTGCTGGCGCGGCAACGGGCGGCGGCCAATTCCCAGCGCATCGGGGAACTGTGCGCCCGGATGGCGGCGGCGGTTTCCGAGGACGAAAACTCGCTCACCTCGCAGCTGGGCGAGTTGTCCCGGCTGGCCCGGGAGCTGACCCGCCTGGATCCCGCGTCGGAACCGGTCTCCGCCGCCTGCGAGGCGGCCTTTGCCGCCGCCGACGACCTGGCCCGCGCCGTGGCGCATTATTCCTCGTCCCTCGAATCCGGTCCGGCCAACCTCGAGGAAATCGAAGCCCGTCTCGATGTGCTCCAG
Source organism: uncultured Spartobacteria bacterium (assembly GCA_937960895.1). Classification (GTDB taxonomy): domain Bacteria; phylum Verrucomicrobiota; class Verrucomicrobiia; order Chthoniobacterales; family Terrimicrobiaceae; genus CALCJD01. The sequence goes on along the minus strand of CALCJD010000117.1, from coordinate 30,972 downwards.
ACCCTCAAGCGAAAATACGGAAACACCCTGGAGGCCGTGCTGGCGTATCATGCCGAGGCCGCGGAAAAGCTGGCCGCGCTGCGCGCCCGGACGGAACGGCGCGATACGCTCGACGCCGACATCGCCGCCGCCGGGAAAACCCTCCGGGACCGCGGGAAAAAACTCACCGCCGCCCGCGCCGCCGCCGCGAAGAAACTTGCCGAGAAGGTCCGGGCGGGACTCAAGGACCTCGGCTTTGCCAAATCCGAATTTTCCGTCGCGCTGGAATCCCACGAAACTCCCGTCGCGCATGGTTTCGAGACGGCCGAATTTCAGTTTTCTCCCAATCCCGGCGAACCCGCGCGTCCCCTTAGGGCCATCGCCTCCAGCGGGGAAATCTCCCGCGTGATGCTGGCCCTCAAGGGGGCGCTGGCCGACCAGGACGACGTGCCGGTGCTCATTTTCGACGAAATCGACGCGAATGTGGGCGGGGAGATCGCCGCGAAGGTCGGACAGAAGATGCGCGAGCTCGGACGTTCCCGTCAGGTGCTCTGCATCACCCACCTCCCGCAGGTGGCCGCCTGCGCCGCCAGTCATTTTGTGGTGAGCAAGGAGGTCCGGGACAACCGCACCCGCACCCGGCTCGACGAAACCACCGGCCGGTCCCGCGAGGAGGAAATCGCCCGCATGCTCGGCGGAAAATCCGACTCCGCCCTGGCCCACGCGCGGGCGTTGCTCAAGACCGGATAGCAGGCTCCGGTCCGGGAAAAATCCCGTGCAACGGCGTGCCTCAGGACGTCCCGGAATTTCCTTTGCTTCCCGGAGGCGTTTCGCGATTTATCCTCCTCCATGCCCCACGATCCTTCACCCACTCGCTACGAAGTTCTGCCCTATCGCCGTTGCGGGCGGAGCGGGCTCAAACTTCCCGCGCTTTCCCTCGGCCTCTGGCACAACTTTGGCGACGTCGACAATCAGGACACCGCCCGGGACATGATCCTGCGCGCCTTTGATCTGGGCATCACCCATTTCGACCTCGCCAACAACTACGGGCCGCCGCCCGGCAGTGCGGAGAGAAACTTCGGGCGGGTCCTCCGTGAAGACCTCGCCGGTCATCGCGACGAACTGATCATTTCCACCAAGGCCGGCTACGGCATGTGGCCCGGACCCTACGGGGAGTGGGGCTCGCGCAAATATCTCCTCGCCAGCCTGGACCAAAGCCTCAGGCGTCTCGGGGTCGAATACGTCGACATTTTTTACAGTCACCGCTTCGACCCGGAAACCCCCCTTGAGGAAACGATGGGAGCGCTTGCCCACGCGGTGCGTTCCGGCAAGGCCCTCTACGCCGGCATTTCCTCCTACGGTCCGGAGGCGACCCGCGAGGCGGCCCGTTTGCTTCGCGAAATGGGCGTGCCGCTGCTCATTCACCAGCCGTGCTACCACATGTTCGACCGCTGGATCGAAACGGAGAAACTCCCGACCGTCCTCGAGGAGGTCGGCGCGGGCGCCATTGCCTTCTGTCCGCTGGCGCAGGGATTGCTGACCTCGCGCTACCTGAACGAGATTCCCGCCGATTCCCGCGTCGCCAAGGAACATGGATTCCTCAAAAGGGACGCCCTCACCGGGGAACGTCTCGCCAAGATCCGGGCGCTCAACGCAATCGCCCGGGCGCGCGGGCAGTCCCTGGCCCAGATGGCGATTGCCTGGGTGTTGCGCCTGCCGGTCATGGCCTCCGCGCTCATCGGAGCCAGCCGGGTGAGCCAGATCGAGGAAAACGTGAAGGCCGTGGAAAACCTCGGGTTTTCGGACGCGGAACTCAATGAGATCGAAAACATTTTGCGTTCGGTGTAGAACGTCGCCGAACCAAAAATGTTCCGGACACCTTCCCTCGGGCCATCGGGGGAAGGGCGTCCCATCCGTCCCGTTTGTGAAACCGTTCGTACTTTGTCTCCTTCTTGCCGTCACCGCCTACGGGCAAAAAAATCCGCCGACCGCCAAGGCGGCCCGACTGGAGGCGTTTCCGCCCGACTCCGACGAACGCAGGGAAATGACGCGTGTGCAGATTCTCCTCGACCAGGCGAATTTCCGTCCGGGCAAAATCGACGGCATGGGCGGGGAATTCACACAACGGGCCGCCGACCGGTACGCCCTGGTCCACGGGCTGCCGCCCGGGTCCCTCCTTGACACCGGTTCGATTCCCGAACCCTACACCACGCACACCGTCACGGAGGAGGACCTGAAATGGGTGGGTCCCACCGCCTCCACCCCGCCGGAGCAGGCCAAGCTCAAGCGCATGCCGTATGCCAGCGTCTGGGAGGCGGTGGCGGAGATGTATCATTGCGACCTCAGGTTTTTGAAGGACCTCAACCCGGGTCTCTCCGATCCGGAACCCGGCACCGTCCTGCGCGTGCCGAATGTGGCGCCGTTTCGCATGAGCGACGTCGAGGCCCTGGCCAAAAAGCGCAATGGGGAGGCGCTGGCCCGCAAGGCGGCGGAAAAGGCCGGCGAACCCGTTCCTCCCGCGCCCACGCCGTCGCACCGGCTGGTCCTCCTCCGCGACCAGCGGATCCTCGAGGTCTACGACCTGGAGGACAAACTGGTGGCGAGTTTTCCCTGCACCCCGGGGTCGTCCGCCATTCCCGTCCCCGAAGGCACCTGGAAGGTTGTGAACAACGTCCTCCTGCCCACGTTTCGCTATGACAAATCGGTGCTGAAAAGCGGCGTGCCGAGCGACGAGGCGTATCTCATTCCGCCCGGGCCGAACAATTACGTCGGCATCGTCTGGATGGGCATCAACCGGCGCAGCGTCGGGATGCACGGCACCAACCATCCGGATCAGATTGGACGCAACCAATCCAGCGGCTGCATCCGGCTCGCCAACTGGGACGCCTTCCTGCTGTGCCAGATGGCGGTGAAGGGAACCCCGCTGGAGGTGCGGTAGGTCCTTTTTTCATAAAATCGGGACTGATGTGCGTGTGGCCCCGGTTCCCCGGGCCAGGGCGTCCCTCCGGCGACGCTTTCCGACGGTCCGGGGTGGAAATTCCCCGCCGTCCGGCGTAAATCAGGGAAAAATGGATCTGCTTTCGCTCACCAGGGACGAATTGTCCGACGAAATCGAAAAGCTCGGGGAACCGCGCTATCGGGCCGGACAGCTCTGCGAGTGGATCTACAAAAAGCGGGTGACGGATTTTTCCGCCATGACGAACATGCCGGCGGCTCTGCGGTCCCGGCTGGCCGAAGTGTTTCATCTGCGTCCGCTGGAAAAGGTGCGTGAAACCGGCTCGAAGGATACCACCCGCAAGTTTCTTTTCCGGCTGGCTGACGGCCAGATGGTCGAAACGGTGCTCATTCCCGCCTCGCCGGCGCTTTACGGCGAACGCTCGGACCGGCGGACGATCTGCATTTCCAGCCAGGTCGGATGCGCCTACGGGTGCAAATTCTGCGCCAGCGGACTCGACGGATGGAAACGCCATCTCTCGGCGGGGGAAATCGTGGCGCAGTTCCTCGCCGTGGAGGCCCTGAGCGGCGAAAAAATCAGCAACATCGTCTTCATGGGCATGGGCGAGCCGTTCGCCAATTACGACAACCTCATGCGGGCCATCGGCATCATCAACGCGCCGTGGGGGATCGGGCTCGGCGCGCGGCACATCACCGTTTCCACCAGCGGGGTGGTGCCCCGCATCCGGGACTTTGCGGATCAGCCGCTCCAGATCCGGCTCGCCATTTCGCTGCACGGTGCCACGGACGAGGTGCGCGGACAGATCATGCCGGTCAATCGCAAATACCCCCTGGCCGAACTCCTCCAGGCCTGCGAACACTACGCCTCCCGCAAGAAGCAGTACCTCACCTTCGAGTACATCCTCATCAACGGCCTCAACGACTCCGAGGAACAGGCCCGCCTCCTGGCCGGTCATGCCCGGAGACTGCATGCCAAGGTCAATCTCATCCCCTACAACACCGTGGAGGGACTGCCCTGGGAGCGCCCGCCCCAGCCCGTGCAGGAACGGTTTTTGGACATCCTGACCAACCGGGGCGTTCAGGCCACCCTCCGGCGGGAAAAGGGCCACGATATCGCCGCGGCCTGCGGCCAATTACGGCTGCAGTCCCTGCGGGAAAAATCCGTTGCGCCCCCGGGCGTCGTGCAGTAAGGGTTTCCCGATGGCCGACGATGATTTTGATACGCCGGAAGTCTGGGACGAGTATCAATGGGAGAAATTCCTCCAGCAGCAGGACCGGAACACGGAAAAATACTTCGGCCTGTTGGAAAAATACATCGACGATCCGGACCGGGACAAAATCATCGCCCGCGAAATGGGCTGGGAGTCCTTCGATGAGGACCGGGATGCCGAGTGGGACGAGGAGGCCGGCACTCTCTGCGAGGAGGAACTGGGCCAGTCCGACGAGATGGAGGACGAGGATTCCGACTCGGACTTCGAGGAGTTTTCCCGTTCGCCGATTTATCAGGACACCCTGAAGCTCCATACCTGGATCAACGCCTGGCTGGATCGTGATGCCGGGCTCAAGGACCATCCGGAAGCCGTGCGGCTGGCCACCCGGTCGGCCGTCTGCGGAGCCAAGCTGGCCGCCGCGCTCTGCGGGGACGATCATACCGAAATCGGCATGACCATTGCCTACCTCAAGCGGGGGCTGAAGGCGGCCAATGACGCCCTCGATGCCGGCGCCGCCCTGGCCGCCGAAGGGCACCTGACCGGCCGGCAGCGCGCCGCGCTGAACAAATTGATTTTCCGTGTGCGGGATCGGATTGTCGATCTCATGAGCGAATACCGGGCCGAGTGGCGCAAACGGTACGGAAATTCCTGAATAAAGTCCCCTCCCGGCGCGTCCTAGAGAATGGGTGAGCTCCCCGACGAGGCCGCTTTGGTGGCGAGGGCCCGACAGGGCGATACCAGGGCCTTTGACGAGTTGATCACCCGCCATCGGGAGAAAATTTACATGCACGCCTATCACATGCTCCGCAGCGAGGACGACGCGGTCGAGATCGCGCAGGAGACGTTTATCCGGGCGTGGAAATCGTTGTCCCGTTTTGACGGCAAGGCCGCCCTTTCGAGCTGGCTGTATCGCATCGCCACCAATGCGGTGATCGATCTGTGCCGCCGCCGCCGGAGTCACCCCGAAGTCGAGGTGGACGTCGGACCGATGAAGGTGGACCCCGCCTCGCAAACCACCCCCCACCGCGGCGAGGTGCCCGGTGCGAGCGTCGACCGGGCGGAAATCCGCCGGCGCATTGAAGCCGCCCTGCTCCAGCTCAGCCCCGAGCACCGCGCGGTGGTTGTCCTGAAGGAACTCGAGGACCTCAGCTACGAAGAGATCGCCGCCCGGGTGGGATGTTCGCTGGGCACCGTGATGTCCCGGCTGCATTACGCGCGAAAGCATCTGCAAACCCTCCTCCGAGACCTCCATGAAGAACTCTGACGATCGCGAATGGGAAAAGACCCGGAACCTCCTCCGGGAGCACCTCACCGTGCCGCCGCTGACGAATCCCGATTTCATCAATAGCCGGGTGTTGGAGGCGATTGAACGGGAGGAACGTCCCCGTCCCGCCGCCTCCGGCTGGTCCCTGCGGTGGTTGTTCTGGTCGGGGGCCACCGCCCTGTTGATGGCCGGGTTGCTGACGGCCGTCCTGATGCCCCGGGAATTCGGGCTGCGCAGTCACGACGAATTCATTTCCCAGGTGATCAGCGCGCGGGCGGAGATGCCCCAGCTCTCGGTCACGGGGTTCCAGGTGCCCGACGGACGCGGCGTGGTGCTTTGGATGGAGGGCGTCGACTACATTCCCGCCGGGGAGGGCGTGCGATGAAGCGGCTCCTGGTCGCGCTGCTCTGGATGTCCGCGGCGGGCCTGCAGGCGGGCGACCGGATCTGGAGCGCCCTCGTCCTGGCCACCAATGAAAATCCCCCCCGGCCGGTTCCGGCCAATCTCGAGGATTTCGCACCCACCATTCGCAGGGTTTTCGGATACAATTCGCTGTATCTGCTCGGGGAGAAAAAACGGAATCTGGTGACCGGTGCCGAGGAATGGCTGGTGCCGAGCAAGGCGTTTTTTTTCAAGGTGCAGGTGCTCGGGAAAAAACCGACCTGCTACGAGCTTCAGATCGAGCTCTACCGCGGCCAGAAGCTGCTCGTGACCTCCCACACCCGGCTGGCCAGGGATGCGCCCCTGTACATCCGGGGACCGCAATGGGGCGGGGGCCAGTTGGTGCTTCTGCTTGAGGTGCAGTGAGCGCCGCGGGGCCTGCGAAATTTCGTGCGCAGCGCGGGCGGTGCTGACACAGTGAATCGATGCTTGATGCCGCCCAACAAGCCTCCCGCGACCAGTTTGAGAAGCAGAGCGACCGTTACGGCAAGTCCCACATTCTCGCGGACACGCAGGATGTGGCGGCCGGGCTGGCCGGGCTGGAATTTCCCGGGGGCGCCACGGCGCTCGATGTGGCGACCGGCGGCGGGCACACCGCCGTTTATGTGGCCGGTCACGGACTGAAGGTGACGGCCGCCGACATTTCCCCCGCCATGTTGGCCAATGCGCGCAAGCTGGCGGAGGAAAAGGGGCTTTCCCTCGAGACCTGTCTGCACGAGGCGGAAAAGTTTCCCCACCCGGACGCCGCCTTTGACCTCGTGACCTGCCGGGTGGCGGCGCATCATTTCAGCGACCGCGAGGCCTTCCTGCGCGAAACGCATCGGGTGCTCAGGCCGGGCGGGTATTTTCTCCTCATCGACGGCAGCGTGCCCGACGGGGAACCGGAGGCGGAGGAATGGATCCATCAGGTGGAAAAACTCCGCGATCCGAGTCATGGACGGTTCCTTTCGCCCTCCGCCTGGAGCGCGCTCTGCGCCGCCGCCGGCCTGGAGGTGAGGCGGTGCGGGACGCATCCCTTCAAACAGCCGGATCTGGAGTGGTATTTTCACACCGCCGACACCAGTCCGGAAAATCGCGAAAAAGTGCGCGCCCTGATCGCCGGGGCGCCCGGGGCCGCGCGCCGGGTTTTCTCCATCGCCACCGAGGAGGGACGGATCGTCTGGTGGTGGCCGCGCTTGACGCTGCTGGCACAAAAACCTCGCGGATAGGGTCCAAACGCGGGCGGTGCCTTCCGTTCCGGCAACCAAGGTGTTGCCGCACCGCCGGCTTCCGAGAATACTGCGGGCATGACGCCGGGTTTGGATCAGCAGGCAAACAAGAAGGCATTGGAGATCAATCTCGATCCCAAAATCTACGGGGTCTTTGCGGAGATCGGCGCCGGACAGGAGGTCGCGCGGCGGTTTTTTTCCGTGGGCCGGGCCGCCGGCACGGTGGCCAAGACCATTTCGGCCTACGACATGTCGTTCAGCGATGCGATTTACGGCGCGAGCGGGCGGTATGTCAGCCGCGCGCGCCTCGACAGCATGCTCCGGCATGAATTTGACCTGATCGTCGAGCGTCTCGATCCGAAGGTCGGTGCCGAACGCACGTTTTTTGCCTTTGCCGACACGGTGGCGGCGCGCAGCTTCCGCCGGCACGAGGAATCCCACGGCTGGATGGGCATCCGTTTTCAGGCCGAACCCCGCGCCCCGGTCAACGACATCATCATCCACGTGCGCATGCTGGATCCCCACAACCTCCAGCAGCAGGAGGCGCTGGGCATCGTGGGGGTGAATCTCATCCACGCGGCGTTTTATCTTTCGCACGATCCCAAGGCGATTATCGGCGCGCTGCTCGACGATCTCGCCCCGGGCCGCATCGAGGTGGACATGATCCGCTTCAGCGGGCCGAAATTTGTCGAGGTCGACAATCGCATCATGGCCCTGGAGCTGGTCCTTCAGGGCCTCACCAAGGCCGCGCTCTTTCGGGCGGACGGCGAGGTGGTCAATGCCGCCGACGCCTTTTACAAAAAACCCCTGCTTGTCGAACGCGGCAGTTTCCGGCCGGTGACTCTGGTCACCAACGACATGCTCGACTGCGCCCGGGCCCTGTTCCTCCGGGAGGAGGCGGTGAAGGATCAGGAGCCGGAAATTCTCATGGAGATGACCATGAAAAATCTCCTCGCCCACGGGGAGCTCGACCTGCGCGACTTCCTGAACCGCGTGGACATGCTCGGCACCATCGGCCGCACGGTGTTGATCTCCAATTACGGGGAATACCACCGCCTGGTGAACTACCTCACGCGCTACACCGACGCGATGGTGGGGCTGCCGCTTGGCGTGCCGGCCATGGCGGAAATTTTCGACGAACAATATTACCGCGACCTCGAGGGCGGCATCCTGGAGGGCCTGGGACGCCTCTTCAAAAACGGGGTCAAGTTGTACGTCTACCCGCTGCTCAAGCCGGACGGCGAACTGGTCACCGCGCACAACTTCCGCGTCGCGCCGCATCTGCGGCATCTTTACACCCACCTCCTGGAAAACGGCTTCATCGAGGCGCTGGAAAACTATCATCCGGAATATCTCACCATCCGCGCGCCGGAGGTGCTGGCCCTCATCCGCGCCGGGGATCCCGCCTGGCAGAAGATGGTTTCCCCCCAGGTCGCCGAGATTATCAAACAACGCCGGCTTTTTGGTCATCCGTGAAGAAGGGAAGGCGAAAAGGTTCCCGCGGACGGCGGGGCGACCCGCAGGGGACTCCCCGCGCTTCTATTCCACCCCGACCTTCCCAACCCGCCGTCGCCTGGCTGGCCTTTGCGGTCGGCCTGTTCTCCTTTCTGCTTTACCTGCCGTCACTCCGGTCCGGGTTTGTGTACGACGCCCAGGCGCAAATCGTCATCGACGACTATCTGCACGACCGCTCCCATTTTGCCGACGTCCTGAGCTTCCGTGTTCTTGCCCAGGATGTCCTCGACGGCACCCGTCCGATGCAACTGCTCTCCCTCATGGTGGACGCGCTCTTCTGGGGGAAAAATCCCTTCGGGTACCACCTCACCAGCAACTTGCTGCACGCCGCCAATGCCGCGCTGCTTTTTTTGCTGCTGGCGCGGCTGGGTCCGGGCAACTCCGCGGCGCGTTGGACTGCGGCGCTGGCGGCCCTGGTGTTTGCGGCGCATCCCGTGCTGGTCGAGCCGGTGGCGGAGGTGAGTTCGCGCGAGGACGTGCTGGCCACGTTCTTTCTGCTGCTTTCGCTGTTGCTCGCCTTCCGATGGGTCAATGACAAGGCCGGGGTCTGGACCCTGGCGGGATGTCTGGCCGCCGTGCCGCTGGCCTGCGCCTCCAAGGAAACCGGCGTCGCCGCCCCGTTTCTCCTTCTGGGGTGCGGACTGCTTTTCCGCGGGGAAACCCCGCTGCGGCGTTGGCTGGCGGTGTCCGGTGGGGCGCTGGCACTCGCGGGCCTTTTCTTTGCGGCGCGGTTTGCGCTGCAGCCCGACGAGTCGGAGATTTTTCTCCACAAGCCGGCCTATCTCGGCGGCTCCCTGAAAACGGTCTTTCTGATCCAGCCTTACATCTGGGCGTTTCAGATCCGGTCGCTTTTTTGGCCGACGGGACTGTCCGCGGATTATGTCGCCCAGAATGTTCGTGCGCTTTCCACGGCGGCCATGGTCGCCATCCTTGCGGTGTTTTTGCTCGCCCAGGGACTCGCCGCATGGAAGAGCCGGATCGCGGCCTTGGGCCTGGCGATGTTCTGGCTCGGACTGGCGCCGGTTTCGAATTTCATTCCCATCTATCGTCCGGTGGCCGACCGTTACCTTTATCTGCCGATGGCGGGGCTGGCGATGACCCTGTGCGGCGTGCTCCTCTTCACCCTCCGATGGCGCAGGGTGCATGCCGTCCTGCTGGCGGTTGCCGTCTGCGGAATCGGGGTTCTGGCCGGCATGACGGTGCGGCGGGAGGAGGTGTTTGCCAATTCCCTGAATCTCTGGACCGATGCCTTTGCGAAGTCGCCCCATTCCGATACGGCGGCCAACAATCTGGCTTATGCCCTGCTCGAGGAGGGAAACTACACCGAGGCCCTGAAGGTCTTTGACAAGGCGGTCCGACTCACCCGGGGGAAAAAGCCCAACGTCTGGGCTGGTGCCGCGGTGACGCTGGAAAAATTGGGCCGGCCCGCCGACGCCGAGGCGGCCTTGGATCAGGCGATCGGGCTGGAGGAAATTTACGCGGACCCCGACCGCGTGGTGAAATCGATGCTGGTGACGCAGGAACAGGCGGACGTCCTGCGTGCGATCCTGCGGCGGAAGGCGCTCCGGTCGGTCCCCGCGGACGGGGCGCCCGGACCGTAAGGGTCCGCCTCAGATGTAGTTGGCCCGCAGCATCTCCGCCGCGCCTTCGTCGAGTTGCTCGCGGGCGCGCACTTCGTTGAAGCGGTCGATGAGATCCTCCGGACGAAGGCGTTTTTTTTCCGCCCCGCGAAAATCGTGGAGCACCTGACCGCGGTTCATCATGATGATGCGGTCGCCGAGACTGACGGCCTGCTGCATGGAGTGGGTGACCATGAGAGTCGTGAGGCGGTCGCGCTGGACCACCTCGTTGGTGAGGGTGATCACCTGGTCGGCGCTCTTGGGATCGAGGGCGGCGGTGTGTTCGTCAAGAAGGAGCAGGTGCGGCTTCAGCCAGGTCGCCATCAGCAGGGTGAGGGCCTGACGCTGACCGCCGGACAGCGACCCGATGGCATTGTCGAGCCGGTCCTCCAGCCCCATGCGCAGACTCGCGATGCGCTCGCGCAGCGGTTTCATCAGGCTGCCGGACAACGCCCAGCCGAGTCCGCGCGCGCGCCCGCGCCGGGTAGCCAGGGCGAAGTTCTCCGCAATCGACATGGACGGCGCGGTGCCGCTGAAGGGATTCTGGAAGACGCGTCCGATCAGGCGGGCCCGGCGGTGTTCCGGCCAGCGCGTGACATCGTGGCCCGCCAGGCGGATGGTGCCCTCGTCGACAAAAAACGAACCCGCCACCGCATTGAGCAGGGTGGATTTTCCGGAGCCGTTCATGCCCAGAACGATGACAAACGAGCCTTCGTCGATCGTCAGGTCGACCCCCTGGAGGGCGCGAACCTCGTTGACCGTGCCGGGATTGAAGGTTTTGCGAATGCCGGTGAGCTCAAGCATGGCAGGGACGGGGTTAACGGGGGGCGGGGCCGGAGAAAGCCGATTTTCGTTTCAGTTTTCCGATCAGTCCCGGCAGGACCAGGGCGGCAAAGACGAAGACGGCGGTGATGAGTTTGAGGTCGTTGGGATCGAGCCCCCAGCGCAGGGCGATGGCGACGAGAAGGCGGAAGAGGATCGAGCCCATGATCGCGCCGACGATGGTCAGGCCGAGACTGCGGGCGCCGGTCAGCGCCTCGCCGATGATCACGCTGGCCAGACCCCACACGATCATGCCGATGCCCATCTGGGCGTCGGCGAAGCCCTGATACTGGGCCAGGAGCGAGCCGGAGAGCGCAACCAGGGCGTTCGACAGGGCCAGCCCAAGCACGATGTACCCCTCCACATTGCCGCCCAGAGCGCGGATCATCTGCGCATTGTCCCCCGTCGCGCGCATGGCCGTTCCCACATGCGTTCGGAAAAAGAGATAAAGCGCCACGCCGGAAACCACCGCGGCCAGCAGGGCGAACACCAGCAGGGCGGCGTCGGAGGCGGTCACCGGCCAGCCCAGGAAATGCACGGTGTCCGTGCCGAGGAGCCGGCGGCCGAAATCCTCCGCGTGGCTGCCGAGCGTGCGCGCCTGCATGAGCGGGACGTTGCTGCGGCCCATGACGTGGAGATTCACCGAATAAAGCGCCGTCATCACCAGAATGCCGGCGAGCAGCGAGTTGATCTTGAACTTGGTATGGAGCACGCCGGTGATGGCGCCGGCCACCGCACCGCCCGCCGCGCCGGCGGCCGTAGCCAGGAACGGATTGGTGCCGTTGACCAGAAGTACGGCGGTGACGGCCGCGCCGAGGGTGATGGAGCCGTCGGTGGTGATGTCCGGCATCTCGAAGATGCGGAAGGAAATGAAAACCCCCATCGCCAGCAGCGAGAGGATCAGTCCGATGGTGAGTGCGCCGAGGAGAAGGGTCATGGGTTCGTCGGTTCAACCGGGGCAATCCAGAGGGCGCCGCGTAGGAATTCGCTCTCGCCGGCGCCGTGGATTTCCCGCGGATCGCAAAGCAGGTGAAGCACCGCCTGCAGGGCGTGGGAGTCAAACAGGCCGGCCACGGATTCGGCGAGATCGATGCGGCCCTTCTGCAAGGGGCGATACGGGAAGGCGGCGGCGTGGAAATGACCCTGCACGGCGCTGTGCGACCGGAGGAGCGTTTGGAACGGCGAGCCTTCGCGGGCGGCGACGCCGACCACCAGGCAGGTGGATTCGCGGAAAACCCGCTCCGCGGAAAAGGACAGCCAGTCCCGGATGCGGGGAAATTCAAAGCGGTCCGGCGAGCCGGGCTCCGTCACCGATTTGCGCAGCGAGGCCCCCACCAGACCGGCGGTTTCGGCGACGGCGACCAGGGCGACGACGGAGGAACCGGCCAGTTCGAGTGCGGTGGCGGCCAGTTCGGAAAGCCCGACCGTCCGCGCCTCCCGGCGCGCGGCAAAACGCGCCAGCAGGGAAAATTTTCCCTCCCCCACCAGTCCCAGCGGGAGATGGCCCTCCGGCACGAGCTGACCTTCGCTGAGGACAAAGTCCGGACGCGCGGAGACGTCCGCCGGCTGAAAGGCGGCGGCGCCGGCAGCGGCCAGAAACTCGCCGAAACGTTTCCGGTTGTCGGCCAGGTCGGATCCCAGCGCGCCGATGCCCACCGCAAACGTCGAGTGGTCGAAACGTCTCAGCGCGGGTTCCGTCGAATCCTGTCCCAGCAGGAACGAAGGGGCGCCCACGGCGGCGAGGCGGAAGGGCGAACGGTCGCAGGAAAAAACCTCATATTCCGCCTGTGTGGAGGTGTGGGCGCGGCCCTTTTCCCCGTCCGGCCCGGTCGCCGTCCCGCCGGAGGCGATCAGCGAACTGATGCCGACCATCTGCAGCACGGAGCGGACGTTGGCCGAGGGATTGCGAATGGCGAGTTCGCCCTTGATGGAAAGGAGTTGTTTGTAGACGCCGAACAGGACGCGCAGTCCGGCCGAGCTGATGTAATCCACCTGCTCCATGTCGAGATGGATGCGGTGTTCGCCGTCCCGCACGGCCCCGGTGAGCGCCTTTTCCACCGTGCCGCACCAACTGGCGTCGAGCCGGCCGGCGAGAGTGATGACGAGAATGTCTCCGGATTTTTGCGAAGTGATTTCCATGGTCTTCCGTCAGGGGGCCGGCGTCATTCGATCACCGTGTCGGCTTCGGTTTTCAGTTCCCCGGGGATGGTCATGCCGGTGGCGCGGGCGTTGGGCAGGCTGACCGTCAGTACCACCCGCGGGGGCAGGATGAACGGAATCGAGGCGGGATTCTCGCCGCGGATGATCCGTTCGATCAGTCCGACCGTGGCCTTGCCGGCGGTGCGGTAGTCGCGCCCCATGGCGACGGCGGCGCCGAGGGGAACCGTGGTGCTGTTGAGGCTGAAAAGGGGTTTGCGCGCCTGGCGGGCGGCCTTGGTTATGGCGGTGAAACCCGCGCTGGAGAGGTTGTCGGAAATCTGCATGACCGCGTCGATGGGACGCGACACCAGCGAAAGGGCCGCCTCGGGCAGTTCGCCCGGTGAGTTGGCGGCCACGGCCTCAAGAACGAATCCGCGTTTTTTGCATTCGGCCTCGAAGACGTCCTTGAGCGCAACCGAATTGACCTCCGACGGACAGAAGAGCGTGCCGAGGCGCCTGTATTGCGGATAATATTTTTCGAGCAGATCCAGCATTTCGCCGAAGGGCGCCATCACCGAGACGCCCGTCACATTGGGCAGGTGGTCGGTGAAGCTCTTTCCCGCGCCGGCGATGACGGGATCGGCGACCAGCGAAAAGACGATGGGGGTCTGGCGGATTTTGTTGATGGCGGCCTGCATTGTCGGGGTGGAGAGGGGAACAATGAGGTCGGCGCCCTCGGTGACGGCGGCGTGCAGCATGCCGGCAATGGCGGACATGTCCCCCTGGGCGCAGCGGGTTTTCACCGTGTAATCGCGGCCTTCGACGAGCGGGCTTTCCCTCCAGCCCTCCGCCATTCCCTCCACGGTTTCCTCCGCGGGCGGGGATTCGTTGTAAAGAATGACCGCAATCTTCCATTTTTTGCCGGAGGGATTGGGTGCTCCCGCGGCGGGTGGCGCGACGTCCCGGATTTCCCGGCCGTTTTCATCAATCACCAGCCGCGCCTTGGTCCGGAGCTTGTCCGGAATTTTCCAGGCGCCGCCCAGCTGGGCCGCCGTCTGCAGGTTGAGCGTGAGGATTTCCGGCACGACGTTGTCCACGGGCACCGTCGCCGGATCCGTGCCGTTGAGAACATCCCCCGCCAGCAGTCCGGTCAGCCGGCCCACCTCGCGGTAATCGGCGCCCAGGTCGAAAAGCGCGCCGCGTTTGACGTTGGGGGGAATCACCGTGAAGACGGGCACGCCGGCTTTTTTGGCCGCGGCCATGACGGCGTCGATGGCGGTGAGAACCGTCACGTCGCCGCACACCCAGAACGCATCGGGTCCGCGGGCGACGACGGCGGCGGCCGCCTCGCCGACCCCGGCGGAATTGTCCACCGTCGCCTCGGTGAGCGTGATGCCCAGTTCCTCGCACACCTTGCGCGCGAGAACGATCTGGGCCACCGCATTGGCCTCGCCGGCGTTGTACACCACGCCGACGGATTTGAGGGAGGGATTGAGGGACCGGGCCGTTTCGAAGGCCTGCCGGACGGGCTGCATGGTGCCGTGGCCGGTGAGCCAGGCGGGATGGTCGGTCGGGCTGTTGATGCCGACCCCGGAGGCCGCCGGGTCGGTGACAATGCCGAAGACATGGGGCACGCGGGTGGCGCGATTGGCATTGGCCACAACCTGGAGGGACGGCGTACTGATGGTGACAAGCAGGTCGTTGCCGCCGTTGGCCATCTCGCGGCCGATGGCCTGGGCGACGGTCATGTCGCCCTCGGCGTTGAAGCGTTTCACCATCAGGTTTTCCCCCTCCCTCCAGCCGCGCTCGGCCAGCCCGGCGAAAAGCCCCTCACGGCTCTCGTCCAGAATCGCCTGCGAGGCATGCTGGAGCACGGCGATTTTCCGCGTGGGCCGGTCCCCGGCCTGGTCGTGCCTGCGCGCATTCATGCGGGAACCCAGGTCGGAAAGAAGCAGGAGCGCGGAGGCACCCGCGATGAGAATCAATCCGAGTGCCAGACGTCGAAGGGTTGCCAGCATGCGAGGCGAAAGAATGTCAGCCGTTGCCGGATTGGAAAGAATTTTTGACCCGGTCCGTCGCGGCAGATTCCCCGTCCGAAAACAGAAGGGGGGATCCCCTTCAGCCGACGGCCGCCACCGCCGCCGCCCGGTCCGGACAGATGGTCAGCAGGGACTTGAATCCGGAGATGTCGAAGACCTCGTGGACATTGTGGGAAAGCGAGCAGACGGCGAGTTTCCCCCCGCGGGCATGGACCTGCTTGAGCGCCTGAAGGACGCTCCGAAGGCCGGCGCTGCTGATGTAGGTGAGCTGGGCGAAATCCCACACGAAGTTTTTTGCGCCGGCGGCGAGCTCCGCGGCGAAGGCCTGGTCGGCCGCCGCGGTGGTCGAGGTGTCCAGACGACCCGCAAAGGCGAGCACCGTCACGCCATTTTCCTCGGAACGTGTGATGTTCATGGGAGCGTCAGAATGAAAGGAACCGCCCGCCGCCGTCAAAGCGAAAACCCCGAGGGAGATGCGGAGGGACTAGCCCTTCACGCCGCCGAGCTGGATGCCCGAGATGAGCTGCTTCTGCATCACCACGAAGAGGATGATGAGCGGGATGACGTTCATCACGGTCGCCGCCATGATCAGTTCGGTCTGCTGTCCATACTGACCCTGGAAGCTGAGCAACCCGATCGGGATCGTGCGCATGGCGTCATCCTTCACCATGACCAGCGGCCAGAAGAAGGACTGGAAGTTGCCCAGGAAGGTGAAGATGGACAGCGCGATGAGGCCGGGACGGGCCATCGGGAGGATGACGTCGAGAAAGGTCTGCAGGTGGTTGGCCCCGTCGATCTCCGCGGCCTCGTCATAACTGCGGGGAATGCCCAGCATGAACTGCCGGAGCAGGAAGGTGCCGAAGGCCGAGAAGGCCGCCGGAATGATCAGTCCCTGGTAGGTGTTGACGAATTTCAGGCCGACCATGATCTGGTAGTTCGGCAGCATGGTGACCATGCCGGGGATCATCATGGTGCCGAGATAGAGGAGAAACACCTTGTCGCGACCGGGCCAGTGCAGCCGGGAGAACGCATAGGCGGCCATCGAGCTGGTGAGCACCTGGAGGATGGTCACCCACGACGCGATGAAGATGCTGTTGAAGTACCACTTGGGGAAATTCAAATCGAGATACTTGCCGGTGTAGGGATCCGGTTTCTGGCGCAGCACGATGGCGTAGTTTTCCGGCTGGGGATGGCGCGGGACGAGGCTGAGTTCCTCGACCTCGTGGTGCGGCTTGATGCTCGTGCCCAGCATCCAGAGGAAGGGCACGGTCATCGTGATGGCGATGAGGATCAGGCCGATGTGCTTGAGAAGGGTGCGAAATTCCATGATGGGATTCAGTCAGCAGTTTCGCGGTTGCCGTAGCGCCAGTTGATGAGCGTGACGACCATGATGATGATGAAGAGCACCCAGGCGACGGCCGCGCCGTACCCGAGGTCGAGGCGTTCGAAGCCCTGGGTGTAGATGTAGTAGCTGAGGGTGGTGGTGGTGCCGGCCGGTCCGCCCTCGGTCATGAGGCGCGCCGTTTCGAAACCGCCCTGCAATCCGCCGATGATTCCCATGACGACGATGAAGAAGGTCGTGGGCATGAGCTGCGGGAAGGTGATGTAACGGAAACGCTGCCAGCCGTTGGCCCCGTCGATGTCGGAAGCCTCGTAAAGCTCCGGGGGGATGTTGGAGATGCCGGCGAGATACAGGACCATGTTGTTGCCGCCGATCGACGCCCAGATGCCCATGATCATGATGGCCTCGCGGGCGCCGAGTCCGAATCCGCCGTTGTTGAAATGCTCCGGCAGGGGCAGAAAACCGAGCAGCGACTTCGTGCTGGTCAGCCAGCCGGGACCGGGAATGCCGAGCTGCCCGAGGACCTGGTTGATGAGGCCGAAGTTCGGATTGTAGAGCTGCATCCACAGCAGGATCGTGCCCGCGCCGGCCGTGAAGTGCGGCAGGTAATAAAAGGTGCGGTATCCGATGGAGCCGAAATAAAGACCCACACAGGTGATGAGTCCCAGGGCGAGCAGCACGAGGGCGATGCTCCCTGAGCCGGCCAAAAACAGGACACTGCAGACCACCGCGGTGATGATCGCGGAGATGAGCGACAGCCGGGCGGCCGCCCGCGGCCCCCTCAACTCCAGCTTCTGGCTGAGAAACACCGCCAGGGCCAGCGAGCCGCCGATGCTGATCGGCATGGCCAGCAGAAGATAAATGGTGTTGTAGAAATAGAAGTAGAAGTTCGGATCCGTGAAGAGGTCGATGTAGTTCTGGATTCCGATGAAACGCAGCGGAACCGACGGTCTCAGACTCCACGTCGTGAAGCTGCCGGCGAGACTGATGAGAATCGGACCGAGGGTGAAAACGAGGAACCCGAGGAGGTTGGGCCCCAGAAACAGAAGGGCGATGAGCAGCTGGCGGCGTTGGACGGCTTTATTCATCAGAGTTGCTTGAAGGTTTCCTCGCCGAAGCGCTCGATGAACAGTTTGCGGAGGTCCGCGTTTCGCTCGAGATTTCGACGCAACAGGGTGTTGAGTTCGGAGTTGGCGGCTTTCAGCATGTCGTCCGTGGTGACGTTGGGATTGCTTTCCAGGCGGGAGATCTGGGACCTCAACACCCGCAGCACATCCCCGGTGAAGAGGAACGGGCTGTAACGCGGCACATAGCCGTGGTTCATGGCTTCGACCGTCGCGTCCTGCAATTCCGGACGGGCCAGGTCCGCCGGACCGGGTTGGACCCCGAGTTCGGCGTATTTCGGATTGCCGGGAAGAAAGTCCGCCTCCTCATTCAGCAGTCTCGAATACGTGGGACCGGCGAGGTATTGGAGAAACTTCAGGGCCTCCTCCCGGTGCGGGCTCCGTGAGTTGATGCCGGCGGACCGGCTGGACACGCGGTAGCAGGCGGGCCGCCCGGCAAAATGGGGGCACAGAACGGCGCCGAGACGCAGGGGCCGTTCCAGCGGATTGGTGATGCTTTCGGGGGAGATTCCCTTCTGTTGCAGCGCCTCCATCTGTTTGTCGTAGGCCCGCCCGAAGGCGATGAGGGACCAGTGGCCGCTGACCAGCATGGCGTAACGGCCCGCGGCAAACTGGTTCAGATTGCCGGATCCCCAGCCACCCATGCCGGCCATCTGCTTGGCCTCGACGGAGGTCGGCGAAAGCCGGTATTTGTAGATCACGTCGCGGTGCAGTTCGAGGGCCTTCCGGAGCGCGGGATTGTTCAGGATGTTGGGGAGCCCGTTCTCGTCGAAAAATTCCCCGCGCTGCGAATCAAAGAACTGGCGCCAGTCCAGGCCGGTGATGGCAAAAATCTGCCGCCCCTTGGCCCCCGTGGGGTTGGTGTGGGAGTTGACCTTCTGGGCGAGTTCAAAGAATTCGTCCCAGGTCATGATTTTGCCCTTCTCCGGATACGGGACGCCGAAATGGTCAAAGACGTTCTTGTTGAAAATCAGGATCTGACACCCGGTGTTGCAGGGGAAGCCATACTGGCGGCCCTGATAGGTGTAGGTGTTGACGCCGCCCGGCCAGCCGGCCTCCTTGCCGGAGAAGCCCATTTTTTCGGCGGCCTCCGTGACATCCCAAAGAACGCCGGCTCCGACGTAGGCCTCCATCTGTTCGTCGCCGAAATCGAAGATGTCGGGCCCCACGCCGCTGGCGGACTGGAGAATGACTTTCTGGACGCCCGTGTTTCCGTAATCGAGCCGCAGATACAGACCGGGATTTTCCTCGTTAAAGGCGTTGATTTGCGCCGTGCGGGCCGGGTTGTTGTCACTCACCCAGGTCAGGGGAATCTTGCCGTCCACCGTTTCCTTGGGCTTCCACACGGAGGCGATGAAGGAAAGGGCAATCAGTACGGCAAACAGCGTCGCAAGGAACTTCGTGGTACTCATGAACAAGCCATAGGAGGGTGGTGTCGGTTTTTCAGTTCTCGGAGTAATCGTCCATACTCCACAGAACACACGGCGATGTTAAACTAAAAAAGGCAAAATTTTCGTCAGGGCGGGGTCCGGGGCGCGGGACCGAGGGAATCACGCGGAACGAGCCGCGGACGGACCCGTTTCGAGGCGCTGCGGTCGTTTGCCCCGAGCATTTCCACGGCTCCCCGAATCAGTTCGTTCACCTGGGGATCGATCGTGGCCAGGGGCGGGTGGGTGTAGGGACTGAAGTCCGCGTTGTCGTAGCCGATCAGGGAAACGTCTCCGGGCACGCGCAGGCCCGCGGCGTGCAATTCCCGCATGAGACTTGTCGCCACGCGGTCGTTGACGGCCAGGATGGCGGAAACGCGTTGGGGCAGGGCCAAATAGGCCCGGCCGAGACGGCTTCCGCCGGTGAAATCGTCCAGGTCCGCCTCCGGGGTCAAAATGTACACGTCCCGCGAAAAATCCCATCCCAGCTGACGGCATCCGTCGCGCAACCCGGCGATGCGCTGACGCCCGTAGGAGGTCGCTGTCGAAAAACCCGCCGCGACCACGCGGCGATGACCGAGGGCGTGCAGCGCTTTCATGGCCTCCGAAATGGCGCGCCGGCGGTCCGTCGAGATGGAGGCGCCGGCCGTCGCGCTCACCGGGTCGATGCGCACGAAGGGAATGTCCTGTCCGGCCAGTTTGCGGATTCCGGGGGCGTCGTCATCCAGGTTGGACGCAATCATCACCACCCCGGCGCAGCGCATGGCGGCAAAACGGGCCAGCGTTTCATTTTCCTCCTCCGCGCTGCCGGTGATCTGAAACAGGGGATGCAGCCCCCTCTCGCGCAGCGCCTCCTGCAGGCTGGTGATCTTGGTGGTAAGGAAATAGTCCTCCAGGTCGGGCAGGCAGATGCCCGCCAGATTGGTGCGCCCGGTGCGCAGGCCGCTGCCCAGCAGGCTGGGGGTGAATCCCTCCCGCCGGGCCGCCTCCCGGATCCGCTCCGCCGTGCGCGGGGAAACCCCCGCCTGACCGTTGAGCGCACGCGACACCGTCCAGCGTGACAGACCAAGGCGGCGGGCAAGTTGGGCGGTGGATTGAATCGGGGACTTATTATTCATATTGACGGCACCCTCCAATTCACCTAACACGTGTTTGGACACGCTGTCATCGTCTTTTTCTCTCCGCATTGCTTATGAAAGAACTTCGCCTCGGGATCGTCGGTCTGGGAAACATGGGCCGGAACCACGCCGCCGCGCTGCAAGCCGGCAGGGTACCGCGCTGCCGGCTGACGGCGGTTTGTGATGAAAACCCGGAAAAACTGAAGGGCTACGAAAACGTCCGGACCTTCACCGACAGCGACGGGATGATCTCCTCCGGGGAGATCGACGCCATCCTGGTGGCGACGCCGCACTATTCCCACACCACGATCGGCATCGCCGCCCTGAAATCCGGCCTGCATGTGCTCGTGGAGAAACCCATTTCCGTGCACAAGGCGGACTGCCAGCGTCTCATCGCCGCGCACAAGTCGAAGAAGCAGGTTTTTGCGGCGATGTTCAATCAGCGCACCGATTCCTACTACCGGAAGATCCGCGAACTGGTGCGCGACGGGGCGCTCGGGGAGATCCGGCGCGTGACCTGGACCATCACGGACTGGTTCCGCACCGAGGCCTATTACGCCTCCGGGGGTTGGCGGGCGACCTGGGCCGGGGAGGGCGGCGGCGTGCTGCTCAATCAGTGTCCGCACAATCTCGACCTGTATCAGTGGATTTTCGGCCTGCCGGACAAGGTGCGGGGGTTCTGCCACTTCGGCAAATACCACGACATCGAGGTCGAGGACGACGTGACGGCGTATTTTGAATACAAGAACGGCATGACCGGCGTCTTCATCACGTCCACGGGCGAAGCGCCGGGGGCGAACCGTCTGGAGATTTCCGGCGAGAACGGCCGTCTGGTTTATGAAAAGGGGACTCTGCATTTCATCCGGAACGAGATTCCGATGAGCAAGTTCAGCCGGACCACCGACGAGCTTTTCGGCAGGCCGCCCGTCTGGAACGTGGAGATTCCCGTCCAGCAGAAGGGCGAGCAGCATCTGGGCATTCTGAAGAACTTCACCAACGCGATTCTGGACGGTGAAAAACTCATTGCCCCCGCGGCGGAAGGCATTCATTCGGTCGAACTGGGCAATGCGATCCTGCTTTCCTCTCTGGAAAACAAGACGGTCGACCTGCCGATCTCGGCGTCGAAGTTCGAGGCTCGGCTGAAGAAGCTCATCGCCACCTCGCGCTTCAAAAAGAAGAAGGTTGTGAAGTCCGTTCCGGTCCAGGATTTTTCCAAGTCCTTCGGAAGCTAGTCTTGCCGTGTTTTGCTCCGAAGCTGATACTGCCGGCTCATGAAATCCCCCGCCCAGGCTGGTCCGGTTCGTTTGGGGATCGTCGGGGTGGGAGCGATGGGGGGATACCACGCCCGCACGGTCCTCGGCGGGACGATCCCCGACTGCGAACTGGCGGCGGTCTGCGATGTTGACCCCGCGCGTCTGGCCGCCTTTGAGGGCCTTCCCGCCTTCACCTCCCATCGGGAGCTTTTCCGTTCGGGACTCATCGACGCCGTCCTCATCGCCACGCCGCACTACAGCCACACCACCATCGGCATCGCGGCCCTCAAGGCCGGCCTGCATGTGCTCGTGGAAAAACCAATCTCGGTCCATGTGGCCGATGCGCTCAGGCTCCTCCGCGCGCATACCGATCCGTGCCAGGTGTTCGCCGCCATGTTCAATCAGCGCACGGACCCGGCGTTCCGCAAGGTCCGGGAAATGGTGCAGGGAGGGGAACTGGGGGCGATCCGGCGCATCCAGTGGACCATCACGGACTGGTTCCGCAGCCAGGCCTATTATGATTCCGGAGGCTGGCGGGCGACCTGGGCCGGGGAGGGCGGCGGCGTGTTGCTCAACCAGGCGGTGCACAATCTCGATTTGCTGCACTGGATTTTCGGTCCGCCCGCCCGCGTGCGGGCCCTCTGCCGCTTCGGGGCCCATCATGACATCGAGGTGGAGGATGATGTCAGCGCCCTGCTGGAATACCCCGACGGGACGACGGGGGTCTTTGTGACCTCCACGGGCGAGGCGCCCGGCATCAACCGGCTGGAAATTTCGGGCGAACGGGGCCGTCTGACCCTCGAAAACAAAAAACTCACCTTCCTGCGCAACGAGATGGAAACGCGGGCCTACAGCGACACTTCGCACGAAGGATACCGTCCGCCCGATTTTTGGCGGATCGAAATTCCCGTCGACCGCATCCGGCCGCCGGGCGGGCAACACGCGGCCACCCTGCGCAATTTCGTCAACGCCATCCTCCGCGGAGAACCCCTGGTTGCGCCGGCGGAGGAGGGACTGGGGTCCGTGGAGTTGATCAATGCCATCCTGCTTTCCGCTTTTGAGGACCGGACCGTGCAGTTGCCGGTTTCCCCGTCGTGCTACGCCGCCTTTCTCCGGCGGCGCGTGGCGGAGTCCCGCGGGAAAAAGCGCGTGGTTCCCTACCGGGGTTCCGCCGGAAATTATCTCGTCTAAATCCTATGAAAATCGACCAAGTCGCCGCCCAACTCTACACCTGCCGGGATCTGCTGAAGACGCCGGCCGACATTGCCGCCACTCTCCGCCGCGTGCGCGAAATCGGATACACCGCCGTGCAGGTCAGCGGAATGGGCCCCATCGCCGAGGAGGAACTCAACCGGATCCTCGACGGCGAAGGCCTCGTCTGCTGCGCCACGCACGAACCGGGTCCGGTCATCCTCGATGAGACCGAAAAGGTCATCGAACGCCTCCAGAAACTTCGCTGTAAATTCACCGCCTATCCCTTCCCGGCGGGGGTCGATTTTTCGAGCGAAGCGGCGGTGGATGAAATGATCGACAAACTCGACAAGGCCGGCGCCGCCATGGCCGCGGCGGGACTCACGCTGTGCTACCACAATCACCAACACGAATTCCGCAAGCTGGGCGGCAAAACGATTTTCGAACGGATTTTCGGCCGGACCAATCCGAAGCACGTTCAGGCCGAGCTTGACACATTCTGGGTGCACTACGGCGGGGGCGACAACGTGGAGTGGTGCGAAAAACTGGCCGGCCGCCTGCCGCTCCTCCACCTCAAGGACTATCAGATCACGAACGAGAGCCAGCACGCCTTCTGCGAGATCGGCGCGGGCAATCTGAATTTCTCCCGCATCATTGCCGCCGCGGAACGCTCGGGCTGCCGGTGGTTCATTGTCGAGCAGGACGTCTGTCCGGGCGATCCGATGGAGTCCCTCCGCCAGAGCTTCGAATACATCAAAACCAACCTAATCAGCTGATTGCCATGTCCCGATCCGATGGAATGAACTACGCCCCGCAGGGCAAGCCGGCTCCGGTTTGCCAGCCCGGGGATTTTGTCTTTGCCGCCACCCATCTCGACCACGGTCACATCTTCGGTCAGTGTAACGGCCTGATTGAGGCGGGGGGCGTGTTGAAGTGGGTGTATGACTCCGATCCCAACCGCGTGGCGGAGTTCTGCAAAAAATACCCGGGAACCCGACCCGCGCCGAGCCTGGAGACGATCCTCGACGACCCGGAGGTGAAGCTTGTCGCCGCGGCCGCCATTCCGAATCTGCGCGGTCCGCTCGGCTGTCGCGTGATGGAGGCCGGGAAGGATTATTTCACGGACAAGACGCCGTTCACCACACTGGACCAGCTGGCGGTCGCGCGGGAGACCGCCGCGCGCACCGGACGGAAATACATGGTCTATTACAGCGAGCGCCTGCACGTGGAATGTGCGGTTCTCGCCGACCAGTTGGTCCGGGACGGTGTGATCGGACGCGTGGTTCAGACGCTGGGCCTCGGACCGCACCGGCTCAAAGCCGCTTCGCGTCCGTCGTGGTTTTTCAACCGCGAACAATACGGCGGCATCCTTTGCGACATCGGCAGCCACCAGAGTGAGCAGTTCCTCCATTACACCGGCGCGAAGGACGCCACGGTGAACCACGCCGCGGTCGGCAATTTTGGCCATCCGGAATATCCCGAGCTGGAGGATTTCGGCGAGGCGTCGCTCACCGCCGACAACGGGGCGTCCGGATATTATCGCGTGGACTGGTTCACGCCGGACGGCCTGCGCACCTGGGGCGACGGACGCACCGTCATCCTCGGCACCAAGGGATACATCGAGCTTCGCAAATACCTGCAGGTGGCGGCGGACGATCCCGAGGGCGATCATCTCTATCTCGTGGACGGCCAGCGCGAACACCACATTCCCTGCAGGGGCCGCGTCGGATATCCGTTCTTCGGACAGTTGATCCTCGACGTCCTCAACCGGACGGAAAACGCCATGACCCAGGAGCACGCGTTTAAGGCCGCGGAGCTCTGTCTCAAGGCCCAGGCGGCCGCGAAGCGGATTGCCTGAACCGGTCAGGGGGAGCGGCGTGCGGTTGCCGCCCCCTGATTCACCTGCGCAGGCGTTCCCGCCGCCTGCCAGACCGGTGCAAGGTCGGGAGCAGGTGTAAGACCGGGGTTCGGGCCTACCGCGCGGCTTTTTTGCGTCCGCGCGCGGGATACTTCGACGGCTTGGCGGGGGCGGGATCGATTTTGGCAAGCCCGGCGCCGTTTTTCAGTTCCATGATCTGGTCGCGGAGCAGGGCGGCCTTTTCGTACTCGAGATTGGCCGCGGCCGTGGCCATGTCGCGTTCGAGTTCGCGGATGAGTTCGTGCAGATCGAAGTCGGCGGGGGATTCCCTGACGATGCTCTGCTCGACCTCCTTGCCCTTCAGCACGACGTGGAGGCTTTCCTGCACGGCCCGCTGCACGCTCTTCGGCGTGATGCCGTGTTCCTTGTTGTAGGCGATCTGGCGCGCCCGGCGGTATTCGGTGACCTCGATCAGCGCCTGCATGCTGCCGGTGATCTCGTCGGCAAAAAGCACCACCTCGCCGTTGACATGGCGCGCGGCGCGCCCGGCGGTCTGAATGAGGCTCGTCTGGCTGCGCAGGTACCCCTCCTTGTCCGCGTCAAGAATGCACACCAGCGAAACCTCCGGCAGGTCGAGGCCTTCGCGGAGCAGGTTGATGCCGACCAGCACGTCGCAGTCGCCGGCGCGAAGTCCCCGCAGGATTTCCACCCGCTCAATCGTGTCGATGTCGCTGTGCAGATAGCGCACCTTCATGCCGACATCCCGCAGGTAGTCGGCCAGGTCCTCCGCGGTGCGCTTGGTCAGGGTGGTCACCAAAACCCGCTCCCCGGCCTCGATGCGCCGGCGGCAGAGTTCGATGGTTTCGTCGATCTGTCCCTTCAGCGGACGGATGGTGATCTTGGGATCGAGAAGTCCGGTCGGGCGGATGATCTGCTCGACCACCAGCGGCGCCCCGGGTTTGTGCGGATCGAATTCCGCGCCGGCCGGCAGCCGCACGGTCACGGACTTTTTCTGTTCGCGGAAGCTCTTGTCGGGATTGGGCAGGTACGAGGTGTTTCCCACCACGCTGTTGCGCAGTTCGAATTCACCGGGTGTGGCGCTGACGTAAACCGTCTGCCTGGTCATGCCCATGAATTCATCGAAGCTGAGCGGACGGTTGTCCATCGCGCTGGGGAGGCGGAAACCGTAGTTCACCAGCACCGACTTGCGGGACTGGTCGCCGGCGTACATGCCGCCGATCTGGGGAACGGTGGCGTGCGATTCATCGATGACGAGCAGGAAGTCCTCCGGCATGAAGTCCATCAGCGTGTAGGGTCGCGAGCCGGCGGGACGCCCGGAGAGATGGCGGGAATAATTCTCGATGCCGTTGCAGAATCCCATTTCAAGCATCATCTCGAGATCGAACTCGGTGCGCTGCCGGATGCGCTGGGCCTCGATGAGCTGGTTGTTGCGTTCGAAATACGCCACCCGTTCCTCGAGCTCCTCGCGGATGGACCGCGCGGCCCGCTGGAGCTTGTCGTAGGGCGTGACGAACTGCTTGGCCGGGTAGATGGTCAGCGTCGTCAGCGTGTCGTTCACATGGCCGGTGAGGGGATCGAAGCGGCTGATGCGTTCGATTTCGTCGCCGAAAAACTCCACCCGGATGGCCTCGTCGTCGACCTGGGCCTGGTGCACCTCGACCACGTCGCCGCGCACCCGGAACTTCCCCCGTCCGAACGCCACGTCGTTGCGTTCGTACAGCATGTCGACAAGCTTCGCGAGAAACGCCTCGCGGGTCATCTGCTGGCCCTGCTTGATCGTGACCAGCATCTGCAGGAAATCCTCCGGCGAGGCCAGGCCGTAGATGCACGACACGCTGGCCACCACGATGGTGTCGCGGCGGGAGAGAAGCGAGCTGACCGCGGAGAGGCGCAGGCGCTCGATCTCCTCGTTGATCGACGAGTCCTTCTCGATGTACGTGTCGGTGCGGGGAATGTAGGCCTCGGGCTGGTAATAATCGAAATAGCTGACGAAATACTCCACCGCGTTGCGCGGGAAGAACTGCTTGAACTCGCTGTAAAGCTGCGCCGCCAGGGTCTTGTTGTGGGACATCACCAGCGTGGGGCGGTTGAGCTCGCGGATGACATTGGCAATCGTGAACGTCTTGCCCGATCCGGTCACGCCCAGCAGGGTCTGGTGACGGTTGCCGGCTTCCAGCGAACGCGTGAGCTTCTCGATGGCCTGGGCCTGGTCTCCGCGGGGTTCGTATGTCGCAGCAAGCTCGAATGACATAAGCGTCCAATGTGAACCGAATTTCCGCGCGGTGCAAACGCGGTCTCCCGGTTGGCGTTTTGCGGCCCGGCGGGCCGGATGTTGCAGGGCCTTGCATGGTTCCGAAAATTTCTTATTTTGCAAGGACAGGACGGATCCGCCGGATCGCATCCGTCCGGAATTCCCGGCGGGAATGGGAGGTCCCGACCAGCCGTCAGCCCGGTGGGTTGTGCGCCCGGTTTGTTCGGCCAGGAAGGCCCCGATTTTCGCCGGTTCGAACCTTCCATTGACGTATGACCAAGGAGAAATCATCGCATCAACGAAGGAAATCGAATCGTTCCGATCATTCCGTTCGCAACGCCAGGACCAGGGAAAGGGGGTGGGAGGCGTTGAACGGCCGTTGGACCCCGTCCGGGGCGTCGGATTTTTTCCCGAGGCTCCCCTATCGTCGCATCATCGAGTGATCGTTTTCTGCCATGGACTTTCCCACACCTCTTCGAAAAATTGCGTTTTTGGGCGACTACCCGCCCCGCCAGTGCGGCATCGCCACCTTCACGAACGACCTTCGTCAGGCGGTCAGTCAGCGCTACCCGGACCTGCAGTGTCCGGTGGTGGCGGTGACCGACCGGCTGGAGGGATATGACTACCCGCCGGAGGTCCGGTTTGAGATTCCCGAGCGCGAACTGCCCGCGTATGGCCGGGCGGCGGATTTTCTCAATCTGGCCAATGTCGACGTGCTGAGCGTCCAGCATGAGTTCGGCATCTTCGGCGGCCGCGCGGGGTCGCATCTGCTGGCCACCCTGAGCGCCCTGCGGATGCCGGTGGTGACCACATTGCACACCATTTTGCGGAACCCGGATCCCGAACAGCGCCGCGTCTTCGAGGAAATCATCCGGTTGTCCGCCCGGCTTGTCGTCATGAGCGAGCGGGGCGTCGAGTTTCTCCGCGACATCTACAAGGTGCCGGAGGAGAAAATCGACGTCATCCCGCACGGTATTCCGGACGTGCCGTTTGTGGATCCCAATTTCCACAAGGATCAGTTCGGTGTGGAGGGAAGGCAGGTGCTGCTCACCTTCGGCCTGCTCTCACCCAACAAGGGCATCGAGAACGTTCTGAACGCCCTGCCGGAAATCGTCGCCGACTTTCCCAATGTGGTCTACATCATCCTCGGGGCCACCCATCCGAACCTCGTCCGGGATCAGGGGGAGACCTACCGCCTGAGCCTGGAGCGCCTCGCCGAGAAGAACGGGGTCAGCAAAAACGTCCTGTTTTTCAACCGCTTTGTCGGACTCAACGAGCTGACGGAATTCATCGGTGCGGCCGACATCTACATCACGCCGTATCTGAACGAGGAGCAGATCACCAGCGGCACGCTGGCCTACAGCTTCGGCGCGGGCAAGGCGGTGATCTCCACACCGTATTGGCACGCGGCGGAGCTTCTGGCGGACGGACGGGGCGTCCTGGTGCCCTTCAATGACGCCTCGGCCATCGCCCGCGCCGTGCGCCATCTGCTGCAGAACGAAACCGAGCGCCACGCCATGCGCAAGAATGCCTACAGGCTCGGACGCGAAATGGTGTGGTCCAACGTGGCGCATCTTTACGTCAACAGCTTTGAACGCGCGCGGCTTGAACACCGTCACGCGCGCCCGGCCTATGCCGCGCCGACCCTCGACCGCCGCCGGAGCGAGCTCCCGACGCCGAAATATGCGCATCTGCTGCGGCTCACCGATTCGACCGGCATCTTTCAGCACGCCACGTTCACGGTGCCGAATTTCGAACACGGATACTGCACCGATGACAATGCCCGGGCGCTGATTCTGATGATGCTGCTCGACGAGCTGGACGACATCTTTCCGGAAACCTACCGGATCACCGGGGCGTATGCGGCCTTCCTGCAGAATGCCTACGATCCGTCGGCCGGAAGGTTCCGCAATTTCATGTCCTTCAACCGCACCTGGCTCGAAGAGGTGGGGTCGGAGGACAGTCATGGACGCGCCCTCTGGGCCCTCGGCACCTGCGTCGGCCGCTCCCGCAGCAACAGCCTGCGCGAGTGGGCGGCGCATTTGTTCGAGTCCGCGGTGGGCGCCGTCGAGCAATTCACCTCCCCGCGCGCCTGGGCGTTTACCATTCTGGGCCTGCATGAATACCTGCGCACGCTCAGCGGCGACCTGCTGGCGAACCGCCTGCGTGCCATGCTGGCGGAACGGCTGCTGAAACTGTTCGAGGACGTGTCGGACCACGACTGGCTCTGGTTTGAGGATGTGGTGGCTTACGACAACGCCCGGATTTCCCAGGCGCTCATCCTCACCGGGCGCTGGATGGAACGCTCCGAAATGCTGGAAGCCGGATTGAAGACGCTCCGCTGGCTGGCGGATCACCAGCGCGGGGAAGGCGGATGTTTCCGGCCCATCGGGTCGAACGGCTTCTGGGTCCGCGGCGGCGAGCCCGCCCGTTTTGACCAGCAGCCGATCGAAGCCAACGCCATGCTGAGCGCCTGCCTGGAGGCCTACGGGGCCACCGGCGAGACCTGGTGGCTGCGCGAGGCCCGCAAGGCCTTTGAGTGGTTCCTCGGGGGCAACGATCTCGGACTGCCGCTCTACGACGCCCAGACGGGCGGCTGCCGGGACGGGCTGCACATCGACCGCACGAACCAAAACGAGGGCGCCGAGTCCACCCTGGCCTTCCTGATCTCCCTCGCGGAGATGCGCCGCGCCCAGAACATGTTCACCTCGTCGAACACCGAAAAAACCCTATGAATGAGATCCCGATCCGTCGGCTGCCGCTGATGATCCGGCCCGACCCCACCCGCGTGTTGGTGCGGCCCTTTGTGCCGTCCGGGGATGCCGGAAATGTGGCGGGCCGGACCCTGAAGATTCTTTCCCGGGTGCTGTCCCTGGGGGATGCGGAGGTGAAGGCGGTTCTGGGCGAGGTGTTTGACGACTTTGAGGGCCGTCATCTTGACATCCGCCGCATTCTCCTCTCCCACTACGCCCGGGTGCGGGAGTACCTGCCGACGGACCGGGAGCTCTCCATGGATAGAAAGCTCCTCATCGGCGCCTATTTCACGAACGAATATTCCCTCGAGTCCGCCGCGCTCTTCAATCCCAGCATCGTGCCGCATCCGGATCAGGAGGGCGTGCCGGAGGGGGCGCTCCGGGTCATCCTGAGCCTGCGGGCCACCGGGGAGGGGCACATTTCCTCCATCACATTCCGGTCCGGCCTGGTGCGTCCCGGCGGGGAAATTGTCATCGACCCGCCCTCCCGCTATGTCACCGAACCGCGTCCGGTGCTGTCCGCGACCTTCGAGCGCACGCTTTTTTCCCGCAAGCTCGCGGAGATGGGGCTCGACAATCCCTTTTCCCGCGGCGTCCTGGGGGCGCTCGGCCCCCATTTCACGATGGAGCAGCTGCAGGATGCCATCCGCACCGTGCGCCGGTCACATCCGGGCAGCGAAGCGGCGACGGTGGCCGATCGCATGATCCTGCTGGCCCAGTCGAACTACGAGGTGGCCTTCGATCCGTCCCAGAACGTGTCCGAGCGCATCATCTTCCCGTTTTCCCCGAGCCAGAGCAACGGCATCGAGGATGCGCGCTTCGTGCGTTTCCAGGAGGAGGACGGAACCGCCACCTACTTCGCAACCTACACGGCGTATGACGGGAGGGTCATTCTGCCCCAATTGCTGGAGACGCGGGATTTTCTGCACTTCAAGATCTGCACGCTCAACGGTCCGGCCATCCAGAACAAGGGCATGGCCCTGTTTCCGCGGCGCATCAACGGCTGCTACTGCATGCTCTCGCGCCAGGACAGCGAGAACATCCACATCATGTTCTCCGACCACCTGCACTTCTGGTTTGAATCGAAGGTCATTCTCCGTCCGGCCGAAGCCTGGGAATTCGTGCAGTTGGGCAACTGCGGTTCGCCCATCGAAACGGAGGCCGGCTGGCTCGTGCTGACCCACGGGGTCGGTCCGATGCGGAAGTACTGCATATCCGCCATCCTCCTCGACCGGGACGATCCCACCAGGGTCATCGGCCGGCTCCGCGAGCCGCTCATCAAACCCTCGCCGGAGGAGCGGGAGGGGTATGTGCCGAACGTCGTCTACACCTGCGGCGCCCTCGTGCACCGGGATCGGCTCGTCATTCCGTACGCCATGTCGGATTCGGCGACCGTTTTCGCCACGATTCCGGTCGCGGCCCTGCTCGACGCCATGCGCTAG
>CALCJD010000116.1 GCA_937960895.1 uncultured Spartobacteria bacterium | reverse complement strand
ATCTCCCAGACCCAGGCAAAGGCGGATTTTCAGATCCTCATTGTGCAGCTCTTTCTGCAAAGGCGCTTTCAGCATGTTCTCATTGCCACCCGCTTTTATCGGTCGCTCTTTGCCGACGGCGGTTCGCAGCAGTTGAAATTCGGCGAGGCGGCGCGGAATCTTCTCGCGCAGACCACCGGGAATCCCCCCACGCTGGCCATTCTGGATTCGCTTTGCGGCGAGTTGATCAACGAGGCCCGGGACGGAGTGAATGCCTTTCGCGCGCTTCTGGCCAACAGGGAATTTGCCGGGGCCTCGGCCCGTCTGTCGGAGGCTTTTCTCATCGGGGAATACCTCACCTCGCTGGATGTGGTTTCGATGCAGGAGAAGCATCGCATCCTCGTTTTTGTGCAAAAGTCCAACCATCTTCTTGGCGCCCTCGATGCGAGGGATTTTGCGCTGGCCGAGAAAATCGTCGCCGAACTCAATGCGATGGCCAAAGACTTCGACACCACGAAGGCCGCCGCCGCCATCGGGACGGCGAAAACCACGGCGGCCATGCATCTGGCCAGGGCCCGGAATGCCGCGCTCAACGGGGACCTGAAAACTCAGGACGAGGAGCTTGCCGCCGCCATCGAGGTCTGGCCCACCAATCCGTCGCTCGCCGAGGTGGCCGCCGGCATTTACCACGAAGGCAATCGGCAGGCCAGGGCCCTGCGGGAATTCGATCAGCTTGTGAGTCAACGAAACTGGCGCCAAATCTACGAGGGACGCATGCGGTTTATTCCCGCCGTGGCCAACTTTCCGGAACGGCAGGAGAAGCTGGAGGATGTCATCGATCAGATCATCCTGGTGGACCAGACCGTGGATCGCGCCATGGATCTCGACAAACGGGGACAGACGGCCGGTGCCTGGGAGACCACGGAGCTCCTCTTCCGGCGTATTCCCGAGGAGTACCCGCGACTCGGCCGGCTTCACGCCGAACTTGCCGCCCGGGCCCCGGATTACGTCCGGGCCGTTTCTTCCGCGCAAGAGATGGAGGAGAAGGGCGAACGCGGATCCGCGTTGTTTTGGTATCTGCAGGCGCAACGGCTTTTTCCCGAGGGCGAATTGGCCAGGGCCGGGATCCAGCGGCTCAGTCATCTGATTCTTCCGGACTCCTGGTAGGCACGGAGGAGGATCCGGCCTGCCAGGCCGGGCGTGCAAGGATGGCCATTCGGGCCGTTGCCGCCCATGCGGCGGAGCGGCGACACCCTTTCCGGATACGCCTAATCCTTGGGGTGCTTTTCCATCAGGGTGGTTTCACCGGTGTGGTGATCGAACTTCCACTTTTCCGCCACACCCTGACCGTTGGCGTCGATGTAGAAGACAAACAGGTCGGCGCAACGCTCGATCGCATCGGAAGACCAGGAATAGGCCGCATCGGGGCCGCGGTATTTCCTGATCAGCGGGTCCAGGATGCCTCCCTCCCCCCGCAGACCTTCACCCGTCCAGCAGATGATGGCCGACCCGCGACCGTCGGCGGGCAGAAGTTTGTTCTGTTCGATCAAGCTCATCAGTCCCGGCCAGCGGTCCTCGGAATCGGTTTTGCGCTGCACGAGATACAAATCGCAGCCGGTCGGACCTCCCGCCGCATGCTGATCTGCCCGTTTCCTGAGATAAGGCCACAGGGTGTCAAAGGGGTTGGGAGTGGAACCCGGCTCGCGGGGATCCATGGTGATGACATTGACGACCCGCTGGAACCGGCCTTTTTCCAAAAAGGCCTCCAGGTGTTCCCCCAGGCTGGCCGCCTGCTTTTCTCCAAGAGGCCCCTCCTTGCCGCCCTTCATTTTCGTCCCTTTTTTCCTCCCGCGGTCTGCCAGTTGCCGCTGAGACCGTGCAGGGCGATTTCGAAGCCGTTGGCTTCCGCGTCCCCGATGGTTCCCGCATGGTCAATGAAGACAAAGGGATGATGGTACTCCGGCCACATCGGAACCTGCCCGGTCCAGATCCTCGACGGCCAGGGATCGGTTCCGGGCGTTTCGTCGGAAGCGGGTTGACCGGAAAAAGGGTTCTCCGATTTGTCGACCCATTCCTGGGCATCTTCGGCATGACGAAGAACGATGACGGCCGGCCGCAGGTCGGCAGCGGGATCTTGCGCTCTCAGGGAAGCGAGGACGCCGGCCCCGATGAACAGGGTTGTGAACGTCCGAAGGAAGGGGGAGGAGGGTTTCATAAGGGGAACGGGATGCTTCCGCGAGCGGACAGAGGGCACCATGGCAGGATGGCACCGGTTGGCAAGGAACTTCCCGGCCGCCCTCCTCATAATCAAAGACGCGATGTTCATCGGATGGACGCGTGCCGCATGTCTCCCGCTTGCAACGGTGCGCTTGCCGGCTAAGGTGGAAATCACCAGGCGTCGGTCGACAGGGAGGGACGCCTTGGAGAACGGCGCGAAAGGCAGAACCATGAATCGCCGCAAATTCCTCTTCGCGGGCACCAGGCTGGGCATGGCCCTCGCCGCCGGATCCCTTTTGTCCCCGAAATCCGTTCTTGGCCGGGCAGCCCCGTCCGAAACAGCAGACACCGCCAAAACCACCCAGAATCCCGGACGCATCTTCATCACCGGCTCGTCCGACGGACTCGGTTATTTGGCGGCCGAGTCCCTGCAAGCCCAGGGTCACGAGGTGATTGTGCACGTGCGTTCTCAACAACGGATGCCGGCGGTAAGGAAGCTCGTGGAGAAGGGCGCGGTTGCCACCGTCGGGGATTTGTCCGATCTGGCGCAAATTCACGACCTGGCCCGTCAGGTCAACGCCGTCGGACGGATGGATGCCGTCATTCACAATGCGGGGGTTTTTTCGGGACCGCACGTCCTCATGGTCAATACGGTCGCTCCCTTTCTGCTCACAGCCCTGATCCAACGCCCCAGGCGCCTGATCTACCTAAGCAGCGGAATGCACAAGGGAGGAAGCACCGATCTGGCCGGCAAGGACTGGCTGGGTCGGAGCTCCGCCGGCGGCTATTCGGACAGCAAACTCTACGTCACCACGCTGGCGGCGGCCGTCGCGCGACTTTGGCCGGACGTGTTCAGCAACGCCGTAAACCCGGGCTGGGTGCCGACGAAAATGGGAGGACCCGCAGCGCCGGACGACCTGCACCTGGGGCATGCCACCCAGGAGTGGCTGGCCGTCAGCGATGAGCCCGAGGCGAAAACAAGCGGCGGATATTGGTTTCACCGGAAACGGGAGGAACCGCACTCCGCCGTCCGGGACGTCCGCTTTCAGGACCTCCTGCTGGCGGAACTTGCACGGGTGACGGGAACCCGACTGGCCTGACGGTCTTTTGAACGGCGGGAAAACCGGATGGGGGAGATTCTCCCCGGGGATTCCAGCCTGGCAAACGAGCCCGAATACGGTTCCCCGCAGATCACGAAGAAATGCGCGGGGCGATCGTATCTGGCGGCTCTCCTTTGCGCCTAAAGCACAGGCTATGTCGGTGGGCTTTCCAGGGGAGGCCGATGATATGTTCCTTCCGCAGGTCTTGCGTCGTTTCCCGGGGGGATGAAAAAAGGAATGGTGTTTATCCGAGGCCAGGCGGTGATATTTCCAGCAAATCGTTTTTTATGATCCCAAAGGAGA
Organism: uncultured Spartobacteria bacterium; assembly: GCA_937960895.1. Classification (GTDB taxonomy): domain Bacteria; phylum Verrucomicrobiota; class Verrucomicrobiia; order Chthoniobacterales; family Terrimicrobiaceae; genus CALCJD01. The sequence continues at coordinate 479 of CALCJD010000116.1, read as the reverse complement.
ACCGGTTTCTTTTTGGCTTTGTCTTTTCCAAAGCCAGTCGGGGCTGAATGGTGCCTTGGAATTAAATAGATAACTAATAAAATGGGCGGGGTCGGTCGGATTGGTTGCCTTGAAGAAGGCAAAAAACCGGGAACACATGTTCGTTCCTTCCAGAAGGTGGATCAAGTTTGGTTATCGCTCTATGCCGCAGGTTGCATTAAGGGTCGAAACTTTTGGCCGACCGCAGATCCTATTTCGTCGAGGGTAAACGGTGATGCCTTTTCAAGGAAAAGGTGTTAAGATCAAATCTTGGTTTTGGAGAATACTGGGGGGATACGGGGAATGTATTTGAACCGGGGCGCTGAAAGTATTTTGGACGGTTGCGGGGATAAAGCGTTATTTATGTGGAGAACCGGAATTCCGTGGTATGGGGGTTGCGTATTGGAAATCACTCTTGTCCAAAACAGGGAAATTTTGAGGGGTTGAACGGGAAGCCCCGC
>CALCJD010000115.1 GCA_937960895.1 uncultured Spartobacteria bacterium | reverse complement strand
AGGGACAGCCGCCGGCCTGTCCCCGATTTTCAGCGCGCCGACCTCCGCCTCCTCACGTCGGCGCTTCCGTTTGTCCGTGGATCATGTGTAGCCCAGGGAGCGGGCGAGTTCGATCACTTCGGGGAAGAGGCGGTGGTCGCCTTCGCGCCAGGGGAGCGGGCGGTCGAGCGGACCCGGCGGCTTTTTGGAACGGCGGAATTTGGGGGAGCGCTGGAATCCCGGGTTGTTGCCCCAGGGGGCGCCGAGGGGACCCTGGGCGGCGAACGGCGAATCTTCCGGGCGCAGCATGCGCGCGCAGGCGTCCTCGTTCCATTCGAGTCCGAGCCAGCGGCAGATTTTTTCGAGATGCTTTTCGGGTTCGAGAAGCAGGTCCTCGCCGCGCAGGGTGAACTGCCGTTCCGGCGGAAGGTGCCGCAGAAAATCCAAGATGCTCGTCTGGGTTTTGTACCACTGGAATTGCGGTTCCACGCGCGGCGGGTCCTGGCTGAAATCCAGGGAGCGGCTGGCGAGCAGCTGCATGAATCCCTGCGGGGCCTGGATCATGGAATTGCCCTGGTCGATGGGATGGCGCGTCAAAAAGAGATAGCGCGCATTCGGAAACTCCCGCTCGCTGCGGTCCAGGGTTTCCCGTTTTTGGGAGTAGGTCGGGCTTTTGTCCACCATCACGCGCGGCGCCACCTTGCGGCAGAGTTCGCGGTAGACATCGCCGCAGGAATGCGAGCGGCGGCGGTTGATCCATCGCCAGGCCATGGCGATCGATTCGACGGTCTGCTCCCCGGCATACAGCTCGGCCACCGTGCGCAGCAGGCCGTGAATGAGGAACTGGCGCTGTCGGGTGGATCGCCGGCAAAGTTCGTCGAGGGTTTCATCGACAAACAGGTTCACCTCCGGCAGTCCGTAGGCCATCGGGTGCTGGCCGATCATGGCGCAGACCAGCGAGGTGAACGACCGCGGAGACGCGAGGATGAAAAGGGGCGCGGGAAAGGAATCTGCCATGGGTTCAGGCGGACACCGGACGGCGGACAGTCCCGCCGCTTGCATGGCGGTGTTCAAAAATTATCTTTAACGCAGACGCCCTCACGATAAGAACGTGAGCTTTCCACCGATCACTGTCAATTCAACGCATGAGACCACTCCGTCGCCTGGGCATGGCCCTCGATCGCGCCTTCCGGGAGGAAGGACCGCCCGGTGGCGGCGGAAGACGCCCGGCTCTGCGTGACACGCCGCCGAATGTCTCCGAGGTGCTGCCCCAGGCCACCGATGCCACGCTGACCGGCTGGCGGGATCCGCACATAGTGGCTCATCCCACGAAGCCGGCCGCGACCCCGCGTCTGTGGGTCTTTTTCAGCGGTTCCTACGGCAAACCCCAGCGCCAGACCGCCCTCATCGCGCACATCGCCTCGCTGGGGCACTGGGCGGTCAATCTGCGTTATCCCAACGACTGGACGATCGGCGGGCTCTCGCGCCGGACTCATGCCTCCCAGGTGCACGAGGATTTGCGCCTGCAGATTCTGGATGGACGCGACCGGGCCGGATTGCTGGATCTGGCGCCGCAGGACTGCATCCTGAACCGCCTGCAAAAACTGCTTGTCTGGCTGCGTGGAAAACAGCCCGGACGCGGATGGGAACAGTTTCTCGACGAGGATCTGCCGCGCTGGGACCGCATTGCGGCGGCCGGTCACTCCCAGGGCGGCGGACATGCGGCCATCCTCGGGAAATATCTGCGCCTCGAGCGGGTGGTCATGCTTTCCGCACCCGCGGACTGCGTCGAGGGGGAGGAGCCCGCGCCCTGGTTGGGCCGGGAGGGGGCCACCCCCCCGGAACTTCATTACGGATTCACCCATCTGCGCGATCCCGCCATCAACCGCATCCTGGCCGGCTGGGCGGCGCTGGGCATGGGCCGTTTTGGGGATCCCGTGCGCATCGAGCAAGAGGAACCTCCCTACGGCGAAACGCATCAATTGGTGACGGACATCCGGGTGGACGACGAACGGTATCACGGCTGTGTGGCGGTGGATCGGTTTCTTCCCCTCGACCGCGACGGACATCCGCGGTTTGCCCCGGTCTGGACCCGACTATTTCAATTTTCATGAGCATCGCATCCGATCAACACGCCGCCGCCCGCAGGGAGGCCATGGTCCGCATGCAGTCCCGCTGGGGACAGGTGCGGAACGAACCCGGAAAATCCGGGCGCGCCGAAGACGAGTCCGTTGAGATGGCGCTTCTGGAGCTTGATGACGAGGACCTGGATCTCGCCCTGCGTGTTCCGACCCCCTCCCATCTTTCCGAACTCAAGGAGGCCCTGCGGGCGCTCCGCGCCGAGCGTTTTGCCGAGCTCAGGGAACCCGGCGATCCCTCGCAGGGAACGGCTTCCCGGCGCCGTGAACTGTATGAGGAAATCACCTCGGAACATTTCCGGAAGGGCATGGCCTCGTGGCTCACCAGCATCGCGCCCGACCACGGGTTCAGCGCCACGCCCGCCGACGAACTCGAGAAAATCCGCGACGAGATGCTGTACCGCCTCCGGCTCGTGAAGGCGATTGCCGGCATGATGCAACGCGAGCTGGACGCGCTGGAAAACCAGATCAGGGCCCGACGAACCATCGAGGCCAGGAAGGAGAATTCCTGATATGCCCCGCCTTGTCATCCTCCTCTCCCCACCGCGGTCCTTTTCCTCCGTGGTGTCCACCATGATTGGAGAGCATCCCGATCTCTACGGCTTTCCCGAACTGCATCTCTTCGTCGGGAACACGCTGCAGGAGGTCAACGAAATCGAAAAAAAACGCAATCCGCGCCACACCGCGGGTCCCCCGGGACTGCTGCGCGCGGTGGCCCAGCTGCACGACGGAGTTCAGACCAACGGCACGATTTTCCGGGCGATGGGCTGGCTCAACGAGCGCCGCGACTGGACCTGCAAACAGATGATGGATCACCTCCTCGACGCGGTGGCCCCCAAGATGGGTCTCGAGAAAACCCCGGCAACCTCGCAAAGGATGCAGTACCTCGAGCGGGCCTACGCCTGCTACCCCGATGCCTATTTCCTGCATCTCACGCGCCATCCCGTTTCCACCCGGGCGTCCTGGAGCGAATTCATGGAGCACCGGACGGAGATCGGCGCCGAAGGAGGCTGGCGCCAGCATGTCGACCGCTTCGTGGGCTGGTATGTCATCCATTCCAACATCCTGAAATTCACCTCCTCCCTTCCGCTGGGGCAGAGCCTGCGTGTGAAGGGCGAGGACATTCTTTCCGAGCCGGACGTCTATCTGCCGCAGATCGCGGAATGGCTGGGCATCCGCACGGATCGCGAGGCCATCGAGGCCATGAAACATCCGGAGAACTCGCCCTATGCCTGCATGGGACCGGAAGCGGCCCGTTGGGGAAACGATCCGAAATTCATGCGCAGCCCCAAACTGCGGAGCGGACGCGTCAGGGAACCGTCACTCGCGGAGTTTTTCGAAAAGGAAAAACCCGCGTGGTTTCCCGAAGATGCGGAGCTGATGGAAGCCTGCCGCCGCAGCGGACTCCGGATTGCCCCGGATGAACGGATCATCGACGAAATTTCTGAACTCGCCCACCAACTCGGATACACATGACCCACTCCGTCTCCGCCCCATCCCCAACCGGTCTCGGTCCTTTCCGGGACATCACGCCCGGAGGCATTCCGCGCCGCTGCGGGGAAGCGGTGTGGAGCGCCACCGTCTTTGAAGGCGCCCTGTATCTGGCGGTGCTGGGTCGGGAGATCCAGACGGTTCTGCGCCTGGAACCGTCCACCGGCAAATGGGAAACCCTCCTTCATCGGTCCGTGTCGCGCCCCGGCGCAGATTCCGGGGAAATCGGGGCCGCGGCGCAATTTGCCGCCGGCCGGTTTCAGGAGGCCCCGGCCCTTTACCTGCGGATCGCGGCGGGAGATGAGGTCGAACACCTGCGCAGTGTCGGCGGCCCCTTTGAACCCGTGCCTTCGCATTTCGAGGAGGTTCAGGCGGCTCTGACGGCAGCCTCGCCGGCGGCTCCCGCCCTGCCGGACCATCCCCCGACTTCCCGGTTCTCCCGGGCGCTGAAACTCGGCTCCGCCACGGTGGTCGGACTGGATGATCCCGTGCTGGGCTGCAGCCTCTGGGCGAAGGAGGAAAACTGGAAGCCGGTGTTGGTCCGCGGCGCGCACCGGTATTCGGAAAACGCGGAAATTCTGGCCGCCGCCTCCCATGGCGACTGCCTCTTTGTGGTGCTGGGAAAATCCGCATCCGCTCCGCGCCGAAAGACCCCCGGCTTTGAAGTCGTGCGGGTGTATGCGGACGGCAGCTGGGATCTGCTCATCGGCACGCCGCGGGTCAGCGATCAGGGACTCAAGGTTCCGCTGGCCTGCCTCGGACCCGGCATGGACGAGTTCGAGCCGAGTCGGTTCTGTTTCTTCGCCTCCGGACGAAACGGCCTCCTGCTGGGCACCTATGACGACCTGGCGGGATTTCGCATCTGGCGGTCGGTCGACGGCACCCGGTGGGTGGCGGGCGAAGCCGAATTGGTGGGCATTGACCGCGTCCGCGGCGCCGAATCCCTTCCTCTCGCCGGCGGCATCGCGCTCATCCTCCAGCTCGACAATCCGCAGCACGGCCTGACGCAGTCCGTTTGGATCGGGGAATAAGCGGAAACGCCGACATGGGGAAAGAGAGCCCCCGTAGGCGCCGACGTGGGGAGGCGGGGGGAAGGCGGAAAGTGGAAAGTGGAAAGTGGAAACGTTTCGACGCGCTTCGTGCCCGGCGACTGCGGACAACCTCCGGCTTGTCCCCAATTTCCAGGCTCAGCTTCCGGCCCGACCCATTTGTTCAAAATGGCGCCAGGCGGGGTCGATGGCCGGCGACCGGCGATACGCGGACACAAAAAAAGCGGCACGAAGGCCGCTTTTCTTGTTTTGGTGGGGAAAGGGTTTTCCTACCAACGGAAATGCGCGAAGGCACGGTTGGCCTGGGCCATCTTGTGCATGTCGTCGCGCTTCTTGATCGCGTTGCCCTGTCCGGCGGCGGCGTCCTTGAGCTCGTAGGCGAGCGCCTTTTCCATCGGAACGCCTTTGCGGCTGTTGGCGAAATTGACGATCCAGCGCATCGCGAGGGCGATCTGGCGATCGGCCGGAACTTCCATCGGAACCTGGTAGGTGGCGCCACCCACGCGGCGGGATTTCACTTCCAGGCGGGGTTTGACGTTTTCGATGGCCTTGTGAAGGGTTTCGAGGGGATCCACCGTGTCGGTACCCTCGCGGGACTTCTCGATGGCGGTGTAGACGATGCGCTCGGCGACACTCTTCTTGCCGGCGGTCATGACCGTGTTGATCAGACGGGCAACGATGGGGCTCGCGTAACGGGCGTCCTTCTTGACTTCTCTGCGAATGGTGCGGCGACGACGGGACATGGCTCAGTTATTTCTTTTTACCCTTGGCGCCCTTGGCATCTTCCTGGCCGGGCTTCGGACGCTTGGCACCGTATTTGGAGCGGCCGCGGCGACGTCCCTCGACCCCGAGGCTGTCGAGCGTGCCCCGGACGATGTGGTAACGAACGCCCGGAAGGTCCTTCACACGGCCCCCGCGAACGAGGACGATGGAGTGTTCCTGAAGATTGTGGCCCTCGCCCGGAATGTAGGCGATGACTTCCTGCCCATTGGTAAGGCGGACCTTGGCAACTTTGCGCAGGGCCGAGTTGGGTTTCTTGGGGGTGCGGGTCATGACCTGCACACAGACCCCACGGCGCTGCGGGCACTTTGCGAGCGCCGGTGACTTCGACTTCACCGTAACTTTTCTGCGTCCTTTGCGGACCAGTTGGTTGATAGTAGGCATTGATTGGGCAGTTGATTGTCCCCGGTCGTTCAGAGGACAAAAAAAGCACGCCAAGGTGCTGTTTCGATTCCCCGACTTTGTGCGGGAGGCGAGATATTAGTCAGGAAAGGTACCCTGGCAAGCGAAATTTTTATCGACTTGTCGGCGGGGCGGGATTTTGGCGGGGCGGATCACTCCGGATCCACGGCCTCCCGGCCCTCGGCGGGCACCGGACCCCCGGGCGGCGGCTTGGGGGCGGCCATCTTTTCCAAAACGGGGCCGAGGGAGGGGTCCGCCTTGAGCAGGGCGTCGTGGAGGGCCCTGCGAAATTCCTCGGAGGCGGCTTTGCGGGCTTCGGGAGTTGCGGCGTCATCGCGGGCCTTGGCGGCCGTCCGGACTGCGGGATCCTCCTTGGCCTTTTCCCTTGCGGCCTGCAGCTTTTCCTTTTCGGTGTCCGTCAGTTGGGAAAATCCCCAACCTTCCCCGCCCTCCCGGCGGCCCGAAGAGCCCCGTTCCGCCCGCGCCTTTTCCACGATCTCCTTCAGTTCGGGATCGATCTCCATCATCTTTTTCCGCACGGCCTGAATGAACTCCCGGTTGGCGGTTTCCGCGGCCTTGCGCAGGTCCTGGATTTTGGGGTCCTGCAGCGCCTTGGCACGCGCAGCGTCAAACCGCTGACGGATCTCCGGAGGCAGGTTGTCCCGAAACCGCTCCCTGGCATACCGCCGCATGTCCCCTCCGCCCTTGCCGGGAGAAGGCGGCGGGGGGTCCTCGGCGTGGACGACGGCCAGACCGCAGCAGGCGACGGTGAGCGCGTGGAGGAGCGTTTTCATGGATCTGCAGTACATCCAACTGTTCGCGGAAGAAAAGGTTTCGGTCAAATTCCCGCGCTATTGCCGACCGGGGCGCCCCGTGGTAGCCAATCGGGTCTTCACATGGAATCCGTCTCATCCTTCGCTCCCGGCCGCGTTGAGCTTCTTGGCAATCACACCGACTACAATGGCGGCGTGGTTCTCTCGGCCGCCCTGGACCTCGGCATCTCGGCGGTGGGGCGCCGCCGCGATGATGGCAAAATCGTTCTTTCCAGCAAGGGGATCGACGGCACGGTGACCGCCGATCCGAAAGCCCTGGCTCCCCATCAGACCTGGGCGGACTATCCGTTGGGTGTTGCGAAGATGTTGCGTGAAGCCGGTTACCCGGTTGGCGGCTTCGAGGCGGAATTTTCCAGCACGCTGCCCCTGGGCGCGGGGCTCTCGAGTTCGGCCGCCCTCGAGGTGTGCACGGCGGTGTTGATCATGCGGCTTTTCGGATTTTCCGTGGACCGCCTCCCGCTCGCGAAGCTCTGCCGGAAGGCGGAAAATGAATACGTGGGGGTGAGCTGCGGGCTGCTGGACCAGGTGTCGTCCATCTTCGGCAGAAAGGATCATGCCATCTTCCTCGATTGCCGCGCGGAGACGGTCGAAAACGTTCCCTTTCCCCGGGGCGTGGCCCTGCTCGTGGTCAATTCCGGCGTGAAACACGCCCTCACCGGCGGGGAATACAATGAGCGGCGCGACCAGTGTTTCGAAGCGGCGCGCCTTCTCGGCGTGCCGGCCCTGCGGGACACCACAAGCGCCCGGCTGGCCGCGGCGGACATGCCCGAGCTCGTCAAACGCCGGGCCGCCCACATCGTCGGGGAAAATGAACGCGTCTTCGAGGCGCTGACCCACCTGCGTGAGGGCAATGCCGCCGCCTTTGGACGGCTCATGACCGCCTCGCACCGCAGTTCCATGACCAATTTCGAAAACAGCACGCCCGAACTCGACACCCTGGTCGACATTGCCCTGGCCCAGGACGGCGTGCTGGGCGCCCGGCTCACCGGAGGCGGCTTCGGCGGAGCCATTGTCGCCCTGGTCGAGCAGGTGAAAATTTCCGCGATTGCCGCCGCCATCGAGCGTGAATACACCCATCGAACCGGTCACCACGGCACCGCCATCCCCTGCCGAATCGGGGACGGCGCCCTGCCGGAATGACCATGCAACTGGTGAAAAATGTTTGCCGGATCCCCAACGAGGCCTTTTCATTTGAAAAAGGAGCGTTTATGTTGCGCAACGATGACTCGGTATTGGTCAGTGGGGAACGGCAAACAGGGGATTGACGGTCGTGGCTGAGAACACTGCAAATCAGACCACAGGGGACGTTCCCGTCGAGCGCACCTGGCTTTTTGTCGGGGACTTCCTGTTTTATCTCCGCCTTCTGGCGCGGCAATTTGCTCATCTGGCCCGTCAGCACGGTCGGGAACGGAAGAACATGGTGATTGTTCCCGAGACCTCCATGGCTTGGGAACAACTGGACTCCGGCCGTTGCGAGGTGGTCCTGCTCGATTGTGCGGAGACCTCGGAGTCGTTGCTGACATTCATTCGCGAGGTGCGCGCCCGCCATCCCGAGATTCGCTGCGTCCTGGTTTCGGCCGCCCTGAACAAAAAGATGGAGTCCGAGCTCATGGAGGCCGGGGCGCATCTCTGTTTTTCCAAACCGCGCAGCGGCGAGGAGGCCGGGGCGGTGTTTCAGCTCGTGGATGCGCTCACGAGCAGCAAGGGATTTTATCCGAACGGGGCGTTCAAGGGGCTGGCTCCCGCGCGGTTCATCCAGTTCCTCTGCGCCCGTGCCGAAAGCGGCAATGTGGTGATGGAAACCGATCAGGGCGAGGCTTCGCTGACCCTCGAGGAGGGACGCATTGTCGATGCCCGGCTGGGAGAACTTCAGGGAACCGACGCCGCGGCCACCATTCTGGCGTTGGACCGGACCGAGCGGTGCCACTTCAAGCACATGCTCACCTCCCAGTATCACACCATCCAGATCAACACGCACCAGCTCTGGCTGGACTCGGACAAAATCAAGGCGCGTCCCGCCAAGGAACCGGCGGCCCGCAAGACGGCGCCGGCCAAGACGCTGAGCGAAACCATGGCCGGGCTCGACGCGCTCGACAAACTCTCCTTCAACATCAATCTGGAGACCGAGGAGACTGCGGAATCCGCGCAGGGGGAGGAGACCGGCCGTCCGGCGAAGACTTCCGGAAAATGACCCCTGGTCCCGTGCGCTCGGCGCTTGCCGTCCGCACGTCGGACGTGTTTTTTTAACGTCTTGTCATGTCCGCCTTTCTTGATTCCGGCCGTCGTTATGAATTGAGCGGCCTCCTCGGCCGCGGAGGTTTGGGCGAGGTCCTGCTCGCCACCGATACCCAGCTTGATCGCAAGGTCGCCATCAAGCGCCTCTACCAAAATCCCGACGCCAGTGCCGAGACGGCCGCCGCGGCCATTCGCGAAGCGCGGGTGCTGGCCTCCCTGCTCCATCCGAACGTCGTGGCCGTCTTCGACATTTTCGAATTTCTCGGCGACGTCCTCGTGGTGATGGAATACGTGCCGGGCCGCACGCTCCAGGAAATCGGCGATTATGCCCCGCTGGCCGTGCAGGATTTTCTCACCGTGGCCACCCAGAGTCTGCGCGGACTGGCCGCCGCCCACGAACTCACCGTGCTGCACTGCGACATCAAGCCCAGCAACATCATGGTTTCCGGCACGGCGGGAAACTGGAAGGTGAAGGTGCTGGACTTCGGACTGGCCCGCCTGGCGGAGGTCACGCAGCAGCGCACCCCGGACGATCAGGAGCGCGAACTCCTCGGCAGCATCTACACGATGGCGCCCGAGCAGTTTGAGGAAAACCCCGTCGATGTCCGGACCGACCTCTACTCGCTGGGCTGCGTGTTTTATTTCGTCCTCGCCGGGGCTTATCCGTTTGTGGGCGAATCGGTCGAGGATGTGGTCAACGCCCACCTCTCCCACACGTTCATCCCCATCGACGAGGCCCGTCCCGACCTGCCTGCCCCGCTGGCGGAATGGGTGATGAAGTTGATGGCCAGAAACCCCGAAGACCGTTTCCCCACGGCCTACGACGCCCTGGATGAGCTGCGGCTCATCATGAAGCAGGAGGCGCTGACCGCGTAGCTCGGGGCCCGTTCCCCAACGGCGCGGTCTGTAGCGCGGAGCAATCCATCCGTTCCCTGGGATCCCGCGGGGATTCGGGAGGGGAGGCCTTCCGATGTCCAGGCGTGCGCGCTCAGCTTCCCTGCCGCAGCGGAATCCGCACCTGAAACGCCGCACCCTCTCCCGGGCGGCTTTCGACGCCCACACTGCCGCCGTGGGCCTGCACGATGTGTTTGACGATGGAAAGGCCCAGACCGGTGCCTCCTTCGCCCGTACGGGAGCGGTCCTTTTGCACCCGATAAAACCGCTCGAAGATGTGCGGCTGATCCTCCGGGGGAATGCCCGGACCGTTGTCCGAAAAGACGATCTCGAGCCGGTCGCCGGCCCGCCGTCCGATGACCCGGACCCTGACGCCCGGCGGGCTGTGATGGAGGGCATTTTCGAGCAGATTGACAAACACCTGCTCCATCCGTCCGGGGTCCGCCTCCGCTTCGGGGGCGTCGGCCTCCCAGTCGACCGAAACCGTCGCCTGCCGGTCGGTGACCGCCGGTTCCAATTGTTCGATCACCCGCTTCAGGAGGTCCCGCATGTTCACCGGCTGGAACGCCATGCGCACGGAACGGTGTTCCAGGCGCGAGATGGTGAGCAGATCCTCGATCAGGAGGGTAAGGCGCCGGCCGTTGCGGGCCATGATGGCAAGGAATTTTTCGCTCAGCGCACGGTCCTCCAGCGCCCCGTCGAGCAGGGTTTCGATGTAGCCGGTGATGATGGCGAGCGGGGTGCGGAATTCGTGCGAGACATTGGCGACAAATTCCCGGCGCACCGCCTCAAGTTCCTTGAGCTTCGTCACGTCGTGAAACACGACCACCGCGCCCAGCGGCCGGTCGTGGCCCCCGGGATTCAGCGCGCCCGCGTGCACTTCGAGATGGCGCGTGGTGTAGCGGCCGGCCTCCGGCACCTCGAGGGAAATTTCGATGCGCCGGGTGACGCCGTCCCTGAGGGTCTGTTCCACCGCCTGTTGGAGCTGGTGGTGGCGAAACACCTCCATCACCGTGCGATTGAGGACCGGCTGGTGAAGGTCCAGCAGCTTTTGCAACGGTTCGTTGACCAGGCGGAGGCGTTGGGTGCGGTCCGTGATGAACACCCCCTCGACCATGCTGGACAGAATGGCCCGCAGACTGAATCCCTCGTCGGTGATCTGCTGGTCGAGTTGTTGCAGAAGCTCGGAAATGCGTTGCACGTTGCGGGCCATGTCCCCCAGGACCCCCCGGCGGGAATCGAGCAGGACCGGTCGGAAATCGCGCGCCGCCAGCCGGCGCAGCGCCTCCCGCAACTGGCGGAAGGGGACGATGATCCGGAAATGGACCAGCGTCAGCGCGACCAAGGCGGCCAGCAGGGCCAATGCCGTCCAGAGGCTCAAGGGACGGGCGAAACGTTGAACCGGTAGCCCTCGCCGCGCACCGTCTCAATGCGGGCGGCGTGAGGTCCGAGTTTTTCCCTCAGCCGGCGCACATGCGTGTCGACGGTTCGGGTGTCGATGAGATTCTGGTAGCCCCAGACGTCGGAAAGCAGGGTTTCGCGGGACAGCGTGCGTCCGCGCCGCTCGATGAGAAGGGCGAGCAGCTTGTATTCGGTGGTGGTGAGGTCCAGCCGCCTCCCTTCCAGCCGCACCTCGAAGGCGCCCTTGTCGAGCCGAAAGGCGTCCGTCTCCACGACCTCACCGCGCGGGGACGCATGCAGCCGCCGCAGGAGCGCCTGCGCGCGGAGGACGAGTTCGCGCGGACTGAAGGGCTTGGTGACATAATCGTCCGCGCCGATCTCCAGTCCCTGGACGCGTTCCTCCGGCCGGCTTTTGGCTGTGAGCATGAGGATGGCCATTTTGGCGGTGTCGGGATCGTGGCGGAGGGCCTTGCAGACCGTATGGCCGTCCAGGCCGGGGAGCATGAGATCGAGGATCACCAGATCGGGACGGTTTTGGCGGGCCATCTCCAACCCGGCGCGTCCGTCGGGCGCCGTCAGCACGGTGAACCCCGCCTTGCCAAGATGGTAACGCAACAAATCCGCCACGTCGGATTCATCCTCCACGATCAGCACAACATCCTTCATGGCAGGGGCGCTCATAATCCAGGGGGCCAAAGGGTGGCAAGTGTGGACGGCCCGGCTTCGTGTGACAAATTCGTAACCTTGCCCTCCAAAAAGGATTCGGGCCACACGCGACATCGCTCAGAACAAAGGAAACTGAACCGCGGTGGCCCGAATATGCTGCCTTAACCAATATGATTTGACCCTGAGGCCCCCCGAACGTTCAAAGAAAAATAAAAAAGTTTTTTGAGCCGCCCGTTTTTTCCCTCCGAAAGCCCCGGGGATTCCTGCGGACGGGGAGAGCGCCTCTGTGCTTTAGTGATTTTCGCTCAACGTATTACAAATTGCCGATTGCCGACGTTCCCCCGGGGGGGCGGAAAATTTTCCCGCGGGGGATTTTCCCCCAAAAAAATTGCAGGCCGCCGAAACGAGTGCTTCAGCGGCCTGCTGTTCCCCCCAGAACGGGCGTTACCATGCCCTAATTTTTTTCGGCTGCAAGGGAAATTCTCAAAAAAATTTTCGGGGTGCTCCGGGGCGGCGTGCGATCCGCGGCGGGAGCGGGATTTTGTGGGGAACCGAAAAAGAACCCGGATGGGAATGTTTGGAAAAATTCCCGGGGTCGTCTAGGAAGGCGTTTTTTCCATGCCGGGTTGTTACGTTGTGTTTCACAAGCAGTTGGGTGATCTCGTCCTGCTCGAGCCCGCCCTGGCGCGCCTGCGGGCTTTCCATGGTCCGCCGGTGCGGGTGTTGACCCGTGCGGGCCACGCCCCGGTGCTGCAGCTCATGGAGGGGGTGGTTTTTCAGTCCGGCCTGCCCCTGACCCGGCTCGGCCATCTGGTCTGTTACGACCCGCTCAACAAATCCGCGCTCCGTTCCCTGCTCGCGCCGGCCTCCAAAAAACAGTGCGTGCTGCCGGAAAAGCGGGAAATGCAGTGGTTTCATCGTCCGCTGTTTGGCGAGGTCATTGTGCCCGAACTCGGCGACCGTTATGTGGCGGAATATTTTTGGGAAAACACCCCGGTTCCTCCCGACGGCCCCTTCCGGCCGCCCCGCCTCAACCGGCCGCCCGACGCCTGGCGTCCCGCCGGCCTCGACGACACGCCGTTTGTGCTGCTGAATCCGACCTCGGGCTGGCGCCAGAAATGCTGGGTGGCGGGGCGTTGGGCGGAGGTGCTCCGCCGCCTGCACGAAGCGAGGGGCTGGAGGTTTCTCATGACCAGCGCTTCGACCGACTGGCAGCTTGCGCACTGTCGGGAGATTGCCGAGCGGGCCGGACCGGCGGTGCGCAGCGTGGCCAGTCAGACCTCGCTGGAAAATTTCCTCTGGCTGTGCTCCCGGGCGCAGGCGGTCCTGACCGTGGACGGCGCCGCCTCGCATCTCGCCCAGGCCTTCGGGGTTTCCAGCCTTACCCTCTTCGGTCCGACCCACATGCCCAACTGGCACCGCGGCACGCCGCGCAATCCCGCCATCCAGGCGCCGCCGTCGAAGGACGGCAAGCGGCGGCTGAAAAATCTGCCGGTCGAACCCGTGCTGGACGCCGCGGCGCTACTGACCTGAGGCCGCCTTGCGTTTCATCCGCTCCAGGGCAAACGCATCCGTCATGATGATCAGCAGGTCCTGCGAGGGGATGTAATGGGCCACCGCCCCGCCGTCCTTGCGGGCCCAGCGTTTTCCCTCGCCGATGACATGCGCGTTTTCCCAAAACGAATTTCCCCGGCTCTCCTCGAGAAGGGCTTCGATTTCGGCATCCGTGAATTTTTCGGAGCGGATGGTCTTTTTGTAAAACAGGCAGGCCGCCTTCCCCTTCCAATACTCCACGCCGATTCCCACGCCGCCCTTTTCGTAAAAGAGCAGCCTTTCCCCCACCCCGCTGCTCTCCGTCTCCTTCACCGAGGGACCGAACTTTTCCAGGATGCGGACCTCGGGGTCACCGAGGCCGGCCAGCGCCACCGCGGGCAGCAGGCCCAGGATGAGAACGAAGAGGGTTTTCATGGGAAATGTTTTCACGGGGAAATCTGTCACGTTCCCAGCATCGCACCATGTCCCGGAAGGAGGCAACCCTCCGCGGGAAGGACAGGCCGTTCGGCCGCCGCGCGCCAAGGGGGAGGCGGGGCTTCCGGACGGTCGGGGCGGGGCCTCAGTAGGGATGCCGGTCGGGCTTGTTGAGCCAGGCTTCGCAGGCCTTCAGGGCATACTCCCGCTCGAAACCGGGGAAGCACCGGACGGCCTTGCGCTCCGTCCACGGCAGACGGAAGTCGATGTATTGGAACTCGTCGTCGAACCCGATCCGGCTGGCGTCCTCGAGGCTGGTGCCGAAAAACACCCGGTCGATGCGCGCCCAGTAAATCGCGCTCATGCACATCGGACAGGGCGCGCCGTTGATGTAGATTTCGCACCCCTTGAGCATCTGCGCGCGTTCCGGCACCGGATCGGAGGAACCCTCCGGACGCGGAATCAGCTTGAGGTTGCCCTCGTAGCAGCCGGAACCCAGCAGCGCCTTGGAATTGATCCGGCTGCAGGCGTCGATGATGGCGGTCACTTCCGCGTGATAAACCGGGATGCCGGTCAGCAGGACGCGATTCTGGCCGCGGCCGATGATTTCCCCGTCTTTCACGATCACGGCGCCAAAGGGACCGCCCCAGCCTTTTTCAACGGATTCGATGGCCAGTTTGGTGGCTTCGTGGAGGAACTTCCTCCGGGATTCGAGGTCAATGTCTGTGCTCATTTCCTTGTGTGGTGTTTGCAGTTGCTGTGGGAGGAAAAATCCGGCGCCCGGTCGGGACAGGAAAGAGCCGGAAAAAAGGGAGAGGCGGCCGGGGGAGAATCAGGCCGGGTGCACGGGGTCACTAAGGGACAGGAGAAACCAAAAGGCAAGGAGAAAGCGCGGCCGGTTGTTCCGGGCCGTGGGGGCGCGCCGTTTTGGTTTGACTGCACCCCCGCCCGGACTAGGGATGGGATTCCCCTCCGGAACGGCGGGAGCAAATCAGCAATGTGCGGCATATTTGGTTTTTCCGGTTTTGTGGACAAAGGCCTCCTGGCCCGGATGGGTGCCAGCCTCGTTCACCGCGGACCGGACGGGGAGGGATTTTACGAGGATGAACCGCACCGGTTCGCGATGGGCATGCGCCGGCTTTCCATC
This sequence comes from uncultured Spartobacteria bacterium, assembly GCA_937960895.1. GTDB lineage: Bacteria > Verrucomicrobiota > Verrucomicrobiia > Chthoniobacterales > Terrimicrobiaceae > CALCJD01. The sequence goes on along the minus strand of CALCJD010000115.1, from coordinate 68,669 downwards.
ATCGACCTGGAAGGCGGCCGGCAGCCGATCTTCAACGAGGACCGTTCGCTCGCCGTCTGTTACAACGGGGAAATCTACAACTACCTCGAGCTTCGCGAGGAACTGGCCGGCCGCGGACACCGCTTCCAAACCCGCTCCGACACGGAGGTCATCGTGCATGCCTACGAGGAATGGGGCCGCGACTGCGTCAAACGCTTCAACGGCATGTTTGCCTTTGCCGTGCACGATGCGCGGACCGGCGAGACCTTTTTTGCGCGCGACCGCTGCGGACAGAAGCCGTTCTATTACCACCATCGCAACGGCCGCTTCCTCTTCGCTTCGGAGGTCAAGGCGCTCCTGCAATGTCCCGACGTTCCGCGCTCCTGCAATCACGCGGCCATCGATGCGTATCTCGCCCTGCGTTACGTGCCGGAACCCCGCACCATGTTCGAGGGCATCTTCACCCTGCCCGCGGCCCACACGATGCGGCTTTCGGCGACGGGGGAAATTTCCATCGAACGGTATTGGGACGTGCCGATTTTTCAGGGTCCGTATCCTCCCGACGGGGAGCTGATCCAAAGGACCGAGGACATCCTGCGGAAGGCCGTGCGGCTGACCATGCGCAGCGACGTGCCGGTGGGGGGATATCTCAGCGCGGGCGTGGATTCCTCGCTGCTCGTGGCGCTCATGACCGAGCACAGCAGCCGGGTGAACACCTATTCGATCGGGTTCAATTCGCCCGGGGATGAAACCCACGCCGCCGCGGAGACCGCGCGGCTGCTCGGGACGAATCACCACGAGATCCAATGCACACCGGAGGATTTTGATCTCCTGCCGAAGGTGGTTTATCACATGGACCGCCCCGTCGGGGACGCCCTCATTGTGGCGTTTTACAAGCTGGCCGAAGGGGCGGCGAAGGACCTCAAGGTGGTCATCAGCGGCGAGGGGGCCGACGAGATTTTCGGCGGCTATTCCTTCCAGAACGTGATCCGGCTCGCGGAATGGTATCACCAGTTCGTGCCCGGATTTCTGCATGACGGCGTGGCCATGCCCGTGCTGCGCGCGCTGCCGGTGGAATTCCTGACCAGGTTCTTTGTCTTCCCGGCCAAGCTCGGCGAGCAGGGCAAGGCGCGGCTGGTCGACTTCCTGGGAAACTATCGGCGGAGGAATCTGTTCGAAAATTACATCGCCCTCAAAACCCTCTGGCCCCGCGAGGCGCGCGCGGCGCTTTACACCGGCGAATTCAAGGCGCTCGCCACCGACGCGTGGATCCCGCCCGTGCGGGACCCTTCGGGGGCCTTCCTCGACCGCCTGCTGAAAATCCAGTGGGACGAATGGCTGCAGGACTGGTGCATCATCCGGCAGGACAAAAACACCATGGCGCATTCCCTGGAAGTGCGCCTGCCCTTTCTCGACCACCATCTCATCGAACAGGCCTTCCGCGTGCCGCCGCGGCTCAAAAACAACGGCCTGCGCGACAAGATCATCGAACGCCGCATCGCCCGCAAACTCCTGCCGCCCGAGGTGACGGGCCGGAAAAAGAATCCCTTTTTCCTGCCGATGGAATTCTTCTTCGAACACCCGCAGATCCGGCGCCTCATCGGGGAAACGCTCAACGAGGACCAGATCCGCCGGCGCGGCTACTTCGACCCCGCCTACGTGAAGGCGCTTCTCGGGAAGATGCAGACCCGCGAGTTTGTTTACCTCAAGCAGGTTATGGCGCTGGTCATTCTCGAGCTCTGGCACCGCGTCTTTCTCGACGGGGAGCGGCCCTGAGGCGCGGTTCCGGCCGGATTCCCGGACCGGGATCTTGCCGGCATGCGGGGGGAGACCGGCGGGAGCGCGGGGATCCCGCCGGCCGGTCCCTTATTTCAACTCCGCGCCGGTGAGCGCGTTGGTGATGACGAATTTTTCCTGATGGAAGGTCGGGTCGGAGCGGAAGCTCAGGCGTCCGGCATACCGGCGCTCGATGTCGATGAGGTGTTCCTCGTCCTCCGTGCGCAGGCGCTCGAGGAGGTCGGGGTGGACGATCACCTTCACCTCGTGGACGGTGTCCTGGTGCTTGCGCATGACCGCATGCAGGGCGCGCTGGAGCTCGACGCTCATGGTCATCGGGCTCTTGATCACCCCGCGTCCGTTGCAGTGCGGGCAGGTGGTGAACTGGGTGCTGGCGAGGCTTTCCGCCGCGCGCTGGCGGGTCATTTCCATGAGGCCGAGCGGCGAGATGGGCAGCACATGCGTGCGGGCCTTGTCGCGTTTGAGGCGTTCCTTCACGCGCTGGTACACCGCCTGCTGATCCTTGCGGCTCTTCATGTCGATGAAGTCGCCGATGATGATGCCGCCGATGTTGCGCAGGCGGATCTGACGGCAGATCTCGTCCGCCGCCTCAAGGTTGGTCTGGAGAATGGTCTTCTCCATGTCCTTCGAGCCCTTGTTGCGGCCGGTGTTGACGTCGATGGCAATGAGGGCCTCGGTTTCGTCGATCACGATGTAGCCGCCGCAGGGCAGCCAGACCTGGCGGCGGAAGGCCGCATCAATCTGCGCCTGCACGCCGAAGCAGTCGAAGATCGGCTGGGCGCCGGTGTAGAGCTGGATGCGCTTGCGCGCACGCTTGGAAATCTGCCCGACCAGGTTCTGCATCTGCTCGAAGGCCTTGGGGTCGTCCACAATGACGGCGTCGACGTCGTCGGTGAGGAAATCCCGCACGGTGCGTTCGATGAGTCCGGGTTCCTGAAAGAGGCAGGCCGGGGCGGGTTTTTCCTGCATGCCCTTCTGGATCTCGGCCCACTGCTCGAGGAGGATGCTGAGGTCGCGGACGAAATAGCGCGCGCGCTGACCCTGGCCGACGGTGCGGATGATCACGCCCATGCCCTCCGGGATGTCCAGTTCGCGGAGGATCTTGCGCAGGCGGTCGCGCTCCTTGGGATCCTCGATCTTCCGGGAGATGCCGCACTGGTCGTTGAAAGGCATCAGCACGAGGTAGCGTCCGGCGAGGCTGATGTCCGTGGTGATGCGGGGACCCTTGTTGCCGATGGGACCCTTTTTCACCTGCACGAGAATGTCGGAGCCGACCGGATAGATGTTCGGCACGTCCTTGTGGGTGATTTTCTGGCCCTTCTTTTTGTTCGGGCTGTGTCCGGAGCGGCTGACCGCCTCGACGCCGCTGTCGAGGGCGGCGGGGATGGCGTCCCAAAACTGGAGGAAGGCGTTCTTTTCAAAGCCGATGTCGATGAACATGGCCTTGATGCCCGCTTCGATGTTGCGGACCTTGCCCTTGTAGATCGCGCCGACAATGTTGCGGTCGGATTCGCGTTCGGTGGTGTATTCCTCGAGACGGTCGTTTTCGAGGAGGGCGACGCGCTTTTCCAGGCGCTCGCAGCTGACGATGAGTTTAATTCCGGTGGACTTTCTTCCTAGGCCAAGAAGTTTTTTGACAGTTTCGATCATGTAATGATGAGGGTTGTCCCCCGCGGACGGAGGAAAATGGGGTGGGGGTGACTGGGGGGGTCATCGGCGTCCGGAGGGTTGGGAGGGTTTCCGGTCCTCCTTCTTCTTTCCGCCTTTAAAAATGTTGTTGAAGAATTTTTCAATGCCGCTCGGCTTGCGCTCCTGTTTTTTCACACGTCCGGCCTCGTCGGCCTCCTCGCGCACGCTGGGCCGGGCGGTCGCGCGGGTCTCCTGGGTGGTGCCGACGGCATCGCTGGATCCCTGTTCCTCGTCGGCATCGATGCGGGAGGCGGCGGGAATGTCCCGGTTGAAGTCGACGCTTTCGATGAAGGCGAAACTGCCCTTGGCCGGTTCGAGGGCGGTGAGTTCAAAGGGTTTCTTTTCCTGACCCGGGGCCGGTTCGCGATCCAGCTCGAAGGAATCCTCGAGGATCTTCGCGGCGATGGGGGCGGCGACTCCGCCGCCGGACTTGGCTCCCTGGACGATCACGCAGACCGCGTATTTGGGTTTGTCGTAGGGCGCGAAGGCGATGAACCAGGTGTGGTTGTCCTTCTTGCCGCTGCGCCAGAACTGGGCGGTGCCCGTCTTGCCCGCAACCTCCATGTTTTTGATGCGTGCCTTGCCGGCGGTTCCGCCGGCCTCGTTCACGACCTTCTTCATGCCCATCCGGACCTTTTCGATCTGCTCCGGTTTGAGTCCTCCGTCGGTGATCAGGTTGGCGCGGACCTTGGCGGGTTCCCGGAGGAGCACCTCGCCGTCCTGGGAGAGGACCTTGTCGATGAGGCGCGGATAATAAACCGTGCCCCCGTTGGCCACGGCGGCGGTCACCATGGCCATTTGCAGCGGAGTGGCCAGCACCATGCCCTGGCCGATCGAGGTGTTGGCGGTGTAGCCGCTGCTCCAGCGTTCGTTGGGATTGATCTGGGCCAGCCATTCCGGACCCGGCAGCACCCCGGGCGCCTCGCCCGAGAGCGGGATGCCGGATTTCTGACCCAGTCCGAGCAGGTTGCCCATGGCGACGATCTGGTCGATGCCGGCGGTGTTGCCGTATTGGTAGAAAAACGCGTTGCAGGAGACCTTGATGGCGGTGGGCAGGTTGATGGTGCCGTGTGCGCCGCCCTTGTCCGCGATCCAGCAGCGCATGAACTTGTTGCCGTAGGTGACGCCGCCCGCGCAGTTGAAGGACCGGTCGCCGATGCCCGCCAGCATGCCGGCGAGACTGATGGGAATCTTGTAGGTCGATCCCGGGGCGTAGGCGCTGATGGCGCGATTGAGCAGCGGATCGGTCTCATCCTTGTTCAGCTCCAGCCAGTCCTTGGCCGCGATGGAGGGAATGAAGGTGTTGGGGTCGTAGGAGGGCACGGAGGCCATGGCGAGGATGTCGCCGTTGTTGGGATCGATCACCACCGCCGCGCCGCGTCCGACGGCCCGCAGGGCCTTTTCGGCGATGTATTGGATGCGGGCGTCGATGGTGAGATAGACGTTTGCGCCCTGCTTGGGTTCGACGATTTTGACATCGTCCTGCTTGATCACACCCTTGACGTCCCGTTGCAGGATCCGCACCCCCGGGGTCCCCTTGAGGTAGTCGTTCATGTAGAGCTCGATCTGGGTCTTGCCCTCGACGTCGGGGTCGTAGAAATCGAAGTCCTTGATGTCCGGCAGCTTGTCGAGGTTGGTGGGCGGACCGACATAACCCAGGAAATGCGCGCCGAGGGCGCCGTAGACGTATTTGCGCACCGGTTTTTGTTCAATGCGCAGTCCGGGCAGGCTCAGGTTGCGCTCGGAGAATACCGCGTTGGCCTCGAAATCGATGTCCTGCAGGTAATTGAAGGGCACCTCGACGTTGTTCTTGTAGTGGATCTTGAGTTTCCGCGAGTTGTAGTCCTCGGCCAGGTTGTATTTTTCGAGTTCGGGAATGATGATTTCCCGCACGATTTTTTCGATGTTGGCCGTCTTGGTTTCCCGGAGCATCCCGTGCACGCGGATGGTGTCGTCCTCCAGCGGCAGGTAGCCGTTCTGCTGGCGGTAGGCGCGGACCATTTCCGGGAGGTAAAAGGCCACGTCGACGCTCATGCGGTTTTCCACCAGGACGATGCCGTTGCGATCGCGGATCTCGCCGCGCACCGCCGGGATGCGCACCTTCACGCGCGAGCCGGAGGCGACCATCTTGGCGTATTTGGGATACTGGGCGATCTGCACCTGCCAGAGGCGTACCACGATGGCGGCCAGTCCCAGCATCATGAGGATGCCAAGGAAGGCGAGCCGGAGCTGGGGAACACTGCGTTTCATCGTTCGTCCCGGTAGCCTCCCAGGGCGTTGATGTCGTCGGGCAGGAACTGGCCCGCCTGCACGACGAGCAGGTGCAGCAACGGACTGAGCACCGCGGCCATGAGGCCCGGTCCGAGGATGCGCCAGGCCACCAGTTCGTTGAAGAAGAACCCTTCACGGCGAAGGGTGATCATGCCGAATTGCAGCAGGAGGAAAACGGAGGTGCCCAGGGCGGAGAGAAGGATGTGCAACCACCAATGTCCCCGCCGGAACGCCGGTTGAAATCCGTTGGCCAGCAACCCGAATAACACAAAAAAAACGATAGAGAAACCCAGCCCGATTTCAACCTGGCCATCCACCACATGGAGATAGTTGAGATCGGTGAGGAATCCCGTGAAGAGGGCCGCCAGCAGCATCAGCCAGGCCGGCATGACCATGGCGGCGTAGCAAAAGATCATCGGAACGAGCAGTACGCGCGCGCCGTGGAGGGCCTTCACCGGCGGAATGAACTCCTGGAGAATCAGGGCAAAAAAGACCGCCAGAACAAACAGGACACTTCCGACGGCCAGTCTCATTTGTCGTCCACCTTCACGAAGACATCCTCCACCGAAGAGATGTCCACCGCAGGTTCAACAATGGCCTGACCGTCCAGGGAACGGACCTTGAAGCTCTTCACCGTGCCGATGAGGATGCCCGGGGGAAACACCCCGTTGCTGACTCCGGCCGTGTAAATCTTCTGTCCCGGCTGGAGGTTGGCCATCTTGGTGAGGAAGTTGAGCTGCAACTCCCCGGAGCCGGTGTTTTCCTGCACGCGCAGGCCGTTCAGAATGCCGGATTCCCGGGATCCCTCGACCCGGGCCGCCACCTTGCAGCTTTCGTCGGTGATGAGCAGCACGGTGGACATGTTTTTTCCGACGGTCATGGTTTTGCCCACCAGCCCGACATCGGTGAGGACGGGCTGATTTTCCTCGATGCCGTCCTCGAATCCGCGATTGATCCGGATGGTGTTCCACCAAGTGGAGGCGTCGCGGCCGATGACCCGCGCGGGCACGAGTTTGAAGACGGAGTTTCTCTGGTAGGCGAGGGCGTCCTTGAGTTTGTTGTTCTCCGCCTCCAGGTCGCGGAGGATGAGGTTCATGGCGCGCAGCTCCTTGTTCTCGGTGGTGAGCCGGGCGTTTTCAGCCATCAGTTCGTCGAAGGTCTTCATCTTCTCGCCGACCGAGCCGATCTGGCTTTGCAGGCCGGAACCGGTCTTGAGAAACGGCGAGATCCAGTTGAAGAACCCGCTTTGGAGCCTCCGGGCCGTGTCGGAACCGAGCGTGGAGAGAAAAACGGCCACCACCAGAATGACCGCCACGAGAACGATGACAATACGGTTCATTCCCGAATGTTGGTGTTCATCCCGCTGGATCGGCGAACCACGGCGAGGCGGGGGTTAGTGGGCGGGCGTCCGATCGTAGGAGGCCACCGCCTTGAGGAATTTGAGCTCCTGCAGGGCCTTGCCGGTGCCTTCGGCCACGGCGCTGAGGGGATCCTCCGCCACGTGAACCGGAAGGCCGGTTTCCTCCTGAAGCAAGCGGTCGAGTCCCCGCAGCAGGGCACCACCGCCCGCCAGCACAAGGCCGCGATCCACCAGGTCGGCGGACAGCTCGGGCGGGCAGCGTTCCAGGGTGATGCGAACGGAGTCCACGATGGTCGAAATGGGTTCCAGGAGCGCTTCGCGCACCTCCTGCGAGGAGATGGTGATCGTCTTGGGCAGGCCGGCCACGAGGTCGCGGCCCTTCACCTCCATAGTGTTTTCCTTCTCCAGTTTGTACGCGGATCCGATCTTGATCTTGATCTCCTCCGCGGTGCGCTCGCCGATCATCAGATTGTAGGCGCGCTTCATGTAGTTGATGATCGACTCGTCAAGTTCGTCGCCGGCCACCCGCACGCTGCGGCTGAAGACGATGCCGGAAAGCGAAATCAGCGCCACCTCGGTGGTGCCGCCGCCGATGTCGATGATCATGTTGCCGGCCGCATCCTGCACCGGCAGGCCCACCCCGATGGCCGCGGCCATGGGCTCCTCGATCAGATACACCTCCCGCGCCCCGGCGTGGGTGGCGGAGTCCTTAACCGCGCGTTTTTCGACCTCGGTGATGCCGCTCGGCACGGCGATGACCACCCGGGGCCGGACCATGCGGCGGCGGTTGTGGACCTTGCTGATGAAGTGGCGCAACATCGCCTCGGTGACCTCAAAGTCGGCGATCACGCCGTCCTTCAAGGGGCGGATGGCCACGATGTTGCCGGGCGTGCGGCCCAGCATGCGTTTGGCCTCGTCGCCGACCGCCAGTACTTTTTTGGTCCCCTGTTGCACGGCCACGACGGACGGTTCACGCAACACAATGCCGTGGTCTTTGACGTAAACTAGGGTGTTGGCGGTTCCAAGATCGATCCCGATATCGTTGGAAAAAACTCCCAGAAGATTGTTGAACATGGATGGTAAAAGGTATGACTTGCCGGGCCGTCACGCCAACGTCGCCAAGGGTGACCGGACTCAAACAAGGCCCGAAAATTGGTGCTACGTTGCGCTGGCGTCAAGGTAATCCTCGAGAAGATTGGATTCCGGCGCAAAAAGAACCCCCGGGCGTCCGGTTGTCCGACGGTGGGGACGGCCCCGTCTTCGGGTCGGGCGCGTTCCATCCACCCCCTGCCGGGGACCGAAGGATCTCCGGTCCCCGCAAGGGTTTCCGTCAGACCGCCGCGGCGATGGCGTCTCCCATTTCGGCGGTGTTCACCCGGGTGGTGCCCGGAGTGTGGATGTCGCCGGTGCGGAGACCGTCCTTGATGACCTGATGGACGGCATTTTCGACGGCGGCGGCCGCCTCCTCCTGTCCGCAGGAAAACCGCAGCATCATGGCGGCGGAAAGGATCTGCGCGATGGGGTTGGCGATGCCCTTGCCGGCGATGTCCGGGGCGGTGCCTCCGCTGGGTTCGTACATGCCGAACCGGGAGGTTCCCTCGGTGGTTTCGCCGAGGCTGGCGCTGGGGAGCATGCCGAGCGATCCCGTGAGCATGGCCATTTCGTCGCTGAGGATGTCGCCGAAGAGGTTTTCCGCCAGAATGACGTCGAAGCTCTTGGGGTTCTTGATGAGCTGCATGGCGGCATTGTCCACGTAGAGGTGGTTGAGAATGACGTCATGGTAGCCCTTGGCGACGTCCTCGACGACGCGGCGCCAGAGGACGCCGTTCTGGAGAACGTTGGCCTTGTCGATGGAGGTGACCCGGCCCTTGCGTTTGCGGGCGGCTTCGAAGGCCACCCGGGCGATGCGGCGGATTTCGCTCTCCCAGTAGATCATGGTGTCGACGGCGAAATGCTCGCCGCCTTCCTCCTTGGTGTATTTCGGTTCGCCGAAATACAGGCCGCCGGTGAGTTCGCGCACGCAGAGGACGTCAAAACCGCCCTCGACGATGTTCGGGTGCAGCGGCGAGGCGTGGGTGAGTTCCGGCAGGCAGACGGCCGGCCGCAGGTTGGCGAAGAGGCCGAAGTGCTTGCGCAGCGGCAGGAGGGCGGCGCGCTCGGGCTGTTCGGCCGGGGGGAGGCTTTCCCATTTGGGACCGCCCACCGATCCGAACAGGATCGCATCCGCGGCCTCGCAGGCCTTCAGGGTTTCCTCCGGCAGCGCCTTGCCCTTGGCATCAATGGCGGCGCCTCCGACGAGGTGTTCGTCAAATTCGAAACTGAGGGAGAATTTTTCCGCGACGGCGCGCAGAACCTTCAGGCCCTCGGCCATCACTTCCGGTCCGATCCCGTCACCGGCGAGAACAGCAATTTGGTAGGTCTTGCTCATGGAGCCGGCCATCCAAGCAGCCGGCGGCGGCGGTGGCAAGTCCCGGACCGTTCGGCGGCGGGGAAGGGGGCGGGTTTTCCGGCCCGGGGGGTGCTGCGCGGACCGGGGTCAGGCCGACTTGGCGGCCTGGATGAACTCGCGGGTGAGGTATTCGTCCTTGCGTCCCGGTTCCAGTTCGACCCCTCCGGCCACGTCCACCCCATGCGGCCGCACCAGCCGGACGGCTTCGCGGACATTGGTGTGGGCAAGCCCCCCGGCGAGCACGATGCGCCGTTCCGGCCGGGCCGCAATGATCTGGCGGGCCAGATCCCAGCTCAGACGGGAGCCCGTGCCGCCGTAGGCCGTGGGGGACCAGGCGTCGAGAAGGATGTCGGGCGTGGCGTGGGCGTCGATTTCGGCCGCCGAGTCCGCGTCCTTCACGCGCACGGCCCGGATCCAGCGCGGGAATCCCGCCGCGGCGCAGGCCTCCGGCGTTTCGTCGCCATGGAATTGCACGGCCTCAAAACACCCCGAGTCGCGCAGTTCCGCCAGTTCGTCCGGCGTGGCATTCACGACCACAGCCACCCGGTCCACGTGTCCCGCGAGGTCCGCGATCCACCCGCGGTTTTCCGCGAAGGGAATGAATCGTTTCGAGCCCGGGAAAAAATTGAATCCCAGCGCATCCGCGCCGGCGTTGATGGCCATTTCCGCGTCGGCGGCATTGGTGAGGCCGCAGATTTTCACGCGCAGGGGACCGGGTGTGAAAAAACTCATGGTTCAGAAGTTTCCGTTCCGGGATTGTCCGCACAAGCGGAATCAATCCGCTCCGCCGGCGTTCCCGCACCGGGCCGAAGGGCGGGTGGCGAGGGAGTTTCCCCGCCCCCGGCGCTTTCCCTTGGCCTCCTCACTCGATTACGCGGGCGTTGGCCTGTTTGATCGAAGACGAGTGGTGCGTGATCGTGTAGATGCGGCCGTCGCTGCCGCGGAAGAACGAGCTGAGGATCCAGCTCACCAGACTGATGATGATCGAGCCGAAAAAGGCGTTCCAAAAGCCGTCCACCTGGAAGTTCGGAATGATCTGCGACACCAGAAGCAGGAGCAGGGCGTTCACCACAAAGATGAACAGACCCATCGTGACAATGATGAAGGGAATGCTCAGCAGGAGGAGAACCGGACGCACAAAGGCATTGATGATGCCCAGAAGCAGCGAGGCTCCCAGCAAAGTCCCCCACCCGCTGCATTGGATGCCCGGCAGCAGACGTTCGGCCACGAGAACGGCAACGGCGGTGACAAACCACCTCAAAAGAAACGCGCCCATATCCCTTATTTTAGTTCTGGAAGGGAATTTTTTGAAGATTTATTTTGCCAAGGTGCAGCGGCGCGGGGGTAATGCACGGTGCACCAGGGAGGATCAACATGTCTAAGAAGAAAAAGGATAAGATCGAGGAGCAGCCCAAGAAAACCAAGACCGTGAAGTCCGCGGCCAAGACGGAACAAAAGTCCCACATCGTGCCGCCCGGCATGCCGGTTTTGGTTCCCACCTCCCCGGCGGCTCCGATTCCGGCATCCCCGTCCGAATCCGCCGGGTCGGCGGCCGCCCCCAAGGTCTCCAAGCCCAAAAAAGCTGCGGCCAGGAAAAAGTCGGCCGGTTCGACGTCCGGAAAGAAAAAGAAGGCTGTCGGGGCGGAGGTCGTGGTGGGGGGCGCTGAGGAAATCGTGATTTCCCAGGACGACATTGCGCTGCGGGCCTATTTTATTTCCGAGGCGCGCCGCGCCCGCGGCGAGGGCGGCGACCCGACCGGCGACTGGCTTGAAGCCGAGCGTCAGCTCCGCGCCGAAGCCGCCGCCAAAAAGAACAATTAACGCCGCCGACACGGGGGCGAATCGGGGAATCGGGCGCGGCGGACCCGCGTCCGGACGGGGCTTCGCATCCCAAGATTCCAGGACTCGCGTCTCCCAACGGAGACATGCGGGGGGCCACCGGAAGGTGCCGGCAGTCGGGGCGTTTTTATCCGGTTTATCCGGGCGCGAGGGACGGACGAACGGGCTTGTTCTCCGCGACTTGGAAGGGAGGGTCGAAAAGGACGGCCGGAATTATTTGCCGGGGGGCACGACTTCCTTGGAGGAGGTCACCTTGATTTCCTTCTCCTTTTTCACCTTCGGAATGCCTTTGCAGAGCATGCGGGTGTAGGGACCTTCCACCTTTTGCGGGAAATACATGTCGCGCCGGTTTTCCAAGGTGACCGTCTTGCAAGGAATGCCGTTCTTCACGCAGCAGGACGACAGCAGGAGGGAGGCGGCGGCGGCGGTTGCAAGGAGGAAGGCAGGTTTCACGCCCCTGAGATAAAACGCTTTAGGCCCCGACTGTCAATCCGGGACAACTTCGGAGTTGAGCCGGCCGCGCCCAGCCGACAAAGTGCCGCGCTGGTCATGCTTGCCTATTACGTCCACGATCTCAGTCCGTTTTTGATCCGCTTCAACGAGTCGTTTGGACTGCGCTGGTACGGTCTGGCCTATGTGGCCGCGTTTCTGATCGGCATTGTCGTCGTGCGCCACTTTTCCCGTCAGGGCTGGTGCGACATCCCGCCGGACAGGGTGTCCGATTTCATCATCGGCGGCGCCATCTTCGGGGTGCTGCTCGGCGGCCGGCTGGGATACATGCTCTTTTACGACCTCGGCAATTTCCTCCGGAATCCGCTCATCATCGTGCGGGTCTGGGACGGCGGCATGTCCGCGCACGGGGGAATCATCGGCCTGATGCTGTACACGCTGTGGTATTCGCGGCGTCATCACGTTTCCTGGCGCAACATCGGCGACAACCTCGTGGTGGCCGCGCCCATCGGGCTGTTCCTCGGACGGATTGCCAACTTCATCAACGGGGAACTGTATGGACGTGTGGCCGCCGTGCCCTGGGCGGTGCAGTTTCCCAAGGCCCTGCTCGATGCCGACGCGCGTCCGGAAACGGTCGAACTGGTTCTTCTGCAGGCCCGGCAGATCAATCCGGCCTGGGACAATCTGGGCGTCATCATCGAAAACGTCGGTCACTCACCGGAGCTGCGCACCATGCTGGCCGGCGAGCTCGATCCGCGTCATCCCTCGCAAATCTACGAGGCCCTGCTCGAGGGTGCGGTGCTTTTTGCCATCCTGTGGGTGATGCGCACGCGGTTCCGTCTGCCCAACGGGGTGCTGACCGGGGCGTTTTTTCTGGGCTATGCGGTGCTGCGCATCATCGGGGAATTTTTCCGCGAGCCCGACGCGCCGCTGACGGGCAGCCTGACCCGCGGCCAGTTCCTTTCGATTTTTCTTGTCCTCATTGCGGCCGGATTCTTCCTGTGGGCGTGGCTGAAGCCGGCCTGGCCGAAGGGAAAAAGTTGAGCGTGACGCCCCGCCGGACGAAGGTGGGGGTGTTTTGAATTTTCCCGCCGTCGAATATCGTCAGGGTGTCTTTCTGCCGGAGGTCGGCCTCTGGCTGGATCCGCGCCGGCCGAAGGGATTTGCCTTCGTGTCCCACGCGCACAGCGACCACACCGCACGGCATGCGCGCACGCTGTGCACACCCGCGACGGCCCGGCTCATGCAGACGCGCATGGGCGGGGAATTGGGGACGCTGGAAATCCGGGCATACGGCGAGCGCCTCACCCTCGAAAACGGCGCCGTCACGCTGCTGCCCGCGGGTCATGTGCTGGGTTCGGCGCAGTTGTTTTGCGAAACGTCGGAAGGCTCCGTGCTTTACACGGGGGATTTCAAACTGCGGCGCGGACTGTCCTGCGAACCCGCCGAGGCGCGGCACGCGGACACGCTCATCATGGAAACCACCTTCGGCGTGCCGCGGTATCAGTTTCCGCCGGCCGAACAGGTCGTCGCGGAGGTCGTGAAATTCTGCCGCGAGGCGCTGGAGGACGGGGACACCCCCGTTCTGCTGGGTTACGCGCTCGGCAAGGCCCAGGAAATCCTCTCCGTGCTGGCCGCGGCCGGGCTGCCCATCATGCCGCACCCGGCCATCGCCCGCATCGCCGCGGTGTATGGGGAGTTTGGCGTCACCTTTCCCCCCTTTGCGAAATTCGATGCGGGTCGGCCGGACGGCCACGTCCTGGTCTGTCCGCCGAGCGTGAACGGCTCGAAGATCCTGCGCGCCGTCCGCAACCGCCGCGTGGCCGTGCTCACCGGCTGGGCCATGGATCCCGGCGCCATTTACCGCCAGCAGGTCGACGCGGCCTTTCCGCTTTCCGATCACGCCGACTACAACGATCTGCTGCGTTACGTCGAAATGGTCGCCCCGCGCCGGGTGCTGACCCTGCACGGATTTGCGCAGGAATTTGCCCGCGACCTGCGCGCGCGCGGCATCGAGGCCTGGTCGCTCACCGGTCCCGATCAATTGGAACTGGCCATTCCCGTGACCGCGCCGGGTCCGGAAGCGCCCGCCGTTCCCGAACCCGTTCTGGAAAACCGGGGTTTCAACGCCCTGGCCCTCGTGGGCGAAGCGGTGCGCGCGACGACGGGGAAGCTGGAAAAAATCCGGATCCTCTCCGCCTACCTCGGTGGGCTCGACGACGCCGATCTCGCGCGGGCCGCGGTCTGGCTGACCGGGCGGGCCTTTCCGCAGTCGGACGACCGTCCGCTTCACGTGGGCGGATCCGTGATCACCCGGGCGTTGCGCGCGGCGAGCGGGCGGAATGACGCCGAGCTGACCGCCATCCGGCGGCGTCACAACGACAGCGGTCCCGCCGCCGTCGAAGCCCTGGCCGTCCGGCCCGGCACAAAAACCCTTTCGCTGGAAGACGTGGCGCAGGCCCTGGAACGTTTGCGCGCGGCCCGCGGCCCCACCGCCAAGATCGGTTTGCTGGCCGCATTGTTTTCCGACCTCCCGCCGCTGGCTGCGGGATATCTGGTGCGCATCCTGACCGGGGACCTTCGCATCGGACTCAAGGAAGGGCTGCTGGAGGAGGCTCTCGCCGCGGCCTGCGGGGTGGAGGCGGATCCCTTGCGTGAGGCCAACATGCTGCTCGGGGACATCGGCCGCGCCGCCGTCCTGGCCCGGCACGGCCGGCTCGACGAGGCCGAACTCACCCTGTTTCAACCCGTCAAATGCATGCTTGCCAGCCCCGAGCCCGATGCCGACGCATTGTGGCGGCGTCTTGGCGCGCAGGGCACGGTGTGGCTGGAGGACAAGCTGGACGGCATTCGCGCGCAGATCCATTGCTCGCCGGAGCGCGCGGAAATTTTCTCCCGCGATCTCAAATGTGTCACGGCGACCTTCCCGGAAATCGCCGCCGCCGCGCGCGCCCTCGGCCGCGATGCGGTCCTCGACGGCGAAATTCTCGCGTGGGAAAACGGCCGCGCCCTGAGTTTCTTCGAGCTCCAGAAACGCCTCGGACGCCGCGAAGCCGACCTGTTTCTCGGGGACCAGATCCCCGTCGCCTGCGTGGTCTTTGACATCCTGCGGCTTGACGGAACCTCCCTGCTCAAGCGGCCGCTTTTCGAACGGAGGCGCCATCTCGAATCGATCGCGTGGACTCCGCCGCTCCAGCCGGCGCCGGTGCTTGCGGCGGCGACGCCCGCCGAAGTGGAAACCGCCTTCGGCCGGGCCCGCGCCCGCGGCAATGAGGGCCTGATGGCAAAGGATCCGGACAGCCTCTACACGCCGGGCCGGCGCGGACTGGCCTGGATCAAACTCAAGAAGGAATTTGCCACCCTCGACGTGGTGGTTGTGGCGGCGGAATACGGTCATGGCCGCCGCAGCAAGGTACTCAGCGATTACACCTTTGCCGTGCGCGACGAAACGTCCGGTGCGTTCCTGCCGATCGGCAAGGCGTATTCGGGGCTGACCGATGCGGAGATCGAGGAATTGACCGCCACCTTTCTCGACCTCGCGCGCGACCGGCGCGGCAACCGCTACGAAGTGGAGCCGCGTGTGGTGCTTGAGGTCGCCTTTGATTCCATTCAACCCAGCACCCGCCACGCCAGCGGACTGGCCCTGCGGTTTCCGCGCATCAAGGCCATCCGCCGCGACAAAACACCGGAGGAAATCGACACCCTGGCCGCGGCGCGGAGACTGGCCGGATTGGATGCGGTGCCGGAGAACCCTGCGCCCCGGTGAGTCCTTTGCTTCCCGCCCGTGCATGGTCCGGGACTCCTCACGGCGTCCCCTACGGAGGATTGTCGCAATGAAAGTCCGGGCCGAAAATCCGGGGCGGTGTGCCATCCCCCCTTTCACACTCGCCTTCACTTTCCCTCCCGCTCCGCCGGCGGGCGGCGCCAAAAAGCAAGAAGTCTCGGATTTTGCACGAACTGCATATTTCGAAAGCCGCCCGCGCGGGTTAACCTCAATGTCTTTCCCTATGAACATCCCGTCGCTGATCTCTTCCTTCTCCTCGCGGGCTTTGCGGCCTGGCGGCCGTTTGGTCAATGGCGCCCGCGCCAACCGGGAGGGTCGTCGAGACACCGATACCAAGAACTCCTCACACCGCTCCCTGCGCGGGATTCGGCTGTCCGTTTTTTTCCGCACGCTTTGGTTGGCCGGCGTGTTGTGTCTGGGCTGGTCGGCGAAGGGCGCCCCGACCGCGTCCCTTACGGAGGCCGGTTGGGAGATTGACGGGGGGACGATGGGCAAAATCGTTTTTCCGGTGCCGGGTCTTCGTCTGAAGGAAAAGGATTATCGCGGCGAAAAGCCGGTGGTGGAGGTGAAGGACGGCGTGCTGACCGCCCGGTATCCGAGCGGGGCAAAACTTGAGATGAAACCCGACGGCGCCCGGCAGGTGGCGATCACCGTGTCGGACCTTCCCGCCGAAGCCAAAGGGCTGATCTTTTCCACGCACCTTCCCATCCGGCTGGCCGGCGAAGGCCGCTTTGTTTTGGGGTCCAGGGAGCCTGTGACCTTTCCGAGGACGAAGGACAAACAGATTGTCGCCGACGGCTGGGCGGAGAGCTTCAGCGTGATGGACCCGTCCGGCGCCGGACTGCGTTTCCATCTGCCCGGCAATTACCAGCAGGTGCAGGACAATCGGGTGTTCAACTGGAACATCTTTGTGCACCTCTATTATTTCAATTTCGCCGACCAATCCGGCGTGAACACCCTGAAGGTCCGGGTGGAGGATCTGGAGGTTGCCCGCGTGCCGCGGACCGCGGAAGCGGAGGAGTTTCTGGTCGACCGGTATGGTCAGAGCGCGCGGATCGACTATCCGGGCAAGGTGAAAAGCGACGGGGAACTTCGCGCCGATGCGGCCAGTCAGGAAGCCGAACTGGCCGCGGTCCAACCCAATCCCGCCCTTGATGCCTATGGCGGACTGAAGGGATCCGGGGCGGCGCTCGGCTTGCGGAAAACCGGGTTTTTCCACGTCGAACAGGCCGGCGGGCGGTGGATGCTGGTGACGCCGGAGGGCAATGCGTTTTTCCAGCTGGGGGTGTGCGGCATTGCGAGCACCGATGACTGCACCCGTGTGGCCGGGCGCGAGAAGATTTACGAATGGCTGCCGAAAAAGGATCCGCGCTTCCTGACGGCGTGGCGCGATCAGCGCCCGGACTGGGGGAACTTTTCGTTTTATGCCGCCAACTGGATCCGGAAGTTCGACCGGCCGTTCAACCTTGAGGAATGGACCGGCCAGGTGGTGAAGCGGCTGCGCCTTTGGGGATTCAACAGCGCCGGGGCCTTTTCCGCGAACACGCAGACCATGAAGGATGCGCAGTTTCCCAATGTCGCCTTCCTGCCGCTCGGCAAGGGTGACGGCGTGGTCACCCTCCCGGAACGCATCGGCGCCGCCGAGTTGCTGGACCCGTTCGTGCCGGGCACCGAGGAGGCGCTGGACAAAAAATTTGCCGCCCGCATCGCCCCCCGCGCCAACGACCCGCTCCTCATCGGGTACTTCTACGGCAACGAGCAGCATTTCGAGGAACTGCCGAAAAAGATCGCCACCTACAAGGCCAGCAAGGTGGCCGCCAAAGGGCGCCTGGTGCAGCTCCTCCGGGAAAAATACCGGGACATCGCCGCCTTCAACGCCGCGTGGAATCCGGCCAAACCGTTCGGAGATTTCGACGAACTGAAGGAGGAACCGCTCTTCATTCGCACCGACGCGGCCGCGGCGGACATGCAGGAATTTTACGAGCTGTATCTCGAGACCTACTTCTCGATGGTGGAGCGGCTTTTCCGCAAATACGATCCGAACCACCTGCTCATCGGAAGCCGCATGACCCCCGGCACGACGAACAACGAGACGGCGGTGCGCATCGCCGGCAAATACACCGATGTCGTCAGCATCAACTATTATTCCTACGCCATCGAAAAGGATTTCCTGCAGCGGGCCAGTGAATGGAGCGGCGGCAAACCGATTTTGCTGAGCGAATGGTTTTTCGGGGCGATGGACACCGGACTGGGCGGCGGGAAGGAAGTGGCGAACCAGGAGGAACGGGCCGCGGCCTATCGCAATTATGTCGAGCAGGCGGCCGCCCTGCCCTTTGTGATCGGCTCACAATGGTTCATCTACGCGGACCAATCGATCACCGGACGGTTTTTTGAGGGGTACCACGGCGAGGGCAACAACACCGGTCTGGTGGACGTCACCGACCGTCCCTACAAGCCGCTGGTGCGGGCGGCGGCGGAAAGCCATGCCCGCATCTATGACGTGATGCTGGGCCGCAGGGAGCCGTTCCGTTTTGACGATCCGCGCTTCCACGGCGCCGCCGGGAGATCCCGCAAGGTGGTGGCCATTCCAAGGGCGCTGCCGGGGATGAAGATGGACGGCAGCACGACCAACTGGCCGGGCCGTCCCGCCGAGCCCATCGAGTCCAGCCGGGTCGTGATCGGCAAACCCAACAGCAAACTCCGCGGCGATTACCGCCTGTGCTGGGATGATGAAAACCTGTATTTCCTCATTCACGTCAAGGATCCCACCCCCCAACGGAACAACCACAAACCCTCCTCCCTCTGGAATGCCGACGGCGTCGAGTTGTTCATCGGCGCCCGGGACCTCGAGACCGGCGGCTCCATGATGTACAGCGACCGCCAGATTTTCCTCGGGGCCGGCCGGGAACCCAAGGTGCATGTGTGCGATCACCCCGACCTTTCCGGGCAGTGCGCGATCCTCGTTTTGCCGGAGGTCTCCGGCGACGGCTACACCCTGGCGGCCACCCTGCCGTGGAAGGTGCTCGGCATCACCCCCAAGGCGGGCATGGAACTGCTCTTTGATGTCGCCATCGACAACAGCGATGACGGACACTCCCGTCACCAGCAGCTTGTCTGGAACGGAACCTCCAAAAATTCGAAGGACCGCGGCGCCTGGGGCCGGGCGCGCCTGGTGGAAAATTAGGAACCAAGGGGGTTGCGCGCCTTTGGCGCCCCCCATCAGGGAGCGCCGGGCATCCCCCTTTTCTCCTCCCGCCCCGCGGGCGGGCGGGCGGCTACAGTCCGTGCTCGCTGACGATCTGCTTCGACTTGCGTTTGCCGAGGCCGGTGATTTCGGAAATCTTGTCTGCGAATTCCTTTTCGACGGCGCGGGCCTTTTCCTGGGCGGCCTGCCAGGCTTCGGCGTATTTCGCCTTCTGTTCCGGGCTGAAGGGTTTCTTCAACTCGGCCTCAATCTTTTTGTAGAGCTCGGAATCCGCCACATCATCGGCGGCCTTCTTGGTGCGTTTTGCGGTCTTCTTCGCCGCGTTTTCCGTGGCCCGGACCGCATCCTCGGTGCCGGTCTTTAGGGCGTTGCCCGTCTTTTTGGCGGCCTTCTCCGTGGCCTTGATCCCCGTGTCAATGGCCTCCCCGGTTTTCTTGACCGCCTTCTTCACGGCGGCCTCCGTTTTTTTTGCGGCATTCTCCACGCCTTGCTCGACTTTTTGCACGGCGGATTCGGCATGGGCACCGACCAGGGCGAGGGAAACAAAGAGGGTGACGAGGAACGGTTTCATGAAGCGAATTGGCTAACAAATGGGGAACTCAAGATCAACAGTGCGCGCGGGGCAAACGGGCGCGGATTTTCTTATTCTTTGCCGCCCAGGGCTTTCTTCGTGGCTTCAAAGGGAATGGCGACATTGAAATAGTATGTGGACTTCACCCGACCCTGGGCGCGGGAGACGTCCATCCGGTCGCAGGGTCCCTCGGCAAGAAGACTTTGTCTTTCCACCTTGGCGCCGATTTCCCGCAGCAAGGCGTATTCCTCCGCGACGGAGATCACGACAAAGGCCGTCTGCGGGGTCAGTCCGTCACCGGAGGACGTGAGGGATTGCAGCAGTCCGTAAAACACCCCGAGGTGATAGGTGTAGCTCGGCAGGTCGCCCTTTTCCTTGAAACACATCGCCACCCGCAGATGGGTCTCCGCGTCGACGGGACATTTTTTCAACCACGAATCGGCCAGTTTCAGCACCTCGTCCACGTCGCGCTTCCGATAGGCGTCGACGAGGTTTTGGTGGTCCGGATCCAGGTCCCATGTCGGGAAAAATTTCGTTCCCGGCGCCTTCGCATAATCCCTGCGCAGCTTGGTGAAGAACTCCACGTCGACCCCGGCGGAAAGATCCGGTCCGACGCGCGCCCAGGCCAGAAGCGGCAGCACGCACCACAGGGTGAGGAAAAATTTCATCGGGGGAATGAGGAGAGCCCAAGGATGACCGCATCCGGCGGGAAGATCAATGCCGGAGGAAAAACCTTCCCGGTGGATTCCCGGCCCGATTTGCGCTTAACTGCCCCGCTCCATGTTCCATCTCACGGCCATCGATCTGAAACGATCCTTCCAAATCGGCAAGTCGCGCATCGATGTGCTGCGCGGCATCTCGCTGGAGATCAAAAAAGGCGAGACCGTCTTTTTCTGCGGCGCCTCCGGGGCGGGAAAAACCACCCTCCTCTACACGATCGCCGGACTGGAACGGCCCGAGGCCGGGAAGGTGTTTTTTGAGGACACCGACATCTATGCCATGCCGCCGGACCGCCTGGCCGTCCTGCGCAACAGGCGGATGGGATTCATTTTCCAATCCTACTTCCTCCTGCCGGAGCTTACCGCCCTGGAGAATGTGGTTTTGCCCGCAATGATGGGCGGACGCTCCGCCCAGGCCCAGGCCGAAGCCCTGCTCGAGCGGGTCGGGCTCAAGGACCGTCTGCACCATCTGCCGTCGGAATTGAGCGGCGGCGAGCAGCAACGGGTGGCCATCGCGCGCTCGCTCATCAACGATCCCGGCATTCTTTTCGCCGACGAACCCACCGGCAACCTCGACAGTCACACCGGCGGCTCCATCATTGAGCTGCTCCTCGGTGTGGCCCGCGAGGACAAGCGGACCCTCCTCGTTGTAACGCACGACGAACAACTCGCCCGACGCGGCGACCGGCTGCTGCGCATCGAGGACGGCCAAATTGCGGAGTAGAGCCCGCTCGGGTTGGGACCGATGTTCGGGGGGACTCCGGTCCCGCGGCCGCGGCAGAGCGCCAATCCCATAGCCAGGCTCGAAGGGCCGGGGGAGGTGGACGAATCCGTGGCTTGGAACGGGAGATTTTTGAAGCCGGGGTCAGGCCGGAGGCTGATCTTCCACGGAGCAGGAATCGGGGTTGCCGCGGGCGACCCAGATGCTGAGCAGGGCGACATCGGCCGGGGTGACGCCGCTGATGCGGGCGGCCTGGCCGAGGGTCTCGGGACGGACTTTGCCGAGCTTTTGCACGGCCTCGGCGCGCAGGCCGGTGATCCGGGTGTAGTCCACCCAGTCCGGAATGGGACGGTTTTCCTGACGCGAGGTGCGTGCGATGCGTTCCTCCTCGCGGCGGATGTAGCCTTCGTATTTGAGGTCGGTCTCGACGAGGTCCCAGATGGCCGGCGGGTATTGCCCGTAGAGCTCCGCGGGCAGGTGGGACGGCAGGTTTTCCGGACGTTTGAGCCAGGTGGCCAGCAGGGTGCCGTCGTAGCGCGTGGTGGCCGCAAGGGCCTTGAGGGCGTCGATCTGCCGGATCTTTTCCTCATGACGCGCGCGGCGCAGCGGACAGACCAATCCGGCCTCGATGGCGCGTCCGGTGAGGCGCAGGTCGGCGTTGTCCTGCCGCAGGAGCAGGCGGTATTCCGCGCGGCTCGTGAACATCCGGTACGGCTCCGGCGTGCCGCGGGTGACGAGGTCGTCGATGAGGACGCCGATGTAGGCCTCGTGGCGCGCGAGGGTGAAGGCGGGTTTGCCGAGCAGCTTGAGCGCGGCGTTGGCGCCGGCGATGAGCCCTTGGGCGGCGGCCTCCTCGTAGCCGGAGGTGCCGTTGATCTGTCCGGCAAAATAAAGGCCCGACACACGCTTGGTCTCGAGCGTGGAGTGCAGCTGGGTGGGCGGACAATAATCGTATTCGACGGCGTAGCCCGGCCGCAGGATCTCGGCGTTTTCGAGTCCCCGCACGCTGCGGATGAAGCGATACTGCACCTCAAAGGGCAGACTGGTGGAAACACCGTTGACGTAGATCTCCTCGGTCTGGCGTCCCTCCGGTTCAAGAAAGAGCTGGTGGGAGGTTTTCTCGGCAAACTTGACGACCTTGTCCTCGATGCTGGGACAGTAGCGGGGACCCACCCCTTCGATCACGCCGGCGTAGAGCGGGGACTTGTCGAGATTGGCGCGGATGATTTCGTGGGTCTTCCCGTTGGTGTGGGTGATCCAGCACGGAATCTGGCGCACGCGGAAGGCACCGTCCCGCCAGCCGTTGAGCGTGAAGATCTCATCCTCGCCGGGGACGATGGTGTCGGCGAGATAACTGAAGAGCGGCGGCGGCTCGTCGCCGTCCTGGCGTTCGCATTGGGAAAAATCGATGCTCTTGGCGAGCAGCCGGCAGGGTGTGCCGGTCTTGAAGCGCCCGACCTCGAAGCCGAGTTCGCGCAGGCAGTCGCTGAAGGTCGAGACGGTGTCGCCCATGCGGCCGCCGGTCTGGTTTTTCAGGCCGACATGGAGGAGTCCGCGCATGAAGGTCCCCGTGGTCACCACCACGGCGCGTCCGCGGAAACGCAGGCCCAGATTGGTTTCGATGCCGGCCACCGCGTCGTTTTCGACAAAGAGGCGGGTGACATTGCCCTGTTTGAGATCGAGGCGGGGCTGGCGTTCCAGAACGTGTTTGAGACGGAACTGGTAGGCCTTCTTGTCGCACTGCGCGCGCGGGGCGCGGACGCTCGGTCCCTTGCGGGCATTGAGCATGCGGAATTGGATGCCGGTGGCGTCGGTGTTGAGGCCCATGATGCCGCCGAGGGCGTCGATTTCCCGCACCATGTGTCCCTTGGCGAGTCCGCCGATGGCCGGATTGCACGACATCTGGCCGACGGTGTCGGCATTCTGCGTGAGCAACAGCGTCTCGCAGCCCAGACGCGAAGCCGCCATTGCCGCCTCGATGCCGGCGTGGCCGGCGCCGATGACGATCACATCGTAGGGCTTGGGATAATCGAAGTCGCTCATGGACAGCAGCGCACACTAGCGAATTTCGGCTTTCCCGCAATCACCGGCGTGGAACGAGGGAGGATTGGGGGGGAACCGGCGGCCGGCGTTGGGAATCCTCCATGAGCCTGCGCAGACGGCTGCCGGTGATCAAGGGGGGCATCCGCCGGAGGATGCGGGTCAATTTTCGCGCCGGTCCCGCCGCGGTGCAAAAACTGTTCCCGCCGGCTGTCCGGTCCGTCACCCCGTCGTGGTTTTCCGATCCGGGGCGTTTCCCGCCGGGATTCCCCACGTTGGGGCCACGCCCTGATCATGCGGGACATTCCGCACGAATGGCGGGCCGTCCCGGATTAAGAAACGGGGCTTTGAGCGGGCGCGCGCTTCAGGCGCTGCTTTCTAGGCCGCCTTGCCGGAGGCGAGGTACCATTCGTAGGCATGGCGGATCCCGTCGCGCAGCGGGATCTTCGGGCGCCAGCCGAGACCGAACAGTTTTGTCATGTCGAGAAGTTTGCGCGGGGTGCCGTCGGGTTTCGACGTGTCGAAGATCAGCTTGCCCCGGAATCCCACCACCTCGCAGACCAGTTCCGCCAGCTCGCGGATCGAAATGTCCTCCCCGCAGCCGATGTTGACCACCTCGGGCGAATTGTAGTGTTCGAGCAGGAAATAACAGGCGTCGGCGAGATCATCCACATGCAGGAACTCGCGGCGGGGCGTGCCGGTGCCCCAGACGGTGATGGAGGCGTCGCCGCGCTGCTTCGCCTCGTGGGCCTTGCGGATGAGCGCCGGCAGGACGTGCGAAGTGTGGAGGTCGAAGTTGTCGTTGGGCCCGTAGAGATTGGTGGGCATGCCCGAGAGGAAATTTTTCCCCTGTTCGGCGGCGTAGGCCTGGCAGAGCTTGATGCCGGAAATTTTCGCCAGGGCGTATGCATCGTTGGTCGGTTCGAGCGGACCGGTGAGCAGGGCGCTTTCCGGAATCGGCTGCGGGGCGAATTTGGGATAGATGCAGGAACTGCCGAGAAAGAGAAGCTTGCGCGTCCCGAAGTCGGCGGCGGCTTCGATGAGGTTGTTTTGGATGGTGGTGTTCTGAAGCAGGAAGGCGACCTTCTGTTCGGAGTTGGCCACGATTCCGCCCACCTTGGCGGCGGCGTCCACGACGACGGCGGGGCGTTCCTTTTCGAAAAACGCGCGAACCGCCTGGCGGTCGAGAAGGTCGAGTTCGGCGCGGGTGCGGGTCAGAATGTGGGTGAAGCCTTCGGCCTGCAGCTTGCGCACCATGGCGCTGCCCACCATGCCGCGGTGCCCGGCCACATAAATCGTCTCGTTTTTGTCCATGCGTTGGATTACCCAACTACCAAGCCTGCCCCATCGTGCAAACAACTTCCCGCGCCCTCCTTCTCGTTCTCGACAGTGTCGGAATCGGCCACGCGCCCGACGCGGCGGCCTATGGCGACGCGGGAGCCAATACCGTCGGCCACATTCTCGAACGGCGTCCGGATCTGCGGGTTCCGCACCTCGACGGCCTCGGACTCCGCCTTGCCCTCGACCTGGCGGCCGGAGGTCCCGGCGGAATCCCCGGGCGGGGCGCGGTGGGGGTCATGACCGAGATTTCCGCCGGCAAGGACACCACCACCGGACATTGGGAAATTGCCGGCGCCGTGCTGGAGCGGCCGTTTGCGGTGTTTGAAAAATTCCCGCCCGGGTTGGTCGCCGCCATCGAGTCCGAGGCGGGGGTTCGCTTTCTCGGCAACAAGGCGGCCAGCGGCACGGCCATCATAAACGAACTCGGCGCCGAGCACGTCGCGACCGGGCGTCCCATTCTCTACACCTCGGCCGATTCCGTCCTCCAGATCGCCGCGCACGAGGAGGTTTTTCCACTCGAGCGGCTTTACGAACTCTGCCGCATCGCCCGGCGTCATGCCGATCCCCTGCGCATCGGACGGGTGATCGCCCGTCCGTTTGTCGGGGAGGAGGGACGCTTTCGCCGGACCCCCAACCGGCACGACTTTTCCCTGCAGCCGCCGCGTACGGTGCTCAACGAACTTCAGGAGGCCGGCGTGCCCGTGCGCGGGGTGGGAAAAATCAGCGACATTTTCGCGGAGAGCGGAATTTCCGAATCCCATCCGACCACGTCCAACGCCCACGGCATGGAGGTCATCGACCGCCTCTGGAATGCCGGCGTGCCCGGCCTGATCTTCGCCAACCTGGTCGATTTCGACATGCTCTTCGGTCATCGCCGCGACCTGGAAGGATACGCCGCGGCCCTGGAGGAGTTCGACGCCTGGCTCGGAAATTTCCTGCCCCGGATCGGTCCGGACGACCTCGTGATCATCACCGCCGATCATGGCAATGACCCCACCTGGACCGGCTCGGACCACACGCGCGAGCGTGTCCCGGTTTTTCTTCTGCACCGCGACCGGCGGAAAAACCTGGGCGTCCGCACGGGCTATCATTTTGTGGCGGAAACCCTTCGGACGGCCTTCCGACTGAACGCTTGATTTTCCGCGCCCGTAGGCGGATAACGCCGGGCGTGAAACGCCTTGCGATCTGGTTGTGCGCCGGGTCTTCCGTCTTTGCCCAAGGCGCTCTCGATTTGGAACAGATCGGCAGGGATCGCAGCCTCTGGCCGACGGAGGTGATGGTGGTTGTCGACCACAAGGTGCCCGTGGTTCGGGATGGCAAGGTGGCCCGCACCTTCAAGGTGGGGCCGGGAAAAATGTACCGGGTGACGTCCGTTGATGCGAATGGAGTGACCGTTGTCGGACTGGGGTCCCCCCTCACCTTCAAGGCGGAGGAAACCGACATCATTCCCCGTGCCGAACAGCTCAGGGTCCTGCGCGACGCCCCGCCACCGCCGACTCCCTCGCCATCACCGGAGCCCACGCCCTCCGTTTCCCGTATTCCGCCCTCTTCCGCCGCCCCGCCGGCCGCCCGGCCGCCGGTTCCCCGAACGGAGGAGGCCAATGTGTTTTCGTCCCTCCTTTCCGGCCAATTGGTCCGCAATGAGGCCGGGACGCTCGCACCCTATGAGGCCGGCAACCTGAGCGGCAAAAAATACCTCGCGGTGTATTTCTCGGCCTCCTGGTGCGGACCCTGCCGTCGGTTTACCCCCGAGTTGGTGAACTGGTATCACCAGATGAAGCGCGCCACGGACGATTTTGAACTGATTTTTGTCAGCGCGGATAATGACGCCAGCTCCATGCAGGCGTACATGACGAATTACCGAATGCCCTGGCCGGCCGTCCGCTTTGACCACCGCGCAAACAGTCCCCTCCTCAAATATGCCGGTCGCGGCATTCCCTGCCTGGTCGTTCTGGCGCCCAACGGCAGCGTGCTGTCAAATTCCTACGAGAACAACAAGTATCTGGGTCCGCGGAAACCCCTCCGCGATCTCGAAAAGCTGTTGGCCAGGTGACTCCCCTCGTCACGCTCCGCCGGACGAAATTTTTTCCGGCGTCCCGGTTCATGGAACTTGCCGGCTTTCGGGGCTTCCAAAGGGGGCGATTTTCCGCCCCAAGTGTCCGCTTGATCCCGGTCGGGAAGGGGTCCATATGTGGGTCATGAAACGCCTTGCTTTGTGCTGGCTTCTGGCCATTTCGACCGCCCTTTCCCAGGAGCCGCTCACCGTGGAAACAGTCGTCGCTAACCGCGATCTCTGGCCCCGTGAAGTGACCGTGGCGGTCGCGCACGAAGTTCCCCTTGTGGTGAATGGAAAGCCGTCCGGTTCCCTGAAGGTCCAACCCGGGCGCACCTATCCGCTGAAAAGTCTCACGACCTCGGAGGTCACCGTCGACGCCTTGGGGGTTCCCCTGGTTTTTGCCCCCGCCGACACCGATGTTCTTGCGCGCGCGGAAAAACAAAAGGAACGCCTGGACACCCTGGCGGCGGCCCCCACCCCGGTTCCGGCCCCCAGCCCGGT
Source organism: uncultured Spartobacteria bacterium (assembly GCA_937960895.1). Lineage (GTDB taxonomy): Bacteria > Verrucomicrobiota > Verrucomicrobiia > Chthoniobacterales > Terrimicrobiaceae > CALCJD01. Next base: position 41,897 of record CALCJD010000115.1, on the reverse strand, counting down.
TGCGGCGCGGACCTCCCCGACGCCCGTTCCGGTCACCAACGCCACCGCCGCGCTGCTCAAGGACCGGTTGGTGACGTGCAACGGCAGGAAGTTTGAGGACTTCGACGCCGCCCAACTGGCCGGCAAAAAATACCTCGCGGTGTATTTCTCGGCCTCCTGGTGCGGACCCTGCCGTCGGTTTACCCCCGAGTTGGTCCGGATGTACAAACGCAAAAAATCCGCGCGGGACAAATTCGACATCATTTTTGTCAGCGCCGACCGATCCGAGGAGGCGATGCTCGAATACATGAAGGAGGAAAAGATGGACTGGCCGGCCATCGCCTATGACAAACTCCGCGGCCATCCCCTCGCCCGCTACGGCGGAGGCGGCATTCCGTGCCTGGTCCTCCTCGACGAAAACGGAAACGTGGTTTCCCACAGTTACGAGGGGGGCACCTACGTGGGGCCGACCAAGGTCATGAAGGACCTGGAAAAGCTGCTGAAGGATTCGTAGCGGTCTGCCGTGCTTTGAGCGTCATCCAGCGACGGCGTTCGGCGGCGGGAAGTCGTTCAATCGCGTAACGCAGGGCCGTGCGCGGCATGGTGGCGGCATGCCGTTGCAGGAATTCGCGAAGCACCAGGGGATCCCTTTTTCCGGCTTCCCGCAGCATCCATCCGACCGCCTTGTGAATGAGGTCGTGGCGGTCTCCGACGAGAAGTTCGGCGATATCCAGGGTTGGTCCAAAATCCCCCGCCCGGAGAAAGGCGAACGTCGCCAGCATGGCGATGCGACGGTCCCAGAGCTGAGCGGAACGCGCGAGCGAGGTCAGTTTTCCGCGTTCCGCCGGATGATCCCGCAGCCAGCCGCCGACGATGGCCGGCGCGGACGTGTCCACCAGGTCCCAGTTGTTAATGTGCTCTCTGCGGGCCAGATACCCCCGGTAAATTTCCCGGCGTCCTTTTTCATCCGCCCGTTCAAACCGCCGCACCCAGATGAGGAGTCCGAGAAGGCGTTCCTCGTGAAAGGGCGATTCCACCAGGCCCCAGACCCCGGCGGCCGGGACGGCGTCCGAACGTTTCACCAGCCGCCGGGTGTCCGGCACCCGCACGCCCAGAAAACGGTCGCCTTCGGCATATTCGCCGGGACCGGCCTTGAAAAACCGCCCGAGAAATTCCCGGTCCCCCGGCCGCGCCGCGGCGCGCAGGGCCTTCCGCAGGGCGGCGGCGGTCGGGAGGGACGGCTCCACAGGGGGACTACGGGGTTTGGGGGCTGAGCGCCGGCAGATCGCCGGCCACCACCACGACCGGGGTGCCGATTTTCACGAGCGAGAAGATTTCTTCGGCGTTGGCCTTTTTCAGGCGGATGCACCCGTGGGAGGCCGCCCGGCCGCCGGGCACATGGCCGACATGCAGGCCGACCCCGCTGTCGGTCAATCGCATCCAGTAGGGCATGGCCGCCCCCTCAAACCGCCCGCCCTCCGGCGGCGTGTCCTTCCGGGCATCGGCATCCGCCACCACCACGGCGCCCGTGGCGTCGAGAATCCGCCCGTAGAGGTTGGAGCGGTAGTCCTTTTCCTTGGCGCGGATCGTATAGCTTCCCGGCGGGGTCGGATGGGAGGCCTTGCCGGTGGACACCGGGAAGTCCATCGCGATGGCCCCCCGCACCAGAAGGAGTCCCCGCTGTTCCTTCAGGGAGATTTCCAGGGACACGTTGTCCGGGGTGGCCTGCTCGAGGAGGGCCTTGTTGCGGTAGGTGTGCTTTTTCCACCCCCCGAGATCCCGCCAGGCGGCGTGTTCGATGCGGGCGGACTGCTGGAGGGCGGCGTCGGCCCGCCGTTGCCGGGCGGCGGCCTGTTTTCTTTCCATTTCCTCCAGCAGGGCACAGCCGGAGGTCAGGACGGAGAACGTGATCAACAGGGGCAACGCGGACTTCGACAAGAGGGACATCCCCGCATCTCAAGCGAAAATCGGTTCGCGGGAAAAGCCGAAACCCGAACGATTTCCCAGTTGTCAAAACCCCCGGCTGTGCGAAATATAGCGGGTTTACCGCCATGGGGGTCGAAGGGCCTCGCGGCTGGAAGGAGGCCAACCATACAAACCGATTGCACCGCATGACAAAATCCGCTGCCAATTCCGTTGACTACGCGAGGGCGCCCATCAATGCCAAATTGTCCAATGAGGAGAAGATTCGCCTTCTGCGGGATATGATCCGCATCCGGTGCTTTGAGCAGGCTTCGCTCAGGTTGTATCAGCAGGGTGGACGGGACGGCAGCAAGATCGGCGGGTTTCTGCACCTCTACATCGGCCAGGAGTCGGTGGCGGTGGGTACGGTCTCCCTCATGGGGGACAACGACCACGTCATCACGGCCTACCGCGACCACGGCCACGCCCTCGCCGTCGGCATGAGCATGAACGAATGCATGGCCGAGCTCCTCGGCAAGGTGACCGGATGCTCCAAGGGCAAGGGCGGCTCGATGCACTATTTTGCGCCTGACAAGAACTACTGGGGCGGCCACGGCATCGTCGGCGGCCAGACCCCGCTCGGCCTCGGCCTGGCCTACGGCATCAAGTACAAGGGTCTCACCGGGGCGGCGCTCTGCTTCCTCGGGGATGGCGCCGTCAACCAGGGCTGCTTCTACGAGAGCCTCAACATGGCCGCCCTGTTCGAGCTTCCCGTCATCTACATCATCGAAAACAACCGCTACTCCATGGGCACCAGCCTGGAGCGGTCCTCGGTGGTGGACAAATGCCTCGCCCAGCGCGCAGAGGCGTTCAAGATCGAGTGGGCCCAGGCGTCCGGCGAGGACCTCTATGAGGTGCGCGCCGTGACCCAGAAGGCGATCGAACGCGCCCACAAGACCTGCCGTCCGACCGTCATCGAATTCGACACCTACCGCCATTATGGCCACTCCGTCGCCGATTCCAAACACAAGGGCGGCTACCGGAAGGAGGAGGAAATCGAGAAGTACAAGCGGGAGCACGACCCGATCCAGCGCTTCAAGGCCCGCCTGATGGGCGAGAAGGTGCTCAGCGAGGAGCAGTTCGAGGCCATCGAGGCGGAGGCCAAGGCGGAGGCGGCGGCTTCCGTCAAATTCGCCGAGGAAAGCCCGTTCCCGTCCGAGGAAGCCATCTTCGAGGACGTCTACTTCGAGGTCGACCGCCAGACCGAGGCGGGACGCACCGGACGGCATTTCTTCAACAACTGAACATCGCCACCTTAACTTTCGCTTTTTTCATCCCATGCCACTGCTTGCTTATCGCGATGCCCTGAACCAGGCGTTTGCCGAGGAAATCGAACGCGATCCGAATGTCGTCCTCATCGGCGAGGAAGTCGCCCAATACGACGGCGCCTACAAGGTCACCCGCGGGCTCTGGAAAAAATACGGCGACAAGCGTGTGGTGGACACCCCGATCAGCGAAGCCGCCTTCATCGGCATGGGCATCGGCGCCTCGATGCTCGGCCTCCGTCCCGTGATTGAGCTCATGTTTTGGAGCTTTGCCACGGTGGCCTACGACCAGATCGTCAACAACGCCGGCCAGATCCGCTACATGAGCGGCGGATTGATCAACTGCCCGATCGTCATTCGCGGACCCGCCAACGGCGGCACGAACGTGGGCGCCACCCATTCCCACACCCCGGAGAACTGGCTTGCGGCCATTCCCGGCCTCAAGGTCGTCTGCGCCGCCACGGCCTATGACGCCAAGGGGCTCATGAAGACCGCCATCCGGGACAACGATCCCGTGATGTTCATGGAAAACACGCTGCTTTACGGCGAGGAATGGGAGGTTCCGGAGGAGGAGTATCTCATCCCGCTCGGCGTCGCCGACGTCAAGCGCGAGGGCACGGATATCTCCCTCATCGGACACGGCCGCGCCATTCTCACCGCGCTCAAGGCGGCCGAAGTTCTGGCGGCCGAGCACGACATCAACGCCGAGGTGGTCGACCTCCGCTCGATCCGGCCGCTGGACGAGGAGGCCATCCTCAACTCCGTGCGCAAGACCCACCGCGCGGTGCTCGTCGACGAAAACAAGGCATTCTGCGGCGTCTCCGCCCAGATTTCCTCCATCATCATGGAGAAGGCCTTCGATGACCTCGATGCTCCCGTGGGACGTGTCTGCTCGCTCGATGCACCGGCCATTTATTCGCCCGCCCTCGAACCGCTGCAGCTTCCGACTGTCGACCGCATCATCCGGAAGGTTAAGGAGATTTGCTGAAGCGCCGGACGTCCTTCCCAATTCTGATATTTATCATCCGACCTTTTCGTCATGCCCATCATTACCATGCCCAAATTGAGCGACACGATGACCGAAGGGACCATCGCGCGCTGGAGGAAAAAGAAAGGCGACACCATCAAGTTTGGTGACATTCTCGCTGAAGTCGAAACCGACAAGGCGACCATGGAAATGGAGGCCTTTGACGAGGGGGTTCTCGCCGAGATTTACGTGCCGGATGGCGGCAAGGCTCCCGTGGGGTCCAAGATCGCCCTCATCCTGGGTGACGGGGAAACCGCCGAGAGCGCCTCGGAGGCTCCCGCCAAGGCGGAGGCCGGCGCCGCCGCCAAGCCCGCCGCGGCCGCGAAGGACGACAGGCCGGCCGCGCCGGTGACGTCCTCCGCGGGCGGCAGCCGGATCAAGGCCTCCCCGCTGGCCCGCAAGATCGCCGCCGAGCGCGGGGTCTCGCTTGAAGGCGTGGTCGGCACCGGTCCCGGCGGACGCATCATCGCGAGGGACGTCCCGGAAAAGGGCGCCGCCCCGGCGGCGGCTTCCGCCGCGCCCGCCGCCCCGAAGATCGAAGCCAAGGCCGGCGAAGGCGACACCAAGGTGCCGCTCACGAACATGCGCCGCGTCATCGCCGAGCGCCTGCTCGCCAGCAAGCAGCAGAACCCGCATTTCTATCTCTCGATCGAGGTGGACGCCGGTCCGCTCATGCGCATCCGCAAGGAACTCAACAGCGCCAATGAATCCGCCGGCCTGCCCAAGCTCACGGTCAACGACTTCGTGCTGCTTGCCGTCAGCCGCGCCGCGGCCCAGCATCCCTATGTCAACGCCTCGTGGGGCGGCGACTCGATCATCCAGTTCGGCAGCGTCAACATTTCCGTGGCCGTGGCCGTCGAGGACGGCCTGGTGACACCGGTCATTCGCAACGCCGACAAGCTGTCCCTCAAGGAAATCAGCGCGGCGGTGAAGGACCTCGCCAAGCGCGCCCGGGACAAGAAGCTCAAGCCGGAGGAATTCGCCGGCGGCACGATCACGGTGTCCAATCTGGGCGCCTACGGCATCGAGCAGTTCTATGCCATCATCAATCCGCCGCAGGCCGCCATTCTCGCGGTGGGCGCCATCGTCAGGAAGCCGGTGGTCAATGCCAAGGGCGAGATCGTGGTCGGCGAACGCATGAACATCTCGCTGAGCGGCGACCACCGGGTCGTCGACGGCGCGGTGGGCGCCGATTTTCTCGCCACCCTGCGCCGGCTGGTCGAGAATCCGGCGTTGATGTTGTTCTGAGTCCGTCGGCGGGCTCCAGCCCGTCCCGTCGCCGTTTGCTCTCCGTGGCCGTCCGCAAGGGGCGGCGCGGAGGGCGGGGCCGTTGCGGGCCCGTGACCCGGCCGGAAAATCATTCCCTTTCCCCGGGGGACGTGCTGGAATTTTTCCATGTGGAAAGGCACGGGCTGCGTGGCGGCGATTGGCACGGCGGCGGTTCTTTGCTCCGCCTGTGCGCTGACCCCGGGATGGGAAAAGCTGGAGGGATGCCGGTTTGTTGAGGGCCGTCACAGCGACGGGGACAGTGTCGAGGCGGAATACCGCGGAGAGCGCCATGTTTTCCGCCTGTATTTTGTGGACACGATGGAAAAGCATCCGGAGTCCCGCGCGCGGCGGGCCGGACAGGCCAAATATTTCCATCTGACGGGGGACGACGCCGACTCCCGGGCCCTGCAGGCGGCCTCCGCCGCGGCGGATTTCACCAAAAAGCGGCTCCACGCCCCGTTCACCGTCTACACACGCTGGGAGAAGGTCGATCCGAAAAAGGACAATCCCTCGATGCGCGCCTTCATCACGACCGCGGACGGCCGCGATCTTTCCACCGAACTGGTCCGGGAAGGGCTGGCCATCATTCGCAGCGGACGCCGTTCAACCGCCGACCATCCCGAGGGACCGCCCATCGACGAAACCCTGCGCATCCTGCGCGAGGCCGAAACCCAGGCCCGTCTGGCCGGACGGGGGGCGTGGGCCTTTTCAAAGATCGACGTCCCGAAGGTGGACGTGCCGAGGGAACCCGTGGCGGCCGTGGATCGCCGGCGGCTCCTGGCCCTGGCCGGACACCGGGCGCGGGTGCGGGGACGCATCAACCGTGTCGGGGCGCTGCCCGACGGACGCATCACATTTCTCAATTTTGAAGGAACCGCGCGGGGGGACTTTGTGGCCATCGTCCGCGCCGGTTCGCTCCCCGCTCTGCGTGAGCGCTTCCCCGGGGGTCTTGCGGAGGCCCTGGTCGGTCGCGAGGTGGTCGTGGAGGGACTTGTGACGCTGTTCCGCGACACGCCCCAGATGGAAATCGCAAAGCCCTCGCAGATTGAGATCCTGCCGGCGCCCTGATCGGGGAGCCCGCCGCACCGTCTGTTACGGTTGGCTGAGGGGGACGTTGTTTTCCTTGCACCACTCCACGGCCCGGCGGTCGCCGCCCTTCGCCGCCTTGACGAACCATCCGCGGGCCGCGTCGGGATCCTTTTCCACCCCCACCCCGCCGTTGAGGCACATGGCGTAGTAAAACATGCAGGACGGGTTGCCCTTTTCCGCACCGTCCTGGAAAAGCGACACGGCTTTCTTTTCATCCTTCGTCACCCCCTGGCCGTTGATGTAGAGCACCCCCAGATTGCCCTGGGCGTCGAGGTAACCCATTTCCGCGGCCCGGGAGAACAGGCGGAACGCCTCCTCATGATTGGGCTCCAGCAGATTCGGCACGCCCTTGCGATAGATGTTTCCCAGCAGATCCATGGCCCGGACGTTGTTGAGGCCGGCGGAGGTCGCGAGAAGGTCGATGGCCTTCTTGGGATCCTTTTCCACCCCCTTGCCGAAAAAGTAGCACTCGCCGAGGGCATACATGCCCTCGACATCCCCGTTGTCGGAGGCCTTGGTGAAGAGGGCGACTGCCGCCGGCATGTCGGGAGCGGTGGCCCCGCGGCCGTTGGCCAGCATTTTGCCCGCCTTGACCATGGCCTCGGTCTGACCCTGATTGGCGGCGGCCAGGAACCACTTCAGGGCATCGCCGGGATCCGTGTCCAAGAGGGTTTCTCCGAGCAGCATCTGCGCGGAACGGACGTCCAGGGTCGCGGCGGTTTCGAGCGGCTGGCGCAGTGCGGCAAGTTCTCCCGGACTCATGCGGTCGACCCTTGCCTCCAGGCTGGCGGCGATGTTTTCCATCGCGCGGAAGGCGTCTTTTTCCTCGGGGAACTTTTTCGCGACCGCGGCGTAGGCATTCAACGCTCCGCCAAAATCGTCCTTCATCTGAAGCTCCCGTGCCGCCGCGAGGAGTTCCTCGTATTCCTTGCGCTGCGGGTCGACGGCGGGCGTCGGCCCGGGGGAGGCCCCGGCGACCGGCGTGGCCGTGGGCTCGGGGGATGCGGACGGTCCGGCCGGGGGATCTTCCACCTGAATGGTGATTTTCTGGCCTTTCAAAAAGGACACGCCCTGCCAGACGGCCACTCCGACGGTCAGCAGGAACACCGCTCCGATTGCGGCCAACACCAGGCCCGGCGACAACCGGCGCTTTTCCGTGGGGACGACGGTCGGGGGAAGGGGCGGCGGCCCGGCGGCGGGTCGCGCCGGGGCGGGATCCTTCGGCGCGGGAGCAGCCGGCGGAGGAGCCGCCGGTGTCGGGACGGCCGGAGCCGGGGAGGCCGGGGTGGAGGCGATCAGGCGGGCGACAAATTCGCCGGCCGACGGGAAGCCCTGGGACGGATTCATGGCCTGGCGCAGGGCGGCGTTTCCGCTCTCGGAAAGGCCCGGGATCGGAACATAGCCGCCGGTCGAACTGCCCCCGCGCACCCCGCCCAGCATTTCGTAGGCGAGAACGGCGACCGAAAAGACATACGCGCCGGCCGGATTTCCCGCAAAGGCGCCCGCCTGCTTCATCAGGGCGAACGGCGTGGCCACCATGGTGGCGTCGGTGGATGCGGGCGCGCTGCTGGAAATGGCCAGGGGCAGAAACCGCGGCAGCGCGCCGGCGGGGAGCGGACCGGTCACCGTCACTCCGGGAAGAATCACTTCATGCGCGGCGATGTCGGGGCAGCTCAGCTGCCCCGCAGCCAGTTCGTCAAAGGCCGCCGCCAGCGGCTGCAGCAGGAGGGCGGCCTCCGGCAGGGGCAGCGCGCGGCGGGACCGCAGCAGGTCGAGCAGGGACGGACCCTCCAGCCATTCCAGGGTGAGAAAGCTGCCCGTCTGCGCCCGCTCGAGGGTGAAAATTTTCTGAAACACCGGATGCCGCAGCCCCTGCAGGGCGGCCACATCGTTTTCCAGCCGGGTGAAGGACTCCGATGTGGTGAACTGATCCTCGTGCAGGATCAGCACGCCAACAATGGCTCTGTCCTCGAGGCGCTCGGCCCGGAACATGCGTCCATGATCCGAGGCGGTGACCTCGTTGAGCAGACGGTAGTGGCCGGCGAGGATTGCGCCGGACATCGCTTCGGGTTGTTCGGTGAGCGGTTCGGGCAACACGGCGGTTTCGAACGCCTCCGGATCGACCGGTGGGCGCGCGGGGCCCGGTGCACCGGACGGGAGCGCCGCCAGGCACGCCTCGATTTCGCGGCGGAGGTCGGCAGGCGTTTGCGGCCGGGCCTCCGGATCCTTGGCCATCATGTGCCGCAGCAGGGCAATGACCTCCGGCGGCTGACCCTCGAGGTTTTCGAAGGGCGGTTCGCGGTGCAGATGCTGGCTCATTACCTGGGCCAGCGAGCCGCTGAACGGCGTGCGTCCCGCCAGCATGTACCAAAGCGTGACCCCGAGGGAATAAATGTCCGAACGCACGTCGATCTCGCGTTCGTCGAGTTGTTCCGGACTGGCGAAATGCGGCGTGCCGAGGAAGCCGCCGGCGGTCAGCGAAGCGGTGTCCTCACCCGAGGCCGCGCTTTTGGCCAGGCCGAAATCAATGACCTTCACCGTGAAGTCGTCCTCGTCGCGGACGAGCATGAGATTCGAGGGTTTGATGTCGCGGTGCACCAGGCCCTGTTTTTGCGCGGCGCCCAGGGCCCGGCAGACCTGCGCGGCGATTTCCAGCGCCATGCGTGTCGGGACGGCGCCCTCGCGTTTCATGAAGGCCTCGACCGTCTCGCCATCGACAAATTCCATGGCGTAGAAATAATTGTCGTCCTCGCTCCCCAGATGAAACACCGTGGCCACATTCGGATGCCGCAGGGCGGCCGCCGCGCGCGCCTCGCGCAGGAACCGCTGACGCGCCACCTCGCTGTTGAGATAGGTGGCGTTGATGACCTTCAACGCGACGTGACAGCGCAGGTTGGTGTCGAAGGCCTTGTAGGTGATTCCCATCGCCCCCCGGCCAAGTTCGAAAAGCGAGCCATCCTCCTTTCGCAGGACTTCAAAATGCTGGAATCGAACCTCCTCCGCCATGTGCCAGTGTGATGTATGCGACGGGGGATGAAAAAACAACCCTTGCGAAAGGTGCGGGCCCGGAGGGACGAAGGGCCGACCACCGGGGATCCCCCGTCCGGCGCTCGGTTCGCGGGCCGGTGGGCGGAAATGAGGAGGGACGCGGGATGAAGGCTCCGTGGTGGCAGTGGCCCAACATTCTCAGTCTCGACGCTCCGGTGATCGCCCTCGTCTGGCAGGAATCCTTTGCCCGGACCTTGGGCAGCCCGGTTTCCGGGGCCGAGCGGCTTCTGCTCTTCCTGGTCGTCTGGTGTGTGTATGCCGCCGACCACATTGCCGACGGACTCCGGCTCGGCGTGCCCGCGGAGGCCACCGCGCGCCATCGTTTTGCCCACCGGCATTCCGGCGCTCTGGCCGTTCTGGTTTTGGCGGCGTCGGTCACCGGACTCCTTCTGGTCGGCGCGCTTCCGCCGCGCGTCCTTTCCGGAGGCCTTCTCCTCGCCGTGATCGTGGGCGGATATTTTCTCTGGAATCATTTGGCGGGACCGGGCCTGGCCCGGAGCTGGGCCAAGGAGGGCGTGGTTGGGGTTGTGTTTGCCGCCGGCTGTGCGCTGGGGCCGATCACCGCGCATCCGGGTCTCCTCCCCGTCCTGGCCGTCGGCCTCTTTGCCCTTCTTTGCATCGCCAACTGCCTCTTCATTTCCCGCCTCGAACGGGAGCTCGACATCCTCCGCGGGGAATCGTCCCTCGCCGTGAAACTTCCTCCGCAAAGCCGCCCGGCGCGTGTCCTGGCGGCGGTCGTCGCCTGTGCCGCCCTGCCCTTTTGGGCGGTCTGGCCGGGGCTGGTCGTTTCCCTAATCCTCTCCGCTGTCGGTCTTTGGTGCGGAGTGTTTGTCGAGCGCCGTTTTGGCAGGGAATTCGCCGCCGTCTGGGCCGACGCCGTGCTGCTGAGCCCCGTGCTCACATGGCCCTGGTTGGAGTGGGGCGTGTGAATGTAAGTTTAAGAGTATGAGTAAATTGCTGTGAATTTGCTTCTGCCGTAGCGGAGAATCTCCACACCCGGCCTTGCCTGAGGGGGCCCGGACTGATACCCGCTCAGGACGTGAAATCGCTTTCCCTCCTCGCGTTGACCGTCCTTCTTTTTGCCGGCTGCATGACCACCCCGGTGGCCAAAACCGGCGTCACCACGGCCGTGAACACCAACCCCTACGCCATCGCCAGCGCGGCGCAGTCCGTCTTCGCCAACGACGGTTATACCCCCGGCCCCGCCAATTTCCCCAACTCGATCGCCTTTGACAAACCCGCCGGAGCCTTTGGCACGCTCATGTACGGCAGTTACGACCAGACCACCACCATCCGCTGCACGGTCACCATCACCCAGATTCCCGGCACCGACAATTACCGCCTCGGTGCCCGGGCCTCCGTGGTCCAGGACGCCGGCGAAGCGGGCTTCGAAAGCGCTCGTCCCCTGTTGATCGGCTCCAGCCAGTTCAATCCGCTCCTGCGCCAGATCGCCGCCCAGGCCGGCAATGCCGGACCGCTCTGATCAGGGACGGAAGCGTTTCCGAGGCGGAATGGAATTGTCGATTTTTATTCGATAAATCGACATATTTTCTCGACCTGTCGAACCGATCAACACAAGCTGCCCGGAGGAATTTCCCCGGACCGGGGCTGACCGCTTTTCCATGAGTTTTGATCCCTCCAAACCGTATGACGCGCTGCCGCTCCTGCCGCCACCGGTGGATGTTGAGACGGCTCCCGTCCTGAAGCAATGCCTCAAGGCGACCCGCGCGCTGGCGGAACTCAAGGGGGCCGGCGGACTCATTCCGGACCAGGCCATTCTCATCAATGCCATTCCCCTGCAGGAGGCGCAGGCCAGCTCCGAGATCGAAAACATCCTCACCACGCAGGACTCGCTTTTCCGTGCCGCCATCGACGAAAACAAACCCGCCGATCCGCAAACCAAGGAGGTGCTGCGCTACCGCACCGCCCTGCGCCAGGGCTACGAGTCCCTGAAGGAGCGGCAGTTTTCCATCACCCTGCTGCGGGACATCTGCTCGACCCTCCGGGATGAACCCGTCGATTTTCGGAAAAAGGGCGAGGACGTCTACATCGGCAATCCGCAGACCGGCGTGCGGCGTTACACCCCGCCCCGGGGAGGCCCCGTTCTCGGCAAAAAGCTGCTCAATCTGGAATCCTACCTCCTCGCCGAGGACGGACCCGATCCGCTCATCCGTATGGCCGTGGCCCATTACCAGTTTGAGGCCATCCATCCCTTCACGGACGGCAACGGCCGCACCGGCCGCATCCTGAACATCCTTTACCTCATCCACAGCGGCCTGCTGGAGATCCCCGTGCTTTATCTCAGCCGCTACCTCATCCAGCACAAGGCGCCATACTACCGGCTGCTCCAGCAGGTGAGCGCGGAGCAAAACTGGGAGGCGTGGATCGGGTTCATGCTGCAGGGCGTCGAGGAAACCGCGCGTTGGACCACGGAAATGATCCGCTCCATCCGGGCCCTGCTCGACGAAACCATCCGCCGCGCCCACCGCGACGCGCCGGCCGTCTCCCACACCAAGGAGGTCATCGAACTCCTCTTCCGCCAGCCCTACTGCAAAATCGCCACCATCGTCGAAGCCGGCCTGGCCAAACGCCAGACCGCCGCGGTCTACCTCCAGGCGCTGGAGGACGCCGGCATCCTCACCAGCGAAACCGTCGGCCGCGAACGCCTCTTCCTCAATCCCCGGTTGCTGGAACTGCTGAAAACGGGAAAATTGGTCTGAGAATACGTGTCGAAATTTGGTCAAAAATCGACATGTTTTGCCAACATGTTGATGGGATCGACTTTCGGGTTGAACGAAGAAAAAAACGGCCGGCCAGGGAAATTAGGCGCCTAAGTTTTTTGTTGACCTCTCCGCCGAAATCCCGAAAACAGCCCGGATGAACGCGGGTGCGCGCAGGTTCCGTCCCAGAGAACTGGCCGTCCTGGTTGTTGCATGGGCCGCCTTGGTTTCCCCGGTGTGCGGGGACATTTACGAATGGGAGTACATCGATCCCTCGGATCCTTTCCTGGGGAAAAAGCAGTCGAACGTCCTGACCCCGGACGGGGCCGGAAAAGTCCTGGAGCCGGATGTGAATTTGTCCTCTTTGGATTTGACGAAGGGATGGTTTGTCGGGGCGGATCTGACCGGCGCGAACTTCTCCAATTCCCTCCTTGATGAGGCGGATTTGGCCTACGTCAGTCTGGAAAATGCTTCCCTGCAAAACGCCTCGCTGGCGGGAGCGGATCTGTTTCTGGCTTACCTTGATGCCGCCAACCTCACCGGGGCGAATCTGCAGGGGGCCTTCCTCTACGGCGCCAATGCCATCGGCACGATCTTTGACGGAGCGAACCTGCAGGACGCGAGTTTTGGCTTGGTTCTGATGGATGGGGGGTCTCTTCGCAACGCGAACTTGCAGGGTGCCAGTCTGGCATCCACTTCGCTTTACGAGGTGAATTTCGAGGGGGCGATCATCACCCGGACGCTTTTTCATTTCGCCGACTGGTTCACCCCGGAGCAACTCTACAGCACGGCCTCCTATCAGGCACGGGATCTTCAGGGAGTCGGTTTGCAGGGGCTCGATCTTTCGGATTGGGATTTTACCGACCAGAACCTCGAGCTGGCTGTTTTTGCGGATGCGAACCTGAGCGGCGCCGTCTTTGACGGGGCGAACATCACGGGAGCTTCCTTCTCCCGGAGCACGGGATTCACCGAAGGGCAGCTTTCCAGCACGGCGTCGTATCAGGCCGGAGAACTCCACGGGCTTTTCTTCTATCAATCGGACGTGTCGGGATGGGATTTTTCCGGACAGGACATTCAGGACGTCCAGTTTTTGCAGGCGGTTCTGGTGGGAACGAATTTCGAGGGGGCCAATCTGGTGAATGTGTATTTCGACGGCGCCACGCTGACCGACGCGGTGTTCCGGAATGCCAGCCTCCAGTATATCGATTTTTATCGTGCCACCCTGGACGGGGCGGATTTTACCGGGGCCACCCTGACCCGGGTGGATCTGAGGGAGGCGAACGCGGTCGGCACCCTGTTTCTCAATGCCAATCTGCAACGGGCCGACATGGAGAACGGCGATTTCACCGGGGCGAACTTTGTCAACGCCGTGCTGAGAAGGGCCGATCTGACCGGGGCCAATCTGACCCACGCTTCGCTGATCGGTGCCGACCTGCAGGATGCCGTATTGCGCAATGGGAATTTCCAGAACGCCGATTTTCTCAATGCCGACCTGGCCCGGGCGGATGCCCGCGGCGCGCTTTCGATGAACTTTGAACCGGCTGCCAACCGGCAAAACTTCATCCAGCCCGACGGGGTGGTGAAAGGATGGATCCTCACGACCGGGGAAACGCAGGAGATCACGAATTATTACGGGGCCGACGGCCAGCCTGAGGATTTTTTCATCACGATCGACGAGTCCTTCTTCATGGAGCCCGGAGCCACCCTGCGGCTCGTCTTCGATGATGAAGTGTGGACCTCGACGATCGTTTTCGGCAGTGGCACGGAGGTGTTCCTTTTGGGTGGCACGCTGGAACTGGAGTTAAACAGGATCACCGGGGCGGACCTCGGCTATGGCACCGTTTTTCACGTCTTCGACTGGAGCCACGCGTTGTCGGTTGTCGGACACTTTGATGAAATTGTCCTCGACGGGGACTACAACGGATATTTCTGGGACACCTCCAAGCTCTACACCGAGGGAACGATCATGCTGGTTCCCGAGCCGGCCTCGGCGGTTATGGCCGCCCTCGGCCTGGTCGGCCTCCAATTCGGGGCGCGCCGCCGGAGGTCACGGTCCTTCTGACGGCGGAACGCCCCGGGAATCTCCGCGGCTCTTTTGTCCGCACGCCATTATTCTTGTGCATTTCCGCAAATCCCTTCGTAAATCTGGAGGACTATGCAGGTGCTTCGTCCCAAGGATCGCGGTTATGCCGCTGCTCTCAGAAAACTCAACCGTCGCGCCACGCCCGACCCGAAGGTTCGCGATGTGGTGGCGGGCGTGATCGATGCGGTCGGCCGGCGCGGCGATGCCGCCCTGCTGGAATTCACGGAAAAATTCGGCGGTCCGAAATTGCAGCCCTCCCGGCTTTATGTGACCCCGGCGGAAATCCACGCGGCCCGCAACAGCCTGTCCCCCGAAGTGCGCAAGGCCATCCGGGCCGCCCGCGCCAACGTGCGCGCCTTCGCCAAACGCAGCCTGCGCAAAACCTGGTTTGCGAAAAACAGGCAGGGGGCCGTGGTCGGCGAACGCTTCGACCCCTTCCAGCGTGTCGGCATCTATGTGCCCGGCGGCACGGCGCCGCTGGTTTCCTCGGCGATCATGACCTGTACCCTGGCCGAGGCGGCCGGCGTGCCGGAAATCGTGGCGGTGACCCCCGCCGCGAAGGACGGCTCGGTGCACCCGGCGCTTCTGGCCGCCTTGGCGGAATGCGGGGCCACGGAGGTGTACCGTGTCGGCGGCGCCCAGGCGGTGGCCGCCCTGGCCATCGGCACCAAAACGATCCGTCCGGTGCAGAAGATCTTCGGTCCGGGCAATGCCTATGTCGTCGAAGCCAAGCGCCAGACGGTGGGACACGTGGCCATCGATCTGCTGCCGGGACCGAGCGAGATCCTGGTCATTGCCGACGCCTCCGCCAACCCCGACTGGATCGCCGCCGACCTGCTGGCGCAGTCCGAGCACGGCCACGGCAGCGTGTCCATCCTGCTCACCGACTCGGCCCGGCTGCTGGCCGCGGTGGAAAAATCGGTCCGGCGTCAGGTGAAACTTTCCTCGCGGCCGAAGGAACTGGCCCTGGCCCTGAAACACGCCGCCCTCGTCCAGGTCGAGGACCTCGAGACCGCCGTGCGGCTGGCCAATGAATTCTCCGCCGAACATGTGTCCATCGCCACGAAGGCGCCCGGCATGATTGCGGCCGGCCTGAAGACGGCGGGCGCCATTTTCCTCGGCGGCCTTTCGCCCGTGGTGGCGGGGGATTTCCTTGCCGGTCCGAGCCATGAACTTCCCACCGGCGGGGCGGGCAAGAGTTATGCCGGCCTCACCGTCGACCAGTTCCAGCGCCGCACCAGCGTCGTGATGTACGACGAAAAATCCCTGCGCGCCTCGCTGCCGTATCTCGAGACGTTCAGCCGCATCGAGGGGCTTGATGCCCACGGGCGTTCCGCGGCCATCCGCCTCGGGCGATTGTGAATTCCTTCCCGGGAGGGACGGTCCTGTCTGAAGAGACAAAACGAATCGCATGATCTGGAGACTTCCGCGCGGCCCGCTCGATTTGTCCCGGCAGGGATGCATCATGGGGGTGTTGAACGTGACGCCGGATTCGTTTTCCGACGGGGGGAGCTTCCTGGACCGGGACGCGGCGGTGGCGCACGCCCTCGAACTGGCGGCCCTGGGGGCCGACATCATCGACGTGGGCGGGGAATCCACCCGTCCCGGCGCGGAGTCGGTCGGCATCGACGAGGAAATGCGCCGCGTTCTTCCGGTGATCCGCGGTCTGCGCGCGCGCAGCGACGTCCTCATTTCCATCGACACCTCGAAGGCCGCCGTGGCCGAGGCCGCGATGGAGGCGGGTGCCGACATCATCAATGATGTGACCGCCCTGCTGGGGGACCCGGCCATGCCCGGGGTGGCGGCGCGCACGGGCGCGGGTGTGGTCCTCATGCACATGCAGGGCGAGCCGCGCACCATGCAGCAGAGCCCGCATTACGACGACGTGGTGGCCGAAGTGGCTGAATTCCTTCGACAGCGTATCGACGCCGCCGTAGGCTGCGGCATTGCCGTGGAAAACCTTGCCATTGATCCGGGGATCGGCTTTGGAAAAAAGCCCGAACACAACCGTGCTCTCTTGCAAAACCTTCCCGTTCTTGTCGACCTGGACCGCCCTGTCTTGGTGGGGGTTTCCCGCAAGTCCTTCCTGGCCTGGCTGGGTGACGCGCCGGCCATCGAGGACCGCTTCTGGCCGGGGGTGGCCCTCACGAGTTACTGCCGGGAGCTGGGCGCGCGGATTTTCCGCGTCCACGATCCCAAGCCCCATCGCGAAGCCCTGCGCATGACGGAGGCCATTCATGCTTGAGTCGATAGGCAGATTCGTTGCGGAGCATTGGCGGACGCCGGTCGAGATCGGCATCCTCGCCGTCGTTCTGTATTACATTTACATCTACCTGCGCGGCACCCACGGCGCGCGCATCCTCATCGGCCTCGCGCTGGTGTTCCTCACCCTCACCTTCCTGTCCCAGATCTTCAATCTGGTGGTGATCAGCTGGATCCTGCGCAGCCTGGTCGGATTCCTTGCCATTGCGCTGGTGGTGCTCTTTCAGCCGGAACTGCGCCGCGCCCTCACCGACCTCGGCAGTCACCCGTTTTTCACCTCCGCCTTTGAAAAACGCGAGACCATCGAGGAAATCACCGACACCGTGTTCGAGATTGCCAGCAAGGGGTTCGGGGCCCTCATTGCCGTGGAGCGGGAGATCGACCTGAAGCATTTTGCGGAAACCGGGGTTCGCATCGACGCGGACTTCTCGAAGGAGCTTGTGGTGACGATCTTCCATCCGAAGACCGTGCTGCACGACGGCGGGCTCATCGTGCGCAATGACCGCATTGTCGCCGCGGCCTGCATCTTTCCCCTCACCCAGCGGGAGGACCTCGACCGCAACCTGGGCCTGCGCCACCGGGCCGCGCTGGGCCTGTGCGAGGAATCCGACGCCGTGGCCATTGTCGTGTCGGAGGAGACGGGCCAAGTTTCCATTTGTCACAACGGCCTCCTGGAACGCAATCTGAGCGTCGACAAGTTCCGACGGCTGCTCAGCCAGCTTCTTTTGCACAATGACGACGATTCGACAGATTCTGACCAAAGACTGGGGGCCCAAGCTCGCCTGCCTGATTCTCGCGACCGCGCTGTGGTACCTCATCAGCCAGAACGTGGAGAAAAATCCACGGTCTGAGCGCGTGCTGCCCTCGCTCACCTCGAAGCCCAAGACGCCATGAGCGAGCAGCGGAAACTCTTTGGCACGGACGGCGTCCGCGGCGTCGCCAACATCGAACCGGTCACCGCCGAAACCGCGCTCAAGCTCGGCCGGGCCGCTGCGCATGTCTTCGGCAACTCCGGCGGCCGTCCCCAGCACCAGGGGGACCGGCGCACCATTGTCATCGGCAAGGACACCCGCCTCTCGGGCTACATGCTCGAAAATGCCATGGTCGCGGGCATCACCTCGCTGGGTGTGGATGTGCTTGTGATCGGTCCGCTCCCCACCCCGGGGGTGGCCTTCATCACGCGCTCCCTGCGCGCCGACGCGGGCATCGTTCTCTCCGCCTCGCACAATCCCTACGAGGACAACGGCATCAAGTTCTTCCGGCACGACGGCTACAAGCTCGACGACGAGATCGAGAAGAAGATCGAGGGCATCGTTTTCAGCGGCGAGATCGAAAACATCCGTCCGACCGCGCTGAAAATCGGCAAGGCCTTCCGCATCGACGACGCGCTGGGCCGTTATGTGGAGTTTGCCAAGCAGAGCTTTCCGCGCGGACGCACCCTCGAGTCGCTGAAAATCGCCGTCGATTGCGCCAACGGCGCCGCGTACAAGTCCACGCCGTGCATCCTGCGCGAGCTGGGCGCAAATGTGAGCGTGTTCCACAACACGCCCAACGGCACAAACATCAACGCCGACTGCGGCAGCACGCACCCGGAGCAGATCCGGAAACTCGTGCGGGAAACCGGCGCCGATGTGGGCATCACCCACGACGGCGACGCGGACCGCGTCCTGCTCTGCGACGAAAACGGCGAGCTGGTGGATGGCGACGAAATCATGGCCATTGCCGCGATCGATTTTCTCCGGGCCGGACGCCTTGCGAAAAATACGCTGGTGGCCACCGTCATGAGCAACTTCGGACTCGATGAAACGCTGGCTGCCCACGGCGGCACCGTCCTGCGCACCAAGGTGGGCGACCGTTATGTCATCGAGGCGATGATGCGCGGGGACCTCAATGTGGGCGGCGAGCAGAGCGGACACATGATTTTCCGCGACTACGCCACGACCGGCGACGGCATCGTCTCCGCGCTGCAGATCCTGCGTGTGATGATCGAGACCGGAAAGCCGCTCAGCGAGCTGAAGAAGGTCCTGAAAAAATACCCGCAGGCGCAGCGCAACCTGAAGGTGCGCGAGAAGCCCCCCCTTGAGACGCTCACCGAGGTGCAGACGCTGCTCGGGGAGACCGAACGGAAACTCGACGGCAAGGGCCGCGTGCTGCTGCGGTATTCGGGCACCGAACCGAAGATCCGCCTGCTCATCGAGGGTCGCGAGGAGGATTCCATCAACGCCGACGCCGACCGCATCGCCGCCGCGATTCAGGAGGCGATCGGGGTGCGGTGAGGCGGGGCGGCCGCCTCAGCCCAGCTCGAACGTCGTCACGCCGTAGATTTGCCGCCACGGGATCTCCGGCGGGCGGCCCAGGACCATTCTGGCGCAGCCGAAACCTTCCTTCAGGCCGTGCCTCCGGGCCAGGGCGACGGCCTCGGTGTTGATTTCCGGGATGTCCAGGAAAATGGGATGCCCGGCGGCGAAAGCGGACAGCGCCGCGAAGAGCCGCCCGGCCGTCTCGGGGTCCTCCGCAAAAAGCGGGCCGATCTTGTAACCGCGCATGCACGGGCGGGCCACGCCGATGCCGGACAGTGCCCCGTCGCGCAGACGGCCGAGGGCGAGGCCGCCCGGCGGTCGGATCCAATGACGGAGAAAATTCGGGCGCGGCACTCCGAAGTGAGCTTGGTCGAAGGCCGCGACCTGAGCAAACGGCAGCGTGTCCAGCCTGACCAGGTCGTCGGTACGCGCCCCGTTCCGCCCCGTGCCTTCCATGCGCAGGTTGCGATGCGTGAACGCGAAGCCGCTCCGCGCATAATAATCCTGCATGGCAAAAACCCCGTCGAGCCCCGCCGGAGCGCCCGGTTCCAGGCGCTCGCGAAGGCGGGCGATAAGGTGGTTCCAGAGCTGCGTGCCGAGACCCCGCCCGCGGAACTCCGGCCGGACGATGAAAAGCCCCACAAAGCCCAGCCGTCCGTCGTAGGACACGATGGATCCGCTGCCGATCAGGCGGCCGTCCACCTCCATGCCGTGGAACCCTTCGGGGTCCGTCGCCCAAAAAGCCCCGGCGTCATGCCGGCCCGGATTCCAGCCTTCGATCCGCGCCCAGTCGAGCACGGTGTCGAGTTCGGCACGCGTGAGCCGGCGGAAGGTGGGGGTCATGCGCATCAAACCGGACGGTCGCGGACCGTGAAGGGGACGGGAGGGACGATCCGGCGATTCCGGGCCCCGCCGCGTCGTTTCCCCCTGCGGGAAAACCGCCTTTCAGGACAACCGTCCCCGGTCATTTCATCCGGTCAAACGTCCTCTGGAGAATCTCGCGGTCGGAGGCCCCGCCGGTCTTGGCGCGGACGGAGTCGATCCACTTTTGCTCCAGGGCGTTTTTGGTCGGACGGTCGACGTCGTAAAACACGCCGAAGAGTCCGGGAAACGGCAGGTTGGCCAGCTGGTAGGCGGCGAGTTCGTCGGTGACGTCGTGGCGGTGTTCGTCCTCGGGCGTGTTGTCCCACTTCTTTTCCTCGATGACCTGGAAGGCACCGCCCCTGCGGGGATTGGCGGGATCGAACGCCCCGGGGAAGAACTCCACGCATTCGGAAAGAATCTCCACCACGGAGAATCCCTGGTGGTCGAAGGCGCGCTCCATCATTTCCACCATGTGGTTGACCTGGGTGGCATGCGAGCGGGCGATGAAGGTGGCGCCGGCGGCGATCAGTTTTTTGATGGGATTGACCGGCTGGTCGATCGCGCCGGTGGGGTCGGTCTTGGATTTGTATCCGACCGGCGAGGTCGGCGACGTCTGCTTTTTCGTCAGGCCATAGACGAAGTTGTCCATGATGACGTAGGTGAGATTGATGTTCTTGCGGGCACCGTGCTCGAGGTGGTTGCCGCCGATGGAAAACCCGTCGCCGTCCCCGCCGAACAGGAACACATGCAGGTCGGGGCGCGAGAGGCTGACGCCGCTGGCCAGCGGCACGGCGCGGCCGTGGATGAAGTGGGCGCCGTGCGTGTTGACGAAATACGGGAAACGCGACGAACACCCGATGCCGGCGAGGGTGACGATCCGCTCATGGGGAAGCTGGCGCTTCTCCAACATCTTGTAGAACGATGCAAGCACGGCGAAGTCGCCGCAGCCCGGGCACCACGTCGGATGGTCGGCGGTGAGGGCCTTTTTGGTGAGTTTTTCCCGTTCGGGGGATGAGGAGGGGCTGGGGGCAAGTGTGCTCATTTGAGGACTCCGTCGAGGATTTCGCGCACGCGGAAGGTGAGACCGTCGGTCTTGGTGAAGCTGGTGATTTTCGGATCGCAATAACGCGCCCGCAGGATGGTGGCGAGCTGGCCACACCCGTAGGGGCCCTGGTCGTTCATTTCGACGACCCGGACGCGTTGGAATTTGGCGAAGATGTTTTCCAGTCCGTTGGGCAGCGGGTGCAGGTGGCGGAGGTGGATGGCGGACAGGCTTTTGCCGCTCTCGCGGGCGCGGTGGACCGCCTCGTGAATCGGCCCGTAGGTGGACCCCCAGCCGACCAGGAGCGTTTCGCCCTCGGGTTCGCCGTAAATTTCCGGCACGGGAATCTCGGCCGCCAGATCGAGCAGTTTCTGCCGGCGCTTGGCGGTCATGGCGGCATGAAGTTTCGGGCTGCCGGTGGGGTGGCCCATCTCGTCATGCTCCAGACCGGTGACGACCGGATACACCCCGCCCGCCATGCGGCTGCCGGGCGGCGCATGCCGGGTGCGGGCGTTGAGCGGATACGGTTTGTAATCCGCGGGGCGCTCGGAGAGGTCCGGTGTCGGATCCATCATGACCTTCTCGAGATCGGGTTCGTCAAAGGCCTCGATGCGGGTGGCCAGCGAGGCGTCGCTGAGCACAAAGACCGGGGTGCTGTATTTGCGCGCGATGCGGGCGGCCTCGAGGGCAATGTAAAAACAATCCTCCACGGAGGACGGCGCCAGCACGACGCGCGGACTGTCCCCGTGGCCGCCGAAGATGGCCTGGTAGAGGTCGCTCTGCTCGACATTCGTGGGCAGACCGGTGCTCGGTCCGCCGCGCTGGACATTCACCACGATGAGCGGCATTTCCGCCATGGACGCCCAGCCGACGGCCTCGGTTTTCAGCGAAATGCCCGGTCCGGCGCTGCCGGTCACCGCGAGATGGCCGGCGAAGGAAAATCCGAGCGCCATGGAAACCGCCGCCAGTTCATCCTCCGCCTGCACAAACAGGCCGCCATATTTGGGCAGCTCGCTGCGCAGGATTTCCATCACCGACGACCAGGGGGTGATGGGATAGCCGGCGCCGTAGCGCACCCCGGCCGCGATCAGCCCGTAGGCCAGCGCCTGATTGCCGTCCATGGTGATCTGGGCGCGCGCGCCGGGCCGGGTGGGTTCGAAGTGGTAGAGGCGGGAGAGAACATTGCCGACCGGATAGGAAAAGCCCGCCTGGAAGGCCATGAGCGCCGTGTTGGCCACGTCGCTCGACTTGCCCGCAAAGCGCTCCGTGATGAGCTGCTTCAGCTTTTCGGCGTCGAGGTGGAAAATCTTGGCGATGAGGCCGAGGACAAAGATGTTTTTCCCCTTGTCCCGGGCCGTTCCGCCCAGGGCCTCGATGGTGAGGCCGGTGATGGGAACGCCCACGTAGACAAAACGCTTGTCCTCCAGGTTGGGATGGACGTTGTCCGAGTCGTAAAGCAGGACGCCGCCCTCCCGCAGGAATCCGATGTGGTCCTGGTAGCTGTGCTGGTAGAAGGCGACGAGAAAATCGGCCTCGTCCCCGGCGGAGAGCACCTGTCCGGTGCCGATGCGCACTTGAAAAATGGAGGGTCCGCCCGAAATGGTGGACGGGATGGTCATGTAGGTCATGACATCCTGGGCGCTGCGGCCGGCCAGGCGGGCCAGGAAGGCGCCGGCGGATTGGATGCCGTCCTGGGAATTGCCCGCGAGCCGGATCACGGCGTCGCGAATATGTTCCGGGCGAAGGTCTGCGCGCGTTCCGCCGGTGTCGGAGGAAGGCGCCTCGGTAAAGGCGGTTGGGGAACTCACGGGGTAGGGGTAGGAAATGGTAGATAATCGGGGGGTGTCGGGTTGTCAACGTCCCGGAAATTCGCGAGACAAGGTCCGAAATTTGGTGTTTCTGGAGGATGGACGCCCAAGTATTTTCCACCGAAGCTGACACGTGATGCGGGAAAAGATTCTCTTTGCCCTGGCAGCGGGGTTTTGCCTTACGGCGGCTGCCCGGTTGCCGGCCCAGTCAAATGTCGAACCCGGCCTGGAGTCTGCGGTCAGATGGAAATGGCGCGTGGCGCCCTCGGAGCCGCGCCAGTGGATTTCCGTGGTGCCGGAGCCCACCCCGGTTCCGGACGCGACCCCGACCCCTCCTCCCACGCCGCAGGTCATCACCTACGAGGTGAAGAAGGGGGACGCCCTCGCCATCATCGCGCGCAAATACGGCCTGCTCCCGGTGCATCTGAAGACCTACAACGGACTCACTTCCGATCTCATTCACATCGGTCAGGTGCTGAGGATTCCGACCCCGGAGGAGGCGCGCGCCATCGCCCCCCTGCCGACGCCGCGGCAAAAGGCGGCCGGAAAAAAAGGCGGGGAGGTCGGACTGACGCGGGAATTGCTCGAGGTGGCCGCCCTGCAGGCCTTCATGGACCGCCGCAGGTTCTCGGCCGGTCCGATCAACGGCCTCCGCACCCCGCTCTTCGAGAAGGTCCTCCTCATGTTTCGGGAGAGTTATCCGGATGCGAACGATCCCGCCAAACTGGCCGCCGCGATTCAGGCGGAGGTGGGCAATGGATTGACGGGATACACGCTGAAGGAATCCGATTTTCGTTTCATCGCCCCGCCGAAGGCCGTGCGTCCGGACGCGAACGCGGCATCAGACAAGCAAGCGTCCGCCGGTCCGTCCTACCAGGATCTGGTGGACTCCCCGCTCCTCCTCTACCGGACCCCCTGGGAGTTCGTGGCGGAGCGTTTCCATTGCGACGAGGCCTTCCTGAAAAAACTCAACGCCCACATCAAAACGGCGCCCACTCCCGGGACGGAGCTGCGTGTTCCCCATGTGGTTCCGTTTGAGATCGAGAAGGGATTCTGGGGCGTCCTGCAGCCGCCTCCCGGCAACGGCGAGGTGAAGGCGGTGATTCTGGATCAGGAAATCCTGCAGATCTTCCAAAACAACGCGCTGGTCGCCGTGATACCGGTCTCCATGGCGCGTCCGGGCCTGCGCGGCAAGGGGTCGTGGACCATCCTCCATGCCATTCCGCTGCCGCGTCTGGGTACCTTCCAGGAACCGCGGGAGCAGATCCGGAGGCCAAAGCCGCTGTTTGGGCAGCCCGGACCCGAACCCACCCCCGAGAAGCCCGTCCTCCTGGACACGGAGCAATTTCTCGAACCCGGTCCGAACAATCCCGTCGGCGTCCTGTGGATCGACCTCGCCAAGGCCGGCAGCGACGAACCCCTGCCATACGGTCTGCACGGCACGAGCAGCCCGGACACGATGCACAAAAATTACAGCCTCGGCGGCATCCGGATGGCCAACTGGAACATCGTGCGCGCCGCGCGCCTGCTTCCGCCGGGAACCGAACTGGAGTGGAAACAGGGCGTGCTGGCGCCGCCGCGCGGCGCCGTTCCCACCGTGGCCCCGGCCATCCCCGTTCCCCCCGGTTCCGCCCGGTGACCGGCCTGTCGGCGGCATGAATCTGGTCGAGGACGTCGAGATTGAATGCCCCCAATGCGGGGAGGCGTTCGCCATCCAAGTGGACACCGAAGCGGGCGATTACGACACCGTCGAGGATTGCGCCGTCTGCTGCCGTCCGATGGCCGTTTCCGTCCGCTGTGTTCCCGGACGTGTGCTGTCCGTGGACGTCGAGGCGGCCTGACCGCGATTCTCCGCACCGACTTGCGCAACGCCGCTTTTCGGCGTAAGAGAAGGACGGCATGTTTCCGCAATTGGATGCCGTGGCGAAGCTGCTTCGGGATGACGACCCGGACACCGTTCGCCTGGTCAAGGAGCAACTCGCTCTGGGCGGGGAGGAATTTATTCCCGGATTGCGGGATCTGGCGCAGATGGACGACGAACGGGTTTCGCGCCATGCCCGCGACGTTCTCGCCGAAATCGCCAGCCAGGGCGCCGACGAGGAGTTCCTGCTGCTCTGTCATTTTTTCAACGACGACACCGATCTGGAGCGCGCCTGCTGGATGCTGGCGCGCGCCGTGGATCCGAGCGTCGACGTCGCCGCCTTTGAACACAGGGTGAACCAATGGGGGCGCCAGTTTCTGGTGCGGATCTCCGGCGTGGTGAGCAACCGTCAGCGTGTGCAATGCCTCGCGGACTTCCTCGCCGGCGAGCTGTGCTTCCGCGGGAATACCGACGACTATTATTGCGAGCGCAATTCGCTGCTCCCCCATGTCATCGAAACGCGCATGGGCATTCCCATCACACTCGCCATGCTCTACCGCATGGTGGCCGGGCGGGCGGGAATGAAGGTCGAGGGCATCAATCTGCCGGGCCATTTCGTGGCGCGTCACGGCGAGGTGCTTTTTGATCCGTTTCACAAGGGACGCATTCTCACCAAGGCGGACTGCGAGGAGATTCTCACCCGCCAGAATCTGAAGCTGCGGCCCGGACATCTCGAGCCGGCTTCGTCGCGTCAGATCCTCCTGCGCATGCTGGCAAACCTCCTGTATGTCTACGACCTTTACAAGGACACGGGGCATCACGCGCGGGTGAACGCCTGGATCAAGGCGCTGTCGCGCGACGACTAGGAAGACCGTTCCCGTCGGCGCGGAGGGTTCCCGCGGGGAAGCGGCGCCGGCCTCACCTCCGCTTGCCTGCGATGGGAATCCCGCTATCAGAGGGGGCGTGAACGTCGAAGTCCTCAACACCGGCACGGAACTCCTGCTCGGCAACGTCATCAACAGCCACCTCGCCTTTTTGGGTCAACGGCTTTTTCCCCTCGGATTGCGCATTGCCCGGCAGACGACGATTCCGGACGGACCGGCCATCCGTCAGGGACTTCTCGAGGCGTTTGCACGCTGCGAGGTGTTGCTGGTCACCGGCGGACTGGGTCCGACCACGGACGACATCACGCGGGAGATCGCGGCGGAACTGCTGGGCGCGCCGCTGCGCGAGGATGCGGGTGTCCTGGCGGCGATCGAAGCGCGTCTGGCCCGGCGGGGCGTTCCGTTTCGCGAGCGCATGCGCCGGCAGGCCATGATTCCGGAGGGGGCGACGGTTCTGCCCAACGACCATGGCACCGCACCGGGACTGTATTTTCCCGCCTCGCAGACTCCGGCCCTTTCCACGCCGCATCTGTTTTTCCTGCCCGGACCGCCGCGGGAGTTGCGGCCGATGTTCGACCGGTACGTTGTGCCTCTGCTGGAGGAGCTGGCCGGAATGCCCGCGGACCGTGTGTGCCGGATTTATCATGTGGTCGGGATGGGCGAGAGTACGGTCGAGGAAGTGATCGGTTTCGAATTGGCGCAGCGTGGGGACATCGAGGTTGGGTATTGCGCACGGCCCAACGAGGTGGACCTTCGCCTCATCGGGCCGAAGGACATTTTGGACGCCGTCGACCCCCGGGTGCGCGAGGTGCTGGGCAATCACCTTGTTTCCCGGGACGGCCGGTCGCTTGAGGAAGTGGTGGTGGCGGAATTGCGGGCCCGGGGTCGCCGGCTGGCCGCGGCGGAATCCTGCACGGGCGGGCTGCTGGCCCACCGGATCACCAATGTGCCCGGCGCGTCCGCCGTTTTCCCGGCCGGATTTGTGACATATTCCAACGCGGCCAAGACCGCGGCCCTCGGCGTGCCGGCGGATTTGATCGCCGCCCATGGCGCCGTGAGTGAACCGGTGGCCCGCGCCATGGCGGAGGGCGCGGCGGCGCGCGGAGAGGCGGACTTTGGCATCGGCATCACCGGGATTGCCGGACCGGACGGCGGCACCGCCGAAAAACCCGTCGGAACGGTGTTCATCGCGCTGGCCGGGCCGGGGGGCGGGACCGTCTGCCACCGGGAGTTTTTTCCCACCGACCGCGAGACCTTCAAACAACTGACCACCCAGGCGGCGCTCGATCTGTTGAGACTCAGGCTGTTGGAATGATGGTTGGGGGCGTGGAGAAGGCGAGGGGCCGGCGCGCGGACCGACCCCGTCGATTTTCTTCGGCAATTCCCTCTTCCCCTTTTCGATTTCCTGGGTTGATTTGGAGACATGCCGGACGCGCCGCAGGGAACAGTCAGCTTCCTTTTCACGGACATCGTGGGAAGCACGCGTTTGTGGGAGAAATTTCCCAATGACATGGGCTCCGCGCTCGCGCGCCACGACGGCATCATCCGCTCCGCGGCGGAGGCGCGCGGGGGGTATGTGTTCAAGACCGTGGGCGACGCCTTTTGCGTGGCCTTTGGGACTCCGCGCGACGCCCTCGAGGCGGCTCTGGAGGCCCAGCGCGGACTGGCCATGGAAAACTGGGGTCCGCTGGGTCCGTTCAAGGTCCGGATGGGCATTCACACGGGCACGGCGGAATTCCGCGACGGCGACTATTATGGCGGCACCCTGAACCGCACCTCGCGCATCGAGGCTGCGGCGCACGGCGGACAGGTGCTGCTTTCCCAGATCACGTATGAATTGATCGAGGACGAAAAGCTTGACGGAGTTGTTTTCAAATCGCTGGGCAGTCACCGCCTTCGCAACCTCGACCGGCCGGAACACCTGTATCAGGCCTCCGCGGGCGGTCTTGAGGACCGTTTCCCGCCGCCGCGCAGCATGGAGGTGCTGCCGAACAACCTGCCCGTCCAGACGACAAGTTTCGTCGGCCGGGAAAGGGAGATCGAAGAGGCGCTGCGCCGACTGGAGAAAACGCGGCTTCTCACGCTGATGGGCACCGGGGGCACGGGAAAAACCCGGCTGGCCCTCGAAATCGGCGCCCGCGTCATCAATGAATACCGCGACGGCGTGTGGCTGGTGGAACTGGCGCCGATCCGGGATCCCGACCTTGTCGTGGGGGCGGTGGCGTCGGCGGTGGGCGTGCGCGAGGAATCCGGTCGCTCCCTGCGCGAGTCGCTCGTCCATTTCCTCAGGAGCAAAAACCTCCTCCTCATTCTCGACAACTGCGAGCACCTGCTCGATGCCGCCGCAAACCTCGCGGCCGAACTGCTGCGCCACTGCCCGCAGCTCAGGATCATCGCCGCCACACGGCACTCGCTGGGCATTGCGGGGGAGATGACCTTCCCGGTGCCGCCGCTCCGCGTGTTTGATGTGCGCCAGCACAAGCTGAGCGGCCCGGACATCGCCGCGCAGCTTTCGCAATACGATGCGGTCAAGCTGTTCATCGAACGCGCCGTGGCGGTGCGGCCGGATTTTGTCGTCACCAATGCCAACGCCCCGGCGCTGGCGGAAATCTGCAGCCGCCTCGACGGCATCCCGCTGGCCATCGAACTCGCCGCGGCCCGCGCCCGCGTGCTGGATGTCCAGCAGATCGCCGAGCGCCTGGACGACCGCTTCCGCCTCCTGCGCAGTCACGAACGCGGCGGACACCTGCCCCACCAGCAGACGCTCGAGGCCCTCATCGACTGGAGCTACGACCTGCTCTCCGAACAGGAACGCATCCTCTTCCGCCGGCTCGGGGTCTTTGTCGGCGGCCGCACCATCGAGGCCCTGGAAACGGTGTGTGCGGGCGACGGGATCGAGGACTGGGAAGTTCTCGATCTTGTGGAGCAGCTTGTGGACAAGTCGCTCGTCACCGTGGAACGCGAAGCCGGCCGGGCCCCGCGCTACACCGTTCTCGAATCGGTCTGGCAGTATTGCCGGGACAAACTCACCGCCTCCGGCGAGGAGGACCGGCTGCGCGACCGGCACCTGGAGTATTTTCTCGAATTTGCCGAAAAGGCCGAACCGCATCTCGAGGGGCCCGGACAGAAGGAATGGCTCGAACGGTGCGCGGCGGAGCGGTTCAATTTTCGCGCCGCCCTCGACTGGGCGGTCGAAACCCGACGCCCCGAGCCGGGCTACCGCATCTTTGCCGCCATCTATCGCGCGACGGAAATCCGCGGCAGCCGCGAGGAGGCGCGGGAGGTGATCGCCGACCTCGAAACGCTCCCGGAGGAGGACGTTCCGCCGAAGTATCGGGCGAAATTTCTGGTGGCCGCCGGCCGCATCGCCTGGGCGGCGGACCGCTACGACGAATGCCGCCGGTATCATCAGCGGGCCCAGGCGCTTTTCACGGAACTGGATGACAAAAACGGGATCGCGCTTTGCGAGATGCTGACCGGATTCCTCGACCGCGGCGACGGCCGGCTCGACGAGGCGGAATCCCATTTTCGGCGCGGCCTGGAAATTGTTCAGACCATCAACGGCAGCGAATACGTTCGCGCCGGCTGCCTCACCGGACTCGGCAGCATCGCGCTCGACCGCGGGGAGACCGGGAAGGCCCGCCGGCTCAAGGAGGAAAGCCTCGCCATCTACGAGAAGATCGGCGACCGCTGGATCATCGGACTCATCCTCTGGGGGCTCAGCGATGTCTATATTGCCGGGGAGGATTACCGGAGGGCGAAATCCTCCCTGACCGAATGGGCGCAGATCACCCGCGACCTCGGCAATCGCTGGATGCTGCCCTACATCCTGGAGGGCGAAGCCAGACTGGCGGCCGCCACGGGCCGGGCGGAACGCGCCGCCCGCCTGCTTGGCGCGGCCGAGGTTTCGCGGGAACACTTCGGCACGCAATTTTCGCCGGCGGAAGCCGCCCGGCACGAAGCCGCGCTGACCCGCCTTCGCGAACTCCTTCCGGAGGACCGGCTGCAGCAGGCCTGGGAGGAGGGACGCAGGACTCCCCCATGGGAAGTGATCGAATCCCCGTAACGCCCGACGTCCCGGCCGTCCGCTTCCTGAAGACCCTTGGCCGCGCCGGTCACAGCCCCCCTGCCCTCCCGCCCGACGTCCCCGAATTTCACTAGCCCTGCGTTCTCCCGGCCTTTAAAGTCGCCCCATGCCCGGGATGGTGGAGCTTCGCAACGTCAGCAAAACTTTCGGATCCTTCACGGCCCTCCAGGAAGTGAGCTTCGAGATCAAGGAAGGCGAATTCATGACCTTCCTGGGACCGTCGGGATGCGGAAAAACGACCTGCCTGCGCCTGATCAGCGGCTTTGACACGCCCACCACCGGCGAGGTCTACATCGGAGGCCGGGATGTCACCTACGTGCCTCCCTACCGCCGCGACGTCAATCAGGTGTTCCAAAGCTACGCCCTGTTTCCCCACCTGACGATCTACGAAAACATCGCCTTCGGGCTGCGCATGAAAAAGGTCCCGTCCGCGGAAATCAAAACGCGCGTGGACCGGGTGGTGGAAATGACCGCTCTGCAGCAATTCGTGGATCGCAAACCGGCCCAGCTTTCCGGGGGGCAGCGTCAGCGCGTCGCCCTGGCCCGCGCCATCGTCTGCGAACCCAAGGTTCTCCTGCTGGACGAACCCCTCAGCGCCCTCGACGCCAAACTGCGCACCCAGATGCGGCTGGAACTCAAGCAGCTCCAGAAACGCCTGGGCATCACGTTTGTCTTTGTGACCCACGACCAGGAGGAGGCCCTCACCATGAGCGACCGCGTGGCCGTCCTCAGCGCCGGACGGGTCGAGCAGATCGGCACGGTGAACGAAATTTATTACCGTCCGGCCACCCGCTTCGTGGCCTCCTTCATCGGGGAAACCAACATCGTTGAAGCCGACATCCTGTCCCGGGACAGCGGCCTGCTGCGCTGCCGCCTCGAAGGCGGACTCGAACTCAGCGTCAAGGACCCCGCCCAACCGCTGCCGGAAAAGGTCCTCCTTTCCCTCCGTCCGGAAAAAATCCGCCTCACCCGCCAGAAGCCGGAGGGGCTCAATGTGTTCCCCGGCCGCATCTGCGTCGAAATCTTCAAGGGGGCCGTGGATGATCTCACGGTCACCGTGCAGGGCGGACTGGAACTCGGCGCGCTTCTGACCAATGACGGTCAGCAGGAATTCGATTTCCACGAGGGCGAGGAGGTCTACTGCCGCATCCAGCCCGAGGACATCAACGCCATTGCCGGCTGAAGGCCTCACCGGAGGCACTTGATCCGAAGGAGGGGGGACCCGGTTACGGGAATCGGGACTGACCAATAAATGACAACGATTGTTCCGTTTTGTTCAAAAAAAAGTTTTGACGGCAGGATTTTCTCCTCCTACATGGTTGGCACGCAACGTGCTGAACACCGGCTAACCATGCCCATAGCATGAAAAAGTCGGGGACCGTGTAACGACGGTCAGACGGCTGCAAAAACAAAAACAAAGGAAATCACCCATGAAACTCGCTACCAAGATTGTTACCGCCGTCGGTCTGGCTGCCGTGCTTGCGACCAAGCCGCTGCTCGCCGGTGATGGCAAAACCTTCAAAGAAAAGGTCATCGTTGAAGAAGACCGCAAGTGGTGGGGCGCCTCCCTGTCCACCGGATGGGACAGCCTCTACATGTTCCGCGGCGTGAACGTTCTTCGCGGGGACCAGAAGTACGGTTCCAGCCTCTACTGGACGGATCTGAACCTGTCCTGGAACATCACGGACAATGACATCCTGACCGCCGGAACCTGGATGGCTTTCGGTCTGAACAAGACCAACTACAAGGAGCTCGACGTTTACGTCGATTACACCCACACCTTCGGCAACCTCGCCCTGAGCTTCGGGTACATCTACTACCAGGTGCTCTCGGATACGCATCCTTCCGCGCACGAGCTGAACTGGCGTGCGGCCTACACCTTCGAGCTGCCTGGCGGAATCACCATCACTCCGTCGGTTGGCTACTACTTCAATATCGGTCCTGACGTCTTCGACGAAGGTATCGCCAAGGAAGCTTCCAGCTGGCTCGTGGCCCGGATCGACAGTGAGATCCCGCTCTACAAGGACATCCTCGCTCTGGCTCCGTGGTTCGCCTTCGGCACCAGCTTTGAGTACAACGTCAAGGAAAACGGGGACTTCCTCACCGGTGCCAACAACATCGAAGTCGGTATCGGTCTCCCGATCAAGATCAACGACGTGATCAGCCTCTACGGATACGGCGCCTACAGCTATCAGTGGTATGGCCTGATCGGCACCGAGCCCAGCACCTTCTGGGGCGGCGCCAAGGTGATCTTCTCGTTCTAATTTACACGGCTTAGCCGACTTAGATCAGAAATAACCTTTAAAACCCCCTCTGCTCCGGCAGAGGGGGTTTTTTTATTCTTTGGTTTGTTCTTTCGAAATCGCGTGATTTCCTGCTAAGTTGGGGGATATTCCGGCCATGGACGTGTTGCAGACTCTCAGCGTGGCGCTCGGGCTTGCCGCCCTGGCGGGGATCAACCTCTACCTCACCGTCTTTGTCACCGGCCTGGCTTTGCATTTCGGCTGGGTAACACTGCCCCAGCATCTGGAGACTTTGAATGTGCTGGGCAATCCCTGGATCATCGGGGTTTCCGGCACCCTCTACGTGCTCGAGTTTTTTGCCGACAAGGTTCCATGGGTGGACTCCTTTAACGATGCGGTGCACACGCTGATTCGCCCCGTCGGCGGCGCGCTGATTGCCGTTCTGGCGCTGGGCGAGGCCAATCCGGCGGTTCAGGTGATTGCGGCCCTGCTCGCCGGCGGCGTGGCGCTGACCGCCCATGCGACCAAGGCGGGTACGCGTCTGGTGGCCAATGCGTCGCCGGAGCCGTTTTCGAATGTCGGTCTCAGTCTGGGCGGTGATGCGCTGGTGCTGGGTGGCTTGGGATTGATCGCCTGGAACCCGCTGCTTGCCCTGTTCCTCGCCCTGGTGACCCTGGCGGTGATCTGGACGTTTTTGCCGCGGATGCTGCGTGCCATCCGGGCGACCGCCTGGTTTGCCTGGCGCAAGCTGAACATCCCCTCGGCGGGCAGCGAGGTGGCCTCGGCTCCTCTGCCGCCGGTTTTTGAACACGCCCTGCGCCAGTCATACGCCTCGTCCGAGCCGGTGACCCTTTCCGTTCCCTGCATCAGCGGGGGCGGTCCCCGTCTGCCCAAGAACCGCTTCGGCTGGCTGGCCCGCCTGCGGGACGGTCGGACCTTCTTTGTGGGCCGCCGCTGGCGTGGGCCGTTTGTCGTGGAGATTCCGGTGCGCGATGCGGTGACGGAACGCGAATGCCGCTTCCTGTGTGAAAAACTGACGGTGCGCACCGGGGCGGGCGGCGTGTTTGTCCTTCTCTTTGAGCGCGGACACCGTTTGCTGGCGGATCGTGCGGCGGCCGAGCTGCAGGCCGTGGAAGCTTCCGCCGCGGAGATCAGGGAACCTGCCGTGGCGGCCTGAGCCGCTCCGATGGTCCTTTTTGATCGGCCGGAGTTTCTTTTTCTCCTTCCCCCTGTCCTCCTCGTCCTCGGGCTGGCGCGCCGGCGGGCGTTGACATCGTGGAGCCGCGCCCAGGCGGTTTTCAGTACGATCCTGCGGGGACTGATTGCCGCCCTGGTCTGCCTCGCGCTGGCCGGTCCCCGGTTGGTCGGGGAGACCCGCGAGCCGGCGGTGGTTTTTCTGCGGGACGTTTCCGCCAGTGCGGAGCAGGGAGCCGGACGGTTTGAGGCCTTTGTCAAGGAGGCGGGAGGATCGGACCGTCGCTCCGCCGAAGTGACCTTTGCCGGCGCCCCGGGCGTGGTTCGCGCCTTTGGGGAGGAAATCGCCAATGCGCCAGAAAAGGTCCGCCGCGACGTCACCAACCTGCAGGCGGCCCTGGAATTTGCGGGAGCCATTCTCCCGGCGGACCGGGCGGGAAGGATCGTGCTTTTGAGCGACGGGGTTTCGACCGCCGGACGGGACCCGCTGGAAACCGCGGCTTCGCTGGCGGAGAGGGGCATTGAAATCGACGTGGTTCCGGCTCCTCCCGAAACGCGGCCGGAGGTGGCGGTCACGCGCATGGAGGTGCCGTCCGGGGTGCGTGTTCAGGAGCTTTTTGACCTCCCGGCCACCGTGCATGCCGGCGGGCCCGCGCCCGGCGCGCGGATCCGGCTTTATCAGAATCATCTCCTGGTGGCGGAGGTCCGCCGGGACCTCGCCGCCGGCGACAATGAAATCGTTTTTCCCAACGTGCGCGCGAGCGAAGGATTGGCCGTCTACGAAGTCGAGGTGCAGGCCGACGCGGACACCCGGCCGGAGAACAACCGGAAAAAGACCGCCGTCAGCCACGGCGGCGCCCCCAGGGTCCTCATCGTGGATGCCCGGCGCGAACAGGCGGAACCCCTGGCCGGCGCGCTCAGGGAGGCGGGATTCCTCGTGGAAACGCGTTTGCCGAAGGGATTTCCGTCCTCCATGGCGGACCTGCAGGCGTTTGATCTGGTGATCTTCTGCGACGCCCCCGCCGTGGCGTTCACCGAGAGCCAGATGATGCTGCTGGAGGATTGGGTGAAAACCTTCGGCGGCGGCTTTCTCATGATTGGCGGCGAGGAGAGTTTCGGCGCCGGCGGATATTTTCGCACGCCCGTCGCCACATTGTTGCCGGTGCGCATTGAGCGCGAGGAACGGGAGGAAACCCCGGTGGTGGCCCTTCTGGTCATTCTGGACCGCTCCGGTTCGATGTCCGCGCCGGCCGGCACCCAGACGAAGATGGCGCTGGCCAATGAAGGGGCCGCGCTGGCCCTGGAGGTGCTCCAGAACAAGGATCTTTTTGGGGTTTTTGCGGTGGACACCCGCGTGCAGGAGGTGGTGCCGCTCGGCCGGGTGCGGGACCGGGACGAGGCCGCGCGGCGCATTGCGGGGATCACCGCCGGCGGCGGCGGCATTTACATCTACACGTCGCTGGCCGAGGCGCTGCCCCGTCTGCGGGAGGCCGAGGCCCGCATCAAACACATCATCCTTTTCTCCGATGCCGCGGACGCCGAGGAAAAGAGCGCCGGGCAGCAGGAAATCGCGATGGGTCGGGGAACCTCCGCGCTCGAGCTGGCCGCCGCCATGCTGGCCAATCGCATCACCCTCTCCGTGGTGGCGCTGGGCACCGACCAGGACAAGGACACGGCCTTTCTCCGCCAGTTGGCAGCCCAGGGGGGAGGGCGGTTTTACCTGACCGCCGACGCCACCACGCTGCCGCGCCTGTTCACCCTCGAAACCATGCGGGCCACCGAGTCGAGCCTGCGCGAGGATGCGTTTCTCGCCGTTCCCCAGGGGGAGCCCGAAATGCTGCGCGGAATCGACTGGTCGGCCGCCCCCCTTCTGCTGGGCTTCAATGTTTCCCGGCTCAAACCCGGTGCCGAGCTTCTTCTTTCCACGGAGCGGGGCGATCCGCTGCTGGCCACGTGGCGGTACGGACTGGGACGCGTCGGCGCGTTCACCAGCGACGCCAAGGCGCGCTGGGCCTCCGAGTGGCTCGGCTGGCCCGGCTACGGCAAATTCTGGGCCCAGGTCGCCCGCAGCCTCGTCCAGCCGGCGGAACGCGATGATCTGGTCGCCTCCGTGCGTGAGGAGGAGGGGCATTTGATCGTGGAGGCCGATGCGGTCACGGCCGCCGGGGAGTTTCGCGACGGACTGACCATCGACGTGTCGGCGGCCGCCGCGGGACGGGAACTGCCGCCCATGCGCATGGCGCAGGTTGCCCCGGGGCGTTACCGCGTCTCCCTGCCGCGACCGGAAGGCGAACTGGTCTCCCTCGCGGTGCACGACGGAGGGGCGCGTCCGCTGTCCCTCATCTGGACCGCCGACTACCCCGCCGAATTTCAGCGCAGGGATTCGGGTCTTCCCCTCCTGGAAAAACTGGCGGCCACCACGGGCGGAAAGGTCAATCCGGCTCCCGCGGAGGTATTCCGCCCCGCCCGCCGTCCGGTTCGCACCCGCCGGGATCTGGCCCCCTGGTGTCTGCTGGTGGCGGCGCTGCTTTGGCCGGTTGATGTCTGGGCGCGCCGCCGGACATGGAAAATGAAGAACGAAAATTCCTTGCGGCCTTTTTCACACGCCCGATAGCCTGCGCGGATGAACGTTCTGGTTACCGGCGGAGCCGGTTTTATCGGGTCCCACATCGTGCTGCGGCTTTTGCAGGCCGGGCATGCGGTGGCGATCCTTGATGATTTCAACGATTTTTACGATCCCTCCATCAAGCGGGCCAATGTGCGGAATTTCCAGGGACAGGCCGAGGTGATCGAAGGGGACATCCGCGATGCGGACCATGTGAAAAACGTTGTGCTCAAGGGGCGCTACGATTCGATCATTCACATCGCCGCCCGCGCCGGGGTGCGTCCCTCGGTGGAAAATCCGCTGGGTTACATCGAGACCAACATCAACGGCACCTACAACATGCTGGAAGCCGCCCGCGTCGGCGGGGTGGATCAGTTCATCTTTGCGTCCAGTTCATCGGTTTACGGACTGGCCCGGAAGGTGCCCTTTTCCGAGGATCTGCCGCTGCCGCAAACCCTGAGTCCCTACGCCGCCACCAAGCTGGCCGGGGAACATCTCTGCGGCAACTACTCCCACCTCTACGGTCTGCGTGTGGTCTGCCTGCGGTTTTTCACCGTCTACGGCCCGGCCCAGCGCCCGGACCTCGCCATTCACAAGTTCACCGACCACATCTACCACGGCCGGCCGATCCAGCAATACGGCGACGGCACCACCCGGCGCGATTACACCTACGTGGACGACATTGTGCAGGGGGTGATGGGTGCGCTCAGCTACCGCCGCACGCCCTTCGAAATTTTCAACCTCGGGGAAAATCAAACCACCACCCTCAGCGATCTCATCGAAGCCATCGAGACCGCCCTGGGCAAAAAGGCCGTCATTGAACGCCTCCCCGAGCAGCAGGGCGACATGCCGCTGACCTGCGCCGACATCGACAAGGCCCGCGCCCTGCTCGGATACAACCCGCGCGTCAAGATTTCCGAAGGCATTCCGAAATTCGTCGACTGGTATCTCAGCAACCGGGCGAAATGACCGCCGAACTCCTGCAGGAACTCATCCGCATTCCGAGTGTCAATCCGGACGGCGATCCCGGCACCGACCGGGTGGGCGAACGGGAGTGTGCGGAGTTTCTTGCCGGATTTCTGCGCGGGATCGGCGCGGAGGTTTCCCTCGACGAGGTGCTGCCCGGACGGCCCAACGTGGTGGCGCAGTTTCCCGCGGATCGTCCCGGCAAACCGCGGCTGCTCCTGGCGCCCCACACCGACACGGTGAGCGTGGCGGGCATGACCATCCGTCCGTTCGACGGGGAAATCCGCGACGGCCGGGTCTGGGGCCGCGGGGCGTGCGACACCAAGGGTCCCATGGCGGCGATCCTGGTGGCGTTGAAAAACTGCCGGTCCCTCCTGCCCGCGCTGTCCCACGAAATCTGGTTTGCCGGACTCGTCGGCGAGGAGGCCGGCCAGCACGGTGCAAAGGCGCTGGCGGCCCGGGAGAAATTTGATCTCGTCATCGTCGGCGAACCCACCGGCCTCGAAGTGGTTCACACCCACAAGGGCGCCGTCTGGCTCACGCTGCAAACCACCGGCCGGGCCAGTCATGCCTCGATGCCCGGGCGCGGCGACAATGCCATCGACAAAATGCTCGATGTGCTGGCGTTTCTGCGTCCCGCCCTGCGCGACCACGTCGCGGCGCATTCGCATGACGTGCTGGGCAAACCGACGTTCAACATCGGCACCATCGTCGGCGGGAGCAAGGTGAACATCGTTCCGGACCGCTGCCGCGTCATGATCGACATGCGCACCGTGCCCGGGCAGGACGTTCAGCCCCTGGTCGGTGCGCTCACCGCAAGGTTTCCGTTCCTCGAATGCGCCGTGCGAAACTCCGCCGCGATGTACACGGACCCCGCCCATCCCCTCATCGGGAAGCTGGCCGCCTGCGGGGCCCCGCCGGTGGGGGCGCCGTGGTTTTGTGACGGGGCCATATTTGCCGAAGCGGGCTCGCCGGCCGTGGCGCTCGGTCCCGGATCCATCGCCCAGGCGCACACCGCGGACGAATGGATCTCCGTGGCGGATCTGGAGGCGGGAGCCGCCTTTTTTGAGAAGTTTCTGCGCAGTCTGGCCTGAGGGGCCGCGGAAACGGAAACATCCCCCGGACGGATGCGGCTCGGCTTGCCTTCCGGCGCCGCCTCGTGCTGAATGAACCCCTTTCCCATGTCCGAAAAAACTGCCATCACGCCCACTCGTTCCGTTGATTTTCCCGAGTGGTATCAACAGGTCGTCCGCGCCGCGGACTTGGCCGAGAATTCCGAAGTCCGCGGCTGCATGGTCATCAAGCCCTGGGGGTATGCACTCTGGGAAAAAATGCAGGGTGCGCTGGACGCCATGTTCAAGGCCACCGGGCATCGCAATGCCTACTTCCCGCTTTTCATTCCGCTGAGCTATCTCGAAAAGGAGGCCGCGCACGTCGAGGGTTTTGCCAAGGAATGCGCGGTGGTCACGCACCACCGTCTTGAGGCGAAGGACGGCAAACTGGTTCCCGCCGGGCAGCTCGCCGAGCCGCTCGTGGTGCGGCCCACCTCGGAAACCATCATCGGCGCCGCCTATGCCCGCTGGGTGAAATCCTGGCGCGACCTGCCCATTCTGCTCAACCAATGGGCCAACGTCGTGCGGTGGGAGATGCGTCCGCGCCTGTTCCTGCGCACCGCCGAGTTCCTCTGGCAGGAGGGCCACACCGCCCACGAGACCGAGGCGGAGGCCCGCGAGGAAACGATGAAGATGCTGCGCGTCTACGAGGCCTTTGCGCGCGATCACCTCGCCGTGCCGGTGATCTGCGGCGAGAAAAGCGAAAGCGAGCGTTTCCCCGGCGCGGTGCAGACCTACTGCATCGAGGCCATGGTACAGGACCGCAAGGCCATCCAGGCGGGGACGTCCCATTTCCTCGGACAGAATTTCTCCAGGGCCTCCGGCATCCAGTTCCAAGGCCGCGACGGCGAGCTGCAACACGCCTGGACCACCAGCTGGGGCGTGAGCACGCGGCTCATCGGCACGCTCATCATGACCCACAGCGACGACGACGGCCTCATCCTGCCGCCGCGCGTGGCGCCGTCCCACGTGGTCATCATTCCGATCACGCCGAAGGAGGATTCCCGCGCCGCCGTGCTCGAGGCCTGCGAAAATCTGGCCGCCGCACTCCGGCGGGAGACCTACCACGGACGTCCCGTGGAGGTGGAGATCGATGCCCGGGACGTGGGCGGCGGTGTCAAGAACTGGGAGTGGATCAAGAAGGGCATTCCGGTGCGGATCGAGATCGGTCCGCGCGATCTGGAAAAGGGAACGGTGGCGCTCGCCCGCCGCGACCGTCCGCCCAAGGAAAAGTCCTTCGTGGCGGCGTCCGAGGTGCCCGGACAAATCACCGGCCTGCTCGACGAAATCCAGCGGACCCTGCTCGAGCGCGCCACGGCCTTCCGCGACGCGCACACGAAGAAGATCGACTCGAAGGAGGAGTTCTACGCGTTCTTCACGCCGAAGAATCCGAACAAACCCGAAATCCACGGCGGTTTCGCCCTCACCCACTGGAACGGCAGCGCGGCCGTCGAGGAACAGATCAAGGCCGACCTCAAGGTCACCATCCGGTGCATCCCCTTCGAGGAATCGCCCGAGCCCGGCATCTGTCCGTTCACCGGCGAACCGAGCCGGCAGCGGGTGGTCTGGGCCAAGTCGTATTGAGAGCGCGGGCGCGGAGAGCGTCTCCGCGCCCTATTCGCCCCGGGGGAATTTTTTCCGCGGCAGGGCCAGGGAACGGGCCAGCGGGTGGAAGACGAGGGGGTAAACCGTCAGGCCGGTTTCCGTGTCCGCGACCGCTTCCGCCTCCGCATAGCGGGCCAGGTCGGCCATGACGCCGTCGAGCTCGTCCACGGAACAAAACGCCTCGGGCGGCATCGGCACGGTCTCGAGATTCGGAAAAACCTCGACGAAATTACCGTCCGGATCGTCAAAGCAGACAATCTGAAACCCCGGTCCGCGCGCCTCGTAACGCACGTTGGCCACCCGTCCCTCCAGGGTGGCGAAAATTTTTTCCCGCTCCTCGTCGACGCGCACCGCGATGTGGTTCTGAGCCGGCGTGTACGCCGTGGGCCGGCGTTCAAAGCGCTGCTTTTCCCCGTTCCAATACAGATCCTCCGGCCAAAACTCGAGGAGGCCGCGGTAGACCGCCTCGGGGTGCGCCAGCTTCACCATCACGATCCCCAGACCGGACAGCACGGGGTGAATGTAAAACCCGCACTCGAAGATTTCGGCGTAAAACTTTCCCAGCCGCACCGGGTCGGGGGAGCGGAACGCACAATGGAGGAGGCTCGAGGCTTTCATGGCCCAACCTCAACATAGCGCGATTTTGCGCCGTGGCATCCCGGAATTTCCCATGGGGGATTTCCGGGATGGCGCGGTCCGCTCAATACAGTTCGACCGGCGAGCGTTTTCCGTCCTCCGGACTGCGTTCCGCGGCGCGCTCCGCGCCCAGGGTGGCGACACGCAGGTCCCAGATTTCCGCATCCACCGCGCGGAAGGCCTCTTCGCTGAAGGGATCGGGCGGAACCAGCTTCTTCTTGAAGGCCGCCACGCGTTCGAGTGCGGGATCGACGGCCTCCGCGGGAAGGGCCTCGAGCACGGTTTTGGCCTGGGCGGCCAGCTCGACGCGGTGGCAGATCATGAGAAGATCATTGCCGGCGGCGAGTCCCATCCGCATGGTTTCGTCAAAGCCGTAGTGGTTCAGGATCGCGCCCATGTCGAGGTCGTCGGTCATGACGAGCCCTCCAAAGCCGAGATCCCGCCGCAGCAGGTCGTTGATGATCGCCGGCGACAGGGAGGCGGGAGGGCCGTCCTTTTCCAGGCCGGAAACGGAGATGTGTCCGATCATCATGCTGTCCACGGAACCGGCGAAATGACGGAACACGGCGAGTTCGTATTCCTCCATCAGTTCGCGCGAGCGCGCGATGCGCGGCAGTTCGTGGTGCGGATCGAGTCCGGCCGACGAATAGCCGGGAAAATGCTTGCCGCAGCTCAGCACGCCGGTGGCGCGCAGGCTGTCGTTAAAAACCCCGGCCTTTTCGATGACCTCCGCGACGGTGCGGCCGTAGCAGCGGCCCTTGAGGGAGTTGTCCGCCTCGTCGTCGAAGGAGATGTCGAGCACGGGACACAGGTCGAGGTTGAAGCCGAACAGCCGCAGGATGCGTCCCGTGATGTCGCCATGGCGGCGGATCAACTCCAGGTCGCCCTTGTCGCGCAGCTGTTGGGCGTTGGGCGGTTCGTTGCCGATCAGCTTGAGCCGCGAGACGCGGCCGCCCTCCTGGTCGATGGTGACGATGGGTTCGATTCCGCTGAGATCGCGGAGGTCGTCGATCAGCTTCCGGAGCTGGGCGGGGGACTGGATGTTGCGTCCGAAGAGAATGAACCCTCCCGGTTGGAGTTTTTTGAAGAACTCGGCGGAGTCCGCGTCGAGTTCGGCGCCCGGAACGCCGACGAGAAGAAGCTGGCCAATCGATGACATCGTTCCGCCAGAAGACACAATGCGCGCGGCGGAGTCGAGTGTGGAACGCCGTCGGGGCTTGGGCTTTCTTCGGGCTTGTTTCCGGCATCGCACTTTGGACTTTTGGGGCGAAATGCTCTATAAGGCGCCTCCATGAACGACGTGATGCGATCTGCCACAGGACTGTTTCTCATCATCCTGGGCAGTTCGCTTCTGTCCGCCGTGTTGGGCGGTCTTTTTGCGTTGCTCGTCGCCCTGGTTTCGCCGGAGTTTGTCTCCAACCTGTTTTTTATGGACCAGCAGGACGGCGTGTCGCGCTACGCCGCGTCGGTGGGACTGATTTTCGGCCTCTTCATTGGGGCCGCGGTTTCCGGGTTTGCCTGTCTTTTGGCGGTGGTCTTGAGATTGATCCGCCTGCGTATCGACCTTGCTCTCGGGAGGAAACCGGAAGGTGGGGGCGGAAAGGCCTGACGGCTGTTGTTTGAAGAAGATGAAACTCGGAAGGAATGACATGCTGCAATGAAATTCAAAACCCTGCTCAAGGAGGCGAAGGTCGGGAAATTCACCCCCGAGGATCTCGCGCTGCCCGGCCTGCCTTCGGACGGCGCGTTTCTTCTCAACGGGGTGGCTGGACGTTTTGCCGGCGAGAACGCTGCCGTCTTTTCCCGGGAAACGTTCGGAGAGGATGTCGAGTTGAGTTCGTCGGCGAGCGCGAGCGGGCCATGGTATTCGGACCAGGGCATTCGCTTTTTGATCTGGCCGGGCAATCTCACGATCGAAGGCGATCTCGTCGATGACGATTTTCAGGTGCCGCCCTTTTTGGTGGTGCGAGGCAATTTGACGGTGCG
>CALCJD010000114.1 GCA_937960895.1 uncultured Spartobacteria bacterium | reverse complement strand
GTGGGTTTGGGAGTCGGTTTGGGCGTGGGTTTGGGCGTGGGTTTGGGCGTGGGTTTGGGCGTGGGCGTAGGGGTGGCCGTCGGTTTGGGGGTCGGCGTTGGTGTTGGTGTTGGCGTTGGTGTTGGCGTGGGAGTGGCCAGCGGAATGGTGTCCTCCGCCGGAACCGGTTCCGGCGTTGGAGGTGGAGGTTCGGGGGTGGGTTCCGGCGTGGGCGGAGGCGGCTCCGGGGTGGGTTCGGGAGTCGGTTCCGGTGTGGGTTCAGGCTGGTCCTCGGGCTCCGGGTCCGCGGTGTTGATCTCCGCGGCGGCGGCCGCGGTAAAGGCTCCGGGGTCCATCCAAATGATGTTTTCCCCGACGGGAACGACCTCTTTGGGAATCGAAAAATAAAGAAGTCCGCCGATCAGCGCGACGTGCAGGAGGGCGACAATAACGAGGTTCCGCCGGAAGCGCGGGTCGTTCATCGGTCAGAGTGAGCGGACTGGCTCGGAAGCGGAGGGACGGACGGTCATTCCGGCTTCTCCGAAGTTTCCTCGGGCCGTGTCATGACTCCGACGCGGCTGATGCCGACGCGTTTGAGCACGTCCATGACTCCGACGAATTTCTGGATGGCGAGATCGCGGTCGGGCCGGACCATCACGGAAATCTGCGGGTCCGCGGCCTTGAGGGCGGCGAGCTGGACTTCGAGGTCGGAGAGGGTGGTGACCTGGTTGTTGAGCTTGATGACGTCGTTGCGGTCCATCTCGATCATCTGGACCTCGGCCGGGTTCACCTCCGTTTTGGCGGTGGAACTGGTGGGCACCACCAGGTCGACGCTGTTTTCCATCATGGGCGTCGTGATCATGAAGATGATCAGCAGAACGAAGCACAGGTCGAGCAGCGGGGTCACATTCAACTCCGTGAGCGAGTGCAGGGCATTGCGATTGCTGAAGCGGCGCATGATCAGAACGGCTTCCGGACCTCGCGGGTCCCGTGTTCCACAAAACGGTGCTCGATTTCCGAGGCGAGTTCGCCGGCGAAATTCTCGGCCTGCACGACCATGGAGCGGACGCTGGTGACGAGAAAATTGTAGCCGAACATGGCCGGAATGGCGACGAGGAGACCGACGACGGTGGTGATGAGGGCGCCGGAGACACCGGGCGCCATGGCGGCAAGGTTGGCGCTGCCGGACTGGGCCACGCCACTGAAGGCGTCCATCACGCCCCAGACCGTGCCGAGCAGTCCGAGGAAGGGCGCGCCGCTCACCGCGGTGGACAGGATGATCATCTGGGACTCGAGCTTGAGGCCCGCCTCGCCGATGGCGCGCTCCATGGCGGCCTGCACGGCGCGCATTTGCGCGGGTGTGATCTTGTCCGCGCTTTCCAGCCGGGCCCGGTAGGTTTCGTCAACCTCGGTCGATCCCAGCATCTGGAAGCAAAGTTCCTGGCAGCCCGCCTCGTAGATCTCAAAGAGTGGGGAGCCGTCAAAGCGGACGCCCTGTTCGTAGAGCCGCAGCGGTGTCCGGTCGCGGTGGAACGCGGCGGAAAAGCGGTCCGACTGCCGTTTCGCGAAATTCAGGACGCGGAATTTCGTCACCATCACCGTCCAGCTGAAGATGGACGCAAGGAACAGCCCCAGCAGTACGGCTTTGCCTTCGAAGGTTGATTTTTCAAAGGCATAATACAACCCCGTTGCCAGTGTGAACGAGAAACCCGTCATTTCCCGATCCACCTAAACAAGAACGGACACAAACCGGGAGAAAAAAATTCCGCCGCCCGGCGTGACGTCCCCGCATTTTCGGCGCAAAGCCGTTGCCCCCGGACCGGTTCCCGTTTATTGCTCCGGACATGACGCTTCGATTTCTGGCCGCCGTCCTTCTTGTGTTCAGCATCCCCCTGGTGCGGGCGCAGGAGGGGCCGCCGCGTGACAATCCCTACGACGTGATCAGCAAGGTGTTCGCCCCCTTCTGGAGCGTGCTGCTGGCGCCGACCGGTCCGAACCGGGCGTGCACCATGACGATCGTCATGACCGAGGTCACCGGGCGCCTGCCCAAGCAGATGGAGGGCGCCACATTGAAGGCCGCCGTGGAGTTTCCCGACAAGGTGCGCCTGCAGGCGCCGGTGCTGGGCGAGGAAATCACCGTCTGCCGCAATGGCGATGAAGTCTGGGCCACGCCGGGCGCCAAGGTCGAATTCCTGCTCAAGCAGTTCAAGGTGAAGCCGCCCCCGACCCGGAAAAACAAAACCCCGATCTACCTGCCGGTCACTCCGCAGCAGGCCATCTTCCTGCCGGCGCTCTTCAGCATCATCAAGGCCGACCAGGCGGAAATTTCCCCGCTCAACGGTGAGGAATGCCGCGTCATCACGGCCGGCCTGATGCCGGAGCTTGCGAAGGCGGCCCGGGCGGAGGGCTTTCGTGCCCAGATGTGGGTCGGCTCCGGCTACGTGCCGAAACGCTTTGTCATCACCCAGCCGGACTTCACCGCCACGGTGGACATCCGCGATTTGCGGTTTGGTCCGTCCCTGAAGCCCGCGATGTGGGAGGTGCCGGCCGGGGTGACCGACGTCTATCGCGCCCACGCGGACATGCTCGACGCCGTGTTGTTCGTGGTGATGAATTCGCTCAAGATGAACGAAACGGACCGTCCTTGGGACGCGGCCGAGGGCGGCAAGAAACCCGTGGCGCCGCTCATTCCCACGCTGCCGGGCAACTGATCTAGATTCCGCCCCGGCGGGGCAGAATCCCGCCGGTTGGGAGAAACCTGCGTCCGTTTCAGGGAACCTTGAGAAACTCGGCCGTGGCCGTGGCGCTCTCGGTGTAGCCGGCCCGGAAGGCCTTGGCCTTGAGAACGGTGGATTCCTTCAGGCGGATTTTCTTGGGGGCCTTCGGCGACGACTCGGTCGGTTCGGAACCG
The DNA here is from genome assembly GCA_937960895.1 of uncultured Spartobacteria bacterium. GTDB lineage: Bacteria > Verrucomicrobiota > Verrucomicrobiia > Chthoniobacterales > Terrimicrobiaceae > CALCJD01. The sequence goes on along the minus strand of CALCJD010000114.1, from coordinate 7,212 downwards.
TCGGTGGTGTAGCGAATCTTCGCCTTTGGCGTCGCCGTCTTGATGCTCACCTTGATCTTTTTGGTGGAGAAGGTGCCTCCGTCGGGGGAAATCACCGGCGTTTCCACCACGGGGGCGGCGACCCCGGTGCCTGTTTCCTCCAGGGTCTGCATCCCGCCGGCGTTGGAAAGAACGGTGATCGTGCCGCTGTAGGTCTGCAGGGCTTCCGGCCGGAAGGTGATGGTCACCTTTTGCTTCCTTCCCGCCGCAATCTTTCCGCTGAAATTGCCGGAGAAGGCGCTGTCGGAATGGGTGAGGCCGGTGATGATGAGGGGGGCTTTGCCCGTGTTGGAAATGGTCAGCTTGCGCGTGACGGATTTTCCGACCGTGACCGAGCCGAAATTGAGATCACCGGAAAGGCTGATGACGGGAACCTTGGACGGATTGGCGGGCAGCACCAGGTCGGCCTTCACGCTGATCCCCGGCATGACGACGGCCGGGACAATCATTTCCTCGGTCAGCTCGCCGCCGCTGAAGATCACGTAAATCGAACCCGAATCGGTGCCCAGAGGGATGGCGTAGCCGCCGGAAAGGGAGGTGGTCGCGGTGGTGTCGCCCGGGACGAGTTTTGCCGTGACGCCTCCGAGACCTTCGCCAATGTCGTAAAATCCGTTGCCGTTGAGATCGCGGAAAACGACGCCGGTGACAAAGGGACCCTCCGGAACCGGGGAACTGGAGCTTCGCGCGAAATCCTGGGTGACCATGACCGTGTTCCAGTCGGTGCCGTTGGCGGAAAATTGGCCCTCCTTCAAGCCCACCCCGATCTGGTCGAAGTTTTCGGAGAGGATGTTCACCCGGTGATCCGGACTGAGAAAGAGCTGCTCGTAGAGGGCCGTGGTGTAGGCGTTCAGGTTGACCGTGCCGGTCGTGCCTTTCCAGGCGATGTTTTCCCCCGCGCTCCAGTTTCCGGTGAAGGGATATCCGGCGTTCTCCATGCGCTGTTTGGCATTGGTGCCGTTGGTGCCCGTGTGACTGAAGGTGTCGGTGTCGAGCATCCACTGCGAGTGTTCCCGGGCGGCGGTGAGGAGGGCCTGCTCGAAGGTGAGGGGAGGCTTGGGGGTGGAGGAGATGGTGCCGGGCGGCAGGCCCTGATTGAGGTTGATGCCCAGGCGGGTCGCCTCGGCGGCGGGATTGGCCCGGGCGCGGTTGATGAGTTCAAGAGTCAGTTGCTCCTGCGGGGTGGGATCCCCGAACGAATAACCCGGGATCGCAAAAGTCTGGATGCCGGCGGGTTTGGGCGTGTGACCGCTTTCGCTGTAGGGGATTGCCAGGGCTCCGGCTTCCGGGGCTTCCAAGGCCGGACAGGTCCCAAGGACGGCCGCGGCCAGCAGCGGGGCGACGAGAAAACCTTTCACCACGCCAGCCTACCGGATTCGTTCCGCCACCGCAACAGGGACCTCCACTCGGGCGGGAGGGAAATTCCCCTCAGGAAACACTGGCGTCCCAATGCGGTCGGGTTTAGGTATCTGCGCCGTTGAAGAACATCCGGGTATCGCTGTTTTTGATTTTGCTGTTCGCCTTCTCCGCGGGGGCGGTTGGAACCGCCTTTCGCCTGGACGGTCCGGTCCGCGAGGCCGTGGTGAAATCCCAGGGCAAGCACTGGAAAAAATCCGACGAGCGCAAATTTCACGCCGCCGTGCGTGTTTACGGCGACTGGCCGTGGCTGATGCTTTATTCGGGTGTCGGCCTGCTGGTGGCCTGGAAGCTGCACAATCGCGACTGGCAGCGGATCGTGGCCGCCGCGATGGTGGCCTCCACCCTGTCGGGCCTCGTGGCGAATGCCTCCCGGCTCACCACCGGACGCACCCGGCCGAATGCGGGGCCGCAGATCGAGCAGGGGTTCTACGGTCCGTGGAAGGATGGACGCACCACCATCGGCGACCGCGCCTACAATTCGTTTCCGTCCGGTCACACCGCAACGGCGTTCGGGCTGGCCTGGGTGATTGTTTTCGCCCGTCCCTGGCTCGGGATCGGCGCACTCCTGCTCGCCGGGCTGGTCGGCTGGTCGAGCATCATCATGGGAGTCCACCATCCCTCGGATGTGGTCGTCTCCATCCTCCTTTCTCTCGTCGTCGCCTGGTTCACCTGGCGGTGGGTGGAAAAAAACGGCGATCGTTTTGCCCTGCAGGTCCGCCAGTGGGTGAGGCGGCGCCTGACGAAGGGGCGGACCGCGGCGCGGCCGGAATGAAAAGTCCTTCGGCCATGCCTCCGCGCGGTCTCGACGCGACCGGCAAAGATGCCATAGGTTACCGGCCATGACAGACAGGCGCCTTCTCGAAGTGGACGGGGAACCCGGCCGCGCGCGATTGAAGCTGTCGGGACGTCTCGAGGCGGCCACCGTGGCGCAGATCTGGACCGAGGCCCTGGCGTCCGTGGGACAGGGATCCACGGTCGATGCGTCCGAGGTCGAATATTGTGACGGCACGGGCGTGGCCCTGCTCTGGGAACTGCAGAGCCGGGGGGCGACCATCTCGGGCCAAAATGCGGACACGGCGCGCCTGCTCGAGGTGTTTGCCGGAGCCCGGCGGACCACGCACGCACGGGCCGCCTCCGATCCCCCCGCCCTGGAATGGCTCGGCCGGACCGCCTTTGACCTCATCCGGGATTTTCAGGAGCAAATCACCTTTCTCGGGCGCATGGCGCTCACGTTTCTGGGGATGTTCAGGATCCCCCGCGCCATGCGTTGGGGTGACATGTGGCTCACCTTTGAAAAGGCCGGCGTGCAGGCGCTGGTTGTGGTCAGTCTGATTTCCTTTCTCACCGGCCTGATCATGGCCTTCCAGGCCGCGCCGCCGCTGCGCCAGTTCGGGGTCGATCTTTTTGTCGTCAATCTGGTGGCGCTGGCCATGCTGCGGGAACTGGGGCCGATCATGACGGCCATCGTGCTGGCGGGGCGCAGCGGTTCCGCCTTTGCCGCCGAGATCGGCACCATGAAGGTGAACGAGGAGATCAACGCGCTCACCACCATGGGCCTGGATCCGGTGCGCTTTCTCGCCGCGCCCCGCGTGCTGGCCGGCATCCTTCTGACGCCGGTGCTGACCGTGTATGCGGATCTCATGGGGGTTGCCGGGGGCCTGTTTGTCATGCTCCTGCACGGGTTTCCGCCCGTCACGCTGTGGCATCAACTGACCGGGGCGGTCGGCGTCAAAGACGTCATGGCCGGCATCATCAAGGCCTTTGTCTTCGGCGCGCTGGTGGCCGGCATCGGCTGCTTGCGCGGCTTGCAGACCAAGTCCGGCGCCACGGCGGTCGGCGTGTCGACCACCCGTTCCGTGGTCAGCGGTATCTTCTTCATCGTGGTGGTCGATGCGGTGTTTGCGGTGGTGTATTACGCGATCGGCTTCTAATGATGGCGGACAACCCGATCATTTCCGTAAAAAACCTCACCGCGGCGTACGGCGACGCGGTGATCCTGCGGGACATTTCCTTCGACGTGAACCGGGGGGAGGTGTTCGTGATCCTGGGCGGATCGGGATGCGGCAAGAGCACGCTCCTCAAACACCTCATCGGACTTTACCCGCCGTCGTCGGGCCAGGTGTTGATCGACGGGGAGGATCTGGCCGCCGCGGACGGCGAGGACCGCCAGCGCATTCTGCGGCGCTTCGGCGTCTCGTATCAGAGCGGCGCCCTGTTCGGATCCATGACGCTCAGCGAAAACGTCCAGCTTCCGCTTGAGGAATGGACCGACCTGCCGCGTGACGCGCGGGAAATCGTGGCCTGGACCAAACTCGAACTGGTCGGTCTGGCCGACTACACGGATCACCTGCCGTCCGAGGTGAGCGGCGGAATGCAAAAGCGGGCCGCCATCGCCCGGGCCATGGCGCTGGACCCGGCCATCCTCTTCCTGGACGAACCCTCCGCCGGTCTCGATCCCATCACCTCCGCCGAACTTGACGCCCTCATTCTCCGCCTGCGCGACACCCTCGGGGTGACCTTTGTCATTGTCACCCACGAACTGGCCAGTATCTATGCGGTGGCGGATCGCGTCATCATGCTCGACAAACAAACCAAAGGAATCATTGCCGAAGGCTCGCCGCGGGAACTGCGCGATCATTCGACCAATGACTTCGTCCGGAAATTTTTCCACCGGGAAACCGAATGAACGCGTCCAAGCCCAACTATTTTGCCATCGGCCTCTTCATTGTGATCGGGCTGGCCATTCTGGCCGGCGGCCTCATCGCCTTTGGGGCGGGGCAGATTTTCCGTCCGCGCATTTATTTCGAAACCTACCTCGACGGGTCCGTGCAGGGCATCGACGTGGGCAGTCCGGTCAAGTACCGTGGCGTGCTGATCGGCAAGGTGAGCCAGATCAGTTTCAGCTTCAACGACTACGGTCCCCTGGATCAGGTCAACCGGCACAGCTACGTCGTGATCCTCATGGAAATCGACAAGGAGATTTTCCCTGGCATGTTCACGCAGGATCTCAAGGAGCTGATCAAAAAGAACGTCGAACAGGGGCTCCGGGCGCGCATCGAGCCGCTGGGGATCACGGGGATGAATTACATCGAGCTCAACTACCTCAAGGATCCCAACCAGTTCCCCGTGCTGACCTTCAACTGGCAGCCCAAGCATTATTACATCCCGTCGGCTCCGGGGCAGCTCACCAACATTCTCGACTCGGTCAATTCGATCATGACCGAGATGAAAAATCTCAACCTCGGCGAAATGCAGGGCGGGCTCAACACCCTGCTCACCAACCTGAACAAGGCGGTGACCGGCGCCGATCTGGAGAAGATCAGCACGGACCTGCAGGAGCTCATCACCAACGTCCGGGCGGCGGTGGAGGGCGCCAACCTGCAGAAGGTGAGCGAGGATTTGCAGAGTCTCATTGCCAGCCTGAAGCAGGCGGTGGCCGATGCCCGCATTGCCGAGCTCAGCAGCGACGCGCATGAACTGTTCGCCGGACTCGAGAAATCCAATGCCGATCTGCAGAGAATTCTCCGCAACCTCGAATCGGCGACCCGGGTCAACCCCGGCGAAATCCAGTCCATCATCAAGGATCTGTCCGTGACCGCCGCCAATCTCGAGGCGGCCAGCGCCGCGGTGAAGCAGCGGCCGTCCGTCCTGATCTGGGGCAGTCCGCCGAAACCCAAGCCCACCCCCACGCCCCGGCCGAAAAGAAGGTAGGCGGGAATTGTGGAATCCCGCGCGGGGGGAGGCGGAAAGCGGCGCCGCAATCCGCACGGGCACCGCGGTCCGGTCGCCTTTCCCGGGGGGACAAACCGGAACGCCTTCCTTGCCTTTCCGGGTGGGTTGGCATAGGAAAACGACCCGCCCCATGATTGGACGCTCCACAATCCTCCTCTTTTCCGAGATCAACCCGCGGTCCGCGACGTTTTCCCGCGCCGCCCGCCCGGTGCGCCGGGGAGGGAATTTCTGCGGGGGGATCTGCTGACGCCGGCTTATGGAATGGTACTGGTGGGCGATGTTTTTGGGCGTGGTGGCGGTGCTGCTCGCCATGGATCTCGGGCTTTTTCAGCGTCAGGCCCATGAAGTGAAACTTGCCGAGGCGCTGCAATCGACGGCGTTTCGCGTCTTTCTCGCCCTGTTGTTCTGTCTGGGCATCTACCTCGGGTGGATCGGCGGATACGACACGCCGGAGCTGAGCCGCAAGGCGGGAATCGAATTTCTCACCGGCTACATCGTCGAGATCGCGCTCAGCGTGGACAATGTGTTCGTTTTTGCGCTGATTTTCGGTTATTTCCGCGTGCCGGCGGCCTACCAGCATCGGGTGCTCTTCTGGGGCATCCTGGGGGCGCTGATCATGCGCGCGCTGATGATCTTTGCCGCCACGGCGCTGCTCCATCATTTCTGGTGGGTCATCTACATCTTTGCCGCGATCCTCATTTATGGCGGCATCAAGATGATCGTGGACGACAAGGAGGAGGTCGATCCCTCCAACAATTTTCTCCTGAAACTCTTCCGCCGCTTTGTTCCGGTGACGCGGGAATTTCACGGACAGAAATTTTCCGTGGTCCTCAACGGCCGCCGTTTTGCCACGCCGCTGGCGGTGGTGCTCGTCGCCATCGAAACGAGCGATCTGATCTTTGCCGTGGACTCCATCCCGGCGGTGGTGGCCATCACGCAGGATCGGTTCATCGTTTTCACCTCAAACATCTTTGCCATCCTGGGCCTTCGGGCGCTGTATTTCGCCCTCGCGGGCATTCTCAAGCTCTTCCGTTTCCTCCATTACGGGCTTTCCGCCATCCTCGTGTTCATCGGCACCAAGATGATCCTCTCGCACACGCCGTATGCGATCCAGACGGAGACGTCTTTGGTGGTGGTGGTCGCGATGCTGGCGGCGGCGGTCATCGCCTCCCTGCTGATCAAGGAAAAGAACAAGGACAAATGAACCGGATTCCGCGACGGGCCTTCCCCGCCTTCATTCTTTTTGTGGTGGCCGGTCTGCTGGCCGGCTGCGTTCATCCGGCGGCCCGGCAGGGATTTTCGCCGACGCCGTCCGAGTCCCGCCTGGCCGACGCCATGGCCCGGCGCCTCGAGGTGAGCCGACGGGTGGCCTGGGTGAAATTTTTGGACAACCGGCCCGTGCGGGATGATCGGCGGGAGGCCGAAATCCTTGCGGAGGTGGTCCGGCTGGGTGAGGGGAGCGGATTGTCGGCCCGGACCGTCGGAAAGTTTTTTGCCGCCCAGATGCGGGCCTCCCGGAAGGAACAGGAGCGCCTGATCGCCTCGTGGAAACGCGGCGGCACGCTGCCGGCTTATCCTCCGCAGGATCTCAAAACCCACATCCGCCCGGAACTGGATGGGATCAATCGCCAGATGCTCGAAGCACTCCGGGTTCCGCCGCGGCCCGGCACGGGACGGTTTGTTTACGGCGTGCTTCGCGAGTGGGGATTCTCCCCGTTCGTCGCCGGAGCCGCCGTGGCGCCGCTGCCGTGATTCACAACCCGAGACTGTCGCGGGTGGCCCGATCCAGCCGTCCGGTGGACGGCAGCCCGTAGTCCCGCTGGTAGCGCTGCAACGCGGCGCTGGTTTGCGGGCCAAAGATGCCGTCGACGGATCCTCCGTAATACCCCAAGGCGGCCAGTTCCTGCTGGGCGGCGGTCACCAGGGAGCTGCGAACCTTCGGGGCGGGAGTTGTCACATAGGTTGTGGTCACCACCGGAGCGGGTGACACGACCCGGACCCCGACCACCGGGGCGCCCCAGCCCC
>CALCJD010000113.1 GCA_937960895.1 uncultured Spartobacteria bacterium | reverse complement strand
ACTAACAAAATATCCCTGCGCCCTACATGTCCACTTTTTCGGGGGAGAACCAGACCCTCCGGCGAACGGAACCTTTGTTTTCGGCGGGGGCGACGTCATCGTTCGAATCCGTTTGGCTGACGGCACGGGCGCGCCGACCGGACCGGTTCTGCAGACGATCACTCTTCATTTCCCCGAAGGGGAGTTTCCCGTTCCCCAACTGGCGCCGGAGGTGGTGACTTATACCAGCGGGACCAAAACGGTCGGTCCTTACAATTATCGGTCGTTCTACGGCAATTCAGGCCGGTTGAACGCCGACCAGACGATGTCGCGCATTGCCAGCCAGGATGTGGTTCGCGCGGTGGTTCCGGCATCCGGCGACATGCGTTTGATCGCCCCGCTCTCGCAGGTTCCCAGCTCGGCCTACGCTCCGCATCCGGACTATCATTCGGTCGCTTCGCGCTTTGCCTATCAGGCCCGCACAGGAGTCGGCTATCCGTTTTATGGATCGAGCGGAGGCAAATTGGTCAATGTCAACTACCCCGGTTACACCGCGCAGTACACCACCAACAATGATGTCGACGGACCGGTCGACCGTGGCGTCAGTCCCCGGGATGTGGACGTGCCGTCCGTTGCCGGGGTGGCGCAAGCCGGGGGACTTGCCCCGGACTGGGACAATGGAATCGCCAACCTGAAGGATGGCCCTTACATCAACAAGGCCGACGAAGGGGATGATGGCAAGTATTCCGGCAGTTACCACGTTCCGTATTTCAACTTCAACTACACCGGCGTCGACAGCCTGCCCGGGCCGACGTATTTCTCGCCCAACCGTCTCCTGCCCTCGGCGGTGATGTTTGGTTCGCTGCCGACCGGCGTCTTTGCCAATCGGCCGTGGCAAACCCTGCACTTCCGCCCCGAGCCCGCCGGACATCCCGGGCTCGGCGTGCAGACAGATCCCGGAGCTCCCGTGGGACCTCCTTATTCGACGCCGCCCGACCATTTGTTTTTGGACCTGTTTCACATGCCCGTCGTCGAACCCTATGCCATTAGCGAACCCCTCTCGACGGCGGGGCGGGTGAACATGAATTTCCAGATTGTTCCCTTCACCTATATCCATCGCGAGACCGGTATTCGTGCGGTTCTTAAATCCGAAAAACGCGCGGTCATCGCCGACTCGCAGGCCGGAGTGTACAAAACCACGGGAAATTCCGGTTCCAGTCCGGGAAGCGGTTCGCCTTCGCTGCGGCTCGACATCAGCGAGGAGGCGGTCATTGCCCAGTTCAAACGGCGGTTTGCGTCCGGAGATCTTTTCCGTTCGGCTTCCGAAATCTGCTCGATCGATCTGGTTCCGGTTGACGCACCCGCAGCCACGCAAGCCAATCCCACCCGGCAGAACATGGATGCCTATTGGGAGACACGGCGACTGACCGGGGACAACTCACGGGAAAAGGTCTACGCCACGACGTATCCGCGGCTCACCACGAAATCCAACACCTTTACGATCCATTACCGGGCTCAGGCGCTGAAGAAACGTCAGGGTTCCGATCCCACGGTTTGGAAGGAGGGATCCGATCTCGTGACGGGGGATGTTCAGGGGACGGAAATCATTGAGCGCTTCATCGATCCGAATGATCCGGAGATTCCGGATTATGCGGATCCCGATACGAACGAACCCATCAGTTCATTTTACCGGTTTCGCACTTTGGAATCGAGGGTGTTTGCACCATGAAACGGCGTTTTGATCTTCGTGTTTTTCGGGCGGAAACCCGACGGGCGTTTTCGTTGATGGAGTTGCTGGTCGTGCTGGCGATTCTGGGACTGTTGGCCGCGCTGGCCGCGCCGGCCCTGGTGGGATCGCTTTCCGGCACCCGCCTGACCACGGCCGGTCAAAGTGTTCAGGATGCGCTCGCGCTGGCCCGGCAGACTGCGGTGAGCCGTGGCGCAACGGTCGAGGTGCGTTGGTACAAATTTGCCGGCTCGCATGGCGGTGCGCCCCGTTATCGGGCCATGCAGACCTTTCTGCTTTTGAGCGGCACGGCCAAGCCCCTCGACCGCGGGCTGCCCTTGCCGTCAGGGGTGATGCTTTCCGAGATTCCGGAGCGGTCTCCCTTTCTCCATTCCTCCAACCATCCGGAAACTCCGGTTCCCGCCGGGGAGTCCCATCCGGGGAGAGGGGCGGACACCCGCTATCGTGCGTTCCGTTTTTCGCCACGCGGGGCGGTCGATCTGGCTGCCGGGGAAAATCATTTCACACTCGTGCCGGAGCGCGAATCCGAGGAGGAACCCGGCGCCAATTTCGTCACGCTTCAAATCCAGCCGATCAGCGGAGGTGTCCGCGAATTCCGGCCCTGAACCCGTCCTTTGTCCATTATGAAAAGCCGCATTGTTCCCATCCTTGTCCTGTTGTGCCTGCCGTGCTTCGCGCGGGCGGTTCCCTTCTTCACCATGGGGGAAAAGGGTCCCGAGTTCGACGCCGGGACGCTGGGAAGATTCACGTTTGAACCGCCGGAGTTCACCTCCGCGGCCGGCCGGGAGGAACCGGTTTTCGAGCGGTTGGATGAATCCCGCGGTACCGCACGGTATGCCGGAGGCCTGGAGGTGGACTTTGAAGCCCGGTGGGAAAAACTGGTGATTCAATTCCGGAACGGTCCGCCGGACGGACAGAAACTTCGCTTCGGCGTGCGGTTGCCCATCAGCCTGAACCAGGGCGGTTCCGTGGCGTTCAACGATCAGGCTCCGGTTCGGTTTCCCCCGGAACTCGGGAAGCAGTTTGTCATTCAGGGCAACGCAAAACGCATCACGATCCTCGATGCGTCAGGGGAGGGATTCACGTTGCTGACCCCGGGAGGTTATGCCGAGGTGCAGGACACCCGAAAATTCAACTGGGCGATCTTTGGCCTGCGGATTTACAAGGATCTTTTCGGCAAACCCGAGGGTGCCTTTGAGATCGAGGTTCGGCCGGCGAAGGCGGGGGCGATGTCGTCGGCCGGGCCTTCGGATGTTCCCGGGGAATCGTCCGCCGCGAAGTGGCGGGTGGACCGGTTTGGCCAGAGCGCGCGGGTCGATTTTCCCGGCAAGGTGCGGTCGGAGGAGGAACTCCGGGCCGATGCCGTCCGGGAAAAGGAAATTCTCGCCGCCCATCGTCCCGATCCGCGCTTCGATCGATACGGAGGTCTCGCCGGCAGCGGCAGGGAACTGGGTCTGAAGGCGACCGGATTTTTTCACGTGGGACAGGCCTCCGGGCGCACGGTTTTGGTCGATCCCGAAGGCAATGCCTTCTTTCAACTCGGCGTGTGCGGCATCGCCAGCACGGACGATCAGACGCGGGTGAAGGGCCGGGAATCCATTTATGAATGGCTCCCGGATCCGGGGGATGGCACGTTCCGCTCCGCCTGGAAGGACGGCCGACCGGACTGGGGAAACTTTTCCTTTTATGCGGCGAACTGGATTCGCAAATACGGCCGGCCTTTTTCGCTGGAGGAATGGACCGGCCAGGTGGTCGACCGGCTGCGCATGTGGGGATTCAACAGCGCGGGGGCATTTTCGGCGCGCACCGAAGCCATGAGGAAAAAGAACTTTCCTTATGTCGCCTTTCTCCCGCTCGGGAAATCAGCCGGGTTGCCGGTTCTTCCGGACAAACTCGGCGCCGGGGAGGTGCTGGATCCGTTTGCCCCCGATGTGGAGCGCCTGCTGGATCAAAAATTCGCCGCGACGGTCGCTCCGGCCGCCAATGATCCGCTCCTGATCGGATACTTCCTCGGCAACGAACAGCATTTCGAGGATCTTCCCAAGGTCCTTCCCACCTACAAGGCGAGCGAAGTTCCGGCCAAGGCCGCGCTGGTGGAAATGCTCCGGGAGAAATACCGGGACATCGACCGGTTCAACACGGCCTGGAAGGTGGCTGCGCCGAAATCCCGTTTTGAGGAGTTGCGGGATGAACCGTTGTTTGTCCGCACGGAGGCGGCTTCGGCGGACATGGCGGAATTTTCCCGCCGCTTTCTCGAGGCGTATTACGGAGTGATTGAAAAGGTCTTTCGCAAACACGATCCGAATCATCTTCTCCTCGGCAGCCGCTGGACCCCCGGCACGGCGGCAAATCGGGAAATCGTGGAGATCGGAGGCCGGCATTTGGATGTGGTCAGCGTGAACTATTACACCGACGCGATTGAAAAAGGGTTTCTCGAACGCATTCATCAGTGGAGTGGTCGGCCGATCCTGCTGAGCGAGTGGTATTACAGCACCACCGAGCGCGGATTGGGCGCGGGGCGCCAGGTGGCCGATCAGGCGGAACGCGGTTCGGCCTATCGCAACTATGTCGAGCAGTCCGCGGCTCTGCCCTTTGTGGTCGGGGTCCAGTGGTTTATTTATGGAGACCAGGCCCTGACCGGACGATTTTTCCAAGGCTTCCACGGCGAGGGAAACAATACCGGTCTGGTTGATGTGACGGACCGGCCTTATGGACCGTTGGTCGAAGCGGCCCGCATGACGAACCAGCGCATTTATGACGTGCTGCTCGCGAAGGCCGAACCCTTTGTTTTCGATCATCCGCGGTTTGCCGTCCAAGGCGAAGCTTCCGCCCGAAGAACCGTGCAGGTTCCGCGGGCGCTTCCGGGGATGGTTCTTGACGGAACCACCACCCGCTGGCCCGGGCGACCCGGGGAGCCAATCGATTCAAACCGGGTGACGCATGGATTGGTGGATGAAAATTTTCGCGCGGATTTTCGACTCTGTTGGGATGACGAAAACCTGTATCTCCACGTGCAGGTCAAGGATCCCACGCCGGGACAAAACACACGGGAAAAAGACCGACTGTGGTCGGCCGACTGCGTGGAGATTTTTCTCGGCACCAAGGAACCGGAGGCTTCGGGCAATCTGAAGTTCAGCGACCGTCAGATTCTGATCGGCGTCGGCAACGAGGCCCGCGTCACGGTGGTGGATCATCCCGAAGACGAAAGCCGGATTCAAACCGTGCTTGTGCCGGACGCGGCGGGAAACGGTTATGTTGTTCAGGCGGCCATCCCGTGGCAAATGCTCGGATCCCGACCCGGCGAAGACTTGCCCGTCCTTTTTGACCTTGCCGTCGACAACAGCAACGACGGAGTCACCCGGCACCAGCAGTTGGTCTGGAATGGCACCGCCAAGAATTCGAAAAGCCGCGAGGGGTGGGGACGGGCGCAGTTGACGATGAATTGAACGGACGCTTGCGGGGCTGACGCCGTATGGCCCACGGAGCGGATGATTGCCTCGGCCGCCGGGGTTGCGTCAGTCCGGGTGGGAAACGCCCCGAAAGGGCGGGAACCGCGTCAGGGGGCCGGGACAATTTCGGGACGAGCGCAATTCGTCCTTGAGCGGAGATTGGAGGTAAGCTTTGGGGGGGACTTTCCGTTGGCTTCCTTGA
>CALCJD010000112.1 GCA_937960895.1 uncultured Spartobacteria bacterium | reverse complement strand
GGCGACCGTTTTCGCCACGATTCCGGTCGCGGCCCTGCTCGACGCCATGCGCTAGGCGGGGAGGACGGGCGCCTGCGAATCCTTCTTGCGGCGCGCGGTGGAAATTTGTGATACATTAACGAAACTTATGCCCGTCGATCCGCGCCTTCTGGCTCCTGAACTGCGTCCCATTTGTGAAAAAGTGGAGGCGGGCGTGCGTATTTCCGACGAGGACGGCCTGGTGCTCTACGGTTCCCGTGATCTGAACGGCATCGGTTTGATCGCCAACATCATCCGCGAACGGATCAACGGAAACGTCGCCACCTACATCCACAACCGCTACATCAACTACTCGAACGTCTGCCTGCTTTCGTGCCAGTTTTGCGCCTTCGGGGCGAAAAAGCGCGAGGCGCATGCCTTCGAGCTGGCCATCCCGGAGATCGTGGAAACCGTACGCGATGCGCTCAAGCTCGGGATCACCGAGATTCACATGGTGGGCGGACTGCATCCTTCCCTGAAGAGGGAATGGTACCTCAATCTGCTCGGCGAATTGCGCGCCCTGGATGAAAACCTGATCATCAAGGCCTTCACCGCGATTGAAATCCGGCACCTGGCCGAGCGGGTTTTCAAGATGTCCATCCGCGACACGCTGGAGGTCCTTCGGGAGCACGGACTGGGGGCCATCACCGGCGGTGGGGCCGAGATTTTCGATCCGGAGATCCGCGATCGCATCTGCCGTGGCAAGGAAACCGCCGAGGAATGGGCGGAGGTTCACCGCACCTGGCACGAGATGGGGGAACACAGCACCTGCACGATGTTGTACGGACACATCGAGGAGGCCCGCCATCGGATCGACCACCTGCGCCGCCTGCGCGAGATCCAGGACGACACCGGCGGGTTCACCGGGTTCATTCCCTTCGCCTTTGAGCCGGGCGGTGCGCGTCCGGTGCTGCAGGGCATCCCGCACGCCACGGCCTTCGAGGAACTTCGCAACCTCGCCATCAGCCGCATCTACCTCGACAACATTCCGCACATCACCGCCTACTGGATCAGCCTCGGACTGCCCACCGCGCAGCTCTCGCTCAGCTATGGTGTGGATGATCTGCACGGAACGATCATCGAGGAAAAAATCTTTCACATGGCCGGCGCGCAGACGCCCCAGCAGCAGACGGTCAACGCCCTCGAAAAAGCCATTCGCGAAGCCGGACGCGTTCCCATGCAGCGAAACAGCTTTTACGAGCGCATTCCCGGAACCACCCCCGACGCGGCGAGGCTCGTGGCTGCTTGAGTACGACGTCCTCTCTTGCCGGACTGCGGGTCGGCGCGGTTTCCTACCTCAATACCAAGCCGCTCATCTGGCCCTTTGCCGCCGGAGAGTACCTGCTGGACGTGCCGGCGCGTCTGGCGGACGCCTTTTATCAGGGACGCCTGGACGTCGCCATTCTGCCGATTTTTGAGGTGCTGCGCCATGGCGGCGGTCCGGTGGTCGACGATGTCGCCATTGCCTGCGAGGGCGAGGTGTACAGCGTGGTCGTGGGGAGTCCCACGGCCTTCGAGGATTCCGGCGAGATTTATCTCGATCCGTCCTCGCGCAGCTCCGTGGCCCTCCTCCGGGTCCTGATCGCGGAATATTACCCGCATCTGCGTGTGGGCGGAGGCGTTCCGCCGGAGGGTGCGGCGCGGTTGTTGATCGGTGATCCGGCCATCGCCTTCCATCGCAACCTTCCGCCGGGCTGGCAGTGCCACGATCTTGGCGCGATCTGGCGGAAACACACCGGGCTGCCGTTTGTCTTTGCCGGGTGGGCTCTGCAGCCCGGGCTGCCCAACAAGGAGGGCGTGGCCCGCACGATGTGGGAGGCCAAGGAGGCCGGTCGGAAGGCGGTCCGGCAGATCGCGGACGCCGAACCGGACCCCGCGTTTGCCTTCGAATATCTCACCCGCTATGTGCGCTTTGACCTGCGCGAACCGGAGCGGGAGGCCATCAGGCTGTTCGCCCGCCTCGCGGCGAAACACGGTCTCCTCGACGGGGAGCCGGTGGTGGAATTTGTGTCTTCCCAAGGCTGAGGCGCGCGCCTGCGCCTTCACGCGGGAGGGACAACCTCGGGCTTGTCCCAAATTTCAGGGTCAGCCCGCGGGTCGGCCCTTCGTTTTGTGTCACGGCATCTTTTCCTTCACCGTGTCGACCGCGTCCTTGACGCCGTCCCCGACCTTTTCCGCGGCGGCTTCGATGCGGGATCCCACGGTGGACACCTCCTCCTGGGTTTTGGCGCGAAGGCGGGCTTCGGTGAAACGGGCCTTTTCCCTGTCGCGGTAGGCGCGCAGTGGGACGGCCTTGCGCTGGGCTTCCTCGCGGTGGCCTCCGGAGGATTTTTCCACCCGTTCGTCGAGCTCGGCGATTTCGCCGTCGAGCTCCGCGAGGGCGCGCTCGACGTCGGAAGCCCTGGCTTCGGTGGGATCGGCGAGATAGGCGTCAACCGCCGCGCCCAGACGTTCCGTTTCGCGGTTGGACAGGGAGGGAGTAGGTTTTTCCACCGTCTGCGGTTTCTTTTCTTCGCACGCGGGAAGGACAAAAACCATGGTGGTGGCCAGGATGCAGGAGGAGATTACCTTCATAACATTCCCACTTCGCAGGAGCGCGGGGTGGCGGCCGTATGAACGGACGGTGATCCGTCCGTTTTTTGGAAAAACGGGGATGCGGGGGGAGGAAGGCGGGACGCCGCGCCGGGGCCGCGTCCCGCCGGGAAATTATTTTGCCTTGCCCTGATTGGCCACCGCCTGCATGGCGGCTTCGATGGCGCTTTGGTCGCCGAGGTAGTAGTGCCGGATGGGCTTCAGCTCCTCGTCGAGTTCATAGACCAGCGGGACGCCGGTCGGGATGTTCAGGGCGAGCACCTGTTCCTCGGTGAGCTGGTCGAGGTATTTCACCAGGGCGCGGAGACTGTTGCCATGGGCGGCGATGACGACCTTCTTGCCGGAACGGATGGTCGGCGCGATGCTTTCATGCCAGAGGGGAAGGAAGCGGGCCACCGTGTCCTTGAGGCATTCGGTGAGGGGAAGCTCCGCCTCGGGAACGTCCTTGTAGCGCGGATCGTTGCCGGGGTAGCGCGGATCGTTCTTTTCGAGGGCCGGCGGCGGAATGTCGTAGCTGCGGCGCCAGATGAGGACCTGTTCGTCGCCGTATTTGGCCGCGGTTTCGGCCTTGTTGAGACCTTGGAGGGCGCCGTAGTGGCGTTCGTTGAGCCGCCAGGATTTTTCCATCGGGATCCAGAGCAGGTCCATTTCGCTGAGTGCCAGCCACAGGGTATTGAGCGCACGGCGGAGAACCGAGACGTAGGCGATGTCGAAAGTGTATCCCTCCGCCTTCAGGAGGCGTCCGGCCGCAACGGCTTCCTCACGGCCCTTGTCGGAGAGGTCGACATCGGTCCAGCCGGTGAACCGATTTTCCTTGTTCCACGTGCTTTCGCCGTGACGAATCAATACGAGTTTGTGCATGGTGTGTGTGCCTTCAGTACGTCCGATGGTTATACGCGTCGCCATCGCACGTTGGCAAGGCGAGGCAGGAAAAGATGTTTAGCGCGCTCACTTTCAACATGCAGAACGGGCAGGTTTGGGACGAAAACGATCCCGACGGCTCGGAGGTGAATTTCACCCAGGCGATTGAATTTGTGCGCGAGCAGGATGCCGACGTGGTCTTTTTGCAGGAGGTTGAGCGGGGATACGAGGGGGGACGCCAGGTCGAGCCTCCACCGCATTACACCCGCCTGCGGGAGGCCCTGCCCGGGTATGACGGCGTTTTTGCCTATCCGGTTCCCAATCCCCTGGAAATTCCCTTCGGTCTGGGCCTGGCCATCCTGTCCAAGACTCCCCTCCGGGATTTTCGCCGGGTGGACCTTCCCGCCGCGGAGATCACCTTTGAATACGGCGGCATCCGCCGGACGCCGTCACAGCGCCTGCTCATCGAGGCGTGGACGGAAATCGAGGGGCGGACCGTCCGCCTGCTCAACACCCACCTGCAGGCGTTTTTCATGATCCGGGGGTCCAGCAACGACCACCCCCTGCAGCGTAACATCGTCGAGTCCGAGTTGGTCCGCTCCAAGGATTGTCCGACGCTGCTCGGCGGGGATTTTAACTCCGCCCCGGAGGAAACCGTCGTCCAGCAGTTCGAACGCGTCGGGTTCTCCAGTTCGCAGACCACCGAGGTCACCTGGCGGCGCATGCCGTTTGTGCTGGATCATATTTTTTACAACGCCCCGCTTCGTCTGGAGCGCTGCCGGGTGATTCCCACGCTGGCGTCCGATCACCACGCGGTGCGCTCCGAGTTTTCCTTCGTATGAAATTTGTCTCCTGGAATGTGAACGGCATCCGGGCCGTGTTGAACAAGGGGTTCCACGACTTCCTCGCCACGGCCGGGGCGGACATCGTCTGCCTGCAGGAAACCAAGGCCAAGGAGGATCAGGTGGGCGTGAAGTTCGACGGATATTACGCCTACTGGAATGCCGCGGAGCGTCCGGGGTATTCGGGCACGGCGATTTTTTCCAAAACCGAGCCGCTTGACGTGCGGTTTGGCATCGGCCATGACGCCCACGACAGCGAGGGACGGGTCATCACCGCGGAGTACCCCGATTATTATCTCGTCAACGTCTACGTGCCCAATTCCGGGCGCGAATTGCTGCGGCTCAACTATCGCACGCAGTCGTGGGGGCCGGATTTTCTCCATTACCTCAAGACGCTCGAGAAGACCAAGCCGGTGATCTTTTGCGGCGACCTCAACGTGGCGCACAAGGAAATCGACCTGGCGCGCCCGAAGGCGAACGTCAAAAACGCCGGCTTCACCCCGGAGGAACGCGCAAGTTTCGAGACCTACATCGCGGCGGGATTCATCGACACCTTCCGCGAGTTCCATCAGGAGGGCGGACATTATTCCTGGTGGAGCTACATGGGGTCGGCGCGGGCCAAGAACATCGGGTGGAGAATCGACTATTTTCTGATTTCGCCGGCCCTGCGTCCGCGCCTCAAGGACGCCTTCATCTGGCCCCACATCATGGGCAGTGATCACTGCCCGGTGGGGATCGTTCTGGAATAGCGTGCCGGGCGGGCGCACGAACCGCGGTCCCGTTTTCCTTCATGTTGATCGCCTTTTACAAACCCTACGGCGTCCTTTCGCAATTCACCGCCGATGTGCCCGGACAGCGCACGCTGGCGGAGTTTGGCTTCCCGCCGCGGGTGTATCCGCTGGGGCGTCTGGATCTCGATTCCGAAGGGCTTCTGCTGCTGAGTGACGAAGGCGGGCTCAATGCCCGGCTGCTCGATCCCCGGCGGGCGCACTGGCGGCGTTATTTCGTCCAGGTCGAAGGCGTGCCCACCCCCGGGGCCATCCGCCGGCTGGAGGCGGGGGTGATGGTGCAGGGAAAAAAGACTCTTCCGGCGCGCGCCGGGATTCTGCCGGAGGCCCCGGATTTCCCTCCGCGCGATCCGCCGGTGCGTTTCCGAAAAAACATTCCCACGTCGTGGATTGCCGTGGAGCTTCGCGAGGGCCGCAACCGTCAGGTGCGCCGCATGACGGCGGCCGTCGGTTTGCCGACCCTGCGTCTTGTCCGGGTCCGCATCGGCGCGTTGGAACTGCCCGCCGACCTGCTCCCGGGCACGTGGCGGGAATTGGACGCCCGCGAACGCGGACTCGTTTTCGAACGTTAGCGGCCGGGCGGGAGGCTTTCTTCCGCCCGGGTTCCTCAAGAGGATGGAAATGGGCCGCCGGTCTTACGACCCGGTTCCCACGTATTCCGCGGTGTAGGTGTCAAACTTCGACGTCTGGCCGATCTTGGGGGAGGATTTGAGGTCATAGACATTGTTGCCGACGACCTGGTTGGTCTGCGTGTCGAAGATCATGACCTGCGAGGCGCCCTGGTTGTTTTGCTCCTTCACCGTTTGCACGGCGATGTAACGGGCGCTCTTTTTCTTCTTTTTCGAAGGCGAGGCGTCGGCCGTCTGGGCGGCCTTCTTTTCCTGGGCCTGCTGCTGGGCCAGGTACAGCCGTGCGCGTTGTTCGGCGATCTTCCGCTGGCGTTCGGACGCCTGCTGTTTGGCGATGATGTAGGCTCCGCCTGCGGCCAGTGCGGCCGCCCCGAGAGAAACCGGAACGGTGATGCGGGAATCCACCCCGGAAGCGGCGAGGGGAATCGCCGTGGCCAGACCGGCCGCCGTGCCGAAGAACGCGGCGTTTTCCCCGGGAGAGAGATTTTCACAAGCGGACGTGAAAACAGCGAGGCTCAGAATGGCAGCGCTCGACTGCAGCAGCTTGGAGTTCATAAGGTGGGAAAAGCTAATGGGACCGGATGCGGGCCATCAAGCGCAATTCCGGGATGGAAGCGCTCCGCGCCCCATGCTCGCAGGAGGAGGGACAACCTCCGGCCGGTCCCGGGAATTTAAGGGCCATAAGGCCAACTCTCTGCACATAGGTGAGTTATGATGGTTTGTGGTTTTTGCCCTTTGACGCAGCAATCCGTGGCCGGGCCGGGTTCAAGGGTGCCGCGTTTCGGATTCCCCACCCCGTTTCCGGTTTTTGGTCCGGGCTCGGGGGCCGGAGGCCGGTCTTCCGGATCGTGGCCTTCCGTCGAAAGATGATCGACGGATGCCGTCCGGTGTGCTTTCAGTGAAGCGAATTCCCTATCCCACATGAAAGTCGGCGTTTTCTCCGCAATCCTTAGCAACCTCTCCTTGGAAAAAGCCCTCGAACACATTGCCGGACTCGGCTGTGACACCGTGGAAATCGGCACGGGAGCCTATCCGGGCAATGCGCATTGCAATCCGGCCGAACTCCTTGCCAGCAAGACCAAGCTGGATCGCTTTCGGGACATCGTGACCAGCAGCGGACTGGAAATCAGCTCGCTTTCCTGTCATGGCAATCCGCTTCATCCCGACAAGAAAATCGCCACGGCGCACCACAAGGTTTTTGTCGACACCGTCAAGCTGGCCTCCAAGCTGGGCGTGCCGGTGGTGACGACGTTCTCGGGCTGTCCGGGCGACCACCCCGGCGCGAAATATCCGAACTGGGTCACCTGTCCGTGGCCGCCGGATTTCCTCACCATCCTGGACTGGCAGTGGAACAAGGTGGCCATTCCCTACTGGAAAAAACAGGTCGCCTTCGCCAAGTCGCACTACGTCAAAATCGCCTTCGAGGCGCATCCGGGGTTCCTCGTGTACAATCCCGAGACGCTGCTGAAAATGCGCGATGCCTGCGGCCCGACTATCGGCGCCAACTTCGATCCCAGTCATCTCTTCTGGCAGGGCATTGATCCCATAAAGGCCGTGCGGGCCCTGGAGGGCGCCATCCATCACGTGCATGCCAAGGACACCGGATTGTATCCGGTGAACGCGGAGGTCAACGGCTACCTCGACACCAAGCACTATTCGGATGAAAAGAACCGCGCCTGGATTTTCCGCACCGTCGGCTACGGTCAGCCGCGCCGGTTCTGGTGTGACTTCGTGAGCACGCTGCGCATGTGCGGCTACGACGGCACGCTTTCCATGGAACACGAGGACAGCCTCATGACGCCGGCGGAGGGCCTGCGCAAGGGCGTGGAATTCCTCAGGTCCATCGTCATTCGCGATCCCAAGGGCGAAGTGACCTGGGCGTGACCGGGCGCCGTTCCCGCGGGGGGACGCGCGACACCTCCACGCAAACCGCCCGATTATCCACGCGGACGGGGAACGTTTCCACGGACGGATCGGCTCCGCCGGATGGGAGGCGGTGCGAACCGTGCAGCGCCGGTCCCTCCGGGACGGGGAGGGAGGTTTCGTTTTCCCTTGCATCCGGGGGGCGGGCGCGTTCCATTCGCTCGATATGAAGACGATTGGCGAAGAAACCCTGCTGAAGGCGCTGAAGTGGCGTTACGCGACGAAAAAGTTTGATCCGTCGAAGAGGATCGATCCGGCGGTCTGGGCCGCCCTGGAGGAGGCGTTGGTTCTTTCGCCGTCTTCCTTCGGCCTGCAGCCGTGGAAATTCCTTGTGGTGGAGGATCGCGCCAAACGTGAGGCGCTTGTCGAGCAATCCTGGGGTCAGCGCCAGGTCGTCGACGCCTCCCATCTCGTGGTGTTCACGGTGAAACACCCGGTCACCGCCGACGATGTGGAGCGGCATATCGGGCGGACATCCGAAGTGCAGGGCACGCCGCTCGAAAATCTGGCCGGACTCCAGAAGGTCATCACCGGATTCCTGGAAAACCCTCCTTACCCGCTTGATCTCAAGGCTTGGGCCACGCGTCAGGTTTACATCGCCCTGGGCAATTTCATGACCGCCGCCGCCCTGCTCGGGATCGACACCTGTCCGATGGAGGGGCTGAATCCCTCCGGATACGACCGGGTGCTGGGCTTGGAAGGATCGGGCTATTTCACCGTGGCGGCCTGCCCGGCGGGATACCGTGACGAATCCGACCGTTACGCCTCGCTGCCGAAGGTGCGTCATCCGAAATCCGAGATCATCCGGCACCTGTGAATCCCTCCATCCTCAAAACCCTTGTTCCGGTCACCTTTGTCATCGCCGCGCTCGTGGCGGTGCTGATGAGTCTCACGGTCATCGTCGAAGCCGGTCATGTCGGCGTGCTCCGCACGCTGGGCGCGGTGAATCCCGTGCCGCTCAAGGAAGGCCTGCATTTCAAGAAGCCTTTCGTCGATCAGGTCGAGCAGGTCGACATCCGTCTGACCGCCAGCCACGCCCAGGCGACGGCGGCTTCGCGCGATCTGCAGACGGTCACCACCCAGGTGACGACACAGTATTCGATGAACGGCGAACTGGCGCCGCTCACCTATCAGCGCATCGGCAATCTTCGCAAGGTTTCCGCCGTGCTGGTTGAGCCGGCCATTCAGGAGTGCGTGAAGGCGGTGACGGCAAAATTCACCGCGGAGGAACTCGTGACCAAACGCGAGCTGGCCAAGCAGCAGATCCAGCAGGCGCTGGTTTCCTACATCAACACGACGCTGAAGGAGAAGGGGCTGGAAAACGCCATCTACATCGCCAACGTGGCTATCACGGATTTCAATTTCTCCGACGAATTCAATCGCGCCATCGAGGCCAAGGTGCAGGCCGAGCAGCAGGCCCTGCAGGCCAAGAACGAGAAGCTCAAGCGCGTGACCCAGGCCGAGGCGCTGGCCGAGGAGAGGAGGCTGGCGGCGGATGCCGAGGCCTACACCACCGACGTGGAATCCCGCGCCCGGGCGGAGGCCATCCGGCGGGAAGCCGAGGCGCTCAAACAGAGCCCCGAATTGATCCGGCTTCGCCTGGTGGAGAAATGGGACGGGGTCCTGCCGCGCGTGAACGGCGGTCAGGCCATTCCCCTGTTCAACATCGACAGCGAAGTGCAGGGGAATCCGGGACGCTGAGCCCCGTCCCGAAAAAAGTGGGCGGGCGACAGGGAACCGCCGCCCGCCCGGTTGACTGCAGGGGCTGCGGGATGCGGCCCCTTTCGGATGAAGACCGGTTGGGGGATCAGTCTTTCTTGTATTTGACCGAGCAGCCGTAGGGCTTGGTCTTCGGCGTGGCCACGGGTTTGCCCGCGGCGAGATCGGCCAGGGCGGCTTTGACGTGATTTTTGGCGCCGTTGATGCTGTCGGGGTTGGGCGTCGGCTGGTCGTCGATCGCCCCCGCGTAAACAAGGATGCCTTCCTTGTCGATGACGAACATTTCGGGGGTCGTCTTGGCTTCGTAGAGCTTTCCGACCGTGCCCTCCTCGTCGACCAGGTAGGCGGTGGCGTTGGAGCCGTACTCCTTGGTCAGTTTCGCTCCGGTGTCGGGCGTTTCATTGCCCTGGGCGCCCGGGGCGGAGGAACAGATCGCCAACCAGACCACCCCGTCGGCGGTGGCCTCCTTCTGGAGATTCTGCATGTTTTTCGATTCGTAATGTTTCTTCACGAACGGGCAGCCGTAGTTCACCCACTCCAGCACAACCACCTTGCCCTTGAGATCGGAGAGTTTGTGCTCCTTGCCCTCGAGGTCCTTGAGGGTGAAATCCGGAGCGGGTTTGCCGATCTCGGGAGCGGCATGGGCGGTGAGGGCGAGGGTGACAGCGGCGGATAGGGCGAGGAACGTTTTCATTTTCACGGACAGGAAGGTAACCGGTTTGCACAACGTTGCAAACGGGGGATCGCCATGGAGGCGGTTTTTTTGCATTGCGCCCTCAGCGTGCCCGGGCCAGGGCATCGAGCACGATCTGCTGGGTGAGAAGTTCCGGCAGAACGATCGGTTCCCCGTGGTTGGCGGGATACAGGACGTAAAACGGCACCCCGACCCGGCCGAAACTTTTCAGCGCGGCGGTGATCTCCGGATTGGCATTGGTCCAGTCGGCCTTCAACGGCACGATGCCCTGTTTTTGCATGGCCTCGCGGACGGACGGCACGTCGAGGGCGGTGCGTTCGTTGACCTTGCAGGTCAGGCACCAGTCGGCGGTGAAGTCGACAAACACGGGTTCCCCCTCCGCCCGCAGGTCGTCGAGGGTCTTCCGGGAAAAGGGCTGCCAGGGAATGCCGCCGGCCGTGACGGTCTGCGTGTCCGGGCGGGTGGATCCGCGGAATTTGTCCCCCAGAAAATACCAGCCGCCGCCGGCCAGAAGGAGCACAATGAGGAGGAGGGAGACGGTCCGCGTGGCCGGCTTGGAGAGCGGCCCGCAGAACGCCCCGTAGATCCAGCAGGCGAGGGCCACGCAGAGCAGGAAACAGCCGAACCAGAGCACCCCTTCGAGGCCCTTTTGGTTGCCGAGGATGTACAGCAGCCAGAGAAGCGTGGCGATGAGGGGGAAGCCCATGAACTGTTTGAGCCGCTCCATCCAGACCCCCGGTTTGGGCAGAATTTTCATCCAGCCGGGCCGGGCGGAGAGCACAAAATAAGGCGCGCCCATGCCCAGGGCGACGGACGCGAAGGTGAGCAGGATGATGGAGGGGGGCTGGCTGAAGGCAAATCCGAGGGCCGAACCCAAAAACGGCGCGGTGCACGGCGTGGCCAGCAGCGTGGCAAAGACGCCCTGCGAAAACGAACCCAGGTAGCCTTCCCCGGACGACGCCTCGTCGAGGGCCTGGGCGGCCTTTCCGGGAAGAACGATTTCAAAGACCCCGAACAGGTTGAGGGCAAAGGCGAAGACCAGGCTGCCGATGACGACGTTAAACCAGGGATTCTGGAACTGGAAGGCCCAAGTAACCTCGCGGCCGCCGGCTTTCAGGGCCGCGATGACCAGTCCGAGTCCGAGGAAAAACGCGAAGATGCCGGCGACGAAGGCGAGGCCGTGACGGAGGATGCGTTCCGGCCGGTCGCCCGCCTGACGGATGAAACCGAAGATTTTCAGCGAAATGACCGGCAGCACGCAGGGCATCAGATTGAGAATCAGTCCGCCCAGAAATCCGAAGAGCAGCGCCTTCCAAAGGGGGAATTCCGCCGGGGTCGGATCGGGCGGCACGGCGGGCCGGGCGGTTTCCCGGGGGACCGGTTCGGAATCCGCCAGGGAAACCAGCCAGCCCCGGCGGCCCTGGGGGGTATCCACCACGAGCACGCCGCGGATCGGGCCGGTGGCGGGAATGGTCACGGTGGCGGTTCCGCCGGTGACCGAACCGCCCTTGGGATGCCCGATTTCCTGACCCTGCGCCGGCAGGGGGAACACATCCACGGAAGTGGCGTCGCCCAGGCCGGAGACGGTCAGGACGGTTTCCTTTTCCTCCTGTTTCCAGGTCAGCTCAAACGGCGGGGTTGTGGCGAGGGGCAGTTCGGCGCGGAAGGTGGCAAAGATCTCCTCATGGGCCGGAGCGGCCTGATCCGCGACGGGAAGGGCAAGCTCCAGGTCGGCGCTGCCCGGAATGCAGATTTCGGCGCAAACCAGCCAATCGGCCCGGGCTTTGAGGGTGACGGTGGCGTCCTGCAGATCCGCCGGGGCCACGATGGTGGTGAGGAGCAGCACCCGGTCCTTGTAGGCATAGACCTCGATGTCCCCGGGTTCGATTTCCCGGTGGGGGAGCGGCCATTGGATGGGACCCGCGGCGAATCCCTCGGGGAGCTTCCAGGTGATGGTCGTGGGAAACCCGGCGTCGCCCGGATATTCCCAGTAGGTGTGCCAGCCGGGCGCCATTTCCAAAAGCAGGCCCACCTGGAACGGCTTCCCCGGAACCACCGCCGCGGTGTCGGCGATCAGGCTGGGTCTGACCAGGGTCTTGCCCTCGTATTCCTGCGCATGAACGGCGGCCACGAGGAGCAGCGGGAGCAAAAGCCAGCGGAACATGCCTTCGGTTACCACGTGGGGGAGGGGGATGCAAATTGATGTCGGGCGGCTCACCCCGGGGAGGTGGGAATTCTTGGGGTCAGTCCGGCTGCTGACCCTCCGGTTTTTCTATTCCTCCTTCTCCATTTCGGCCTCCTCAAGGGCCTCGAGTTCCTCGGGGGAAAGGCGGGTGATGCGCACGCGGCGCAGGCCGTGGGCGTGGCGCTGGGTGACGGTGACAAGGTATTCGCCGATGCGGACGTTTTCCCCCTGCGGCGGAATGTCCCCGACATTGCGCTGCACCCAGCGGTCGACGGTCTCGCGCGGCTGGAATTCGAAATTCCATCCGGTTTCCGCCCGCAGTTCGCGCACCGACAGGGAGGCGTCGATGAGAATGGAGTTTTCGGTGTGCTCGAAGATCGGCCCCTTTTCGATGTCGAGTTCGTCGCGGATTTCGCCGACGATTTCCTCCAGCACGTCCTCGAGGGTGACAATGCCGGCGAGCGAGCCGTTGTCGTCGAGCACAACCGCCAGATGGCTGCGGGAGGAGCGGAACAACTCGATCATCGACGGCAGCGGGGTTTTGAGGAGGAATGTCAGGACCGGACGAATGATCGGCTGGAACGAGGCTTCGGGTCCGAGCGCCTGCACCTGCCAGAGCCATTCCTTGACCAAAACCATGCCGAGCACGTTGTCCAGCGACCCCTCGCAGACCGGAAACCGGCTGTGGCCGCTGCTTTGCGCGATGCGCAGGTTTTCCTGCATGTCGCGGTCGGCCCAGAGGGCGACCACCGTGTCGCGCGGAAGCATGACCTGCTGGGCGACCACGTCCCGCAGCCGCAGGGAGCGGACCATGATCTTGTTGATGAGGGCGTCGCTGCGGTGGGTGTGGCGGGCGCGGCTGAGGACGTACTCCAGTTCCTCCGCCGAAAAGGTGTGCTCGCTCTCGGAGGCGGGTTCGAGTCCGGCCAGGCGCAGGAAAAAGTTCGCCGTTCCGTTGAGGATCCAAATGAACGGGTAAAACAGGTAATAAAAGAAGAGCAGCGGCGCCGCCACCCAGAGTGACACCCCCTTGGGCCGCTGGATGGCCAGGGATTTGGGCGCCAGTTCGCCGAAGACGATGTGCAGGAAGGTGATCGTCGAAAAGGCGATGCCGAAGGTGAGGGAATGGCGCACGGCGGCGTTGGTCACCCCCCAGTGCTGGAACAGGGGGTCCAGCCAGTGGGCCAGGAACGGTTCGCCCAGCCAGCCCAGCCCCAGGCTCGAGAGGGTGATGCCCAGCTGGGTGGCGGACAGGCAGGCGTCGAGGTTGTTGACGGCCCGCAGGGCGATGGGCACGCGCCAGTCCCCGGTTTTGAGCATGGGTTTCAGCTGACTGGCCCGGATTTTGACGATGGCAAACTCGGCGGCGACGAAGAAGCCGTTTGCCAGCACAAGGAGGAGGATGACAAGCAATTGCCATCCCAGTTCGAAAAGCATCATGGTTGAGCCCCTATGGACTTCATAAGCCCTCCATTTTCGCCAGCAGGCGCCGTTTGACAACCCCAACCGAAAAAAATCCGCGTCGGGGGTCAAATGCATGTTGGATTTTCCGTCGCGGACTGTTAATTGCGCGCGACGATGTCAGATTTCGGCAAAGAAGACGCCATTGCCCTTTACAACGTGGACCGTTGGGGCGGGGGGTATTTCTCGATCAACAAGCGGGGCCATGTGGTCGTGCTTCCCAACCGGTCGAGCTCTCAGAAGATCGACCTCATGGAGATCGTGCGGGAGGCCCGGGAGCGGAAGATCGAGTTTCCGCTGACCGTGCGCTTTCACGACCTCCTGCGGGATCGTGTCGAGACGATCAACACCGCCTTTGCCAGCGCCATCGAGGAAATGGGCTACCACAACGTCTACCGCGGGGTGTTTCCCATCAAGGTCAACCAGCTCCGCGAGGTGGTCGAGGAGATCATCGACGCCGGGAAACCCTGGCATTTCGGAATCGAGGCCGGCAGCAAACCCGAAATGATGGCCGCCCTGGCGGTGCACACCGACCCGGAAAGCCTGATCATTTGCAACGGCTACAAGGACACCGCGTTCATCCGCACGGCGCTGGTGGGCCGCAAACTGGGAAAAACGGTCATTCTGGTCGTCGAAAAACTCGAGGAGCTCAATCACATCCTCAAGGTGGCCGCCGAGATGGGGGTGGAACCCTACATCGGCCTGCGTGTCCGTCTGATGTCGAAGGGCGCCGGCAAATGGGCCACCAGCGGCGGCGAAAACGCCAAATTCGGACTTTCCACGCCGGAACTTGTCGAGGCCAGCGACCGCCTGACCAAGGCGGGCATGGCCCACCTGCTCAAGCTCGTCCATTTCCACGTGGGGTCCCAAGTGCCCGACATCGGGACGATCAAACGCGCCACCAAGGAGGCCGCCCGGTTTTATTCCAAGCTCTACAAGATGGGGCACACCCTGGGGTACCTGGATGTGGGCGGAGGGCTGGGGGTGGACTACGACGGATCCCGCACGACTTTCGACAGCTCGACCAACTATTCGCTCAACGAATATGCCCGCGACATCGTGTACAGCATCATGGAGGTCTGCGACGCCGAGGAGGTGCCGCACCCGACCATTGTGAGCGAGAGCGGCCGCGCCATTGTGGCGCACCATTCCGTGCTGCTGGTGGAGGCCTTTGGGTCAATCGAAAAGCACCCCGAGGGGCAGGTGATCACCGTTTCCGACGATGACCCGCAGATTGTGAAGGACATCGTCGAACTGGCGGAAAATGTCGGCAAAAAGAACCGCTTGGAAAGCCTGCACGACGCCCAGGAAATCCGCGAGCGATCCCAGGCCATGTTTGACCTCGGCCTGCTCGACCTCCGGGCGAAGGCCCGCATCGATGCGGTCTATTGGCAGATTGCCGAGCAGGTCGTCGCCATGTTCCAGGGCATGCGCTACGTGCCCGAGGAGGTGAAGGAGATGGAAACCGCGCTCGGCGACCAGTTCCTCTGCAACTTCTCGGTCTTCCAGTCGCTGCTCGACCACTGGGCCCTGGGTCAGCTTTTCCCCGTGATGCCCATTCACCGGCTCAACGAGATGCCCGACCGCAATGCCATGATGGTCGACATCACCTGCGACTCGGACGGCAAGGTTTCCAAGTTTGTGGACCTGCAGGACGTGAAGGACACCCTGCCCATGCACCGCTGGAGGCCGGGCCAGCCGTATTACATCGGATTTTTCCTGGTGGGTGCCTACCAGGACATCATGGGCGACATGCACAACCTCTTCGGCCGCGTCAACGAGATGCACATCTATCTCGATGAGGACGAGGACTGCGGTTATTATGTGGAGGAGGTTCTGCCCGGCAGTACGATCGGTCAGGTGCTCTCCCTCACGCAATGGGACACCAACGAACTGGCCCGCCGGATGAAGGCGCAGATTGACGCCGCCATCAAGGGCGACCGCCTCAAACCCAGCGAGGCCATGCGGCTGCTGGACACCTACGAGAACGACCTCAAGGCCTACACCTACCTCAACTTCGACGATCAGAAAAAGAAATGAGTCAGCGCACGCCCCTTTATGAAAAGCACGTCGCCGCCGGTGGCCGCATGGTCGATTTTGCCGGCTGGGAAATGCCCGTCCAATACACGGGCATCCTCGACGAACACCGCGCGGTGCGCGAACGGTGCGGGGTCTTCGACATCTCCCACATGGGCGAGTTTTTTGTCTCCGGTCCCGGAGCGGAGGCCTGGCTGGATTCCCTCCTCACCAACCGCGTGGCCCGGCTCGGTGTCGGCGAGGCGCAGTATTCCCTCCTGCTCAACGGGCGCGGCGGGGTCATTGACGACCTGATCGTCTATCGCACCGGCGGGGAAAATTTTCTCCTGGTCGTGAATGCCGCCAAAATCGCCGAGGATGCCGAATGGCTCCGCGCCCACGCCCGGGACGGGGTGGAATTTGTCGACCGCAGCGCGGACTACGGCGCTCTCGCCGTGCAGGGACCGAAGGCGCCGGAAGTTTTTGCCGCCCTCTTCGGCCAACCCCTGCCTGCGGAGCGGAACCGGGTGCTTTTTCGCGACGGGGTGTATCTGGTGACGACCGGCTACACCGGCGAGGTGGGATTTGAGCTGCTGTGTCCGGCGGCGGATGCCGCCGCCTGGTGGGACCGGGTGGTTGCGGCCGGCGCCCAGCCCTGCGGCCTCGGCGCGCGGGACACCCTCCGGCTGGAGATGTGTTATCCGCTCAACGGGTCGGACCTCTCGCCCGACCGCACACCGCTCGAGGCGGGTCTCGGATTTTTTGTCGATCTCGAAAAGGGTCCCTTCCCCGGCCGCGATGCGCTGCTCGCCCAGAAATCCTCCGGCGTGCCCACCCGTCTCGCCGCCATCCGGGTTGAGGAGAAGTCCCCGCCGATCCGCTCCCATTATGCGGTGCTGGCCGACGGACAAAAGGTGGCCGAAACGACCAGCGGCGCGCTGAGCCCCAGCCTCGGATGCGGCATTGCCCTGGCCTACCTGCCGTTCTCGCTTGCCAAGGTGGGGCAGGCTTTGGAGATTGAAATCCGTGATCGCCGGTACCGCGCGGTGGTCGTCAAAAAACCTTTTTACCAATCATGAATGTCCCCGACGATTTGAAGTATGCCGACTCGCACGAATGGATCCGCGTGGAGGGCAATGTGGGCACGGTGGGAATCACGGACCACGCCCAGGCTGAACTGACCGATATCGTGTTTGTCGAACCGCCCAAGGAGGGCGCCGAAGTGGTGGCCCGGTGTGCCGCCGCCGTCGTGGAATCCGTCAAGGCCGCCAGCGACATCTACGCGCCCGTCTCCGGCCGGGTCACCGAGGTCAACACCGCCCTCGCCGACAATCCCGCGCTCCTCAACACCGATCCCTACGGTGAGGGCTGGATTTTCAAGATCCAGCTTTCCGATCCGGCCGAACTCGACGCGCTGAAGGATGCCGCCGCCTATCGCGAGCTGATCGCGAAATGAGTTCCTTTGCCCGCCGTCACATCGGGCCTTCCGAGACGGATCTTCCCGCCATGCTCGACGTGGTCGGGGTCGATTCGCTCGAGGCGTTGATCGATCAGACCGTTCCGCCGGCCATCCGAATGAAGGGGAGCCTCAATCTCCCCGCCGCCCGCACGGAGGAGGCCGCCCTGGCCGACCTGCGCGCGCTGATGGAACGCAACGAACTGCGCCGTTCCCTCATCGGCATGGGATACGCCGGGACGTTTTTGCCGCCGGTCATCCAGCGAAACATCCTGGAAAACCCCGGTTGGTACACGGCCTACACACCGTATCAGGCGGAGATCGCCCAGGGGCGCATGGAGGCCCTGCTCAATTTCCAGACGATGGTCTGCGATCTGACCGCGATGGAAATTTCCAATGCGTCGCTTCTCGACGAGTCCACCGCGGCGGCCGAGGCCATGACCATGGCCCGGGAGATCAAGCCGGGTGCGACGTTTTTTGTCGCGGAGGATTGTCATCCGCAGACGATCGCGCTGCTGCGCAACCGTGCCGAGCCGCTGGGCATCCGCATTTTGGTCGGGGACATCGAAAAATTCACCGACGAACCCGTCTTCGGCGCCCTCATCCAATATCCGGCCACCGACGGGGTCATCCGCGACCTGCCGGAGGTGATCGAACGCGTCCATGCCGCCGGGGCCCTCGCCGTGGTGGCCGTGGACCTGCTCGCCCTCACCCTGATCAAACCGCCCGGGGAATGCGGCGCGGACATCGTCATCGGTTCCACGCAGCGTTTCGGCGTGCCGCCGGGATACGGCGGACCGCACGCGGCGTTCCTCGCCACGCGTGACGAACACAAGCGGCGCATGCCGGGCCGCCTCGTCGGCGTGTCCCGC
Source organism: uncultured Spartobacteria bacterium (assembly GCA_937960895.1). Taxonomy (GTDB): domain Bacteria; phylum Verrucomicrobiota; class Verrucomicrobiia; order Chthoniobacterales; family Terrimicrobiaceae; genus CALCJD01. The sequence goes on along the minus strand of CALCJD010000112.1, from coordinate 25,686 downwards.
GACGCCGAAGGACGCCGGGCCCTCCGCCTCACGCTCCAGACGCGCGAACAGCACATCCGGCGTGAAAAGGCCACCAGCAACATCTGCACCGCGCAGGTGCTTCTGGCGGTCATTGCGTCGATGTACGCCGTGTACCACGGCCCCGAGGGACTGCGGGCCATCGCCGCGCGGATCCATGACCAGACCCGCCGGCTGGCCGCGGCGCTCAGGGAACGCGGCCTGACGGTGCAGGACGGACCGTATTTCGACACCCTGCGCATCGGACTCGGCGACCAGGCCGCCGACGAGGTGATCGCCCGGGCCGAGGCCCATGGGGTGAACCTGCGCAAGCTCGACGACCATGCGGTCGGGGTCACCCTTGACGAAACGGTGACCGACCTTTCCGTGCTCGCGGCCATTTTCGAACTGAAGGACGAGGTCCTGCAAAAGGAGGCTCCCGAGGTGATCACAGGGGCGCTGAAGCGCGGGTCCGCCTACCTTCGGCATCCGGTCTTCAACCGCTATCACACCGAGACGGAGTTGCTGCGGTACATCCGCCGCCTTGAGGCGAAGGATCTGTCGCTGACCACCTCGATGATTCCGCTGGGCTCCTGCACGATGAAGCTCAATGCGACGTCGGAGATGTATCCGGTGACCTGGGAAAAGGTGGCCGGATTGCATCCGTTTGTCCCGGCCGGGCAGGCGCAGGGCTATCACGAGATGTTCCGGCAGCTCGAGGCGTGGCTGGCGGAGATCACCGGCTTTGCCGCCGTGTCGCTTCAGCCCAATGCCGGGTCGCAGGGCGAATACGCCGGACTGCTGGCCATCCGCGCCTACCATGTTGCGCGCGGGGAGGCGGGTCGCACGGTCTGTCTCATTCCCACCTCCGCCCACGGAACCAATCCGGCCAGCGCCGTGCTTGCCGGCATGAAGGTGGTTCCGGTGGCCTGCGACGCCAATGGCAACATCGACCTTGCGGACCTCGACAAAAAGATCGAGGCGCACCGCGACACGCTGGCCGCGCTCATGGTGACCTATCCCTCCACCCACGGCGTGTTTGAGGAATCGATCCGCGAAGTGTGCGCCAAGGTGCATGCCGCGGGCGGCCAGGTTTACATGGATGGCGCCAACATGAACGCCCAGGTCGGACTGTGCCGTCCGGGCGACATCGGCGCGGATGTCTGTCATCTCAACCTGCACAAGACCTTCTGCATCCCGCATGGCGGGGGCGGTCCGGGCGTCGGTCCCATCGGCGTGGCGGCCCATCTGGCGCCGTTCCTGCCCGGCCACTCCGTGGTTTCGCTCGAAGGACGCCGGACCGTGGGGGAAGTGGCCCAGGCCCCGTGGGGAAGCGCCAGCATCCTGGTCATTTCCTGGATGTACATCGCCATGATGGGTCCGGACGGTCTTGCCGACGCGACGCGTCACGCCATCCTGAACGCCAACTATATCGCCGCGCGGCTTTCGCCGTATTTCCCGGTGCTCTATAAGGGCGCACAGGGACGCGTGGCGCACGAATGCATCCTCGATCTGCGCGAATGGAAGCAACGCGCCGGCGTGGAGGTTGAGGACGTGGCCAAGAGGCTGATGGATTACGGATTCCACGCGCCCACCATGAGCTGGCCGGTGCCCGGCACGCTGATGGTGGAGCCGACGGAAAGCGAATCGAAGGCGGAGTTGGACCGGTTTTGCGACGCCATGATCTCGATTCACGGCGAGCTTTGCGCCATTGAGCGCGGCGAGTGGGATCGCACGAACAATCCGCTGAAAAACGCCCCGCACACCGCGACGGCCGTCAGTTCCGACCGGTGGGACCGTCCGTATTCCCGCGAGCGCGCCGCCTACCCGGCGCCATGGCTTCGGGAGCACAAGTTCTGGCCGGCGGTGGCCCGCATCGACAATGTGTACGGCGACCGCAACGTGTTCTGCTCGTGCCCGCCTGTCGGGGAATTGTCATCCTGACCGTTCCGGCCGTCGGCGTCGCCGCCGGACCTGACACGGCGGGGGCTTCGATTCAGTCCACATGAGCTCCGCCCTGCTTTCCGCCAACGAGCTTTCGCTGTCCTACGGTTCCCAGAACCTGCTGGAGGCGGTGACCCTTGCCGTGGCTCCGGGGGAAAAGGTCGGGCTTGTCGGACGCAACGGCTGCGGCAAGACCAGCCTGTTGAAAATTCTCGCCGGCGACCAGCCGCCGGATGGCGGCGAGGTCTCCCGGCGCCGCGGATTGCGGATCTGCTACCTGCCGCAGGAGTTCGAGCTCGATGGCACCAAAACCGTGCGGGAAAACATCGAGTCCGGCGCGGCCGATTTGATGGAATGGATCCGGCGCTATGAGGAGGGCGCGGGGTCCGGGGCGGAACAGGCCGAGCTCCTGCAGCGCATCGAACAGGCCGACGGCTGGAACCTCGAGGCCCGCATCAAGGCCGATGCCACCGCGCTGGGCGTCCCGCCGCTGGACGTCCTGGTCGGACCGCTCTCCGGCGGCGAAAAACGCCGCGTCGCCCTTTGTCGGGCGCTGGTGGCCCAGCCGGACCTGCTCCTTCTTGACGAGCCCACCAACCACCTCGACGCCGAGTCGATCCGGTGGCTGGAGGCGTTTTTGCGCGGTTTTGCCGGGGCGGTGATTTTTGTGACCCACGACCGGTATTTTCTCGACGTCATCGCCACGCGCATCGTCGAAATCGCCGACGGGCGTGCGTATTCCCATCCGGGAAACTACACGGCCTATCTGGAGGCCAAGGCGGTGCGCCGGCAGATTGCGAGTCAGGCCGAACGGCGGCGCCAGCGGTTTCTGCGCGCGGAGCTGGAATACGTCCGCGCCGGTGTGCGCGCGCAGCGGTCCAAGTCGCGTCACCGCCTCGAGACATTTTACCAGGTGGCCGGACTGGAGGCCCCGCCCGAGGAACGGGAGATGGATCTCATCCTGCCGCCCGCGCCGCCGCTGGGCAACATCGGCATCGAACTGGAGAATGTCGGGGCCAAAGTGGGCGAGGGGAGTGACGCACGGTGGTTGTTCCGCAACCTCAGTCTCTCCCTCAAGCCGGGGGAATGCACCGGCATTGTCGGCCGCAACGGAGTCGGAAAATCGACGCTGCTGCGCATTTGCCTGGGCGAACGCCCGCCGGACGAAGGCACGGTGACCATCGGAAAAAAGGTTCTTTTCAACGCCATTGACCAGAACCGTCAGGAATTGGACGGAACCAAAACCGTCATCGAACAGGTGGCCGACATCGGCGGGGAGACCGTCACCTTTGGCGACCAGAAGCTCGCGGTGCGGGCGTTTTTGCGGCGGTTTCTTTTCACCGACGACCGGGTGCGCGAACGGGTGGACCGCCTTTCCGGCGGCGAGCGGGCCCGGCTCCTTCTGGCCCGCGTTCTCAAACGCGGCGGCAATTTCATCGTGCTCGACGAGCCGACCAACGACCTTGACCTGCCCAGCCTGCGCATGCTCGAGGAGGCGCTGGTCGATTTCGAAGGCGGCGTGCTGGTGGTCAGTCACGACCGCTATTTCCTCGACCGCGTCTGCGACCAGATCGTGGCCTTCGAGGACGGCGGGGTGTTTGTGCAGCCGGGGAACTATTCGTATTACCTCGAAAAGCGCAGGGAACGCGAAGCGCGTGCCGCGGCGGAGGTTTCCGCGCCGGTCGCACCGGCGGCCGGCGCCCCCAAGGTGCGGGCCCGCAAGCTGACCTTCAAGGAACAGCGTGAACTGGAGGGCATGGAGGAGGCCATCCTGGCCGCCGAGGCCCGCGCGTCCGAGATCGAGGGCCTTCTCAACGAACCGTCGTTTTACATCACGCGCTCGCACGAGGCGGCGGGACTGCAGGCCGAACTCGAGGCGCTGCAGAAGGAAATCAACCGCCTCTACGCGCGTTGGGAGGAACTCGAGGCGCTTCGGAAATAACATCCTGCCGCGGTCCCGCGGGGACTCACAGCAGAGCCTTCAGGGCTCCTTCCAGTGTGGCGATGGTCTGAGGCGAGGCATTCCCGCCCATCAGACCGATGCGCCAGATCTTTCCGGCGAGCGGCCCGAGTCCGCTGCCCACTTCGATGCGGTATTCGGATAGCAGTTTCGCGCGCAGTCCGGCTTCGTCGAATCCCTCCGGCAGCCTGAACGTGGTGAGCGGATGCAGGCGGTGGGGTTCGTCGACGAGCGGTTCCAGACCAAATGGCCGCAGGGTCGCGATGAGCTGCTCCGCGGCGTCCCGGTGGCGTTTCCAACGGGCCGGCAACCCCTCCTCAAGCACCTCGGCCAAGGCCTCGTGCAGGGCATAAACCATGCTGATGGGCGCGGTGTGATGGTAGGCGCGGGCGCCGGAACCATTGCCGACGTATTTCAGGATTTCGTTGAGATCGAGGTAGAAGCTCGGCACGGGAGTCCGCCGTTTGGCATGCCGCTCCAGCGCGCGGGCGCCGACCGTCACCGGCGAGAGTCCCGGCGGGCAGGCGAGGCATTTCTGCGTGCCGGAATAGGCGAGGTCCACGCCCCACGCATCGAGATGCACCGGCATGCCGGCGAGGGAGGTCACGCAGTCGGCGAGGAGAAGGGCGTCGTGCTTGAGCGCGAGTTCGGCGAATCCCGTGAAGTCCTGATAGATCCCCGTGGAGGTTTCGCCGTTGACCAGACAGATGAGATCGGGACGGAAGGCGTCCGCGGCGGCGGTCATTTTTTCCAGTGTGGCGGGCGTGCCCCAGGGAAACTCCTCCCGGTGCACGGTGCCGCCGATCTTTTCAGCCACGTTGGCGATGCGGCCGCCGAAGACGCCGTTCACTGCGACCAGCACACGGGTTCCGGGTTCCACGAAGTTGACCATCAGAAAGTCCATCCCCGCGCTGCCGGTGCCGGAGACCGGGAAGGTGACTTCGTTCCTGGTGTCAAACACCTCGCGCAGCATGGCCTTGCACCCGTCCATGATGGCGAGAAATTCGCGGTCCATGTGACCAAGGAGCGGCAGGGCCATGGCGCCGCGCACGCGCGCGGAGACATTGCAGGGACCGGGGCCGAGGAGGAGTTTTTCGGAGGGGTGGAGCGGGGCGGGCATAAGATGAAGGAAGGTGGGTCGGGAAAACGAGAGCTTATCGGCGGGGAGCGGTGTCGTCTTCGGGGTGCTTGTGAATGTCCCCGATCCAGGCCGGGCAGGCGCCACCTTCGTCGGTGAGACCTTGGCCGAAGACCACGTCGTAGGCATCGACGGCCGCCCTGGGGGACTCAACCGGGAGGTGGCTTGATCGGCGACTTCACGACCTATCTGGCCACCACCGCTTCGATGTAGCCGAAGGGATCGTCGGTGGGCAGGAAGACCTTCTTTTGTCCGGGGGGACGGCCGACCTTGGAGAGGTCGATGTTGAGATAATGTTTGTTCGGCATCGTGAGCTTGATGCGCGCGAGACCCGGGACGGCTTCAAGGGCGGCTTCCCCCATGAGGTAAAGCGTGCGCTGGACCGACGGACTGTAGGTACCGGAGAACACCTTGAGCATGGCGTCCATCACGGCGGTATCCACGTCGGCCGAGTCGTCGGCGAATTCCCATTCCGCGTTCAGGCTGGTGGCGAGAATGCGGTCGGTGGTTTCGGGAAGGGTGGTCAGGTCACACTTGGGATATCCGACAAAACCGGATTCGGTCGTTTTCATGATGACCAATTCCCGGATGCCGGAGGACCGTTTCACCGCCCCTCCCTTCTCAAACCGGACCCTGCTGAAGGGGCGGCCGTTGGCGTCGCGGACAAAACAATGGTCGTGGGGCGTCCCGCCCGGGGTCATGCGTGTCCAGACCGATTCCGTCACTTCGGCGTCACAGGCGGTGAGATGGGAATATTTGGCCGGGAAATGTTTGGCCAGTGCGAGGGCAAAACCGTCCCGCGTGACGTCTTCCAGGTCGTGCGCGAGGGCGAGGATGGTGTTCCGGACCGTGTCGGTCGGAACGACGCTTGAGTTGTCCTCGCTCAGATAGGCTCCGGCAAGGTCCCCTTCGAGGAGGGCGTTCACCTGCCATTCGGCGACTTCGTGGCGGGTTCCGTTTCGTTTGACGCGCAGCAGCCGCACCGCGTGTTTCCCATAGTGATTGAATTCCAGACGGCTCATATCGTTCTCCCTGTGTCAATGCGCTGGACAACACGCCCTGACTGAAGCATGACGATGCACCGAGCATGTCGGGGATCACCAGCAGAAAATGCAGGTTGGCGGATTTGAATGCCGTTGGCCGGCAGGAGTTTGTCGGAACCCTCGGCGGCATTTTCGAGCATTCCCCGTGGGTGGCCGAGGCCGTGGTGGAGGAACGTCCCTTTGCCAGTGTGGAGGCCCTGCTGGCCGCCTTGGTGCGGGCGGTGCGCACGAGCGCGCCGGAAAGGCAGCTGGCGCTCATCCGGGCGCATCCCGATCTGGCGGGGCGGCTCGCGCGTCAGGGGGAACTGACCCCCGAGTCCCGGCGCGAGCAGGCGGCGGCGGGACTGTCCGCGGCGGACCCCGCGACGCTGGCGCGCATCAATGAACTGAATGCCGCCTACCGCGCGCGGTTCGATTTTCCCTTCATCATTTGTGCGCGCCTCAACAATGTGCAGACCATCCTCGAGGCGATGGAACGCCGGCTCGGCAACGATCCGGCGGTGGAACGCGCCACCGCGCTGGAGGAGATTGAAAAAATCGCCCGGCTGCGGCTGATGGATTTTGTGGAGGACTGACCCATGACCGGAAAACTCACCACTCACATTCTGGACACGGCCCGGGGCCGTCCGGCCGCCGGCGTGCGCGTCGTGTGTCGGCGTGTGGAATCCGATGGCACCCTGACCGTGGTGTCCGAGGCGACCACCAATGCCGACGGCCGCACCGATGCGCCTCTTCTGGCCGGCACGGCGTTGGCGGCCGGGGTGTATGTGCTGGACTTTCATGTGGGGGCGTATTTTTCCGAGGGGTTTCTCGATGTGGTGCCCGTGCGGTTTCGCATCGACGATGCGAACACGCATTATCATGTGCCTCTCCTCTGCTCGCCCTGGTCCTACAGCACCTACCGTGGAAGCTGACCCCCCGGTGCCGTTTGATGTCCGTCCCGAGGCCGCGGCGGATCTCCTCGACGCGCTGGCCCTGATCACCGATGAACCGCCGGGGCTGACCCGAACGTTTTTGTCCCCGGCGCTGGCCCGGGCCAGGGATCTCCTGGCCGGCTGGATGCGGTCGGCAGGTCTGCGGGTCTTTGAGGATGCGTGCGGCAATCTGATCGGCCGCCTCGACTGCGGCGATCCCGCCGCCGGCACGGTGGCCTGCGGGTCGCATCTCGACACCGTGCGCAATGCCGGCCGGTATGACGGCGCCCTCGGGGTGGTGGCGGCGTTGCAGGCCGCCGCCGCGGTGGCGCACAGCGGGCGCCGGCTGCCGTTTCATCTCGAGGTGGTGGGGTTTTCCGACGAGGAGGGGGTGCGTTTCCAATCCACCTACCTCGGCAGCCGCTTTTATGCCGGCACGCTGGGCGAAGCGGACCGGGCCGTGCGTGATGCCGCGGGCATCAGCGTGGCCGGGGCCATGGCGGCGCATCGTCCGCGTTTTCCCGCTCCGCCGCCGCGGCGGTTGGTCGGATACGTTGAGGCGCACATCGAGCAGGGTCCGGTGCTGGAACGGGCCGGCCTCGCACTCGGCGTGGTGCGTTCCATCGCCGGTCAGACACGGGCGCGGATTTTCCTGGAAGGACGCTCCGGCCATGCGGGCACGACGCCGATGGCGCTGCGCCGCGACGCGCTGGCCGGCGCGGCGGAGGGGATTACGTTGATCGAAAAACTGGCCGCCGCCGCGGACGGTCTGGTGGCCACGGTGGGGGATCTCCGGATCGAATCGGCGGCCAGCAATGTGATTCCCGGACGGGTGAATTATACGCTCGACGTGCGGGACGCCGACGACGCGCGGCGTTTGGAATTCTGCCGCGAGGTCTTTCGGCAAATCGAGGCCCGTGCGGTTTCCCGCGGGCTCTCCGTGCGCATCGAAACGCCGTTTTCGGCTCCCGCCGTCTCCTGCGCCCCGCGCCTGACGGAGGCGCTGGCGGATGTGGTCCGGAGGTTCCAGCCGTCCTGTCCGCGTCTGGTCAGCGGCGCCGGTCATGACGCGGTGGCCCTTGCCGGGGTGACGGAGGTGGCCATGTTGTTTGTCCGCTGCCGGGACGGTCTGAGCCATCATCCCGACGAACATGCCGCGCCGGCCGACATCGCCCTGGCCGTGCGGGCGCTCACCGAGTTTCTGCTTCATTATCCGCTGCCATGAACGATCTCATCATTCGCAATGCCTTGGTTGTGGAGGGAACCTCCGTGCTGCCGTCCGATGTGGCCGTGAAGGACGGGCAAATCGCCGCCGTGGGGCCGTCGCTTTCCGGTTCCGCGCGGCGCGAGATTGATGCGTCGGGGCTGCACCTTTTTCCGGGATTCGTGGACACCCACGTGCATTTCAACGAACCGGGTCGCGCGGACTGGGAGGGACTGGCCCGGGGGTCGGCCGCCCTGGCCCTCGGGGGCGGAACGTGTTTTTTCGACATGCCGCTGAATTCGCATCCGCCGGTGCTGGATCGCGGACAGTTTGAAGCAAAGCGCGGCATCGCCTCCCAGAAGTCCATTCTCGACTTTGCGCTGTGGGGCGGGATTTGTCCGGGTCGCACGGGCCGCCTCGACGAGATGGCGGAGGCCGGCGCCGTGGGCTTCAAGGCCTTTCTGTGTCCGAGCGGCATTGCGGAATTCCCCGAATCGGACCCCGCCACCCTGCGCGAGGCCATGAAACGCGCGAGGCGCTGGAACCTGCCCGTGGCCGTGCACGCGGAGGATCCCGTCACGCTGGCCAAGGTGCGTTCAGCCGGCGTTTCCATGCGCGATTTTCTCCTCAGCCGTCCGAAGGCGGCCGAGGTCGAGGCGGTCCGCCGGGCCTGTGAAATCGCCGGTGAAACCGGCGCCTCGCTCCATGTCGTGCACGTCAGCTGTGCCGGGGCGCTGGAGGTGATCGTTCATGCCCGCGGGATGGGGGCCGACGTCACGGCGGAGGTCTGTCCGCATCACCTGCTCTTTCACGCCGGGGACGCCGTCCGCATCGGCGCCCGGGCCAAATGCGCGCCGCCGCTTCGGCAACAGGAGGATGTTTGGGAACTCTGGAAACATCTGCTGGCCGGCGAAGTCACCTCGGTCGGGTCGGACCATTCCCCGGCGCCGCCGGAGTGGAAAGCCGGCGCGGATTTTTTTGCGGTCTGGGGGGGGATCTCCGGATGTCAGCATGCCTTTCCGGCGTTCCTGGGAGCGCTCTGGCGGCGGGCCCCAGGACAACTGGCCGACGCCGCGGGCTGGCTCGCGCGGAATCCGGCCGCCCGGTTCCGTCTGGGCCGGAAGGGTCGCCTCGCCCCGGGATACGATGCGGATCTCACCCTGGTGAAATTCGGGACGTTCCCGCCCATTGCGGCCGGGGAGCTTGTTTACCGTCATCCCCTGAGTCTCTACGAAGGGTTCCGTCCGTCCTGCCGCGTCACGCACGTTTTCCGGCGGGGCGAGGGGATTGTCCTCAATGGTGCGCTTTTCCCTCCGGCCCGGCCGGGGGTCTTTGTTCGTCCCGACCCCACATGAAAATGCCGAAAAACGAAACCCGGTTGCCGCCGCGCCTTCGCGTCCATCACGCGGGGGGGCGGTGGCCCTGGGGTCCGGAAAGATCGAACGGCTCGGACATGCGGCCGAAACCGGCAGCCTCAGCGAAGCCGCCCGGGCGAAATCTTCGAAAAATTCGAAAGCGCAGGCTTCCGGATGCGCGATTCCTGATGGGAAACGGGGCGGGCGCAGGGAAAGTCGATTTCTTCCTTGCGAAAAAACAAAGTCTGCCTCAGTTGAGAATCGAGGTTATCTTCGATGTCTTCCGACAGGTCCGGGTCCGATGTTTGGCCCACGCTCAAGCGGTTTTTTCCGTATCTCTATCCGTACTGGAAAAAATTCACGGTCATTTTTTTGCTCATTCTCGTTGTCAGCGGCCTTGAACTGATCCGGCCCCGGCTCATCGGCATGATCGTGGACGAGGCCGTCAAGGGCGAGTCGCTCTCCTCGACGTTTGTCCTTCTGGGGATCTTTCTCTTTTCGGTGGTGGGCCGCAGCGCCGCGCTGCTCACGCGCAATTTCCTCATCCAGCGCACCGGGATGCGGGTGACCTGCGACATGCGGGTGAACATTTTCCGGCATCTGCAAAATCTTTCCCTGCGCTTTTACGATGCCCGGCACACGGGCAAGATCGTCTCCCGCATCAGCAACGACACGGGCGCCTTCCACAATCTGGTGACCGGCGCGTCCGTGAACCTGCTCGGCGACATTGTCATGATCGTGGGGGTGCTGGTGATTCTGGTGACCACCAACTGGAAGCTCGCCCTGCTGACCTACGCCATCCTGCCGTTGTTCCTCTACAATTATTTCTGGCACAAGCGCCGCCTGCGGGTGGAGAGCCGCCGCCACCGCCGCAACTGGGACAGTGTGCTCAGTTTTTTGCATGAACGCATCGCCAGCATGCGGCTCGTGCGGGCCTTTGCGACCGAGGAAGCCGAGGTGGAGGTGTTTCGGAAGCGGATCGAGGCGGACTATGACAATTACACCCGGGTGGTCTGGCGAAATTCCCTGCTCAACGTGGGCGCCGATTTTCTCGCCGGCATCGGCACGTTTCTGGTGCTGGGTTACGGGGCGTATCAGGTGATGACGGTGAAGGATTTCAGCGTGGGCCACCTCACGGCGTTCCTTTTTTATCTCGGCCTGTTGTACGCGCCGATCATCCGCATCGTGGAATCCAACTCGGTCATTCAGCAGGCCGCCACCTCGCTGGAAAAAATCTTCATCCTGCTGGACACCAAACCGCACATTCCGGAGAACGACGCCCTGCCGCAGCTTCCCGATCTGCAGGGACGCGTCACCTTTGAGAATGTTTCCTTTGCCTACCGGCCGCAGCATCCCACCCTGCGCCATCTCCAATTCGAAGTGCCGGCGGGCCAGACCTACGCCCTGGTGGGACCGAGCGGTTCCGGCAAGAGCACCATCATCACGCTCCTGGCCCGGTTTTACGATCCCACCGAAGGCCGCATCCTGGTCGACGGTCGGGACATCCGCAGTTTCAACGTCCAGTCCCTGCGCCGCCAGATCGGCATCGTCATGCAGGACAACATCCTTTTTTCGGGCACGATTGCCGACAACATCAAATACGGACGCCCGGGCGCGACGTTCGAGGAGGTCATCGAGGCCGCCAAACTGGCCAACGCGCATGACTTCATCTCGAAGCTCCCCCAGGGCTACGAAACCTGGCTGGGCGAGCGCGGCGTGCAGCTCTCCGGCGGTCAGCGCCAGCGCGTGGCCATCGCGCGGGTCATCCTCAAGAATCCCCGCATTCTCATCCTCGACGAGGCCACCTCGGCGCTCGACACCGAATCCGAACGCCAGGTGCAGGAGGCGCTCGACCGGCTCATGCACGGACGGACCAGCATCGTCATTGCGCACCGCCTTTCCACGGTGATCAACGCGGATCGCATTCTTGTGCTCCAGCAGGGTTCGATTGTGGAAAGCGGGCGGCACGAGGAATTGCTGAAGGCGGACGGGGTTTACCGCCGGCTTCACGACATGCAGTTTGCCCGCAATGCGGCGGAGCCGGAAGTGGCGGCTTGAGTCCGCGGGGTTTTCCGTCTTTAGTGACGGCATGAACCGACTTCTTTCCCTCAGTGTCGTGCTTCTTTTCCTGGGTCTCCTGGGTTTCTCCGGTTGTGCCGGTCTGGGTTCCGGGGACACGGAAAAACTGCTCTCCGCCGCCGGCTTTCGTGTGCGCGTGCCCACGACTCCGCAGCAGATCGAAATGTTCAACAGCCTGCAACCCTACAAGGTTGAGCGCCGGGTGGTGGGGAACAAGGTGATTTACACCTACGCGGATCCCAAACGGAATCTGCTCTTCATCGGAGGAGAGAAGGAATACCAGCAGTTCGCCCGGCTGGGCATCCAGCAACAGATCGCCATGAGCAATCTGGCCGCCGCCGAGATCAATCAGTCGACGGCGATGACGATGAACATGGATGCCTGGGGTCCGTGGGGCATCTGGTGGTAGGTTGGCCGTTTGCCGGATGAATCCCGGCCGGAAACGGGGGACGGAGGCCGCCCTTGGGCGGGAATGTCCTAAAACAACTCAAGCTGCGCCACCGGGGCGAAACTGATCCGGTGCAGCGGGCACGGGCCGTGTTCCCGCAGGGCGGCCAGGTGCTCGGGCGTTCCGTAGCCCTTGTGGTGGAGGAAACCGTATTGCGGAAACCTCTCGTGGGCCTCGTGCATGATGCGGTCGCGGGTGACCTTCGCGATCACGCTGGCGGCGGCGATGGAAAAACTCAGGGCGTCGCCCCCCACGAGCGCGGTGTGGGGAGTGGGAAAATCCCGCACCGGCAGGCCGTCGATGAGGGCGTGGTCGATCTGGCGTTTCAGCGACGCCACCGCCTCCCGCATGGCCTGGTGGGTGGCCCGCAGGATGTTCAGCCGGTCCACCACCTCGGCGCTCTGCACGGAAACCGCCCAGAGAACATGCGGGCTGTTGGACAGCGTTTCGTAAAGCGCCTCCCGGCGGGAGGGGGGCAGCTTCTTGGAATCATCCAGCCCCTCCGGCGCCTCATGTTCGAGAAAAACCACCGCGGCGGCGACCACCGGGCCGGCCAGCGGACCGCGCCCCGCCTCGTCGATGCCGGCCACAAATGAAAAGCCCTGCTCCCGGAGAGCACACTCGCGCTCGAAGGAACAGGGCATGGAAGGGACGAACTCGATCGATGATTATTTGGTCGCCGTCTTCTCCTTCACCGTCGTGGCGGATTTGCCCTTGCGGTTGCGGAGGTAGTTGAGCTTGGCCCGGCGCACCTCGCCCCGGCGCTCGATTTCGATCTTGGCGATGCGCGGGGAATGCAGCGGGAACACGCGCTCGACGCCTTCGCCATAGCTGACACGGCGAACAGTGAAATTGGAGTTCAGGCCGGTGCCCTTGCGTCCAATGACGATGCCGCTGTACACCTGCACGCGCTCCTTGTCGCCCTCAATGACGCGCGTGTGAACCTTCACGGTGTCGCCCACGCGGAAGTCCGGAATATCCTTCCTGAACTGTTCGCTTTCGATTTTTTCGATGATGCTGCTCATGGCTGTAAAAAGTGGAACTTTCCACCTTGTCGCAAGTCGCCTTCCCTGGCAAGCGGGATTTTGCGGGGAGATCGGGCGGCCCCTTTTCGCCCCGGAAACGGATCCCTTTTCCCGTCTATCCGTCCATCGGACAGGGAGGCCACCCCTCCGGCGATTCGGAGGTTTTTCGGACGCCCTGGCGGAGCGTCGGGAGCCGGCGGAATCCCCCTGCCCGGGGTTTCTTGCAGGTCTTCCCGATCACCACGACAAGCTCACAACGACAAACTCACATTTTCAGCGCCTCCCGGGCCCGGGGGACGCCGTTTTTTGCCGAAGGCTTTGCTGCAGGAGCATCATGACCGCCGCCTCTGCCGGGCGCAGACGGCGCAGAACCCGGCTGAGCCGGCACTCGAGCACCTTTTGCAGGCGTTCCACCAGGGAGCCGTCCAGATAGGTGTCGAGAATGACCGGATGAATGTAGCTCTTGCGACAAATGGCCGGCGTGTTGCCGAGCGTGCGGGCCACGGTGGAAATGGCTTCCAGCATGTTGCGCCGGGCTTCCCGCGGGCTGGCAAAGCGGTCGAATGCGCGCAGGGCCTGGGCGGCCAGCACGGTTCCGGTCCAGGTCCGGAAATCCTTCGCGGTGAAGGAATCCCCGGTGATCTCCCGGAGATAGGCATTCACGTCCGTGGAGGTGACGTCCACAATGCGGCCGGTCCCGTCCCGGTAGGCAAACAATTCCTGTCCGGGAAGATCGCGGCAGCGGCGCACAATGCGCGCGAGGCGGGCGCTTTCGATGTCGATGACATGGAATTTGCCGGACTTTCCCCGAAACGAAAAGGTGCACCGGGCCCCCCGGGTGCGGACGTGACGGTTGCGCAGGGTGGTCAGTCCGAACGAGCCGTTGGTGCGGGCGTATTCGTCGCTGCCAATGCGGATGAGCGTGGTTTCCAGCAGCCGGGTCACCGCGGCCAGTACCTTCTCGCGCGGAAGGCCCGGACGGGAGAGATCGTGCTTCACGCGCCGGCGGATGCGGGGCAGCACCTTTCCGAAGGCGATCATCCGGTCGTATTTGGTCGCATCCCGTCCGGCCCGCCAATCGGCGTGATAGCGGTATTGCTTGCGCCCGCGGGCATCCCGCCCGGTGGCCTGCAAATGACCGTTGGCGTGGGGGCAGATCCAGACCTCCCGCCACGCCGGCGGAATGGCCAGGCGCTTGAGACGGGCGAGGGTGTGGCGGTCGCGAATGCACCGGCCGGAGGCGTTCAGATAAACAAATCCCCGGCCGGAGGGGCGCCGCCGGATCCCCGGCCGGGCATCACTCGTGTAGCGCAACCCCGCCCGGCGCGCCTCCTCTTTACCGGAGGGATGCTTCATGGCGGGACGGCAGGTTTTTCATGTCCCGTGGGGCGGATGCCGTGCTGCGCAGCCGGTCGGCGAGGGACCAGAGCCAGGCGAGGAGAAAAAGGGGACTGAGAATGACCACGGTGACCGCTCCCATCAGCCATGCAACCGTCAGACGGAGGAAATTGCGCCAGGAATCGGGCGGGGCGGGGGGATTTCTTGCGGTGGTCATCCTGCTTGCCAATCGCGGCTATCATGGGCATCGGACGCTCAAAATGCACGCTGATTGCGGGGCGGACCGGGTGAGGAATTAGTTAAGACGTTTGTTGGTAGTGACTTGTGTCTATTTTTCTCCCGGGATTTTCTTCTTGCCTCCTCTTCCGCATCTTTTTATGAAGGAGGCACTGATGAAAACTGTCTTCTCCCTCCTTGCTGTCTTCGCAACGATTGGCTTTGCCCAAGCCGGTGGCTTTGGGGGACCTCCGCCGTTCACGAACGGTTCGCCGCTCGTCTCGGGAGTTGATGGTGCCTATCAGGCCACGGCTCGTGGCAAGAACCTGACCGGCATTTTCCGCTTCACCTACCAGAGTGGCCGTCAGACCAGCGCCCCGCAGTTGCCGACGGGGAGCACGGTCAGCAATCTGATCACGGATCCCTACAACGACTATGTGTTTTTTGTTGAGGGACTTGTCTACCGCGGACTTGTTCAGGCCAACATCAATACGAGCCAGATCGCCGGTGTGCTCGACAACGGGTCGGCGAACGTGCCGGTCTTTGGCGGCGAGTCCGGTGGTTTGGGAATTCTTTCGTTCATTGCCGGATTTTTTGAAGGCAAGATGGACCAGCAGTCTCCCTATGCCGCGTTCAGTGGCACCGGTCAGGTGGCGATCACCAATGGATCCGTGGGTCCGGACGATTCCTACTCCCTGAATTCGGGGGGAACGGTTGACTTCAAGTTCAAGGGCGTTCGTGCGGCCTTGGACAGCAACACCACCAGCGAAAATACCGCGGGTTCGTAGGAAGGCCGAAAACTGGGCGTTTCGCCCGTGACTTTTCGTCAAGTCTATTAAATACAGTACTCGAATTTGCAAACCTGCCGCCCCGGCGGCAGGTTTCTCATTGGTGGAATTCCTCGTGGCCGTCGGAATCGTGGCGATTCTGGTGGCTGTCGTTTTCCGGGTGGGGGGAGCGGCGATCGCCAAAAGTGAAGCCACTCGGTGTGCGTCAAACCTGCGTTCCCTTCACACCTCGTTGTCCTCCTATATTCAGGACAAGGGTCACTGGCCCCAGGAACCGGAAGCCCTCTGGGAGGCCAACGACAACGACCGCCTCGAAGACTGGTGGATGAAGGAGTTGGAGCCCTACGGCGCCACCGAGGCCGTCTGGCAGTGCCGGACGATCCTGCGCACGGTGACCAACCGGAACAAGGATAGGCGGCCGCGCATGCACTATTCGCCCACCAAGTTTGACGCCAATCCGATGACGCCCTACAAATGGAGCACTCAGCCGTGGCTGATTGAGATCGGCAACATGCATGGGGTGGGGGCGTTGATTTGCTTTCCGGATGGCTCGGTCCGGAACATGAACGACGTGCTCGGCGGACGGTAAACGTCCGGCGGATTTTCCCGGCCGGCTCCTGTGGGACCGCCCCGGAGGGGCAATGTTCCCGCGGGTGGTGGGAATTTTCTCTCTGTGTTCTTGCGGAACCGGGAACGTCGGTCTTAGTCTGGTGGATTGCCCTTATTCGCCATCCGATGAGTCTGCAAAATCACTCCGTCATCCGCATCAAAGGCGCGCGGCAGCACAATTTGCAGAATCTCGATGTGGAGATCCCGCGCAACAGCCTGGTGGTGGTGACGGGGCTGAGCGGATCGGGCAAGTCCTCCCTCGCGTTCGACACACTGTATGCCGAGGGACAGCGCAAATACGTCGAGAGCCTTTCCGCCTATGCCCGGCAGTTCCTCGATCAGATGCAAAAGCCGGACGTCGATTACATCGAGGGTCTGTCGCCGGCCATCGCCATCGAACAGCGCACGTCGGGGGCCAATCCGCGTTCGATCATCGCCACCACGACCGAGATTTACGACTATCTGCGCCTGCTTTTTGCCGCCGTGGGGCGTCCTCATGATCCGGTGACCGGCGAGCCCGTCGTACGCCAGACCCCCCAGCAGATCGCCGACGCCATCCTTGCCTGGCCGGAGGGGACGAAGATGATGATTCTGGCGCCCCTGATCCAGGGACAGACGGGGGAATTTCGCGACGTGATTGAAAAGGCGCGCCGGGAGGGATTTGTCCGGCTGCGGATTGACGGGGAGATTGTGGAATTGGGTTCGCCGGTGCTTCCCAAGCTGGCCAAGACTGCGAAGCACACCATCGAGGCCGTGGTGGACCGGCTCACCGTGCGCGAGGAAATCCGTCCGCGTCTCTCGGATTCCATCGAAACGGCCCTCCGCTGGGGCGAGGGGAAAATCACCGTGATCCGCCTCGAACCGGGGGGCGGAGACTGGAGGGAGAAAAAGTTTTCCACCGATTATTGCAATCCCTCGACGGGCTTCACCATGCCGAAGCTCACGCCGAAGCACTTTTCGTTCAACAGCCACCACGGGGCGTGCCCGGGCTGCCACGGTATCGGCACGGAGTTGTTTTTTGATCCCGAACTGATGGTGGACGGCGCCAAGACGCTTGCCGAGGGCGCCATCCGGCCGTGGAAGGTGGGGCACAAGCGCATGCGCCAGTATTACAATGCGATTCTCGAGGCGTTGCTGGCGGACACGCCGGTGCCCACCGACGTGCCGTTCAAGGATCTGCCGGAGGAATTTCACAAGGTTCTTTTTTATGGAACCGGCGATCGCCCCATCACCGTGCAGACCTCGGCCGAGAAGAAAACCTCCCGGCCCTTTGAAGGTTTGGTGGCGCAGATGGAAAAGCTGTTCGAGTCGAGCGAGAGCGAGTTCACGCGCAAGCGGCTCCGGGCCTATCAGGGCCGGCGCGAGTGCGGGTTGTGTCATGGCGCCCGCCTGCGGCCGGAAATTCTCGCGGTCACCATTTCGACGAAGGACGGCCGTCAGTTCAACGTGAACCAGTTTTGCGAGCTGCCCATTGCGGAGGCGACACAGGTGGCGGACTCGATCCGGCTCACGCCCTCGGAGGAGGAAATCGTGCGCGACGTGCTGCGGGAGATCAGACAGCGGCTGGGGTTTCTCAACGAGGTGGGGCTCGGATACCTGCAGCTCAGCCGGGAAAGCGGCACGCTCAGCGGCGGCGAGGCGCAACGCATCCGGCTGGCCACGCAGATCGGATCGGGACTGGCCGGCGTGTTGTACGTGCTGGACGAACCCAGCATCGGACTGCACCAGCGCGACAACGACCGCCTCATCGGCACGTTGCGTTCACTGCAGTCCCTGGGGAACTCGGTGATTGTGGTCGAGCATGACGAGGACACCATCCGCGCGGCGGATTACATCATCGACCTCGGTCCCGGAGCGGGTCCGCGGGGCGGACGGATCGTCGCGCAGGGCACCCTGGAACAGATTCTCCAAAGCGAGCATTCGCTCACCGCGCAGTATCTCCGGAAATCGCTCAAAATTTCCGTTCCGCGCCATCGGGTGCCTCCGCGCAAGGAACGCAAGCTGGCCGGTCAGATCGGGGCTGGCTGGCTGACCGTGTTCGGCGCGCGGGAGAACAATTTGAAAAACATCACCGCCGCCTTTCCCGTGGGGTGCCTCACCTGTGTGACGGGGGTTTCCGGCAGCGGCAAGTCGACCCTGGTGAACGACATTCTTCGCGCGGCGCTGGCGCGGGATCTGAACGGGGCCAAGGACCGCCCGGGGGTGCATGACCGCATCGTCGGCACCGAGCAGTTCGACAAGGTGGTGGTGATTGACCAGTCGCCGGTGGGGCGCACGCCGCGTTCAAATCCCGCCACCTATTCCGGAGCCCTCGGCCCGATCCGCGACCTCTTCAGCGAACTGCCCTCCGCCCGCGTGCGCGGCTATGATGCCAGCCGGTTTTCCTTCAACGCCAAGGGCGGCCGCTGCGAACACTGTCAGGGCGACGGATTCATCAAGATCGAGATGCACTTCCTCGCGGATGTGTACGTCGAATGCGAGGTCTGCCGGGGCAAGCGCTACAACCGCGAAACCCTCGAGATCACCTACAAGGGCAAAAACATCGCCGACGTGCTCGACATGACCGTTGACGAGGCGGCGCGGTTTTTCCGCAACATCCCCGCCCTTTCCACCAAACTCGAAACGATGCAGGATGTCGGGCTGGGATACCTCCGCCTGGGTCAGTCGGCGACGACCCTCTCCGGCGGCGAGGCCCAGCGTCTCAAGCTGGCGTCGGAACTGGCCCGACGGGCGACGGGCCGGACCGTGTACATCCTCGATGAACCCACCACGGGCCTCCATTTTGCCGACATCCACAAGCTGCTCGAGGTGCTGATCAAGTTGCGGGACGCCCGCAACACGCTCATCGTGATTGAACACAATCTCGAGGTGATCAAATGCGCGGACTGGATCATCGACCTCGGACCCGAGGGTGGAGAGGCCGGCGGACGGATCGTGGCCGAGGGCACTCCGGAACAGGTGGCGGCCAATCCGGCGAGCCATACGGGCAGGTATCTCAGCCGGGTTCTCAAACCATGAAGGCGGGGAGGAGAAAAGCCGGCCGGACATCCACACGGAAGATGGCCGGTCTGGGGCTGGCGGTGTTCCTTGGCCTGGGCGCGTATCCCGTCATGGCCTCCCCCCTGGAGGAAGCCCGTCGGGCGCTGGAGGACGGCCAGGTCCAGGTGGCGATTTACAAGCTGACGCGCAACGACCGAAAGGGGGGGCATGGGGCGGATCAGGCCGCGGCCGACCTGCTGCTCGGCGAAGCGTTGATTGCGGCGGGCCGTTATCGGGAGGCCGCGGAACGCCTTTCCCGCATCGCCCCGGAGGGGGATCCGGCCGCGACCTTCTGGCTGGCGGAGGCTCATGCCGCCCTGGGTGAACCCGAGAAGGCCCTGCCGCTTTACCAAGCCCTGGCCGAACGGACCGAATACGCCTCGCGGGCGGCGGTCGGACAGGCGCGTTGCCTGAAGCAACTCTGGCGTGCACGGGACGCGCTGAATGTGCTGGCGGCCCGGGCCGCGGCCGCCCCCCGGGACGAGGCGGTGGCCCTCGAATGGGCGGAGCAATTACTGGATGCCGGAGACCCCGCGGGGGCGGGCAGAGCCCTGCAGGGGCTGGAGACGCTTTCCTCGCGGGCCAATTATTTGCGGGGGCGCGTCCTGCTGGCCCTCAACGAACCGGCCCAGGCAAGGGAGGTTTTCAAAACCATCACCACCTGCCCCGCCCGCCTGGCTTCCGGGCTGGCCATTGCCCGGGCGGAGGCCGAAATGCAACTGAAGGAAACCGCGGAGGCGGAAAAAATCCTCGAGGATTTCATTGAAAACACGCCGTCGCTTCCGGGACTGGCGGACGTGTTCGCCGCGCTCGACGCGGTTTATGCCGCCGAAACGGCGGCGTCCAGTACGGAGCTGCGGCGTTGGGCGCAGGACGCCGACAAGCCCCTCCGCGCGGGGTACGCCCTGTTTTATCTGGCCCGCAATGAAATCCGCACCGGCAACGCCGCCCGGGGACGTGATCTGTTCCGCGAGTTTCTTGCCAAATATCCCGGACACCCGCTCGACCTCGAGGCGCGCGCCGACCTGGCGGAGGCCCTCCTTGCGGACGGTCAGGCTGCGCAGGCGCTCGAACTGCTCGAATCGGAAAGCGGCGGACGGGTCTGGTTTCTGCGGGGACGCACCCGGGTGGCCCTGGGACGCTTCAGGGAGGCCGCGGCGGATTTTCTCAACGCCGCGGACGAAGCCCCGCTCGAACGGGAGGCGCTGGCCAATTCGGCGCTCTGCGCCATGCTGGCGGGCGTGCCCGAGGACAAAAATGAAGCCGTCGCGCGTCTGCGAAACCTGCCCGGCGGCGAGACGGCGCTGGATCGTTTTGAGTTTCTCACCGCCATGCACCTTGCGGCCAGACGGGATCCCTCCGCGCCCAAGCGCCTGGCGGCCATTGCGGACAGTTCCTCATCTCACGCCGCGCAGGCCCGGCTGGCCCTGGCGGAATGGGATGCCACGCTGCTCGACCTCCAGGGGGCGCGGGCGCAACTGCGGCGTGTGTCGACCCAGGAGGGGGCGTCCAATCCGCAGGTGGCGGAACGCGCCGCGGCGCTCGGGGTTTTTGTCGCGGACATCGGTGATCCCTCCTCCGAAGCGGAGGTGAAGCGTCTCGCGGAGGAGTTTCTCAAGACCTATCCCGAGTCGGCCTTTGCGCCCGAAATCCACATGAAACTCGGCGAGCTGCACTTCCGCCGCGGCGATTATCTGGCGGCGCGCGGGGAGTTCATCGAGATCGCCGAGAAGTTCCCCGACTCGCCCCTTGCCGAAAAGGCCGTCTTCCTCACCGCCCGCGCGATGGAGCGGTCGATGGACCCGCAGACGATGTCCGAGGCGATTGATCTCTACGAAAGTGTCGCCACGCGCGGCGGTCCGCTTGCGGCCCGGGCCCGGCTGGCGCAGGCCATGTTGTTCAACGCCCTCCGCAAACCGAAGGACGCCATGGGGGTGTTTGAGCGGATTCTCGAGTCCCAGCCCGATCCCGAGCTGCGCGCCACCGTGCTCACCGAGGCCGGGGAAACCCTCCGCGCCCAGGGGGAGTCCGATCCCGCCAACTACGAGCGCGCCATTGCGCTGTGGAAACAACTCGCCGACGACCCCAAGGCGTCCCGCATGTGGAGAAACCAAGCCCTTTTCCGGATCGGCGATGCCTACGAAAAACTCAATCAGCCGGACGCCGCCCTCGACGCCTATTACACCGTCATTGCCGGCGGTCCCGCGGACCCCAAGGGCACCGGCGAGCCGGAGTATTTCTGGTATTACAAGGCGGGATTTGAAGCCGGCAAACTGCTCGAGGCCCGCAAGCTCTGGAAGGAGGCCATCGCCGTGTACGAAAAGATTTCCTCCGTCGACGGTCCGCGTGCCGGAGAGGCCGCCGAACGAATCAAAAAATTGCGGCTGGAAAATTTCATCTGGGAGGATTGAATTGCCGGCTTCTCTCGCACTCACCACTTTCATGCAAAAACCACACGTCAAACTCTTCATTCCCGGGCCCGTTGAGGTTTCGGAGAAAACCTATCGCGCCCTGTGCGAGCCGATGATTGGTCACCGCAGCGGCGATTTCAAAGCGCTCTACGCCGAAATCCAGCCGAAGCTGCAGACACTTTTCGGCACCAAACGCCCGGTCTTTCTTTCCACCTCCTCGGCCTGGGGGGTGATGGAGGGTGCCATCCGCAATCTCGTGGGCAAAAAGGTGCTCAACTGCATGTGCGGCGCCTTCTCCGACAAGTGGTATGACGTGAGCCGGCGCTGCGGCCTGCAGGCCGACACCGTGCAGGTCGAATGGGGCCGGCCGATCCTTCCCGCCCAGGTGGAGGAAAAACTGGCCACCGGCGAATTCGACGCCCTCACGCTGATCCACAATGAAACCTCCACCGGCGTGCGCAGTCCGCTGAAGGAAATCGCCGACGTGGTGCGGAAATATCCCGACGTGATGTTCATCGTGGACACCGTGTCCTCGTTTTCCACCGAGGCCATTCCCATGGATGAACTCGGCATCGACGTGTTGCTCACCGGCAGCCAGAAGGCCCTCGCCCTGCCGCCCGGACTGGCGTTGTTTGCCGTGTCCGAAAGGGCCATGGAACGGGCGAAAGCCATCCCGAACCGCGGGTATTATTTCGACTTCCTCGAGTTTGCCAAAAACCAGGCCGATGACATGACGCCGAGCACCCCGGTGATTCCGCACATCTACGCCCTGCGTTCGAAACTGGAGGACATCTTCACCGAAGGCGTGGAGGCCCGCTACGCCCGGCATGCCAGACTCAATTCCATCGTGCACGAATGGGTGAAGGCGCGCGGCTTCGAGTTTTTTGCGCCCGAGGGATATCGCTCGATTTCCCTGACCTGCGTGAAGAACAACCGCGAGGTGGATGTCGCCGCGTGGATCAAACGCCTGCGCGAAAAACACCACATGGTGATCGACGGCGGATACGGCAAACTCAAGGGCAAGACCTTCCGCATCTCCAACATGGGCGACGAAACGGAGGAAACCATCCGCGGGTTGCTCGCCAACCTCGACGACACGCTCGAGGGCTGAACCCCGTCGGACTCCGGCCGCTCCCCGGCCGCGGGAATCGGATCCCGGCAAAAAGGAGGCGCGAAACGCGCCTCCTTTTTCATTTCCACCGCCGGAGCGATTCCTCGTGGAAATGGCGTTTGCGGAACCGCGAGGTGACCACGCCGTATTTCGGACTGAACAGATAGGCGGCGAGAAACACCGTGCCGAGCACCAGGACGATGGCCGGACCGGAGGGAATGTCCGCCCAGAAGGAGAGCAGCAGTCCGACCACGGCGCCGGCCGCCCCCAGGGCGCCGCCCCCCCACAGCATCCGGCGGTAGGAATCGGAGACGAGATAAACGGTCGCCGCCGGGAGAACCATGAGTCCCAGGGAAAGAAGGACGCCGATGGCCTGCAGCGAGGTCACCATGGTCAGGACGATGAGGATGACCAGAAGCGCAAGGAGCCGGCCCACCCGCACGCCCTGCGTCTGCGCGACCGACGGCTCGAAGAGCGCGAGCAGCAGGGGACGCTGCAGCAGCGTCACGGTGATCAGGACCAGCACGCTCGTGGCGTAGCTGATCCAGAGGTCGGTGTCCCCGATGCCCAGAATGTTTCCGAACAGGAAATGATCGAGGCTCACGTTGACGTGGGCGTATTTGATGACGCCGACCCCCACGGCCAGCGCAATGATGTAGAGTGCGGCGATGGCGGTTTCGTCCTTCACCCGCGAGCTGCGTGCGATGAGGTGTCCGCCGAGGGCGACAAACACCGCCGCCAGCAGTCCGCCAAGGAGCAGTCCGGCGGGATTCAATCCCACTGCAATGACCGCGACCGCCAGACCCGGCAGGAGCGAATGCGAAAGGGCGTCGGCCATGAGCGCCAGCCGGCGCAGTACCACAAAGGCCCCCAGAAAGCCGTTGGTGAAGCCGATGATGGCGCAGGCCAGCAGAGCCCGCTGCATGAATTCATACTGGAAGGGTTCAAACAGTCCGTTCATGCGTGATGGGAATGGGCCGGACCGCCGGAAAACACCCGCGTTGCGAAGGTGCGCGCGATGTTTTCCTCCGTGAAGACCTCCGGAGTTTTGCCGCAGGCCACGAGTTCGCCGTTGATGAGCAGGACGTGGTCAAAAATTTCCGGCACCGACTTGAGGTCGTGGTGCGAGGCGATGATCAGTTTGCCGGCCGCACGCAGACGGTCGAGGGCCTTGATGCAGGCGTCCTGCGCGTTGCGGTCCAGACCGGTGAACGGTTCGTCGAGCAGGTAGATGTGCGCCTGCTGGGCCCAGGCGCGGGCCAAGAAGGCGCGCTGCTGCTGGCCGCCGGAGAGCGCCTTGATCTGACGGTCGGCAAAATCCGCCAGCTCCGCGATTTGCAGGGCTTCGTCGACGATGGCGAGGTCCTTCGCGGTGAAGCGTCCCCAGAGCCCGAGATCCGGATAACGCCCCATTTCCACGAGGCCGCGGACGGTGATGGGAAAGTCCCAGTCCACCGCCTCCCGCTGCGGCACATAGGCCACGGCCGCATTTTCCCCCGCGTGTTCCCCGGTGAGAATGCGGCCCGTTTCGACGGGCAGCAGTCCGGCAATCGCCTTCAGCAGCGTGGTCTTGCCGGCGCCGTTGGGTCCGATCAATCCGACCGCCGACCCGCAGTCGAGCGAGACGTTGAGATGGTGCACCGCGGGGATGCGGTTGTAGGAGACCGTGAGGTCCTCGATGACAAGACGGTGTTTCACGGCGCGTCGGGGATGGGGGAAACGGCGAGTACGTCGGAGGCTTCCTGCTCGCCCCAGAGGGTGGTTTCCGTGAGGAGCCCGCCATCCCGGGAGAGGCGGAACCGCGCCGCGTGTGTGCCGCTGTGAGTCCATTGAACCCGGACCACCAGTTCCGCGTCGGTCGGCAGCGAAAGGGTGGTTTCAAAATGACCGGACGGCGCCCCGCTGCGCCAGAGCGTGGTGCCGGAATGGGTGAGCTCGACGTCCGCGTCGGCGGTGGAGGTGACGGTCAGTTCGACGGGGCCGACCGACGATTCGGGTGCGGACGACGGGGGCGCCGCCTCGACCGGCGGACGCGGCCGGGTGAGTTTCCAGACGGGCAGGGCCGCCAGGGCGAGCACCGCCGCGAGCAGAAGGGTCTGGAGCAGGGGAGAGCCGCGCATGGGTGGACGATCAACGATTCGTTGCGGACAGCCTCATTCGAGCGCCTTCACGATGGTTTCCACATTGTGGCGCATCATGCCTTCGTAGGTTCCGGCGGCGCCGGTGCCGAGTCCGTCAACATACAGCGTGCCTCCGGGAACGGCCCCGGTTTCCCTGGCAATTTCCCCGAGCACCTTCGGGTTTTCCACGCTCTCCGCGAAGATGGCCTTCACCTTTTTTTCCCGGATCTGACGGATCAGTTCCCGCACGCGTTTGGAGGAGGGTTGTTCCGCGCCGCTGATTCCCTCCACCGGGTAAACCTGAAATCCATGGTCGCGCGCAAAATAGCCGAGCGCATCATGGGAGGTGACGAGGATGCGGCGGTCCCGGGGAAGGCGGGCCACCTGAATCTTCACCCATTTGGAGAGGTTGTCGAGCTGCGCGAGATACGCCTTGGCCCGGGCGTCGTAATACGCCTTGTTGGCCGGATCGGCCTCGCGGAAGGCGTCGCGAAGCACCCGCACGGCCACCTTCATATTGGCAATGCTGTGCCACCAGTGCGGATCGGCCACCCGTCCGTCCGCACCACGGGAATGGTCGTGTCCCTCGTGCCCATGGGCGCCTTCCGCCACCATAAGCGGCGTGATTTTTTCCCCGACCACCACAAAGGTCGGCGTGTGGCCCACCGCCGCCCGCAGCTTGTCGAGATAACCCTCAAATCCCAGTCCCCCGGCCAGAATCAGCCGCGCCCGGCTGAGCGCCTTGATGTCGCCCGGACTCGGCTGGAAGTCATGGGGATCCACCCCGGGTTTCACAACCTCCGTCACCGTGACCCTGTCCCCGCCCACGTTCCGCGCCACGTCGGCCAGTACGGTGTTTAATGAAGCCACCGCCAGCTCGGCGCGGACCGCCGTCATTCCCATCAGAAGCAGGACGGCAATTGCAAATTTCATGCAGGAAAAATGCG
>CALCJD010000111.1 GCA_937960895.1 uncultured Spartobacteria bacterium | reverse complement strand
GGTGAACTCCCGCGAAGCGCCGCTCCAAGGGCCGGGGCGTTGCGGAATGCAGCCTGAAGGCCGCGATAATCTTTCCTGTTGCGCTCCTCAGGCCTTCACGAAGGCGAGGATCACCGCGACGAGGAAGATGTTCACCAGGGCGAGTTCGAAGAAGAAGTACCAGCCCAGTTTCATGAGCTGGTCATAGCGGAAACGCGGCAGCGTCCAGCGCACCCAGATGAAGAGGAACAGCAGGGCGCAGACCTTGGCGAAAAACACGGTGATGTTCACCAGACCCCAGAGGATGCCGGCGAGGGTCGGGGGAATGAAGGACAGGCCGAGGAACGACGTGGCCGAACCGTCCGGAATCCAAGGCAGGCTCCATCCGCCGAGGAAGAGTGTCACGATCACGCCGGATCCGGCGATCATGGCCGCATATTCGCCAAGGAAAAACAGCGCGAAGCCCATGCCGGAGTATTCCGTGTGGTAGCCGCCCACGAGTTCCTGCTCCGCTTCCGGGAGGTCAAACGGCGTGCGGTTCGTTTCCGCAAACATCGCGACCAGGAAGATGATGAACGAAATGATCATCGGAATCCAGACGAGGAGGCGCTGGAGTGAAAAGCCGGACTGAATGGCCGCCCAGACGCCCGCCCAGTCTCCGTGGAGCACCTTGTCGACGGTGAGGTCCTTGAACCAGAAGGGCGCCACCAGCCAGCCGTTGTCGCGCTGCCAGAGGACGATGTCCTGCAGGTTCAGCGTGCCGACCATGAGGAACACCGGAATGACCGAAAGGCCCAGGGCGAGTTCGTAGGAAATCATCTGCGAACTCGAGCGGATGCCGCCGAGGAACGGATATTTGGAGTTGGACGCCCAGCCGGCCAGCACGATGCCGTAGACGCCGAGCGAGGACACCGCAAAGACAAACAATATGCCGATGTCCACGTTGGCGATGGTCATGGGCACGCCGCAGAGTGTCGACCCGAAGGGCAGCACTGCGAAGACGAGGATCGGGGGGATCATCGTGAGCTTGGGCGCGATGTAGTAGAAGAACTTGTTGACGCTCTTCGGGATGAAATTTTCCTTCAGGACAAGTTTGATCGGGTCGGCGATCATCTGGCCGATGCCCGCCAGGCGCAGGTCCTTCTTGAATCCGACCAGGGTGGTGGGGAGTCCGACGCGGTTGGGTCCGACGCGGTCCTGGATGAAGGCGCACACCTTGCGTTCCGCAAAGACGGCCAGCGAGACGAGAGGCAGCACCACGCCGAAGATGATGAAGGCCGTCTTGACGATCGAGGTCCAGACGAGAAACACCTCGGAACCGGGCTGCAAGGCGAGGGAAAGAAAATCCATAAGCTAGTGACGATGGACCGAAGAGCCGATCATAGTTTGTCCGACAGGTCCGTGCCCAGATCGGTGATCTTCGCGAGGGAAAGGCCGGCCAGTGCGGGCGTTTCCGCCGCCATCTGACTGAAGAGTTCGTCGATGGTGGCGATGCCGTTGGATCCGCCGGCGGCCTGGATGAGGTCGCGGAGGATTTCCCAGTCGTCCCGCGCCTCGCCCGGGGAGGCGATGGCCTGGTTGAGACGCTGGATGCGGCCCTTGATGTTGATCATGGAACCGCGTTTTTCCGCCCAGGAGGCCGACGGCAGGAGCACGGTGGCGGCGGCGGTGGTTTTGTCCGGCAGGATGCCCGTCACCACGAGGGTGTCGAGCTTGGCCAGATCGGCCTCGGAAAGGCCGCATTCCGTGGCATCTTCGCCGAGAACCAAAAGGGCCTTGATGGCGCCGGAGGCGACCCCGGCGGCGATTTCCGGCAACTTGCCCGTGGCCAGGCCAAACAGTTTGGCCCCGTTGGTGTTGGGATTGCCGTCGTCCGAAATAAGGAAACCGTCGCCCTTCTGGGGACGCGGACGCACGTCAAAGAGCGTGATGCCGAGGGTTTTGGCCAGGCGGGCGGCGAGGAACAATTCCTCGTTCGTCATGCGCGCCGAGGCGATCATGGCTGTGGCGCCGGCGTTTTTCTGAAGTCGGGAAACGGCCGCCTGAATGGCCTGCGGCCAGCGGACCGGTCCGTCCTCGCCCTTGACCACGGGGGTTTTGAGGCGGTCCGGACTGTTGACGTAGTGGAAATTGAGCCGGTGACTGTCCGGCATCCAGCAGGAGTTGACGAAATCGTTTTCCCGCGGCGTGATGCGGTAGATCGTGTTTTCGCGGCTGGAAATCACGATGTTGGTTCCCGTGCCGCAGTTCACGTCGATGCTCTTGGTTTCCCGCAGGAACCAGACGCGCATGTTGAAGCGGAAATCCTTCGAGGTCAGCGCGCCCACCGGGCAGATGTCCACGGTGTTGAGCGAGTAGTTGTTGTCGAGCGTGCGGCCCGGATAGACGGTCAGTGTGGTGTGGCTGCCCCGGTTGACGAAGCCGAGGACGTCATCGTTGGCCACTTCCTTCATGAAGCGGATGCAGCGCGAGCACATGATGCAGCGCTCGTCGTCGAGAACGATGCGCGGACCGATGTCGACCCGCTTGGGTTTTTTGACCTTGTCCTCGATGAAACGGGACTCGGCCTTGCCGTATTGGACGGAAAACTCCTGCAGGCGGCATTCCCCCGCCTGGTCGCAGATCGGACAGTCCAGCGGGTGGTTGATGAGGAGAAACTCCATTACCCCCTTGCGGCACTCCTCGACGAGGGGCGAATTGGTGCGGACGCCCATGCCCTCGCTCACTTCGGTGGCGCAGGAAATGGCCGGGCGCGGACTCCAGGCAATCTCGGGTTTGCCATCCGGGCCGATGACCGGTTTGCGGTCGGGGGTCATCTTGGGCATCCCCAACTCCACCAAACACATGCGACAATTTCCGGGCGAGCTCAGCTTCGGGTGATAGCAGTAGTGCGGCACGTAGCTGCCGGACTTCATGCACGCCTCGATAAGCCGGGTCCCCTTGGGGAATTGCTTCCATTCCCCATCGACCTGGACATTCAACATCGGAACCTCGGTTGCCGTAGCGCTCATTTCTCCCTGTGGTTTTGTCGTTTCGACGAAAACTCGTCAAGCGATGCGTGGAAAAAAACCGTTCCTGCGCTTCATCTTACCACCGGGAAAACCGCTTTCCGGGTCGCCCGACCGGCCGAATGCCCGGTGGACCGGGGGCATCGCGGGCCTCCGGCTGCCCCCGGCGACAGGTGGGAGGGACGGATTTTTTGGTGAAAAATCCGCGATGACCGGAGCGGGGGTGGACCGGAACCCGCCGGGAGGTGCGGGGAACGGGCGGAGTTTTTTTATCGTCCGCCCCCCGCGAGCCGTGATACGCTTTTTGTTATGGCCATCGTCAAAGAATTCCGGGAGTTCGTCGCTCGGGGCAATGTCATCGATCTCGCGGTGGGCGTGATCATTGGTGCGGCCTTCGGCAATATCGTCAAATCCCTCACCGACGACCTGATCATGCCGGTGATCGGCCGGCTGGGCGGCGGATTGGATTTCAGCAATTATTTCATCCCGCTTGATGGCAAGTTCGACGCCTATCGCACGCTGGCGGAAGCGAGGGAGGCCACCGCGGTGATCGCCTACGGGTCGTTCGTCACCATCGTGATCCAGTTTCTGATCATCGCGGCCTGTGTGTTTCTGCTCGTCAAGGCGGTCAACAAAATGAAGCGCACCGAACCGCCGCCGCCGGCCGCCCCCACCAAAACCGAGCTTCTCCTCGAGGAAATCCGCGACCTGCTCAAAAAGTAGGCCGTCCCCGACCATCCGCGGCGCTCCCCCCAAAAAAATCGGCCGCCGGCGTTTTTCCGGGATCGTGAAGCGCGGGATTGAAATTCCGCGCCGTGCAGCGATGCTTTCTGCCGCATGATTTTCGACGTCCTCAAATTTGTCTTCATCTGCCTGGAGGTGGTGCTCCTCTTCAACCTCCTCATCCTGGTGCATGAATTGGGACATTTTCTCGCCGCCAAGTGGCGCGGGCTGGTGGTGGAAAAATTCGCCATCTGGTTCGGCAAGCCCCTCTGGAGCAAAAAAATCAACGGGGTGGAATACCGTCTCGGCTGCATCCCGGCCGGCGGATACGTGGCCATCCCCCAGCTGGCGCCCATGGAGGTGTTGGAGGGCCAGGTGGAAACCGACCGCAGCCAGCTTCCCCCGGTCAAACCCCTCGACAAGGTCATCGTGGCCGCGGCCGGACCCGCCTTCAGCTTCGGACTGGCCCTGGTTTTTGCCCTGATTGTGTGGGTGGTGGGGCGTCCGGTCAGCGAGATGGACGTCAATACCGTCGTCGGCTACGTCCTGCCCGACGGACCCGCGGCGAAGGCCGGCCTCCAGCCGGGCGACCGCATTGTTTCGGTGGATGGGCATCCGGTGACGCGTTTCACCCCGCTGGGGAAGGCGCGGGAAAGCATCATTTGGAATGTGGCCCGCAGCGAAACGCCCACCATTCCCATCGTGGTGGAACGGAACGGTGAACAGAAGACGTTCACCGTGGAACCGGTCCGTCTCCAGCGCGAGGGCCCGGGCCGCTCCGGCATCAAGCAGATCCTGATCGTGCCGGCGCAGACGCCCCGCATTGCGAATGTGGTGAAAAACAGCCCGGCGGCCGAAGCCGGCCTCAAATCCCAGGACCTCATCCTGGCCGCCAACGGCAAAAACCTTTTCTACGGCGGCGAGCTGGCCGCCATGCTGCAGGAAAATGGCACCGCTCCGATCCGCCTGACGGTCCGGCGGGGCAACGAGACCTTCGAGACGACGGTGACCCCGCGCATTCCCGACACCGGGGAAAAGGTTGCCCGCATCGGTGTGGTCTGGGACGACCGCGGTGAGATGACGCTCATCAATCCGAGCCCGCTCGAGCAGATTGCCGGCAGCGTCAACACGATCTGGGAAACCCTGGCCGCCGTGCTGTCCCCGAAGTCCGGCATCACCCTCCAGCACCTCAGCGGTCCGGTGGGCATCATGCGCCTGTATTACCAGCTTTTTGAAAGCCCCGACGGCTGGCGTCTCGTGCTCTGGTTCAGCGTGGTGCTCAACGTGAACCTCGCCCTGCTCAACCTGCTGCCCATTCCGGTGCTCGATGGCGGCCACATCACCCTCGCCATCATTGAAGGCATCCGCCGCCGCCCGATCAACGTGCGCGTGCTGGAGTTCGTGCAGACCGCCTGCGCCCTCGTGATCATCGGGTTCATGCTGTACGTCACCTTCTACGATGTGCTGGACCTTCCGTGGAAACGCCAGAAGGAGGCTCCGCCTGAGGAAATGACGTTTTCGCCGAGTCCGAGCCAGTCCCCGCAGCCCTGATGAGCCGCCTGAAGTACACCACGGATCTGCTTTTTCCCGCCCGGCGTGCGAGCCGCGAAGTCCGCGTGGGAAACGTGGGCATCGGCGGATCCAACCCCATCCGGATCCAGTCGATGCTGACCTGCGACACCATGGACACGGAGGCCTGCATCCGGCAGACCCTCGAACTGGCCGCCGTCGGGTGTGAAATCGTGCGCATCACCGCTCCGACCGTGAAGGATGCGGCGAATCTCGAGCACATCGTGCGCGGACTGCGCGCCCAAGGCTGCCAGGTGCCCATCGTGGCCGACATTCATTTCAAGCCGGAAGCCGCCATGGAGGCGGCCAAATGGGTGGAAAAAATCCGCATCAATCCGGGCAATTACGCCGACTCGAAAAAGTTCAAGGTCATCGAATACACCGACGCGCAGTATGCCGCGGAATTGGACCGCATCCGCGAGCGCTTCACGCCGCTGGTTCGCTTCTGCAAGGAACACGGGCGCGCCATGCGCATCGGGACCAATCATGGCAGCCTGAGCGACCGCATCATGAACCGCTACGGGGACACCCCGCTCGGCATGGTGGAGAGCGCGCTGGAATTTGCCCGCATCGCCCGCGACCTCGGATATCACGATTTTGTGTTTTCCATGAAGGCCAGCAATCCGAAGGTGATGATTGCGGCCTACCGCCTGCTCGTGGCCCGGTTGGACGCGGAGGGGCCCGACTGGAATTATCCCGTGCATCTGGGCGTCACCGAAGCCGGGGACGGCGAGGACGGCCGCATCAAGAGCGCCATCGGCATCGGCAGTCTGCTCGCCGACGGCATCGGCGACACCATCCGCGTTTCCCTCACCGAGGACAGCGTGCACGAGATCCCCGTGGCCCGCGCCCTCGCGGAGAAATTCGGAATTCGGAATGAGGATTGCGGAATGGAGAATGACCGCCTTCCGCCTTCCTCCCTCCCCTGGGATCCCTATTCCTACAGGCGGCGCGAGACGGCGACGATTTCCCGTGGGGACCTGCGCCTCGGAGGCGAGGAGTTGGTGCGTGTGTTTGTCACGCGGGAGACCCGCGACAGGGTGGGCCACAAGATCGACCGGATGGGGGATTACCGGCCGGAGGCCGTGGTGGAGGAGGCCGATGTGCGCGAGGTGGATCCGCGCGACGACGCGCAGATCGCCGCGCTGAACGCCGATGCGACTCCGCGCCTCGTCACGGTGGCGGACCACGTCGATCTGCCCGTCATCACCGCCTTCCGCCTTCTGGCGGCCAAACTCGACACGCGGCATTCCCTCCTGCTGAAGGACGTTTTGAAAAAGGGGCAAGTCGGAACGGGAAACGCGGATTTTTTGGACAATCTTCTGACCGCGTCGACGTCCATCGGGTCGCTGCTGTGCGACGGCATCGGGGACGCCATCCTGGTGCGTGCCGAGGAGGCGCCGGGCCAGTCGCTGCGCCTGGCCTACAACATCCTCCAGGCCGCGGGGGCGCGGATTTTCAAGACGGAATACGTGGCGTGTCCCAGCTGCGGCCGCACCCTTTTCAACCTCCAGGCGACCACGGCCCGCATCAAGGCCGCCACGTCGCACCTCAAGGGCGTCAAAATCGCCGTGATGGGCTGCATTGTGAACGGTCCGGGGGAAATGGCCGACGCCGACTTCGGATATGTCGGCGGCGCACCCGGCAAGATCAATCTCTACGTCGGCAAGACCCCGGTGAAATTCAACATCCCGGAAGCCGAGGCGGTGGAACGTCTGAAGGATCTCATTCGCGAGCACGGCAAATGGGTCGACGCGCCGGCTCCGGCCGAACCGGCGCTCCGTTGAGCCATGGAACAGCTGGGCAAGGCGCTGGTCGTTCTCGGCCTGGTTCTCGCCGGCCTCGGGGCGCTCCTCTGGTCGGGCCTCGGAAAGGGCTGGCTGGGCCGCCTGCCCGGAGACATCAATGTCGAGCGGGACGGGTTCGGATTTCACTTTCCCATCGTCACCTGCCTGCTGCTCAGCGTGGTGATTTCGCTCATCCTTGCCTTCCTGAGGCGGTAATCAGGGGAAGATTTTGCTCGCGATTCGCGCGTTCAGGTGTTTTCTTAGCCGCCATGAAAACCGTCGCGACCGTTCTTGGTGTCGTTGTCCTGGCCCTCTCCCTCAGTTCCTGCAAGTTTCTCGAGGAGAAATATAGGAAAAATGAAGCGGCCGCCGTGGCCTATCTTTCCGAGAAAAAGACTGCCCCGGCCAAAACCAACATCGAAGGTGTGTGGTATGCGCCGGGCTGGGGTTCGGTGATTTTGAACCAGGAAGGCAACAAGGTCACGGGCGCGTTTCAGGATTATTACGCCGTGGACGGCGTGGTCAGCGGCAAAAAGGCGTATCTGGTGCTGACCGATGACGACTGGCGTGAATACACCGTGGAGCTGACCGCCAAGGGGCGCGAAAAACTGGTCGGGTATTATTCCGCCCACGTTCCGTTCTCCGAAGTCGATCAGCAGGAAATTGTCCTGATCCGCATCGGGAATTAATCAGGCCGGCATGATGGCCCGCGTTTGCCTTCTGCTGGCGGCCGTTTGGGTGCTGGCGGGCTGTGAAGCGGTTCGGGATTTCACCGGCGAGCGCTATTCGCGAAACCACGCCTTGGGACAGGCGTGGTTGTCCGACCAGATGTTTGCGCCGGAGATCTTCATTTCCGGCGAATGGAAATCCGCCGAGTGGGGCCGGGCCTTCTTTGCCCAGACGGACAACAAGGTCCGCGGCTACCTCGGGGATTATCAGGTGGAGGGCGTGGTCAGCGGCAAAAAGGCCTACCTCCTGGTGAGCCAGGGCGGCTGGTATTATTACAGCGTGATCCTGGAAATGCCCGCGCCGAATGTCCTGCTCGGATATTATTCGCGCTCCGTTCCCTACGAAGTGAACCGCCGCAACGACATCCGGCTGGATCGGATGTAGAAGAAACGAAATCCGCGCTTTCTCCCCGAAAAGGCCCGGCGTATCAAATCCGGGCCCCCCTTTCCATGGCCCTCACGTAATGCGGCGCAAAGCGCAGCTGCGGAGGAAGGACCGGCAGGACGCGCGGAAGAAGGATGTCGAGTGATGCCGCCGCCCATCGGCTGAACAGTGTGCTTGGCAGTCCCAGCTTTTCGCGAAGCGGGGAGGGAAGAAACTCCCGCGCCACCACGCTGCTGAGCGGCCAGAGGGTCCGAAGGATGACGGGTTTTTGCGGATAAACAATGTGGCGGGCGATTTCCCGGCTGACCGGCAGGCTGCCCAGCAGGTCGCCGGAGAGCATGCCTTCGTAGTAGGCGGTGAAGCCGGCCCAATCCTGCGGTCCGTAATCCGCCGGCAGGCCGAACCAGGTTCCAAATTCCCTCATGCCGCGGAAAAAATCCTCCCGTTCCCCAAGCGGGATCGGACCGACAAAACGCTCGAACATTTCGACGCTCAGCCGGATGAGCGTGGCCAGCACCCACAGTTGGGCGTCCGGCGAAAACGCCGAATACCGCCGGGGCGTCTCGCCGCGGACCGGCCGGTGCGCGGCACGCACCCGGGCGGCCATGGCCTCCACCTCGGTCCGCGGACAAAAGGTGATCGTGTAAATCGCATCGAGGGTGCGGCGCAGGCGTCCAAGCGTGTCAGCCCGGAAGTCGCTGTGATGGGCCACGCCCAGGGCCACCGTGGGATGCGCGATCTGCAGGATGGCCGCGGAGGGCCCTCCCAGCAGGAGCACCTGCTCGCGGGTGATGCGCCACATCGCGGGGGAGGACACGCCGGTGCGAAAGGGCGGGACCGGACCGGCGAGTCCGGTTTGCGGCGGAATGGTTTGCGACGAGGACACGACGGAAGATGAACATGGGCGTCCCTCCGGGAAGCGCAAGGACGGGCTTCCGGAAAATATGTCTCGCGCGACGGTTCGGGTCCCCGCATAACCGTTTGGTGAATTTTTGTTTTCACCTGCAGAGGCTGCGGGAAGAGGAGGAGTTGTTCCGTGCAAACGATTGTTGAAGTTCCGGCCCTCGGGCCGTTTGAGGAGTTGGATTGGGACGCGGTTCCTTCGGTTTTCGCGAAGGCGCCCGCCCTGGCCTTCCTGCAGGGCTGGCAGGAAACCCCTTCGCCGAATTTTCGGGGCGGCGAGGTGCGGGTCGGATGGAATGCGGCCGGTCTCTGGGTCTGGGCGCAGATGACCGACGACAGCATCGTCTGCGGAGCCACGGCGGACAATCAGCGCCTTTGGATGCTGGGCGATGTCTTTGAGATTTTTGTAAGGGATCTGGACGGCGAGGAGTATCTGGAGCTCCACACCGACCCCGCCGGATTCCGCCTGCAGTTGCGTTTCGCCTCCGAGCGGGTGGTGACACAGCTGAGGAATCACGAAATCGCGCTCCAAGACCTCGTGGTGGAAACCCCGCTGTTTCAGTCGAAGGCGAGGGTGCGGGCGGGCGGTTGGGACGTTCTGGCCTGCGTGACCGCCGTGCGCGGTCGCAATCTGAGCGCCTCCTTCAGTCGCTACGACTATTCCCGGGACGGCGGTGATCCCGTGTTGTCCTCCACCTCCGCCCACCGCCAGGTGAACTTCCACGACCAATCCGCGTGGCGCTCCCTGCGCCTGGTCGGCTGACGTTTCCCGCTCCCCCCCGAAGCGGACATCCCGACGGGCTTCGCCGCTCCGGACGGTCAATCCGGCCCGCCGGGCCCCGCGGCTCAGGAAGGGAATTCCGTCGGTTCCTTCTCCGGAGGCACGAGGGTGAAAACCCGCATCACCTCCGGCGGAATGGGACGGGGTTTGCCGGTGGCTGCGTCCACAAAAACCCACATGGTCTCCCCCCGGGCGATGACCGTACCCTCCCGCACGAAGCGATATTTGCGCAGCGAACTGGACCGCCGGATGGTGGAAACCCAGGTGTAAAGGGTCAGGCGTTCCCCGGCAAAGGCGGGTCGGAGATATTCAATGTGGTGGCTGCGCGCCACCCAGGAGGCGCCCACCGTGGAGGTCAGCGCGGTGCACCCCACCGTGTGGGAGTGGGAGATGGCGGCGTCCTGCATCCAGCGGACGTATTCCACATTGTTGACATGGGCGTTGGCGTCGATCGTGGAGGGATCGACGGCGATCTCCAGACGATGGATCATGTGAGGCATGGCAGGGCGTCTCGGAAACTGGGAAAGGCCGGCCTCCACCCCGTGGCCCGCAATTTCGCGTTGGAAACCCTCTTGCTGGTCCAGCCGCGCCTGCGGGAAAGATCCGGGTCCCCGGGCGGCGGGAGGGGACGGTGGTAAAAGTCGGCGAGCCATTTTTGCACCTCATTCTGCGGGACGGGGGTGTCGTCACACACATTGTAGATGCCCGGGGCGACCTCGCTCCCAAGCAAATGCCGGAGGGCCCGTGCGGCGTCGTCGCGATGGATCAGGTTGAGCCAGCGGTTTCCTTTTTCGAGGCGTGATTCCCCCGAGAGGAACCGGTTTACAAGCACGCAGCGACCCGGACCGTACAGCCCGGCCAGACGGGCCACCAGTCCGCCGGCCGCCAGCGCCACATCCTCGGCCAGCCGCAGGATCCGGCCGGTTTCCCGATCGGGGCGGGCCGGACTGGTTTCCGTCACCACGGAACCGTCCGTCTGGGCGTAAACCGACGTGCTGCTGACAAACAGGGCGCGCCGCGGTCGGAGTCCGTCCAGCAGGCGATTCAGCCCCTCCAGATAGACCCTGCGGTAGGCGTCGGGCCCGCCTCCCCGCGTGCTCGCACAGTGAATCAGGGCATCGGCGTCCCGCCAGCGGGAGGGAAAAACGTCGGGCCGGGTGATGTCCCGGACCTCAACCGGAAATGGCCGGTCCGCCAGGCGGGCGGCGGATTCGGTGGTGGCGCACAGACCCAGAACCTCCCAGCCGTCTCCGGAAAACAAAGCGGCTGCGGCTTCTCCGAGGAAACCGCAGCCGGCAATGACAACCTTGGGCAAAAGCTCAGGGCAGGTTGAGATGAAAGCGGATCTTCAGCTTCGCGCGCTTGGCGTTGTTCTTGGCCTTGCGGCGCGATTTCTGAGTGGGCGTCTCGAACGCGCGAAGCCTGCGCACTTCGTCGAGAATTCCCTCCTGGTCGAGCTTCGACTTCAGGCGCTTCAGCGCCCGGTCGATCGGCTCACCTTTGCGAACGATTACTTCCGGCATGTCTTCACCTACTTTCTGAAAAAATGATTTGAAAAGGGAGGGGGATTATAGGTGGTTTCCGGAATTCGTCAAATGCACACTTTCCGATTTGCCACCCGGGAAGGATCCCGATAAAAATTTCCCCGTCCATGATCCGCCCGAAACTTTCTGGTGTTCTCCTCCTTGTCGTTTTTGGACTGATGGCGGGCTGCAGCTGCTGCGAGGGCAGCCTCATCAATGAACTGGCCGCCGGGGAGCAGACCCGGGTCAAAAGGGGTGAGCAAATTCTTGTCAGTGAGAAGGTTGCAGGAAAACCGTGGCCGAAGGTGAAGATCTATCGGACGGTCAATGCCACCCCGGAGGAAGTGGCGGCGGTTTTCTGCGATTTCAACCACGCCAAGGACTACGTGCCGAACGTGCTCAAGTCGGAGGTCTCCCACCGCGTCTCCCCCTGCATCGTGGACGTCGACTACGGGCTGGATGTGCCCATTTTGCCGGATGAATATTACACGACACGGAACAGCCTGACGTCCCCCGCGCCGAACACCTACCGCGTCGATTGGAAGCTCCTGCGCGCCGTGCAGACCAAGGACAGCATCGGGTGCCTGCGCGTCGAGCCCTTCGAAGACGGCAAGGCGCTGATCTGCTACGAAAATCTCGTCACGCCCGGCTCCAAGATGGCGGGCCTCCTCAAGGGCAAGGCCCTGCAGCAGATGGGCGAAACCGTCGCCGCCATCGCCGCCCGCGTCGAAAGCCAGAAGACCCGGCACCCGCAGGATCTCAAACGCTCCGTCGAGACCCTGCGCGAGATGCTCAAGGGCACCAATCCGCGGGAATAAGTCTCTCCCGGAACACAAAACCGCCGGCCGCCGGTTGAAAACCGGCGCCAAACCGGCATTTTTCGTAACTTTTCTCTTGCCAGTCCTTGGGAAGGCGATAGTTTCTTCCCTCCCGCACCACGTCGGGGAACCGAGAGAAGCACCTTTGCGTGCTTTTTTTGTCCCTTGATCACTTTCGGGACGAAAACGGCTCCAAAAACCTCAAAAAATTTATTCATGGGACAGAAAGTCAATCCAATCGGCTTCCGCCTTCCGATCAGTCGCGACTGGTCGTCGAAGTGGTATGCCTCGCGCAAGGATTTCGCCGACTATTTGTATGCGGACGGCCGGATCCGTGAGTTCCTCAAGAAGAAGCTTCGCCAGGCCGCCGTCTCCCGCATCGTGATCGAGCGCGCCTGGAACAGCGTCCGTGTGACCATCCACACCGCCCGTCCGGGTGTGGTCATCGGCCGCAAGGGCTCGGAAATCGAAAAGATGACCGAGGAAATCTCCCGTCTCGCCGGCGGCAAGCAGGTCAAGATTGACATCGTGGAAATCAAGACCCCCGACCTCGACGCCCAGCTCGTCGCCGAGAACGTGGCCTCCCAGCTCGAACGCCGCATTTCCTTCCGCCGCGCCATGAAGCGCGCCGTCCAGCTCGCCATCGAGCAGGGCGCTCTGGGCATCAAGATCCGCTGCGCCGGCCGTCTCGGCGGCGCGGAAATCGCCCGCACCGAGCGCTATCACGAAGGCAAGGTTCCCCTCCACACGTTGCGCCAGCCCATCGACTACGGTTTTGCCGAAGCGGAAACCGTCGCCGGCAAGATTGGCGTCAAATGCTGGATCTGCAAAAAGCAGAACCCCACCCCCGCGGAAAGCGAGGAAGCCCAGCCCCGCGAAGAGCGCCGTCGCGCTCCCCGCAACGAAGAAGCAGCCGCTCCGGCCGCAGCCTGATTAATCCGAGGATCACGCCATGCCCTTACTTCCCAAACGCGTCAAATACCGCAAGTCCCAGCGCGGCAGCCGTGCCGGCAATGCCTCGCGCACGCTGAAAATCGACTTCGGCGAATTTGGCCTCCAGACCCTCGAACGGGCCTGGATCACCAACGTCCAGATCGAAGCCGCCCGTGTGGCCATGACCCGCGCCATGAAGCGCAAGGGCAAGCTCTGGATCCGCATCTTCCCCGACAAGTCCGTCACCGCCCGCCCGCCGGAAACCCGAATGGGTAAGGGCAAGGGCCAGCCCGAGCACTGGGTGGCCGTCGTCCGCCCCGGCAACGTCCTCTTCGAACTCGACGGTGTCAGCGAAAGCGTCGCCCGGGAATCCCTCCGTCTCGCCGCCAACAAGCTGCCCGTCCGCACGCGCTTCATCTCGCGCCACCACGCCGCCAAATAATCCCGCGCCATGAAGATCGCCGAAATCAAGGAACTCACCATCAAGGAGCTCGAGGCCCGCAAGCGCGAGCTTTCCCATGAAATCTTCAACCTGCGCATCCAGCAGCAGGCCGGTCAGCTCGAAAAATCCCACATGTTGCGCGCCCTGCGCCGCGACGTGGCCCGCGTGGAAACCGTCCTGACCGCCAAGCGCGCCGCCGCCAAGTCCGCCAAGTAAACCGTATGAGCGAAACCGTTTCGACACCCGACAACGCGTCCACCGCCGAGCGCACCCGCAACCTGCGCAAGACCCGCGTGGGCGAGGTTGTGTCCGACAAGATGGACAAGACCATCGTCGTCCGCACCGTCACCCGCGTGCCCCACAGGAAATTCGGCAAGATCGTCAAGCACGTGAAGCGCTTTCACGTCCATGACGAAAAAAACGAGGCGAAGGTGGGCGACCGCGTTGCCATCATGGAAACCCGTCCGCTTTCGCGCCTCAAGCGCTGGCGCCTTGTGGAAATCCTCAAACACTAAGCTGCCATGATTCAAATTCGCTCCCGTCTCGATGTCGCCGACAACACCGGCGCCCGCATGGCCACCATGATCGGCGTCATCGGCAAACCCACCAAGAACGCCAGTGTGGGGGATATCATCACCGCCAACGTCAAGGAGGCCTCCGCCGGCGGTTCGGTGAAGAAGGGTGACGTGGTTCGCGCGGTTGTCGTCCGCACCAAGCATCCCATCCGCCGCGAGGACGGCTCCTATCTCCGCTTCGACAACAACGCCATTGTCATCATCGACAAGGATCTCAACCCCCGCGGCTCCCGCATCTTCGGACCGGTGGCCCGCGAACTCCGCGAGAAGAACTTCATGAAGATCATCTCCCTCGCGCCGGAAGTGCTATGAGCAGACCGAAATTTCATGTCAAACGCAACGACGTCGTGACCGTCATCTCGGGCGTGCACAAGGGTGCCACCGGCAAGGTCCTCCAGGTCCTTCCGGCCAAGAACCAGGTGCTCATCGAGGGGGTTCGCATGATCAAGAAGCATCAGCGCAAGACCCAGGAACACCCGAACGGCGCGATCATCGAGCGCGAAGGCCCCATTCACATCTCGAATGTGAAGCTGGCCGAACCCGCTCCCAAGAAAGAAAAGGCGAAGAAAAAAGCCGCCTAACACACCATGGCCACCACATTGCCCGATCCCGAGCTTCTCAACCTCTACAAGACCCGCGTCATCGCGGCGCTGCGTGAGAAGCATGGATACAAGAACATCCACGAGGTCCCCAAGATCTCCAAGGTTGTCGTCAACACCTCCGTTGGCGCCGGCGCCGACAGCAAGGAAGCGCTCGAAATCGCCAAGACCGAAATCGCCACCATCACCGGTCAGCGTCCGGTCGCCACGCTCGCCAAGAAGAGCATCGCGAACTTCAAGCTGCGGAAGGGCCAGGCCATCGGTGCGAAGGTGACCCTGCGCGGACGTACGATGTACGAATTCCTGGAGCGCCTCATCTGCATGGCGCTGCCCCGCATCCGCGACTTCCGCGGCGTGTCCACCAAGGCCTTCGACGGCCGCGGCAACTACACGCTCGGCATCGCCGACCAGTCCATTTTCCCCGAAATCGAACTCGACAAAATCAAACGCAACATCGGTTTTGACATCACCATCGTCACGACCGCGCGCACGAACGAGGAAGCCAAGTCGCTCCTGAGCGAACTCGGCATGCCCTTCGCCGACAAGGCCAAGAAACCCGTGCGCAAACCCGAGGAGCAGCAAGAGGAGACCGCCGGGGCGGCCGCCTAACTACTGCTTGAACATCCATGACCGACCCGATAGCTGACATGCTCACCCGCCTGCGCAACGCTGCCCGCGCGCGCAAGCCGGAATTCTACGTGCCTTACTCCAAGCTCAAGAGCGAAATCGCCCGCATCCTCGAAAGGGAGGGCTACATCGCCGGTTACGAGCTCGAAACGCCCGAAGGCGGAAAACCGCAGCTCAAGATCAAGAACAAGTTTGTGAACAAGGCCTGCGCCATTGCCGGGCTCAAGCGCATCAGCAAGCCGGGTCTTCGCCGCTACGTGGGCGCCTCCGAGGTACCGCGCGTTCTGGGCGGCATGGGCATCGCGGTGCTTTCCACCTCGCGGGGAATTCTCACCGGCCAGGAAGCACGCAAACAAAATGTGGGCGGGGAACTCCTCGCCTACGTCTGGTAAGGAGCACGCCATGTCCCGTATCGGTAAAAAACCCATCGAACTTCCCGCCAAGGTCAAAGTGAGCGTCGGCGCCGAAGGGGCCGTCACCGTCGAGGGCCCCAAGGGCAAATTGTCCTGGACCCTTCCCAAGGCGGTCCGCCTCAAGACCGAAGGCAACACCCTCACGCTGGATCGCGACGGCGACAGCCGCCAGGCCCGGGCCCTGCACGGCCTCTCCCGCGCCCTTCTCGCCAACATGGTGACGGGCGTGAACGAGGGCTTCAAGAAGGAGCTCGAAATCCAGGGCGTCGGTTTCCGCGCGGCCGTCCAGGGCGACAAGCTGAACCTCAGCCTCGGCAAATCCCACCCGATCCTCTTCAACATCCCGAAGGAAGTGAAGATCACGGTGAACGACAACACCAAGATCGCCATCGAAGGCATCGACAAGCATCTCGTCGGCCAGATCGCGGCCGACATCCGCGCCTTTTACCCGCCGGAGCCTTACAAGGGCAAGGGTATCCGATATGCCGGCGAACAGATCCGCCGCAAGGAAGGCAAAACCGTCCAGTAAGCCATGTCCCAACTCAACAAACGCCAGATCCGCCATATCCGGTTGCGGAAGAAAGTTTCCGGAACGTCCGAGCGTCCGCGCCTCGCCGTTCATTTCTCCGAGCGTCACATCACGGCCCAGATCATCGACGACACCAAGGGCGCGACGATCGCCTCCGTCCACACCACGGAAAAGGATCTCCGCTCCGACAAGTCGACCCGCGCCAACGTGGCCACCGCCACCAAGGTGGGCAAGCTGATCGCCGAGCGTGTCGCCTCCAAGAACGTCAAGAAGGTCGTCTTCGACCGCGGCGGTTTCAAATATCACGGTAAAGTGAAGGCCCTCGCGGACGCGGCCCGCGAAGCCGGACTCGAATTCTAATCTCATGGCCACTCAACGCAAATCCAATCAGTCCAACGACTTCGACAAGGAGCCGAAGGAAACGAGCGAAAAGGTTGTCTTCATCAACCGGTGCGCCAAGGTCGTCAAAGGCGGACGCCGCTTCAGCTTCAGCGCGCTCATTGTTTCCGGAAACCACAAGGGCAAGGTCGGCATCGGTTTTGGCAAGGCCAATGAGGTGAGCGAAGCCATTCGCAAGGCCACGGAAGCCGCCAAGAAGCAGATGGTGCAGGTCGCCGTCCACGAAAACACCATCCCGCACGAGGTGATCGGTGAGTTCGGCGGCGGACGCGTCCTGCTCAAGCCCGCCTCCCCGGGTACCGGCGTCATCGCCGGCGGCGGAGTCCGCGCCGTCATCGAAGCCGCGGGCATCCGTGACGTTCTCGCCAAATCCCTCGGGTCCAGCAACCCGTCCAACGTGGTCAAGGCCACCCTGGAAGCGTTGACCGCCCTGCGCCCGAAAGACGAAATCCTCAAAATCCGCGGCAAGGCCGTCAAGGCCAAGGCCGAACCTGTCGCCGCCTAAGTCATGAGACTCCACGATCTGAAACCCAATCCCGGTGCGAAACACCGCCGCAAGCGTCTCGGCTGCGGCGAAAGCTCCGGCCACGGCAAAACCTCCGGCAAAGGCCACAAGGGCCAGAAGGCCCGCTCGGGCGGCAGCATCCGTCCCGGCTTCGAAGGTGGTCAGATGCCCATCTACCGTCAGCTGCCCAAGCGTGGCTTCAGCAACGCGGCGTTCAAGACGGTCTACGGGGTGGTCAACCTCGACGACCTCGAGAAGCGCTTTGACGACGGAGCCGCCATCAACGAAAAGCTCCTCCGCGGCGCCGGTCTGGTCCGTGGCACCTTCGACGGCATCAAAGTGCTCGGCCGCGGCGAGGTCAGCAAAAAGTTCCACCTCGAAGTGGACGCCATCAGCGCCTCCGCCCGGGAAAAGATCGAGAAGAGCGGGGGTTCCGTGACTCTCATCACGAAGAAGGCGGCCTGAGTTTGATGACCGTTTTGACACGGCCCCTTCACCACGCGGAGATGCGCCCAGCGTTTCTCCGCGTTTGTGCGTAGCCGGGTCCTTCCCTTCCCCATGATTTCCGCATTTACCAACATCTTCAAAATTCCCGAGCTTCGGCAGCGTGTGCTCTTCACCCTGGCGATGATTGTGATCATCCGCGTGGGTTCGGCGGTCACCACTCCGGGGGTGAATGCGGAGGTCCTGCGCGAATGGTTCCAGAACGTCGCCAACAGCCAGGCGGCCGGCGGCGTGGCCGCGCTGTTCAACCTTTTCAGCGGCGGCGCCCTCGCCCACTGCGCGATCTTCTCCCTCGGCATCATGCCCTACATCAGCGCATCGATCATGATGCAGCTGCTGACGGCGGTGATTCCCCAGCTGGGCAAGCTGTCCCGCGAGGATGGCGGACGGCGGAAGATCATGCAGTACACCCGCTACGCCACCATCGGGCTGTGTGTTTTCCAGGGGTTCCTGCTGGCGAAATCCTTTGAAAATCCCCAGGCCAACCCCTTCCTGCCGGGGATCATGGAAACCATCAACCGGATGGGCATGAGCCTCGTGCCGGAACCCGGCCTGCCGTTCCAGCTTATCACCATCCTCACCATGACGGCGGGAACGATGTTCCTCATGTGGCTGGGGGATCAGATCACGGAGCGTGGCGTCGGCAACGGGGTTTCGCTGATCATCACCGTGGGCATTCTGGCCCAGCTGCCGGCCGGTCTCATTCAGGCCTGGCGCACGTTTGTGCCGAGCGAGCCGGGCGCGCAGGCGAACGTCAGCCCCATCATCCTTGTTCTCCTCTGCCTTTTCCTTTTGATCGTCATCGCGGCGGTCATCGCCGTCACCCAGGCCACCCGACGCATCAGCATCCAGTACGCCAAGCGCGTGGTGGGACGGAAGGTTTACGGCGGCCAGAGCCAGTACATGCCGCTCAAGGTGAACTACGCGGGCGTCATGCCGATCATTTTCGCCCAGGCCATCCTCCTCTTCCCCTCGCAGATCCTCAGCATGGCCTTCCCGAATCAGGC
This sequence comes from uncultured Spartobacteria bacterium, assembly GCA_937960895.1. Taxonomy (GTDB): domain Bacteria; phylum Verrucomicrobiota; class Verrucomicrobiia; order Chthoniobacterales; family Terrimicrobiaceae; genus CALCJD01. Next base: position 6,935 of record CALCJD010000111.1, on the reverse strand, counting down.
CTGGGCCTCGGATCTCGCCCACCTGCTCACCTCCGGGTGGCTGCATTACGTGCTCTACGGGGCGATGATTTTCTTCTTCAGCTACTTCTGGGTGGCCACGCAGTTCCAGCCGGTCCAGATTGCCGATGACCTGAAGAAATACAACGGTCTGATTCCGGGCGTGCGTCCGGGCAAGCCCACCGCCGATTTCCTCGACTACACCATGTCGCGCCTGACCTTTGCCGGCGCGGTCTTCCTGACGCTCATCGCCGTGCTTCCGCAGTTGCTGGCGCAGTGGCTGAACGTGCCCTACATGACCGCGCAGTTCTTCGGCGGCACGGGCGTGCTCATCATCGTGGGCGTGGTGCTCGACACCATGCGTCAGGTGGAAACCCACCTTCTCCAGCGTCACTACGACGGATTCCTTCGCAAGGGCAAGATTCGCGGACGCGACAACCGTCCCCGCCTCGGATCCGGCCAGGTGCTGGACGACAATACGCTCGTGATCATCTACGCCGGCATCGGCGTGCTGGTCATCGCGGGAGTGACGATTCTCCTGGCCAGGGGAGGCTGAGGGACGCCATGAAGAATCGCATCGTTTTGCTCGGCCCGCCGGCTTCCGGCAAGGGCACCCAGGCGGCTCTCCTGGCGGCGGCGTTCGGCGTTCCCGCCGGGTCGACCGGTGCGATTCTGCGTGAAGAAAAGGCCCGCGGCAGCGAGATCGGCCTGGAAGCCGACCGCTGGACGAGCCAGGGCAAACTGTTTCCCGACGAACTGGCCCTGCGCGTGGTCTGGAAATGGATCGACGGACGCAAGCGCTTCATCCTCGACGGTTTTCCCCGCACGCTCGGACAGGCGTCCGCCTTTGACGAAGGTCTGGCCCAGCGGCAGCTGCCGCTCGATGCGGTCTACTTTCTCAACCTCTCCGAGGATCTCGTGCGCGAGCGCATGACCAGCCGGCTCACCTGCACGGCCTGCGGCGCGGTCTTCAACGAGAAGTTTCACAACGTCACGGCCCAAACCCCCTGTCCCAAATGCGGCGGGGCCCTCGGCCGGCGCAACGACGACACACTTGAGGCCCTCGGCAGCCGGCTCGCCCAGTATCGCGAGCACACCCTGCCCGTGGTGGACCATTACCGGGGACGGGGACTGCTCAGGGAAGTGGACGTCACTCCGGGTCGCGATGAAGTGTTTCGCCGCCTTTACAACGATTTCCAGGAGGCGGCATGAGCGGCATTCCCATCAAGACCCCTGCGGAAATCGAAAAGATGCGCAAGGCCGGCGAAACCGCCGCGCTGATTTTGAACCGCCTTGCGGACCTGATTGCGCCCGGCGTCACCACCGGGGACATCGACCACGCCGCCAAGGAATTCATGGCCGAGGCGGGCGTGCGCAGCGCCTTCTTTGGCTACAAGAAATTTCCCGGCTACATCTGCATCTCCCTCAACGAGGAGGTGGTGCACGGCATCGGCGGTCCGCGCAAGATCAGCTACGGCGATGTCGTGAAACTTGACGTCGGCATCGTGCGCGACGGCTGGATCGGCGACACCGCAATGAGCGTCCCGGTGGGGGTCGTCGACCCCGAGGTCGAAAGGCTTCTCACCGTCACCGAACAGGCCCTCAACAACGCCGTGGACCTCGCCCGGGCCGGCCGCCGGCTGGGCGACCTGTGCGCCAGCGTCGAGGAGGAGGCCATCCGCCACGGCTTCTCGGTGGTCCGCGAATTTGTCGGCCATGGCGTCGGCCGCAGTCTTCACGAGGAACCGCAGATCCCGAATTACGGGAAACGCGGCACCGGGCCCAGATTGAAAGCCGGCATGACCCTCGCCATCGAGCCCATGATCAACATGGGCAAGGCGCAGGTGCGCGTCCTCGCCGACAAATGGACCGTGGTCGCCGCCGACGGCCTCCCTTCCGCCCATTTCGAACACACCGTGCTCGTCACCGACGGCGCTCCGGAAATCTTGACATGGCCAAGAAAGACGCTATTGAAGTAGAAGGGAAAGTCGTCGAGTTGCTGCCAAACACCATGTTCCGTGTTGAGCTGGCGAACGGGCATCGCATCCTCGCGCACATTTCCGGAAGAATGCGTTTGCACTTCATCCGCATTCTTCCCGGTGACAAGGTCATGGTGGAAATGTCCCCCTACGATCTCACGAAGGGCCGCATCACCTTCCGACACAAAGATGCGCCAAAAACACAAACTGTAAAATGAAAGTCCGAGCCTCCGTTAAACGCCAGTGCGAAAGCTGCAAGATCGTGCGTCGCAAGAACGTCGTGCGCGTGATCTGCAAAAACCCGCGCCATAAACAGAAACAGGGCTGAAGCCCCAGGCCTGATGTGTGATGTCTGATGGAAAAATCCTCCTGAACGTCCCGACGCCTCACATCGCCACCCACATCATACATCCAACCCGCATTTCCGAACAAAGCCTATGCCTCGCCTTCTTGGAGTAGAAATTCCCGGTGACAAACGCATCGAAGCCTCGCTGCCGTACATTTACGGCATCGGGCCGAGCAATACGAAACGCATTCTGGAAACCGCCGGCATCGATCCCAACATCCGTGCCAAGGATCTTTCGCCCGAACAACTCAACGCCATCATTCACGCCATCAGCTCCCTGCAGATCGTGATTGAAGGTGATCTTCGCCGTGAGATGCAGAGCAACCTCAAGCGTCTCCAGGCCATCAACTGCTATCGCGGCATCCGCCACCGGCGCGGACTGCCCGTGCGCGGACAGCGCACCTCCACCAATGCCCGCACCCGCAAGGGTCCCCGCAAGACCGTCGGCGTGCAGCGCAACCCGAACGCCAAGGCCGGCAAAGTGTAATTGACCTATGTCTGACGAACTCAATCCGACCCCGGCTGCGCCTGAAGCGGCAGCCGACGCTCCCGCCGAGAAGAAAAAGGCGGCTCCCAAGAAGAAAGCCGAAGCCGCAGCTCCTGCTGCCGAAGGTGCCACCACGGAAACCGCCGCCGCCGCCCCGGCGCCGGCCGAAGCCAAACCCAAGGCCGCCAAGAAGTCCAAGAAGGAGGCCGCAGCCCCCGCCGCTGCTCCGGCACCGGTCAGCCTCTCCCTCGACGACACGATTGAGCCCGTCAAGATCATCAGGGCCAAGGGAAGCAAGAACATCACGCAGGGCATCGCCCACATTCAGGCCAGCTTCAACAACACCATCGTCAGTATCACCGACCTCAAGGGTGCGGTGATCGGCTGGTCGAGCGCCGGCAAGTGCGGCTTCAAGGGCTCGCGCAAGAGCACGGCCTACGCCGCGCAGATGGTCGCCCAGGATGCCTGCAAACAGGCCATGGGCCATGGTCTCAAGGAAGTGGAAGTGCGTGTGAAGGGCCCCGGCGCCGGACGTGAGTCCGCCGTCCGCGCCATCCAGGCAGTCGGTCTCGAGATCACGATCATCCGGGATGTGACTCCGGTGCCCCACAACGGCTGCCGTCCGCCAAAACAACGCCGAGTCTGACAAGAACAGGGTGTCAGGTCCCGGGTGGGGCCGGCCGAATTCGGCGCCCGTCGCCCCGCGACCTGCACTCTTGAAATCTACCAACTTACCAACTTAAATTTCCTCATCCATGGCTCGTTATACCGGACCCAAGACCAAAGTCAGCCGCCGCTACGGCGTGCTCATTCACGGTTCCCCGAAGGCTTTCGAAAACAAGAGTTATCCTCCGGGTCAGCACGGCCCCAAGGGAGCCCGTCGCAAACTTTCCGACTACGCCCTCGCCCTCGCCGAAAAGCAGAAGCTCCGCTTCCAGTACGGCGTGCTCGAACGCCAGTTCCGCCGTTATTTCCAGGTGGCCGCCAGCAAGCGCGGTGTGACCGGTGAAATCCTCCTCCAGCTCCTGGAAACCCGCCTCGACAACGTCGTGCAGAAAATGGGCTTCGCCAAGACCCTGCGCGCCGCCCGCCAGATGGTTTCCCACGGACACGTCACCGTCAACGGCCGCAAGGCCACGGCCTCCTCGATGAACCTCAAGGCCGGTGACAAGGTGGCCATCAAAACCAGCGACCGCTCGAAGCGCCTGGCCACCAAGTTCCTCGATCAGACCGCCGCGCAAACCACGCCGGACTGGCTCCAGGTCGACAAGGACAATCTCACCGGTTCCGTTCTGCGCATTCCCAGTCGGGAAGACATCAACCCGATTGTCAACGAACAGCTTGTCGTTGAGCTCTATTCGCGCTAAAGGAAACTGACGATTTCCCTCCCGCATGAAGAAGCCCGCCGTCACTGGCGGGCTTTCTTCTTTTCAGGGCAGGCTGTTGAACCCGACAACGGGGAGCCGGCCGCCGGGACTGGTGACAGCTCCGACCGGAGATCCCCCACCGGCGGCCTGAACGTCCCGCGGCGTGCCCCTCCGGAGCGGCATGACGCGGACCACCGGCCGCCGGAAACGCGGGCGGCCAGGACGGTGAATCGTCCGGGAAGACCTTCGGCGGACGCCCCCGGCCCCGCTGTTTTTCGCGGAGTCGCGGCCCCACGGCGGATCCCGTCCATGAAATCCTGGAAAAGTTCAAATTTTTAACGGTTTCTTGTCGCGTTGAAATTCGCACGCATGTCAAATATCCGCGATGCGTCCACGATCGGGAAAACTGACCGGAGCGAACCACCGGAGCATGGCGGTTTGGAACAGCCTGACCGTTCTGCAATGCATTCTCCGCGAGGGCCATATTTCGCAGCGTCAGATCGCGGAAACCTATGGCATGCAGCCTTCGACGGTTTCCAACATCATCCGGGAATTGCGGGAGTGTGGGATTGTGCGGGAAGCCGGAACGCTGGCGGCCAGAGGCGTGGGGGCCAAGCAGGTATCCCTGGAAATCGACGCGTCGTTCGCCTGGGTGGCGTGCTGGCGCATCGATCTGAAGGGGAACTATCTGTGTCTGCTGGATGCCGCCGGTCACATCGTCGCGCAGGAATTGCTGCCCATCGATCTGGGTTGGCAGGATATCGTGGAGAGCATTCGGGAACGCATCGGCACCCTGGCGGAGTCCCGCCGGCTGCCCATGAGCCGGTTTGCCGGACTCGGAGTCTGCGTGCAGGGCATCGTCGACCGGGCGCGGGGGGAGGTCATTTATTCGCACCCCCTCAAAATGACCGAGGTGCCGCTGCGCGACATGCTGCAGAAACACCTGAAGGCGCCCGTCTACGTGGAACGAAACGTCCCCTGCGGCGCCTATCTGGAACAACATTCCACCGCAAAGGCGCGCGGCAAGTCCTTCCTGTATTATCTCATTCAACGGCATGACAAATTCCTGGTCCACGGCGTCGGCATCGTTCTGGGCGGGGAGGTTTTCCGGGGCAGTCATTCCGCCGCCGGGGAACTGACCACGGATTTTTTCCGCGAGCACCCCGACATCCGGCACCTGAAAACCGAAAAGGACTGGGACCGGCTCTATCGCGTGGAGAGCAAGTCGATCGCCATGCTGGCCGATTTTCTCGACGTCGACTTGGTCATCGTGAGCAGCGACGACCCGGCCCTGACCGAGCGCCGGTTCCTTGCCTTGCAAAAGGATGTCCTCAGCCAGATCCGCCCCATCAAGGGACGCCAGGTCGAGGTGATCCGCTCCACGTCGGGCCCTGAAGGCATGCTGGTCGGCGGTGGCCTGATCGCCCTCCATGAATATTTCCTTCGGGTGGCGGAAGGTCTGCCCAACCGGTCCGTGCGGAAAGCCGCACGACGCTGAACGTCTCCGCCTCGACCGGACGAACCGTTAAATCCAAATATTGAAGCAATTGGCTGTCCCGCTCGGTTCCCCGCGAGCGCCCTGGGCGCCGGCCTCATTGAAGGCGGACCTCCAACTCGGGAACGCTTCCCTTGTGCCGGGCTTTGATACCAGACGCCATGCGGCGGTCGGTTGGCACAATTCCCGAACCGGTCGTGAGTTCATCGGGTCGCTTCCGACGCCCCCTGCTGTGAATGTTGGCGATAGAGAAGAAGGCGGGCGCCCGGTTTGCCGTTCCGAGTTCGGTGCCGGCGGTGCGGAAGGTCAAGGGGACTGCCGCCAACAACGAGGTTGCCCCACGCAGGAACGGCCTGGAAGTTGATGGCGGACCGAATGCCATGGACGCGCGTGTGATTGTGACCCTGTCGCATGCCGTAAGTGAACGGTCGCCTGCCAGGATGTGGCCGTTGCTACCGCGGAAGCCGCCCTTCCGTCCATGGCGAAAAAGCGCGACGGGGAAATCCATCTCGAGAACTGCGGCCGGGGGAATGTTTGCCGTGATGTGTCCGGCAACCAAATACTGGCCGGATGCCATGATCGATGCTTCCCGCCGGTGCGTGAGGGATACGGGGTGGAGACCGTCCATTTCGACCGGGTGGCCGCCGCCGAACCGAGCGACTGTTTCGATCCGACGCATGATCACGCCCTGGGCGGCGGCGATCATTTTGGAGCGGATATCGCCGGATGCCTTTCTCGCCTGGACGCCCCGCATTGCGACGGGCATTCCGTTCATCACCACCGTCTAAGCGGATACATGATTCATTTCGCCGCCAATCCGCAGTTTGAAACCGAAGACGGTCTGTCTCCCTTTGCGAAGGTGGTGGGACACGACGTGCCCCGGGGCACACAGCCGGGCTGGATGCGGATCGACACCACCCAGGTGCGCGCGGACTACCTGCGTGACGTCGCACGCCTCCGGAACGTCGCTATTTCCAGTCTGGCGAATTGATGGGGCGGCCCCGGCCTCTTGCCGACCCCGGCGCGGCCACCGGCCGTTGGAAAAATGCCGATTGCAGGAACGCCAATCTCACCGGTGGAAGGTTTTCCGCCACAGGATCAGCCCGGCCGAACTGGGCCTTCCCGCGGGCGAGACGGATGGAATCTCCGCCGGATCCGTTTTGAGGAAACCGTAAACCCCGGCGAGGCTGCCGCGGAGGAAATCGTTCGGGAGGAAAACCTCCGGCCGTGGGAGTTTGCTGGAGCGGGAGAGCTCCGGAGGGGG
>CALCJD010000110.1 GCA_937960895.1 uncultured Spartobacteria bacterium | reverse complement strand
GCGGCAAGGAAAACGCAGCACGTCACCGTCCTCGGGCAGGAAGGCCATTCGAAGGGCCGGCCGCCGGTCTCCTGATCAAGCGGAAGTTCCGCCTGGCAGACCGCACAGGACAGCTTCGATCGGGGCCGGGGTCACCTAAATCTTCTCGATGGATCCTTCCTGTCCGAAGATTTGGTTGTAGGTGTGGGCAATGATGGCCGTGATGTAGGGCAACACCAGAATGATACCCACGCACGCGGCGCAGACTCCGGCAAAGGCGAGGACGGTCACGATGAGGAGCAGCAGAATGAACGCGCCGAAATTGTGGTGGGCGGCGCGTCCGCTCAGCTTCATCGCAGCCAGCGCGGGCTGACCCTTGTCGAGAATGATGATGGACGTGAAGAACCACCGGATGCCGAGATACGCGAGGACCAGCGTCGGAATCAGAAGGAGCACTCCGAGAAAGATGGGCAGTTCATTGTTTTTGAAAGCCTCCGTGGCGAATCCCACCACGAGAAACGGGAGGATCAGGGCAAACGTCACCGCCATGTAGATCGCCATGAAGATCGCCTGCTGGCCGAAACCGCGCCGGAACCCGGCGAAGGCATCATTCAGCGTGGCCTGACCGCCCCGGATCTGCCTGAGGAAATACCACTGTAGTCCGGCCATCATCTGCTGCTGCACGCAAAGCATCATGGGAATGATGAGGATCGGTCCCAGATAGGGAATGTTGCTCGGAACCGAAGTGATGAGGTAGGCGAGCAGGGTGACCCCGAGGCAGGGGCCGAAATTGCCGGAATACGTCTTCCAAGCGTCCTTGAGGACCTCCTCGAGACGCACCTTGCCTCCGTTGGCCAGCACCCGGGCCCAAAGGGCATCCGGTTCCATGGGGGCGGACAGCTGCTCGCCGCCTTCCTGAAAACGCTGCAGCGCGACGGGTTTGCAGCCGGCGCAGACGCTGCGGCCTCCGATGGAGACCAACTGGTCCGGCGGAAACGACCGGCCGCATTCCGTGCAGGTGGTGGTCGGAGAGAGTGCCGCTCCGGTTTGCGAGGAGGAGCCAAACACGCGGGAATAGGGCGTCCAATTCTCCATGCCCTCCTTCCAGATCAGGGTTTCCGGGGTGATGGTGCCGGCCTGGAGCAGTTTCCTCAGGGTGGCTTCATCCACCGGACCGGCCTGCGTTTTTTCCTTAGTTGCGTAAAACCAGTTCATGTCGCCTCCGAGGCGCTTGCTATCAGGTGGAAGAAAAAATGCCAGCGTGTTTAGCAAAGGGACTTTGATTGCGGAGTTGAGCTTTCGGGGCGGGGTTCTTTAGAGTGCGGCATGCCGCCGTCCGAACTGTTTTCCCAACTGTTTACCGCCGAAGGAGTTATCTGCGCGCGGCCCGAGGATACCCGTCAGCTGGGACGTGTCGTGGCCGAACATCTGGCCATGGGAGCGGTGTTGAGTCTGGAGGGACCTTTGGGGGCGGGGAAAACCCAGTTTGCCGGCGGATTGGTGGAGGGATTGGGGTGTGAGACGGAGGCCTCAAGTCCGAGTTTTGCCCTCATGCATGAATATGCCGGCGGACGGCTGCCGGTTTTTCATTTTGATTTCTACCGCATGGACAGCGAGGC
>CALCJD010000109.1 GCA_937960895.1 uncultured Spartobacteria bacterium | reverse complement strand
CTCGTGCCGGCCAGCTACTATGGTCTGGTGCGCGTGCGGGCGGCCAGGCTGGCCACGGCGCTCACGGTGACCGTGCTGCTGCTCGGCGGACTGGTGGTTGGAGGGCGTTTTGTGGGATCGCGGCTGGTTCCGCCCCAAAGCGAAACCCTTCTCACCTTCACGCTGCCGCCGGATCTGGTCGGAGCGGTGCGCGCCAACGTGCTGCGGGAGTCCACGACGCAGCCGCCCAATCGGCTCCCGGTGGTGGAGAGGATTCGTTCCACGGGACGTCTGAAGGTTGGTTATGCGCCGCAGGTGATTCCGTTCAGCTATTTCAAGGCCGCCGGCGAGTTGGTGGGGTATGACATTGCCTTCATGTATGCGCTGGCGCGTGCGCTCAATGTCGATCTTGAGCTCGTCCCGTTTACCGATTGGTCGCGACTCAACGAAGATCTGGAAGTGGGGCGTTTCGACCTCGCGGCAGGCGGAATCTTTCTCACCACCGAACGCCTGCGGGAAACGACGGTGTCGCGGGCGTATCGCGAAAGTCCCCTGGCCCTGATCGCGCGCACCGAGACGGCCGGACGGCTCCGCGATGGCAAGGCCTTGCGCGAGGATGAAACGCTGCGCATCGCCGTTTTTCGAAGCGAACTGATGGAGTCTCTCGCGCGCACGCTCTTTCCGCGTGCCCGGATCGTGGTGATTCCCAGTTATGAAAGTCTGCCGGGGGAAACCGCGATCGACGCCGCGCTGTGGACGCTCGACCAAGCGCGGGCGTGGGCGTCGGCGCATCCGGGATTTTCGGCGGTGGTGCCCAGGGACTTTGGCACACCGTTTCTGATGGCGTATCTGATGCCTCCGAATTCGCGGGAATTTGCCGTGCTGGTCGATCAATGGCTCGAATTGCAAAAATCCAATGGTTTCCAGGAAGCCATGCAGAGCTATTGGCTGGAAGGCCGACCGCGCACCCGGTCCGCCCCACGCTGGAGCGTGATCCGCAACGTGCTTCACTGGGCGAAATAGGCTGCCGAACGGCATCCCGGTTGGAGGGCCGGCCTGCGACCGCCGCCGTTTTCCGCCTGAATCGGACGACGGTCATGGACCGCCTCGCCAGTTTGCAGAAATTAGAGAAACTGCACTCTGGGTTTGGTTGTATGTAGGAAATTAGAGAATCTTATAGACGGCACAGACCATTCCGTGTATAGGATGAAGGCCGTCACAATGGACGCTGAAATCCTTGCCCGCATTCAGTTCGCCTTCACGGTGGCGTTTCACTACATCTACCCGCCCTTGAGCATCGGCCTGGGGGTGATCCTGGTGATCATGGAGGGACTCTGGCTCAAGACGGGGAACGTGCTTTATCACAACATGGCGCGGTTCTGGACGCGCATCTTTGCGCTCACCTTTGCCATCGGGGTGGCGTCCGGAATCGTGATGGAATTTGAGTTCGGGACGAACTGGGCGACGTATTCGCGGTTTGTCGGTGACATCTTTGGCAGCGCGCTGGCGGCGGAGGGGATCTTTGCCTTTTTCCTGGAGAGCGGTTTTCTTGCGGTCCTTCTCTTCGGTTGGAACAAGGTGGGCCCGCGCCTGCATTTCTTCTCGACCTGCATGGTGGCGGCGGGGGCGCATTTCAGCGCGGTGTGGATCGTGGTCGCGAATTCGTGGATGCAGACCCCGGCGGGGTATCACCTGGAGACCGTCGTTGACGGCAAGCCGGTGGTGCTGCCGCCGGGGCATGTGGTGACGGAGGCCGATCTCGGGACGGTGCGTGCGGTGGTGGATGACTTCTGGGCCATGGTGCTGAATCCGTCGACCGTCGACCGGCTGACCCACGTCATCCTCGGCGCCTGGATGGCGGGGGCGTTCCTGGTGGTGAGCATCAGCGCGTTTTACCTGCTGCGGCGGCGCCACTATGATTTCGCCAAGGCTTCGCTCAAGGTCGGCCTGGGTCTGGGCATGTTCGCCACCGTCCTGCAGATGATCAGCGGGGATCTGTCCGCCAAGGGCGTGGTGAAAAACCAGCCGGTGAAGCTCGCCGCCATGGAGGGGCTTTACGAGACGGAGGCGCGCGCGCCGCTGACCCTGATCGGCTGGCCGGACTCCAAGGCGGAAAAGACGCATGGGATCAAGGTGCCGGGTCTGCTGAGTTTCCTGGCCTGGACCGATCCGGAGAAACCGGTGCAGGGACTCAGGCAGCTGCCGTCGGATGAATTTCTGCGCAAGCGCTACCCGGAGGCCTCCGCGGAACAGTTGACCGAGATCCGCAAGTCCTACTGGCCCAACGTGCCGGCGACGTTCCAGTTCTTCCACATCATGATCACGGTGGGGGTCCTGATGCTGCTGCTCGTGATCGCGGCCGGCATTTTCTGGATTCGCGGCACGCTTTTTCGGCCGGATCTGCCGGCGACGCGGGTGCTTCTTTGGGTGCTGGTATTCAGTGTGCTCGGACCGCAGATCGCCAACCAGGCCGGCTGGTTTGCGGCGGAGATCGGACGCCAGCCGTGGATCGTATATGATCTGCTCAAGACCGGCGACGCCCTGTCGAAGGTGGTCACCGCCAATCAGATTCTCGCTTCACTCATTATGTTCACCTTCGTTTACCTGCTGCTTTTTGCGGTGTTTATCTTCCTGCTGACCCGAAAGATTCAGCACGGGCCGGATCATGGGGAGGAAAGTGATCAACTTCCGGAAAGCTGGAAGGACGTGGTGCGTCACGCGAGGGAGGCCCGGGCATGATGATGGACCTGAATGTCATCTGGTTTGTTCTGGTCGGGGTCCTGCTCACCGGCTACGCCATCCTGGACGGTTTTGATCTCGGCGTCGGCACGCTGCATCTGTTCGTCAGGAAGGACGAGCACCGCCGCCTGTTGCTGAACTCCATCGGACCCGTCTGGGACGGCAACGAGGTCTGGCTGGTCACCGGCGGCGGCGCGTTGTTTGCCGCCTTCCCGGAGGCCTACGCCACGGTGTTCTCCGGATTTTATCTCGCCTTCATGCTGCTGCTCTGCTCGCTCATCTTCCGCGCGGTGGCCATTGAGTTCCGAAGCAAGGAACCGTGGGGCTGGTGGCGGAAGATGTGGGACATCGCCTTCTGCCTGGGCAGTGTGCTTTCCTCCTTCCTCATCGGCGTGGCCATGGGAAACATCGTGCGCGGCGTGCCGCTGGGGCCGGATTACGAGTTTGCCGGCACGTTCCTCGGCCTGCTCAATCCCTACTCGCTCTTCCTCGGTGTCACCACGGTGGTTCTCTTCGCCATGCATGGTGCGATCTACCTGGTGATGAAAAACGACGGCGAGCTGCAGATGATCGTGCGCGGCTGGGTGCCGCGGCTCATCGGCATCTTCATCACCTGCTACGTGATCTTCAACATGGTCACGCTGGTTTACGTGGACCGCATGGTTCAGGTGGCGCGGGAGCGTCCGTGGATTCTGGCCGTGATGCTTCTGGACATTCTCATCGTCATGAACATCCCGCGGGAAATCCACAAGGGGCGCACCTTCAACGCCTTCCTTTCCTCCTGCGCGGGCATGGCCCTGCTCATGGCCACCTTCGGACTCAGTCAGTTTCCCTACATGGTCTTTTCGGAGCCCAATCCGGAGAACAGCCTGACCATTTACAATGCCGCGTCGTCTCCCAAGACGCTGGGCATCATGCTGATCATTGCCGGCATCGGGGTGCCCATCGTGCTGGCCTATACGGCCTGCATCTACTGGATCTTCCGCGGGAAGACGCGGCTGACGTCGCACAGTTATTGAGGCCACGCTCCGCCGGCCCCTGGGGCCGGCGGGGGCCGGAGGGCGCTTTTCAGGACCGGTAAAACGCGCGGATGGTTTCCGCCACCGCGGCGATCTCGTCCTCGCCCAGACCGGGGAAGATGGGCAGCGCGACGGTTTCCCGGGCGGCGCGTTCGGCTTCCGGACAGGGCGGATTTTGCAGGTGGGCAAAACACTCCTGTTGGTGCAGCGCCACCGGATAATAGATGGCGTGACCGATGCCGGCGGCGGTGAGGTGGGCGATCAGATCATCGCGGCGTTGGGCGCGCACCACATACTGGTGATACGTGTGGTGGCCTTCGAGGCCGCTGTCCTTCCACGGTTCGGCGGGAAGCACGACTTCCCCAAGGTCGCCGAGATGGGACCGGTAGAGTGCGGCATTGCGGCGCCGGGCGGCGTTCCACTCCGCGACAAAGGGCAGCTTGGCGTGCAGCACGGCGGCCTGAATGGCATCCATGCGGAAATTGCCGCCCACGATGCGGTGAAAATACCGCTGTTCCATTCCGTGGTTGCGCACCAGCCGGAGCCGGTCGGCAAATTCCGCGGAGGCGCAGACCGACAACCCCGCGTCGCCGGCGGCGCCGAGGTTCTTGGTCGGGAAAAAGCTGAAAAAGGCGGAGTGGCCCAGCGTGCCCGCATGGGCGGCTCCGGAAGCGCCGGGATACCAGGATCCGATGGCCTGGGCGGCGTCCTCGATGATGGGAATTTCGAACGGCCGGACCGCCTTGTGGAGGGCGTCCATGTCGCAGCACGCGCCGAAAAGATGCACCGGAATGACGGCCCGGATGCGGTTTCCCCGCGGGGTGAGCGGCGTGCCGTCGTCCGCCCGCCGGCAGCCGGCCAGGTATTCGGCCACCCGGACGGGATCGAGGTGCAGGGTGTCGGGCCGGATGTCGAGAAAGACAGGCTCCGCGCCGACGCGGTGGATGCAGCCGGCGGTGGCAAAAAACGTGTAGGGCGTGGTCAGGACGGCATCCCCGGCGCCGATGTCCATGGCCATGAGGATGGCCAGCTGGGCGTCGGTGCCCGACGACATGCCGACCGCGTGGGCGCAGCCGGTCAGCTCGCAGAACGCCTTTTCGAATTCCTCGACGGTGCGGCCGAGAATGAACTGCCGTGTATCGAAGACGGCCCTGACCCGTGCCTCGACGGCCTCCCTCACCGGCGCGGGCTCGCGGGTGAGATCCAGCAGGGGAACGCGCACGCGCGTTATTTCACCACGCCGAATTCCGCCCGGCGGTTCTTGGCCCAGGCCGCTTCGCCGCTGCCGGGATCAGCCGGCATTTCCTCGCCAAAGCTCACAGTCTGGATCCGGCCCCCGTTCATGCCCATGGAAATCAGAGCCTCGCGCACGGCCAGCGCGCGCCGCTCGCCGAGACCGCGGTTGTATTCCTCCGTGCCGCGTTCGTCGGTGAAGCCCGCAATGATGAGCGTCTTGCCGTTCGAGCGCATCGCCGAGGCCACCTGCTCGAGCTTCATGAGCTCGGCATCGGAGACCGTGAAGCTGTCATAACCGAAATAAACCGGCGGGAACTGACCGCGCACGACGTTGTTGCCAAAGAATCCCGCCCCGTCGATCCGGTCGGGCAGCGGGGTTCCGGAAACATAATCCCCGTCGATGCCGGCAAACTGGTCGCCTTGTTTCTTTTTGCAGGAATCAAAGGCCACTGTCACAAACACAGCGAGGCCGAGGGTCAGCAGCTTTTTCATTGTGGAATGATGGTTTACGGTCTTCGCGGAAAATAATCAACCCGCATCAGCCGGATCAGCGCGACCAGGTCGGTTCGGTCACCTTGCCGAGGCCGGTGATGATCGGAACCTGGCGGCCGGTCTGTGTGTCGAGCAGGATGAGGCTCGATCCGGAGCTGTAGATGAGGTGGCGCGAGTTGGCGCCGAAAACCGGGTCCTCGCCGGCGCCCAGGATGCGGGTCGCGCCGGAGCGGAGGTCCTTCACCGCGATGGAAAAGCCGCCCGAACGCACCGTGAAGGCGAGCTTCTGGCCGTCCGGCGACCAGCTCGGCTCCGTGCAGTAGGAATAACCGGTGGGAATCAGCTCCCCGGATCCGCCGCCGGCGCTGATCCGGTAAAGCTGGGGACCGCCGCGGTCATCCGAGGAATAAATGATCTGCGAGCCGTCCGGCGACCAGGTGGGCGAGGATTCGACACCCTTGGTCCGGGTGAGCCGCCGCGCGCCGCCGCCGCTGATCCCCACGATGTAGAGCTCCGGATTGCCGTCCTTGCTCAGCGTGCAGGCAATGCGGTTGCCGTCCGGCGCAAAGCTCGCGCCCGAGTTTGTGCCGGGAAACTTGATGATGCGGTTGCGCGCTCCGGTGAGCAGATCGATGAGGTAAATGTCCGCGTACCCGCTTTGATACCCCGTGTAGGCCAGCTTGTTGCCGTCCGGGGAAATCGCCGGGGACACGCTGATGGTGCGGTCGTTGGTGATCTGTTTGACGTTCGCGCCGTCGTAATCGGCGGTGTAGATTTCCTTGGTGCCCGTGCGGCTGGAAACAAAGGCGATCTTGGTGCTGGCGATGCCCTTTTGTCCGGTGAGGGTGGAAACAATGTCGTCCGCGAACTTGTGGGCCGCCGCGCGCAGGCCTCCCGAGTAGGTCTTGCGCAGCACCACGCTGCCGCGGGTGTCGGTCACCTGACCCTCCAGCGAGCCGCCGGAGGCGGAGCCTCCGATGAGGTAGGTGGCCCGCTCCGGAGGTGTGATCGAGAAAAGCCCGGAAAGGTCGAGGTCGTTTTGCAGCACCTTGGTGGCGGCGGCGCCGTCCGCTCCGCCGAGGGTCTTGAGGGCCACGCTGGTGGTGTCCCCCTTGCGGATGGTGATGGTTTCCTGCGCGCAAAGCACAACCGGCAGGAAGAAAAGAAGGGCGAGAAGTCGCTTCATGGCCCGTGAATTTGCCGGAGCCGTTCTTCTTGTGCAACCTACGATTTGAAGCGCCGGCCGGTGGGAAAGGTCCCGAGATTGCTCAGGGATTCGGCCAGGCGGCCCGCCCTCTTCAGGGCGCGCGCCACCGGGGCGGATTCCGGTCCGCCTTCGATTTCGACAAAAAAGACGTAGGTCTGTGGCTGACCCGGCACCGGGCGCGACACGATGCGCGTCAGGCTGACCTTTTGCCGGGCAAACGGCCCCAGGAACTGGTGCAGGCTGCCGCAGACATTGGGCAGGGCCGCCACCAGCGCGGTGCGTTTGGGTTCGGCCACCGCCGGTTCCTCCTCCGGGGGCAGGGCGGAGATCACGTAAAAATGGGTCACGTTGACCTCGCGGCCCACTCGGGGACGCTCGAGAACGTCCAGCCCGTAGAACTCGGCCGCACCGGGCGAGGCCAACGCGGCGGCCTGGGCGTCGTCGGCGGCGTTCTGTGCGGCCACGGCGGTGCTCGGCACGGCCTTCAGCCGGGCCTGCGGATACCGCTGTTTGAGCCAGTCGGCATGATGCTTGAGCTGGACGAAATGGGAGTACACGGTCCGGATCTCCTTGTTTTTGCGTCCGAGCAGGGCAATGCGCACATCGAGGGCCAGTTCCTCGTGAATGACGAGACGGCCGGCATGGCGGATCAGCATGTCCACGGAATCATAGACGGTTCCGCCGCTGGAGTTTTCCACGGGCACCAGTCCCAGCGCGCCGGGTTGGGCGGTCACCCCTTCAAAGATGCCTTCGATGGTCGGGCTGGCGGCGAGGGTTGCGCCCTTTCCAAAACGCTTCCGTGCGAGGATATGGGAGAACGTCCCTTCGGGACCCAGATAAAAAACGGCTGCCACCCGTCCTTTCTGCGACGCGCATGGGAGAGTGACAAGTGGCAAGTTTGGTTCGGGCGGCGGGAAGGGGAGCGTCCCCGGAACGGTCGGCGCACCCGGGGCGGGCGCCGATTCCCTACACGCCGCGCCGTTCCTGAACCTCGCGCACGGCCGAGGCAAAGCCGGTCTGGGCGGTGGCGAGAAGGTCCGCGCCACCGGCCAGCGAACCGCCCTTGGCAGCGTGTTCGAGGCTGGCCATGGGGCCGCTGACGGCGATGAACCCGAAATTGGCGGCGCTGCCCTTGATCTGGTGTGCCAGGCGCGCGACCTGGGTGGCGTCCGCGGCCTCGAGGTGGGTCTGCAGGGCGGCCAGCAGTTGGGGAATTTCTGCAAGGAACTCGCGATAAATCTCGACGAATTCCTCGGTGAATCCGTCGGCGATCATGTCGAGCTGTTCCCAGTCAATCACCGCACTCATGCTTTTCAGCATGATCCAAGGGGCTCCATGGGAAAAGGAAAAACCGGTTGTTTTCCGGCTGGCGGTGGGGCGGGGAATTTGCGAGAAAGGCGTTTCGATGGAGGATCCCGTCGTGATCATTGGCGCCGGAGTCGCCGGACTCTGCGCCGCCGATCGCCTGCGGGCCGCCGGGTGTCCGGCGGTGGTGCTGGAAGCCACGGGATTCGTCGGCGGCCGGGTGCGGGCGCGGGAGGATTTTGCGGATTTCCCGATCGAACTGGGCGCCGAGGAGGTGCATGGGGCCGACAACGTGCTGCTGCGCGAGGCGGATCGTCTGGGCCTGGAGACACTGCGCCATTTCACGACCGACGACATGATGCGGCTCGACGGGGGGCTGCGTTTCCTGGACCAGGCGGAGCGCGACCCGGATGTGCGCCGGGCCTTTGATCTGATCGACGGTCTGGGTCGGTATGCCGGTCCGAACGTGTCGGTGCAGGAACATCTCACCCGCGATCATTTTCCGCGCCGCGCCTGGCATTACCTCGATTCCCGCCTTGGTGTCGAGCACGGCACGACGCTGGACCGGCTGGCCATGGGCGGGTTCCTTCATTACGAGCGCGGCTGGGAGGCGCGGGAAACCAACTACACGCTTCGCCAGCGGTATTTTTGCCTGTTTGAACCGCTCCTTCCCGGACTCGACATCCGGCTTCGCTCGCCGGTGGACACGCTGAACTGGACGGATGTACCTCGTGTGCGGCTCGGCGACGGCCGGGAACTGACGGCCCGCGCGGTCCTTGTCACCGTGTCCCTGCGCGTCCTGCGCGAGGGAGGCATCACCTTCGACCCTCCGCTGCCGCCGGAAAAGGTCCGGGCCATGAACGCCATCGGCATGGATCCGGGCATGAAAATCGTCCTCAAATTCCGTCACCGCTTCTGGGACGAACGCATGTATTTCCTGCATACCGACGGCTTCCTGCCCCAATACTGGGCCACGGGAAACGGAAAGTCGGAGGACAACCGTCTGCTCACCGCCTTTCTGGGGGGCGCCCGGGCCGAGGCGCTCGGCGCCATGGGCGTCGATCCGCTTGAATTTGCCCTCGGCGAACTGGACGAAATCTTCCGTCCGCGCCTCGCCTCGCGATCGTTCGAGGACGGCTTTGTGGCCGATTGGGGCGCGGATCCCCATGTGCGCGGCCTCTACAGTTATCCGACCATCCACACCACCGAGCGGGACCGGGTGGTTCTGGCCGCGCCGCTGGACAACAAGGTGTTTTTTGCCGGTGAGGCCACGGACACCGCCGGACACAGCGGCACCGTGCATGGGGCGATGGAAACCGGCCGGCGCGCGGCGGAGGAAATCCTGGCCCGGACGGCGCGGTGAGCGGTCCGGGGGGCTATTCTTTGACCCACTTCGGCTCCGCCATTCCGCGGAGGTGGTTTTCGTAGCGCGCCAGGGTGAAGAGAAAATCCGAGAGCCGGTTGAGGTAAATGGGGGCGGCCGGGGAGACGGCTTCGCATTCGGAGAGCGCCACGACCCGCCTCTCGGCGCGCCGGCAGACGGCTCGGGCCACGTGAATGTGGGCGGCGGCGGGCGAGCCGCCCGGCAGCAGGAAATTGCGGAGCGGCTCGAGTTCGGCCGTCATGCGGTCGATCTCCCGTTCCATCCAGGCCACGCGGGATTTGTCCGGGCCCGCCCCGCCCCCGGCCGCGAGGTCGGCGCCCAGCGAAAACAAATCGTTCTGCACGCGACGAAGGAGGTCGGTCACGGGGTCCGCCGGCTGGCAGGCCACGGCGACGCCGAGGTGCGAGTTCAATTCGTCCAGCGCCCCGCAGGCTTCGATACGGGGATGGGTTTTGGACAGCCGCTGTCCGGACAGGGTGCCCGTCGAACCGTCGTCGCCGGTGCGCGTGTAGATTTTCATGTGTGGATGCGATCCGCGGTGATTTCGTTGTCCAGCGCGCCGCCGTTCTCGAAGACGGTCAGGTTGCGGATCGTGGTCTCGGCGATGTTGTTCAGCGCGGTGTCGGTGAAATACGCCTGGTGCGAGGTGACCAGGACGTTGGGGAAGGAGATGAGGCGCTGCAGGATGTCGTCCTGGATGATGGATTCGGAGAGGTTTTCGTAAAAGACATCCGCCTCCTGCTCGTACACGTCGAGTCCCAGGTAGCCGATCTGGCCGCTTTTCAGTCCGTCGATCACCGCCACCGTGTCCACCAGCGCGCCGCGGCTGGTGTTCACCAGCATGACGCCGCGTTTCATCCGCGCGATGCTCTGGGCGTTGATGATGTGAAAGGTGTCCGGAGTGAGCGGGCAGTGGAGGCTGATGATGTCGCTTTGCGAGAGCAGTTCCTCAAGGGTCACGTAGCGGCCGCCGTGTTTGGTGAAGGCCGGATTGTGGAACGGATCGTAGCCCAGAAGACGGACGCCGAACCCCGAGAGAATCCCGGCAAAAACCAGGCCGATCTTGCCGGTGCCGAGCAGGCCCACCGTTTTGCCGTGGAGGTCGAAGCCCACCAGTCCTTCGATGGAAAAATTGCCGTCTCGGACGCGGTTGTAGGCGCGGTGAATCTTGCGGTTGAGCGCGAGAACAAGGGTGAGGGCGAATTCCGCCACGGCGTGGGGCGAATACGCCGGCACGTGCGCCACGCGCACGCCGAGGGCGGCGGCGTGACGGAGGTCCACCTGATTGAACCCCGCGCAGCGCAGGGCGATGAAGCGCACGCCGCGTTCGTGCAGGCGGTCGATCGTGGGGGCATCCAGCACGTCGTTGACAAAGGCGCAGACCGCCTGGTGGCCTTCCACCAGGGCCGCGGTGTGGTAGTTCAGGCGTTCCTCGAAGAACTCCAGCCGGTGCGCGGCGCCCAGGCTTTGATTGGCCGCCGTGAGAAAGTGTTCGTCGTAGGGTTTGGTGCTGAAGACGGCGGTTTTCATCGGGGGCCATTCAAGAAGTTGCCCGGAGGGGGGCAAGGTTTTTTCGCAGGATGACCACCGGATGCCCGTGGCACGTTGCCTCCTGAAAGAATTTCCACCCCAGGGTTTCGAAAAGCGGACGCGCGGATTCCGTGAAGAGCCACGCTTCATGGTGGCCGGCCTCCACGAAACGGCGTTCCGCCTCGCGGACGAGGGCCGTGGCCACGCCTTTTTCCCGGTGCGCGGGCAGCACATAGAGTCCGGCCAGCCAGGGATTGAGGTGGGTGAAACCGGGAAGGTCGTCGAAAATGAGACTGACCGTACCGAGCGGCTCCCCGCCGTCGTGGGCGACGAGGCTGAGCGGCAGGCCTCCTTCGCCGGCCTGGCTCTCCAATTCGCGGCGCGAAGCCTCCTCGTTCCAGTCCGGATACAGATGGGCCCATGCCCGTCCGCAGTGGGCGCTCAGGATGGGAAGGAATTCCGGATGGCGGGCAAGGGGGGGAGATGGTCATGGGAAGTTCACCGGCCGGGGGGTGCTCGTCCCCCGTTTATCCGGTCAGCGCGAACAAGGCGAGCATCCGGCCGGTTTGTCCCTTTTCCCGGCGGTAGGAATAATAGCGTTCCGGATCGGACGCGGTGCAGGC
Source organism: uncultured Spartobacteria bacterium (assembly GCA_937960895.1). Classification (GTDB taxonomy): domain Bacteria; phylum Verrucomicrobiota; class Verrucomicrobiia; order Chthoniobacterales; family Terrimicrobiaceae; genus CALCJD01. Next base: position 70,234 of record CALCJD010000109.1, on the reverse strand, counting down.
TCCGCAGTCATGCACCTCCCCGACTCCCGCGCTGCGGGCCTGCTCCGCAATGGTCCGGGCGATGTCGACTTCGTAATGGGGAGGGCGGATGCAGGGGCTGATTTGCACGACAAGGTCGGCGGGGTCGCAGCCGAATTCGGTCCGCATTGTGCCGACGGCCGCGGAGAGGATGTTCTGTTCGGTGCCCTTTTTGCCGGAATGGACCAGTCCGACGGCCCGGCCACGGCGGTCGGCCAGAAAAACGGCGGCGCAGTCGGCGACATAAATGGCCAGGCACAGGTGTCGCGATGCCGTCACCAGTCCGTCGGCCCCCGGTGCGGGCCGGGATTCCGGGGCATCGACCCGGGCGACATGGGCACCGTGGACCTGTTCGGCGAGGGCAAACGGGAGTCCGGCAAACCCGGCGGCATCGGCGGTCTCCCGGTGCGACGCCCGGAGGCGCTGCAGAGCCGTTTCCCGATCCGTCCGCACGTCGATGCCCGGGCACCTCCGGATGAAGGCGGCCCGCAGGAAGGGCAGGGCGTCGAGGGCGGGGAAGCGCTCGACGGGACAGAGGCTCATCGTTTCTGGCCGGTGGGACGTTGCTTTTTCTTCTTGGCCGGGGTGGGTGCGGGCGTCGGCGAGGCGCTTTCCAGAATGGGTTTGATCAGGTCCTCATCCTTGAACACGCGCGGCAGTTTGGGTTGAGGCCGGTCGGGTTTGGTGACCTTCTGGAAGGTGGCGCGTTCGCTCTTGTTGAGCGCCTGGGGATTCAGAGGACGGACCAGCGGGTCGTCGAAGGTTTCGATGTAATTGGTGTCCAGCGAGAGCGCGAAGTCGTATTGCGCCATCGCGGCGATGTAGTCGTAACGGGCCTGCAGCACGTTCGTCTGGGCGACGAGGAGCTGGGTTTGCGCGTTGAGGACGTCGAGCTGGGTGCCGGCTCCGGCGTCCAGGCGCTCGCGGGCGAGGCGCAGGGCCTCGGTGGCCTGGACCACGCTGGCGGTGGTGGCATCGATGGTCTGTTTCGCCTGGTCGAGGTTGGAAATGGCGGTCTGGACATCGAGGACGACCTGACGGATGCCGTCATCGTAGATGTTCTTCGCCTGCATGAGCTGGGCCTTGGCCTGGGCCACGCGGCCGTAGGTGGCTCCGCCGTCCCAGATGTTCCACTGTCCCGTGGCGCCGAAGAACAGGCCGTCCAGCGTGTCGCCGATGTTGTTGGAGGCGCCGTTGTTGCGCACCTCGTATCCGACCTGCGCGTTGATGGTCGGGAACCATCCCGCGATCTGCGCGTTCACATTGGCCGCCTGGGCGAGGATGTTCTGGCGCTGGGCCTTGAGGGCGGGGTTGCGCGCGATGGCGACCCGGATCGATTCGTCGGTGTCGATGCGGCGCGGACTGTATCCGAGGGTGCCGACGACGTTGAAGGGGACCTCGCTGGGGGCGCCCTGCGGATAATCCATGCCGAGCAGCTTGACGAGCTGGTAGAGGGAAATGCGGTAGGCGTTTTCCGCCTGGATGAGCGGCGGCCGGGCGTTGGCCAGCTGGACCTCGGCCTGCAGGACATTGAAGCGCGGCACCGTGCCCGCCTCGTAGCGGTTCTGCTGGTCCTGCACCTGCTGCTGAAGCAGGGCGACGTTCTGCTGCTGCGCCACGATGAGCGCGCGGTTGAGAACGACCTGGTAGAACTGGGTGATGACCTGGGAGACGACGCTGTCGATCGTCGAGCGCAGCGAGAAGAAGGCGCTGTCATACGCGGCGCTGCCCGCCTTGATGCCGGCAATGGTCGCCCCGCCGTCAAAGATCAGCTGCGAGGCGACAAACTGGATGTTCCAGCTCTGGTTCTGCGGCGAACCCGCGCCCGAGGTCAGGATGATGGGCTTGCCGCCCGAGGGGTTGGGAATCTCGATGGTGGTGTTCCCGCGGTTGGCCTGCAGGGAATTGGCCTGGTTTTGGTAGCCGGAGGCGATGCCGATCTGCGGGACGGCCTGGGCCACGACCTCGATCAGTTGTCCGCGGGTCAGGCGGATCTGCTGGATGGCGTTGAGGATGGTCGGGTTCTGCCTGAGGGCGATCTGAACCGCGTCGTTGAGGGTGAGGTCGGGAACCTTGGGGTTGCGCTGCTTGGCGATGAGCCTGTGGAGGGCCTTTTCGAAATCCGCCATCACCATCTTCTGCTGCATGGCCAGATCCCCGCTCTCCTTGAGCTTCTGCGTCTCCGTGGAGGGGGTCAGCGGTTCGCTGTATTGGCCGGGCGCCGGCAGGGGCAGGTTGAGCTGCTCGGAAAGCGTGTTGGCATCCTGCAGCACCGGAGTCGGCATCGGCGGAGGCGTGAGCGGCAGCGTGCCGTCGGGAAGCGGGGTTGGGGACGGCGTGGGCGACGGCGTCGGACTGGGCGGGGCCGTGGGCAGGGGCGTCGGCAACGCGGACGGAGACAGGGCGGGCAGGGGCGTGGGCAGCGGGGGCGGTGTGCCCAGCTGCGGCCATTCAGCCGGAGTGGCCGTCGGCGTGGGGTTCGCAGCCTGCTGGGGGAATTGGGCGTTGTTCTGAGCGGCAGCCGTGGCAACGACTCCCGAAAGAGCGGCCACACCGATCGCGGTCTTCAGCGCGCTTATTCGGAACATGGAGTGTTTTTGCTTTGGCAGTACGCGTAAATCTTTTCGTAGATGCTCAACCAGGCCCTCTGCTCCTCGGGGGAAAGAAGGTCCATCACCTGCGAAAGGTTGTTGATGATGTCCTGACGGATCCGCTCGACCAGGGCGGCCCCGTTCTTGGTGATCTTCACCAGCACCTTGCGGCGGTCGTTGGCCGCATGGGTCCGCTGGACGTAATCGAGATTTTCCAAACGGTCCACCAGCCCCGTGGCCGCCGCCGTGGAGTGGTTCATCTTGGAGGCGATTTCGCTCATGGAAAGCGAATCGTGGGTCGCAATGTGACCGAGGAGGAAAAACTGCGGAAAGGAAACCTGTCCGCGCGCCAGTTCCTCGGACAACCGGATCATGAAACACCGCTGCATGGTCATGACGAGATCGGCGAGACGCTCGACGTCGGGACGGACAGCAGGTTCTTCGAGTTGCATGCCTGGTTAATTAACGAAGTTGAATGTTAGCCAAACTTAACAGAAAGTCAATTCCCATCCGAGCCTTGCGGAGCCGGGCTGGGCGGGGCGGCGGGTTCCTTTTTGACGAGTTGCCGGGGGCGGTCCATGGCGAGGAGTTCGGACACGGTGACAAACTTGTATCCCTTGGCGAGCAGGGCGTCGAGGGTATGGGGCATGGCGGCCACGGTGGTGGCGTGGATGTCGTGGGCGAGGATGATGGCACCGGGGTGGGCGCCCTGGATGATGGCGTTGGCGACGCGGTTGGAGTTGCGGTATTTCCAGTCCAGCGGGTCGACCGACCAAAGGATGACCTTCATGCCGTAGTCCTCGGCGAACCGTTTGTTGAGGGTGGTGCTGGTGGCGCCGTAGGGGGGGCGCATGAGCACGGGGGTCACGCCGGACGCGCGGCGGATGGCTTCATTGGTGTTTTCGAGCTGTTTGCGCACCCCTTCGGCTCCGAGTTTGGTGAGGGCGGGATGGCTCCAGCTGTGATTGGCGACCTCATGGCCCTCGTCGACCATGCGTTTGACGATGTCGGGATATTCCGCGACGCACTGTCCGACCAGGAAGAAGGTGGCCTTGATGTTCCGTTTTTTCAGTTCGTCGAGGAGTCGGGGTGTGTGTTCCTTGTGGGGGCCGTCGTCGAAGGTGATGGCGAGGTAGGGGCCGTCGACGTTGCAGGAATTGTAGGAATGCCGGACGGGGGCGCTGAGTTTGGTGGGGGGAGGGGTTGAATCGCCCACCGGGGGGGCGACGGGTTCCGCGGTGGTGGCGGGTCCCAGGGAGGGAGGCCGCGTCAGTTCATCGGGTGGCACGGTGATGACCTGCGGTTCAGCCTGCATTTGGGCGGTCTGACAGGCGCCCAGAAAAACGACCAGCGACGCGCAGGTGAGAAGTCTTTTCATGGAATCAGCGGCATTCTCCGTCCTTATCGCACGGTTTGTGCAGGAAAACCAACGGGTTTTTTCCGGGACGGGGGGGGAGGAGGGGCCGGCGGGGGCGCATGGCCGGCCGCCGATCAGTTGCTGGAATCCGCCGGATTCCAGATGTCCGTGTTTTCCAGACGCAACAAAAACTCGCGGAGGGCGGGCGAAACACGGGCGGACCGGCGGGTCAGGGCGCCGAGCGGACGCCACAATTCCTCGCCTTCCAGATGAATGGCACGCAGGGACCCGGAGGAGACTTCATGCCGGACGGTGGTCTCCGGCACGAGCGAGACGCCGTTTTCCACTTCGACCGCGCGCTTGACCGTTTCGATGTTGTCGAATTCGAGCGCCATCTTCACGCGCACGCCGGCCGCGCGGAGCTTGCGGTCGATTTCCCGCCGGGTGGGCAGATCGGGTTCAAAGGCGATGAATTTTTCCCCCTGGAGGCTGGAGAGGCTGACCCGTTTGCGGGTGGCCAGCGGATGTCCGGGCGAGCAGATGAGCACGAGGCGGTCGCGCCAGAAGGTGACGCTTTTCATGCCGCGCCGCGGGGACGGATAGGCCACCAGACCGACGTCGGCCCGGCCTTCCAGGACGGCGGCATAAACCTCGGAGGAGCGTCGGTATTCCACCCGCACCTCCACGTCGGGAAACTCCTGACGGTAGATCTTGAGATACGGCGGGAGCTCGTGCAGGCCGATGCTGAAAATGGTGGCCACGCGGAGTTCCCCGGCCACGGCATTGCGCAGCTTGTGCAGCCGGCTGCCCAGGCCCTCGAGCGTGTCGAGAATGTCCCGGCTGGCTTCGAGGAAAACCCGGCCTTCCGGAGTGAGGCCGAAATTGCGGCGCCCCCGCTCGATCAGCTTCACGTGAAACCGATTTTCGATGGCGCTCACCTGCTGGCTCACCGCGCTCTGGGTGATCCCATTGCGCTCCGCCGCCTTGGAAAAGCTCCCGGTCTCGGCAAGATCCGAGAAAACCTTGAAAGATTGAATTTGCATCCCGCCTCTCGGAATAAGATTAACTAATGCTAGGCAAAGGTAAATAAGAGAATTTTATGAGCGCCCTTTTCGATCGACTTGTTTCTGTCCGACAACGGCTTGCGTCGGCGGCCGAAGCGGCGGGTCGGGATCCGGCGGAGGTGGAGCTGGTCGCGGTTTCCAAGACCCATCCCGCCGAAGCGGTGCGGGAGGCGGTGGAGGCGGGGCACCTGCTTTTTGGGGAAAACCGGGTGCAGGAGCTTTTGGCCAAGGCGCCGCTTTTGCCGGCAAAGGTCCGCTGGCATCTGATCGGACATCTTCAGAAGAACAAGATCCGCAAGGTGCTTCCGGTGGCCGAGCTGATCCACGGGGTGGATTCGTTGGAACTGGCCCGGGACATTGACCGCATTGCGGGGGAACTCGGACTTTTTCCGCGGGTGCTGCTGGAGGTGAATGTGTCCGGCGAGGAGACGAAGTTTGGATTTTCGCCGGACCGGGTCCGGGCGGACATCGACGCCCTGCTGGCCCTGCCGCGGGTTCAGGTGGAGGGGCTCATGACCATTGCGCCCCTGGCGGAAAACCCGGAGGACGTGCGTCCGGTTTTCCGGAATCTCCGCCTGTTGCGCGATGAATTGGCCGGACGGACGGGCACGCCGCTGCCCGTGCTTTCCATGGGCATGAGCGGAGATTTTGAAGTGGCCATCGCCGAGGGCGCCACGCTGGTGCGCATCGGGACGGCGATTTTCGGCGAACGGCCGAAACCGGCGCCGTCAGTTTGAGGTGTTGCGGGTGGCCAGGTGCGTCAGGAGCATCTCGAGCCGGCGGGTGGCGTCGGTTTCCTCGAGGAGGCTCTGGCGCATGGTGGAATCGTTCACAAAGCTCGCACCCACGAGATCGCTGAATTCCGCGGGGTCGTCGGCGCTGTCGAGCAACTGCGCCAGGGCGCGGATGTCGTTGGTGAGCAGGTCCTCGCAAAGCAGCCGGACATTGGCGCGGAGGCTTTCCGCCAGCAGGGGCGTGCTGCATTCCGACGGGAGGGGTTCCACTTCGGCGAGAGGATAGGGGTTGCCCGACAGCCATTCCCGGAAGCGCACGCGTTCCATCCCCTGAAGAACCAACCGGGAGGTGCCGTCCGGACGCGTCACGCAGGCGCGCACGAGTCCGCAGCCGCCCACGGCACACACCTCCGCCTCCTCGTCCACCACCCGGTGCAGACCGATGGCAAACATGCGGTCTCCGGCCAGCACGTCGGCCAGCATCCTCCGATACCGTGCCTCGAAAACATACAGCGGCAGCATGGCGCCGGGAAAAAGCACCGCGCCCGGGAGCGTCATGACGGCCAGGGTGCGGGGAATTTTCATGCCTCCACTATGGCCGCGCGGGGAGGCGTTGGCGAATAAAACCCACTCAGTAAATTCCTGAAAATCCGGGGGATTGGACACGGTGGACGGACGGGGGCATCCGTTCCTGTCGCGTGCGGGCGGAGGCGGAAAAAATTTCCCCCGACCCCCCGATCAGCACATTCCCGCTTGATGCCATCGCGCAACGGTCTAGTTTGGCGCGAAACCATACTGAATCCCATGGCATACGAACTTCCTTCTCTTCCCTACGCTTCCAACGCGCTCGAACCCCACATCGATGCGAAGACGATGGAAATCCATCACGGCAAGCATCATGCCACCTATGTGACCAACCTGAACAAGGCCCTGGAAAGCGCGCCGGAGCTGGCTTCCAAGCCGATCAACGAGCTCATCGCCGACCTTTCGGCCGTGCCGGAGGCGATCCGCGGCGCGGTCCGCAACAATGGCGGCGGTCATGCCAATCACAGCTTCTTCTGGACGATTCTCGCTCCCAACGCGGGCGGGGCGCCGTCCGGCAAGCTCGCCGAAGCCATCAACAAGAAGTTCGGCAGCTTTGACGAATTCAAGGCCAAGTTTGAAGCCGCCGGTCTCGGCCGCTTCGGCAGCGGCTGGGCGTGGCTGTATGTGACGCCGGCCGGCGAACTCGAAATCGGCTCCACCGCCAATCAGGACAGCCCGCTCATGGGCAAGGCCGTGGCCGGCATCGAAGGCAAGCCGGTGATCGGGGTCGACGTCTGGGAACACGCCTACTACCTCAACTACCAGAACCGCCGCGCCGACTACCTCAAGGCGTTCTGGAACGTCGTTTCCTGGAGCGCCGCGGAAAAGAATTACGAGGCCGCCCTTTAACCGGCGTCCCGGGTTTCCCAAGCCGCGTCCCCCACGGGGGCGCGGCTTTTTTCCGTTTCGGACCGTTCCATTTTCCGCTTTTCTCTTTCGCCTTTCCTCAGTTCGCTTTCCGTTTTTTCCTATGGCCCACCTCAATTCGCACTACCTCAAACTCAAGGCCGGTTACCTGTTTCCGGAAATCAGCCGTCGCGTCAAAGTCTTCACCGACGCGAACCCCGACGCCGCCCGGCGCCTCATTCGCTGCGGCATTGGCGATGTCACCGAACCGCTCCCGCTCGCCGTGCGCAATGCCATGCACAAGGCGGTGGACGAACTCGGCACCCGGGAGGGGTTTCACGGCTACGGGCCCGAGCAGGGTTACGATTTTCTCCGCAAGGCGATTGCCGAAAACGACTATCGGGGGAAGGGGCTCGAGGTGGCCGATGACGAGATTTTTGTCTCCGACGGTTCGAAGTGCGATTGCGCCAACATCTTGGATGTTCTCGGGGACAACAACCGCATTGCGGTGATGGATCCGGTGTATCCGGTGTACGTGGACACCAACGTCATGGCCGGCCACACCGGTCCGGCCGACGAATCCGGCGCCTACGGCGGTCTGCTTTACCTGCCCTGCACGGCGGAAAACGGCTTCATGCCCGACGTGCCCACGGAAAAGGCCGACATTGTCTACCTCTGCTCGCCGAACAACCCGACCGGCGCCGTGGCCACCCGCGAGCGGCTGGAAAAATGGGTCGCCTACGCCCTCGAGCACAAGGCCATCCTGCTCTACGACGCCGCCTACGAGGCCTACATCACCGAACCCGGCGTGCCGCATTCGATTTACGAGATTCCGGGCGCCCGCAAGTGCGCCATCGAATTCCGCAGCTTCTCGAAAAACGGCGGGTTCACCGGCGTGCGCTGCGCCTTCACCGTCGTGCCCAAGGATCTCCTGTGCACCACCGCGGACGGCGAGGAAAAGCCGCTCCATCCGCTCTGGAACCGCCGGTTCAGCACCAAGTTCAACGGCGTTTCCTACGTCACCCAGCGGGGCGCGGAGGCCGTCTATTCCGCCGAGGGCAAGGCCGAGGTGGCCGCGCTTGTTTCCCACTACATGGGCAATGCGAAGATCCTGCGCGACGCGGTGAGCGCCAGCGGACTGACCGTTTTCGGCGGGGTCAACGCGCCCTACATCTGGGTGCGCGGTCCGCAGGGCCTGACCAGCTGGGAAATTTTCGACAAGGTGCTCAACGAGGCCCATGTCGTCATCACCCCGGGTTCCGGATTCGGCAGCGCGGGCGAGGGGTATTTCCGCATTTCCGCCTTCAACAGCCGTGCCAACGCCGAGGAAGCCGCCCGGCGGTTCGGCGCGCTCAAGTGGTAGGACCCGACGGGGGCGGCGGTGGCGTGGTCTACCGCCGCCGGTCCGGCGAGGCGCGCCACACGCTCGGCGCCACCCGGGTGCGCTGTGTGAAATCCCGGGTGAGGTGATACGGCGAACTGTAGCCGAGCCGGGAGGCGATTTCCTTGATGCTCAGCGCCGTGTGGGAAAGCAGTTCCCGGGCGCGCCGGAAGCGCACTTCGTTTTGATATTGTTTCGGGGAAAATCCCGTCTGCCGCTTGAAGGCGCGGCGGAAATGCGAATACCCCACCCCAAGCTGCGCCGCCAGGTCTTCGACCGTGGTGCCCATTTCGTCGATTTCCGAGAGCTGGGTCTGGGCCCGCGAAATGATGTCCTCCATTCGCTGCGGCACGCGCGGCGGACGCGGCTTTTCCTGAAGTTTGACCAGGATTTCCAGTCCGATCAGCCCGAGCCGCACCGTAAACTCGGGCGGTTTGGTCCACGCCGTCTGCCAGGCCCGTTCCCAGGCGGCTTCCAGGTCGGTGTCAAACGGCCGCGGGAAAACCGCCCTGCGCGGATCGAGAAGGCCATTTTTTAGCAGGCGGTCGATGTGGGCGCCGCGCAGTTCGAGCCACGATTCGGTCCATCCCGTGCCGGGATCCGGCCGGTAGCGGTGCCAGACACCGGGGTGCAGAAGGACGGTGGACCCGGCCGACAGCCGCGTGCGGCGGCAGACGGCGGATTCGAATTCCCCCCGTCCGGAGTGAATGTGCAGGAGCTGGCAGTCCGGCAGGATGCGCCCCTCCTCCCACTCAAAGTGATGCCCCTCCGGATGACGGTCCGGCGGATAGGTGGCGGCTTTTTCCGTCACCTGCACATGACCGAAGGACGTGGCGTAAAGCCCCCATTTCTTGGCCTGGGCCGAGGTGGGGAAGTAGGCGAAATAGCTCCGCGGTTTCACAAGAGGAGTGTCATTTTGTATATGACAACGATCAGTTTGTCCATTTTCGGAAGGCGTCCTTCCGGCTAGGATGGAACCATGTCCACCCCCTATTCTTTCGCGCAGGAGTCCTATTCCGCCCTTGGCGTCGACACGGAAGCCGCCCTTTCCACGCTGGCCACCATTCCCATTTCCCTGCACTGCTGGCAGGGCGATGACGTGGGAGGCTTCGAATCCGACGGCGGCGAACTCACCGGCGGCATTCAGGCCACGGGCAATTATCCCGGCAAGGCCCGCACGATCGCGGAACTGCAGGCCGATCTCGACAAGGCGCTTTCGCTCATCCCGGGCAAACACCGCCTCAACCTCCATGCCATCTACGGCGATTTCGGCGGCAAGAAGGTCGGGCGAAACGAGATCACCGTCGCCCATTTCCAGGGCTGGATTGACTGGTGCAAATCCCGCGGACTCGGGCTCGACTTCAATCCCACCTATTTTTCCCATCCGCTGTCCGCGGACGGATTCACGCTTTCGCACCCCGACCAGGCCGTTCGCCAATTCTGGATCGAGCACGGCATCCGCTGCCGGGAAATCGGCGCCGAGGCGGGCCGTCAGCTGGGGAAAACCTGCGTGACCAATTTCTGGATTCCCGACGGCTACAAGGATCTTCCCGTGGATCGCAGGAGTCCGCGCGAACGCCTGGAGGCTTCGCTGGACGCGATCTTCGCCAAACCGGTCGATCCCGCCCACAACCTGGATGCCGTCGAAAGCAAACTCTTCGGCATCGGTTCGGAATCCTATGTCGTCGGTTCGCATGAGTTTTACCTGGGCTACGCGGTGAAAAACCGGAAGCTGCTCTGCCTGGACGCCGGCCATTTCCATCCGACGGAAAACCTTTCGGACAAAATCAGCTCCGTCCTGCAGTTCGTTCCCGAAATCCTGCTCCACGTCAGTCGCGGGGTGCGCTGGGACAGCGACCACGTCGTGCTTCTCGACGACCCCACCCGGGCCATCGCGGAGGAAATCGTGCGCGGCGGATTTGTGGCCCGCACGCACATCGGTCTCGACTTTTTTGATGCCAGCATCAATCGCGTGGCGGCCTGGACGATCGGTACGCGCAATGCGCTGAAGTGCCTGCTGCTTGCCCTGCTTGAGCCCGTCGAAAAACTGCGCGCCGCGGAGGCCGCCGGCGACTTTACCACGCGCCTTGCCCTTCTCGAGGAGGCGAAATCGCTGCCCTTCGGGGCGGTCTGGGACGAATACTGCCGCCGCCAAAACGTGCCGGTGGGCGCGAAGTGGATCGACGAGGTCAAGGCCTACGAGCGCACCGTGCTGGCGAACCGGTAGGTGTTCGCGCCGCCCGGCGGGGGCTGTGCGTGGCTCAGCCTCCCGCGTTCAAAAGAGCCAGGGTGCGCGGATCCGGCTCGCCGGAATAATAGCGGGCGAGCAGGCGGTGAAACACCGAGTCCGGCGGGGAGACCGCGGCGAACAACGTGGCGCAGGAGCGCAGTTTGAGATCGTCGGGAGATCCCAGGATTTCGGTGGCGGTTTTCCCTTCGATGCCGAGGAGCGCTTCCGCGCAGGTTTTCAGCCGCGGACCCAGCACGGGATGGTTCAGATAGGCTTCGGCCTCCTCCCGTGACGAGATGGCGTAGAACTGCGCGGTGGAACTGCGCCCGAGCCCCGCGAGCTGGGGAAAAACGAACCACATCCAGTGGGAGGTTTTCCGTCCGCGCCGGAGTTCGGCGAGGGCGGTGTCATACGTGCCCTCCTGCGCCTGAAGGAAACGGGAGAGGGTGAAGGGGTCGGGGGTGGTCATGGGAGGTTGGGGAATTCCGGAAGGGCCTCGTGCCTTGCGGGGGGCGTTTTTCGGGTCAGTTGCGGGAAAGGTATTCCACGATCTGCTCGCCGAGGCGCGGACCGATGCCGCTGACGGCGGCGATTTGCTCCACCGGGGTCTTGCGGATGCGGTCGACGGAACCGAAGGCCGCCAGGAGGGCCTTTTTGCGGGTTTCGCTGACCCCCGGAATGTCGTCCAGCACACTTTCGCTGATCCGCTTTTTCAGGAGCAGGCTGTGATAGCTGTTGGCAAAACGGTGGGCTTCGTCGCGGATGCGCTGCAGCAGTTTGAGGGCGCCGCTGTCCTCGGGCAGCCGCAGCGGGAGTGGGCGGCCGGGGCGGTGGATTTCCTCAAACTCCTTGGCCAGGCCGATGATGGGCAGGTCGTAGAGCTGCAGCCGCTGCAGTTCCGCGCACGCACTGGAAAGCTGCCCCTTGCCGCCGTCCACGATGATGAGATCGGGCAGGGTGATCTCGGATTTGGCGTGGCGGAGTTCGGCCGTTTCGGCGGGGGGCAGCTGGGAAAATTCGGGCGAGGTGTCCACGGAGTCGTCCCGGAGTTCGTAGCGTCGCACGGAACGCCCGGGCGTCCCGGCGGCCGGCGTTTCGGCGTCCGGGTGTTCCTCCCCCGCTTCGCGCAGGATGCGGCTGTAGCGGCGGCGGACGACCTCGGCCATGCTGGCGAAGTCGTTCTGGGCGGCGGTGCCGCGGATGCGATACCGGCGGTAGTTGGCGCGGTCGGGCACGCCGTCCTTGAACCGCACCATGCTGGCCACGATGTGGGTGCTGGAAATGTTGGAAATGTCGAAGCACTCCATGATCCGCGGCGGCTTGCCGAGCTGAAGGGCGTCGGCGAGGGCGGCGAGATCGGCTTCCGGATTGACGGTGGTGGGCAGGCTCTTGCGGGTGAAGCGCACCATGGGTTTGGTGGTGCGCCGGAGGTCGTCGAGCAGGTTGCGGAGTTGGGCGGCCTTTTCGAAATCGAGCCGTTCGGCGGCCTTTTTCATCTCCTCCTCGACCTGGTCGATCATGTGGGAGGTTTCGCCGTCGAGAAATTCGCACGCCGCCTCGACCCGCTTCCGGTAGTCCTCGCGCGAGATCCGGCCCACGCACGGGGCGGTGCAGTTTTTGATGACGGCGTCCAGGCAGTGCTTGAAATCGCGTTCGCCGGGTTCGAGCGGGCGGCACGACCGGATGCCGAAGCGCTTGCGGATGGCGTTGAGGGTGGAGCGCAGGGCGCCGCTGTGGGCAAAGGGGCCGAAATACCGCGCCCCGTCGTCCTTGCGCAGCCGGGTGAGGGTGAATTTCGGCCAGGGGTCGTTCAGATTGACCCGCACGAGGAGGAAGCGTTTGTCGTCCCGGAAGCTGATGTTGTATTTTGGCCGGAATTCCTTGATGAGACGGCCTTCGTAGAGGACCGCCTCGGCCTCGCTCCGGACGACGTGGATTTCAAAATCCCAGATGCTGTCGATGAGGGCGCGCGTTTTGGGATCGGCCTGGGCGGCCCGGGAGGGGGTGAAATAGTTGGCCAGCCGCTTGCGCAGATCGCGGGCCTTGCCCACGTAAATGACCCGTTTGAGGCGGTCGCGCATGACGTACACCCCCGGCTTGTGGGGCACATCACGAAGGCGGGCTCGAAGGTCGACGGGCATCAAACGATTATAGCACACGCTTGCGTGCACGCGGGAAGGCACTATTTTAACGCCACTTCATGAAAACCGTCCCCGCGACGCTTCTTTTTCTCGTTCTGGCCACGCCGCTCTTTGCGCAGGAGGCGGCCGAGCCCGCGCAACCCGCCAATTTGCTCCAGCTGATCAAGGCGGGTGGGCCGATGATGATCCCCCTCGGGATCCTGTCGGTCATCACGGTGATGTTGATCCTGATTTTCTTCGTCTCGATGCGGCGGGGGGCGATGGTCAGCCGGCGGTACATGACGACGGTCGACGCCCTCATCCGGAAAAAGGACTACATCGGCCTGTTGGCGGTTTCCAACCGCCACAACGAGGGCGTGGCGCGGGTGATGCAGCGAACGGTGGAATTTCTGACCAAGAACCCCAAGGCGACCCTCGCGGAGGCGCGGGAGATCGCGCAGACGGAAGGGGTGCGCCAGGCCAGCGCGTTGAACCAGCAGGTGGCCTGGCTGGCGGACATCGGAACCGTGGCCCCCATGCTCGGACTGCTCGGCACCGTGCTCGGCATCATCCAGTCCTTCGGCGTGGTTGCCGTCGACGCCGCCGCCACGCGTCCGACCATGCTGGCGCAGGGCATCGGTGAGGCCCTCATCGCCACGGCGGCCGGCCTCGTGGTCGGCATTCCGGCCATGGCTGCCTACGCCTATTTCCGCAGCCGGGCCCAGGCCGCCATTTCGGATCTCGAAGCCGCCACCACGCACATCCTCGCCCTCATCAGCGCCAACGGCTACAGCGGGCGCGACGTCCTGTGAACTTCCGCCCGTCAGCCCCGCCCGAGCGGATCGTCTTCCAGATCGCCCCCTTCGTGGACATCCTGCTCTTCCTGCTCGTCTTTTTCATTCTGAGCTGGAACTTTGCCCGCAATGAGGCCGAGCTGGACGTCAAGGTTCCCGCCGCGCGCGAGGGCCAGGAGAAACGGCGTCCGGTGGGCGAGGTCATCCTCAATGTCAAACGCGACGGCACCGTGGTGATGAACCGCCGGACGATGAATGCGGAGGAATTGCTGGAGACGCTTTCCCGCATGGCGAAACTTTATCCCGACCAGGCCGTGGTTCTGCGCGGGGACCAGGACGTGAATTACAAATACATCGTGGATGCGCTCGATGTTTGCCGCGCGGCAAACATCTGGAACGTGGCCTTCGCCACGAGCAAACCCGAGTAGGCCATGCGTGTCGCCGTTTTTGCCGTTGTCGCTTCCGCCGGCCTGCTGGGCGCCCAGGAACCCGAGGTGCGTCGCGCCCTGCCGGTCGAACAGGCCCCGCCGACTCCGCGCGCCGTGCCCACACCCAGGACCGCCGCGCCCCTGGTGCCGGACGAGGACTACGAAAACCCGGCTTGGATGTCCCGCATCCCGCGGGCGGTTCCGGTAAATCCCACTTCGACCCCGGAGGAACACCGTCCCTTCCGTCCGCAGCCCTCGCCGCGCGGGCGCGTGGAGGTTGATCCCACGCCGGCTCCGGAGGGCGGCGAGATCCGCGTTGCGCCCGCCAATCCCGAGGACGCCGCCAAAACCGACCTCGAGGTGGCCAACAGCCTCTACGGGCGGAAGATGTACGATTACGCCATCGTCGAATACGAAAAATTCCTCATCGCCCATCCGTCCGCGCCCGGACGCGACATGGCGTTGTTCCGGCTCGGGGAGTGTCACCGCATGCTCGGCAACGACGAACGCGCCCGCGAAAATTACGAGAAGCTGGTCCGTGAGTTCCGCAAGGGCGAATTCGCCGGGTCGGCCGCCTACCGGGTGGGAGAGTTCCTGTATGCCGAGGAAAAATACGACCTCGCCCTGGACCTCTTCCAACTCGCCGCGGAGGAGGTGAAGACCGACGAGATCCGCCTCTCCGCCCGCTACAACGCGGCGCGGTGCCTCGAGCGGCTCAAGCGTCCGGAGGAGGCCGCGCAGGTGTTTGCGCAGGTCGCCGCCGTCGAAAAAAACAACCCCTACCGCGATCACGCCCTGCTTTTCCTCGCCAACCTGGAGGCGCAGGACGGAAAAAAGGAGGCCGCGCTCCGGAACTACGAAAAGATCGTCGCCGGACCGGGGCTGTCCGTCGTGCGCGCCGAGGCGGCCGTCAAGGCGGCGGCGCTGGCGGCGGAAACGGGGGACAAAAAGAAGGCCGCCCGGCTCTTTGAGCTGGCCGCCAAACTTCCCGACGCCGGCGAGTGGAAAACCGTGGCTTTTCTGGGCGGCCTGCGGATGAGCTACGATCTCGGCGAATACCGCAAGGTGGCCGCGATCTCGGAGAAACCCCTCGACAACGTGCCCGAGGAAGCCCGTCCCGAGGTTCTCCTCCTGGCGGGAAATTCCTACCGTCAGCTCGGCAACATGCGGGCCGCCCGGGCGGTTTACGAGCGCCTGCTGGTGCAGTATCCCAACGCCAAAACGGCCGAAGATGCGCGGTTTCCCCGCCTGGTGAGCATGTACCAGCTCAACGATCCCGCCCTGCTGGCGGAGGCGGACAAGTTCCTGCAGACCGCCACCGATCCGCGCGAAAAGGCGCAGGTGACCCTTCTCAAGGCGGAGGCCCTCTTCAAGGCAAAGCAATACGCGGAGGCCAAACCGCTCTACGCCCAGGTGCTCAATTCCGACCTTGCCGCCGATCTCAAAAACAAGTCGCTCTACAAACTCGGCTGGTGTCAGGCCCAGACCGGCGAATACGCCGAGGCGGTCAAGACCTACTCGGACTACATCGAAAAAAACAAGGACTCCGACACCGCGTCCGCCCTGCTCCAGCGGGGGCTGGCCAACCAGCAGAACAAGAATTACGCGGCGGCCCTGCAGGATTTTGAGGTCCTCATCGAAAAGAAGAAGGATCCCGAACGGGAAATCGCCCTCCAGCAGAAGGCGCTCATCCTCGGGCAGCAGCAGGATTATCCGGGTATGACCGCCGCCTTCCAGCAGCTCCTGGACGATTATCCCAAGTCGGCCGGACGGGCCCAGGCCAACTTCTGGATCGGTTGGGCGCATTTTGAAAACAAGGATTACGCCGCGGCGATCAAAAACCTCGAGGAGGCGGCCCGGCTCGATCCCTCCCAGTATGGCGAGCGCGCCGCGCTGCGCATCATGCTGTGTCATTATTACCTCCAGGATCGCGCCGCGCTGCAGAAGGCGATTGCCGCCCACAAGAACCTTCAGGTTCCCGTGGAGATCACCCGCTGGCTGGGGCGGAAGAGCTTTGAGGAAGGCGATTATGAAGGGGCCGAGCAGGGGCTGCTCGCCGTGGTCCGGGAAGGCAAGGCGGTCGAGCCCGAGGTGTTGATCGAACTGGCCGAGGCCCAGATCCGCCTCGGCAAAAACCGCGAGGCCGCCGAACATGTGGCCAAATACCTCGAATCCGCCCGGGATCCGCGGAGCCGCGCACGCGGATTGCTGGCCAATGCCGCCGTGGCCCTTTCGGATCGCGATTTTGCGGGGGCCACCAAGATGGCCGAGGAAGCCATTCTCCTCCAGCCCGAGGGCCGCTACAATGCCGAGGGCCGCCTGCTGCTCGGAGAGGTCTCCATGGCGTCCGGCGACTACCCCGGCGCCGCCCGGGCCTTCATGTCCGTGGCCGTGCTCTACGACGACCCCGCGATCACCCCGCGCGCCCTCAAGCGCGCCTCCGAGGCCTACAAAAGGGCCGGCGATCTCATGGAGGCCGAAAAAGCCCTCCAGGAATTGCAGAAACGCTTTCCCGATTTTCAAAAAACTCCGAAAATCTCCCGCGAATCCCGATGAACTCCCGCCTCCCCGTGTTGCTTTGCGCCGTTCTGGCCTCCGGCCTGATGGCGTCGGAACCCCCCGTTCTCGAGGAAAAAGCCCTCCCGGAAATCAAGGGTGCCATCACCCTGCCGAAGGATTGGTACGTCAAGGTGGACAAGGAGGACGATGTGGTCGTGTATCAGTTCTCGCGCGAAAAGCCGACCGAGGCCGGCTTCACCACGGGGTTGATTCTCACGGTCACTCCCAAGGTGAAGGAGCGGACGGAGATGAGTCCCAGTCAATACGGGATCGAAATGCTGTCCGCCACGCTCGACGAGGGCGCTCCGGGCATCGAGCCCGTCAAGGACGGCCCCATCCAAAGCTTTCGCGCCTCCCATCAGGTCGAGGGGGAAAACGGCGCCATCGAAATGATCAACATCGCCCGGGCCAACGACGGCACCGGCACCCTGTATTTCCTGACCTGGCAGTCCCCGGTTTCCGAGAGCGATTCCCTCAAGGAACTCCGCGAGAGAATTCTCTCCTCCCTCAGGCTCGACCCCGGATTCTAGGATCAAACGCGACCCCGGCCGGTGCGGTGGGAGGCTTGTTCCCGTGTCCGGAAAGGGTCATCCTGATGTTCCGATGGCTGCCTCGATTCTCAAACTGAACTGCCCCGACGGAGTCGGTCTGCTGGCCGGCATCACGGGCGCCGTTGCGGAGCATGGGGGGAACCTTCTGGAGGTCAGCCAGTATACCGACAAGAGCAGCGGATGGTTTTTTGCGCGGCTGGCCATCGAGCAGGGAAACGGGCGTTGGGATGCCGAGGCGTTTGCGCGGGACTTCTCGCGGCGGGCGGAGGCGCTGAGGGCGGAGTGGTCGTTGCGGCCGGACGATCGCAAAACGCGCACGGTGATTCTTGTGAGCCGGCAGGACCATTGCCTGGCGGACCTGCTCTGGCGCTGGCGTTCGGGGGAACTGGGCATCGAGGTGCCGCTGGTCGTTTCCAATCATGAGATCTGCCGCGGGCAGGTCGAACGCGAGGGCATCCGGTTTGCGTACGTGCCTTTTGGGGAGGACCGGGACGCCGCCTTCCGGCGGGTGGGGGAACTGCTGCGGGAGGCCGGCGCGGAACTCGTCGTGCTGGCCCGTTTCATGCAGATCCTTCCCACGTGGCTCTGCCGGGAATATGCCGCCCGGGTCATCAACATCCACCACTCGTTCCTGCCCGCCTTCGTCGGTGCCAATCCCTATCGCCGCGCCTTCGAACGGGGCGTCAAACTGATCGGTGCCACCTGCCATTACGCCACCGAGGAACTCGACGCCGGGCCGATCATCGAACAGGAGGTCGTCCGGGTGGAGCATTACCATGATCCCGACGACCTCGTCCGTCTCGGCCGCGATTGCGAACGCCTCGCCCTCGCGCGCGGGGTCCGCTACCATGTGGAGGACCGCGTGCTGGTGCATGGCACCAAGGCGATTGTTTTTAGGGACTAAATGGCCAATGGCGCCTTGACCCGTGGCAAATTCATCCTACGTTCCCGGAAATTCGGATGAAGCGCTGTTGGGCTTTGCTCTTTCCCGCATTTCTCGCCCCTCTTGCCGTGGTTTGGGGGCAGTCCCCGTTTTCCCTGCTGGACGTGAAACCCCATCTCATCCAGATGCACCGCGCCCGGGAGTCCGGGTTGCTCGACAGTGTGGAGGTCAAGCTGGGGGACAAGGTGAAGCCAGGGCAGGTTCTCGCCCGGCTCGAGCACGACCGCCAGCTGCATGCCTACAACGTGGCGAAGGCCCGGGCGGAGAATCTCGGAAGTGTCATGATCGCGGAGGGGGAGCTGCAGGAGAAGACGGCGATTTTTGAGGATATCAACATGAAGTTCCGCCGTCGCCAGGCCACGGCCGCCCAGGTCGCGCAGAGTCAGGGCCAGATGAAGGCCGCCCATGGGAGGCTGGAGGTGGCCCGGATGAATGCGGAGCTGGCCAAACTCGAACTCCGGCTCGCGGAGAAGATGCTCGAGCGCCGGTTCATCCGCTGCGGGATGGACGGAACCGTCATCGAAATCGCCCGCGCCCCGGGGGACCGGGTGGGGGAAGGGGATGTGGTGGTCACGGTGGCTGATCTGAACTGGATGACGGCCTTCATTCCGCTGACGAAGGAATCCGCGGCGGCCCTGACGGAAAACGCCACGTTTCCCGTGAGGGTGGCGGGCGGCACGGCGACGCGGATCGCCCAGGTGATTGACGTGAAACCCATGCCGAACGGCACGAAAGGCGAGCAGTTGGTGCAGGTGGCCTTTGCCAACAGTGATCCGCTGTCCCTGGTTCCCAGGGCCTACGAAGTGCTCCTGCCCCAGAACCTCAAAATCGCGCCCATGGCCAAACCGTCCCCGGCCAAGCCGGACGGCAAAAAATCCTCCGGTTGACCATGAAGCTGCCGGCAAATCCCGTCGAACTTGGCCTGCCCCATCGCGAGCCGTTTGTTTTCATCGACCGGGTGACCGCCCTGGATCCGGGGATGTCGGCCGTGGCGGAGAAAACCTTTGCCCCCGATGACCCCATGTTTCGGGGACACTTTCCCGGCAATCCCATTGTTCCCGGGGTGATTCTGACCGAGGCGCTGGCGCAGACCGCCGGGCTGGCCGGAGCCGGTCCGAACGGCGGCCGCCGGTTTCTGCTTTCCGCCATTCGCGGCATGAAATTCCCCGCCGCCGCGCGTCCGGGGGAGAAGATCACCCTCACGGCGCGGCTCACCGGGACGATGGGCGGCCTGTGGATGTTTGCGGTGGACGCGGTGTCCGGCGACCGCTCCGTGGCCGAAGGCCAGGTGGTGCTCAGCGAAACGGCCTGAAAAACGGCAGCGCCGTCCTTCGGAGGGCGGGGAAGGACCGCGGCCGGGCGCCGCGGGCGAAAAGGAGGCGGGCGCCGGAGCGCTCCGGCCGTTCCCCTTTCGCCCCCGGAGGATGTCCGGATTATTCGTCGCTCTGGTTCAGCTTGGCCAGGACGCTGAAGTCCTCCAGCGTGGTGGTGTCGCCGGTGATCGTTCCGCCCGCGGCGATCTGCTTGAGCAGGCGGCGCATGATTTTTCCGCTGCGGGTCTTGGGCAGCGCCTCGGCGAAACGGATCTCGTCCGGCTTGGCGATCGCGCCGATGACTTGGCCGACGTGCTTGCGCAGTTTTTCCGAAAGGTCCTTGCATGCGCTGAAGCCGGTGCGAAGGGTCACGAAGGCGACCACACCCTGGCCTTTCAGTTCGTCCGGGCGGCCGACCACGGCGGCCTCCGCCACGGCTTCGTGTGCCACGAGGGCGCTTTCCACCTCGGCGGTGCCGAGACGGTGACCGGACACGTTGAGGACGTCGTCCATGCGGCCCGCAATCCAGAAATAGCCGTCCTTGTCACGGCGTGCGCCGTCGCCGGTGAAATAGCATCCCTTGACGTCGCTCCAGTAGGCCTTCTTGTAGCGGGCCTTGTCGCCGTAAATCGTGCGCAGCATGGACGGCCACGGTTTGCGAATGACGAGCTTGCCGCCTTCGTTGGGACCGAGCTCGCGGCCGTTGTCGTCGACGATGGCCGCATCGATGCCGAAGAAGGGCAGCGTGGCCGTGCCGGGTTTGAGCGGCGTGGCGCCGGGCAGCGGAGTGATCATGTGGGCGCCGGTTTCGGTCTGCCACCAGGTGTCGACGACCGGACAGCGTTCCCCGCCGATGTGCTTGTAGAACCACATCCAGGCCTCCGGATTGATCGGCTCACCGACGGTGCCGAGGAGGCGGAGCGAGGAAAGGTCGTGTTTTTTCGGCCATTCGTCGCCCCATTTCATGAAGGCGCGGATGGCGGTCGGCGCGGTGTAGAGGATGGTGACGCCGAACTCGGCGACGATCTTCCAGAACCGGTCGGGTTCCGGCCAGTTCGGAGCGCCCTCGTACATCACGCAGGTGGCGCCCAGGGCGAGCGGACCGTACACCACATAGCTGTGGCCGGTGATCCAGCCCACGTCCGCCGTGCACCAGTAGGTGTCCGTGTCCTGGAGATCGAACACATACTTCGAGGTGAGCTGTGCCATGAGCAGGTAGCCCGCGGAGGTGTGCAGGATGCCCTTGGGTTTTCCGGTCGAACCGCTGGTGTAAAGAATGAAAAGCGGATGCTCGCTGTCGAGCGAGGCGGGCGGGCAGTCGCTGCTGACGTATTCGGCCTCGCGATGCCACCAGACGTCGCGCCCCTCCTGGATGTGAATGTCGAGGTTGGCGCGGCGGAAGACGATCACGCGCTTGACGGTCGTATTGCCTTCGAGGGCGTGGTCGACGTTCTGCTTGAGCGTGACGATCTGACCGCGACGGTAACCGCCGTCCGCGGTGACCACGATGGTCGCCTTGCTGTCATTGACGCGGTCCTTGATGCTCTCACTGCTGAAGCCGCCGAAAATCACGCTGTGCACGGCGCCGATGCGGGCGCAGGCCAGCATGGCGATGGCCGCCTCGGGGATGTGCGGCATGTAGATGATGACGCGGTCGCCCTTCTTGCAGCCGTTGCGCTTGAGGATGTTTGCAAAAATGCAGACCTCGCGATGGAGCTGCTGGTAGGTGAGCACGCGGCGGTCGCCCGGTTCGCCTTCCCAGATGATGGCGGCCTTGTTGCGGCGGGGACCGGCGAGATGGCGGTCGAGGCAGTTTTCGCTCACGTTGAGCCTGCCGCCCACAAACCATTTCGCAAAGGGCAGCTTCCACTCGAGCACCTTCGTCCATTTCTTGTGCCAGAGCAGGTCGGCCGCCTGTTTGGCCCAGAATTTTTCGGGGCTCTTGATCGACTGCTCGTAGAGTTTTTTGTATTCGGCGAAGGATCCGATGTGCGCCTTCTTTGAAAATTCTTTGGAGGGTTTGAAGACGCGTTTTTCGACGAGGTGGGACTCGATGTTCGTGGTCATTTTGGGGAAGGAGAGAAAAGAGCGGAATTAAGCGAGAAACCCGTTCGGGCGGAAGATTTTTCCTTCGGAATTGCGAAATGATTTCACGCGGGGACGGGGGAGGGCGGCGCCGGCGGATGGCGGGTTCCGGCGCCGCGTGTCATCGGCAGGGGATTACGCCGCCATGCGTTCCGGGGGCGGCACCTGGATGAAGCGGAAGCGTTCGTGGTATTTGCCGTTGTTGTGCTTGCGGCAGCATTTGAGGCAGGCGACGCGGGATTTCACCGGACGCACCCGGGCGAGGGAGGTGCCGCATTCCCGGCAGACGTAAAAATATTTCCGTTCCATGCGGGCCCGCTTGAAGGGCAGGTCGTGGCAGCGCGGCTCGCGCGGAATGCCGAGATCCTTGCAGGCCTCGCGCCATTCCGGACCGTGGGCGGCGATCCGCCGTCTCCCGGCGCGGTATTGGGCCAGGAAGTGCGCCAGTTCATGGCGCAGCGTGCGCTGCACCTCGGCCGGAGAGACTTCGATGAGCTTGGGATTGAGGGTGATGGTTTTGGTCTGCCAGCAGGCCAGGCCGGCCGTGGTGCGGAGGCGCGGGTTCCAGCGGACGGTGAGGGGGAAATTGGGGCACCCGGCCGCGCTCAGCAGCTGGCGGCTGAGTTTTTCGAGAATGGGATCCCGGTGGCCGCGGGGTCGGGCCGGACCGGCCGGCAGGTCGGGCATGAGGCGAACATGGCGGAGAACGCTCTTTCCGAAGTCGAGCATGAGTTGGGTGTATTTCATCACGCAGCGAGAGGTTGCGCCTGGCGGCCGAGCACCTTGCTCAGGGCCCGCAGGCAATGTTCGATGTCGGGTTCGGTGGTGTGGGTTCCGAGGGAAAATCGGACGGTGGACGAGGCCAGTCCGGGTTCGACGCCCATGGCCAGCAGGACGTGGGACGGTTGCACCGACCCCACCATGCAGGCCGAGCCGCTCGAGGCACAGACGCCTTCGAGGTCGAGCCCGATGAGGAGGGACTCGCCATCCACGTTGGGGAAACTCACGTTCAGGGTGTTGGCCAGCGTGCGGTCGGGATGGCCGTTGCGCACCGCCCCCACCTTCAGGTCCTGGATCCCCTGCCAGAGCCGGTCGCGCAGCGCCGCCAGGCGCGGCTGTTCCGCCTCCCGTTTGGCCTCGGCTCCTTCGGCCGCGACGGCCAGGCCCACGATGGCGGGAACATTTTCCGTTCCGGGCCGCCGGGTGTTTTCATGGGATCCCCCATGCGTCAGGCGGGAAATGGCCACGCCCGCACGCAGGTACAGGGCGCCGACCCCCTTCGGTCCGCCAAACTTGTGCGCGGCCAGCGAGAGGGCCGAAACGCCGAGATCGGCCGGCCGCACCGGCAGCTTGCCGAAGGACTGGACCGCATCCGTGTGGAAACAGACGCCCCGCTCCCGGCAGATGGCGGCGAGTTCCTCCACAGGCTGGATGGTGCCGGTTTCGTTGTTGGCATGCATCACAGACACCAACATCGTGTCCGGACGCAGGGCTTCGCGCAACGCGTCGGGACTTACCAGGCCGTCCCGGTCCACGGGCAGAACGGTCAGGGCAAATCCTTCGTGATGATGCAGATACTCAAACGCGTTCAGGACCGCATGGTGTTCGGTGGCGGCGGTGATCAGATGCTTGCCGCGCGGGGCATGCGCCCGGGCGATGCCGAGCACGGCCAGATTGCAGGACTCCGTGCCGCCTCCCGTGAAAATGATCTCGTGGGGTTTGGCTCCCAGCAGCGCGGCCAGCCGGTCGCGGGCGTCGTCCACCGCCGCGCGCGCCGCGCGGCCCGGCGCGTGGATGCTCGAGGGATTGCCGAAGTTGTCCCGCAAATGCGGCAGCATGGCCTCCAGAACCTCCGGAGCCAGCGGCGTCGTCGCATTGTAATCGAGGTAAACCATCAGGGAAAAAGGGCAGGCGAAAAACGAAAGGCGGAAACGGGGAGATCCGGGGCCGGGCGGGGCCGTTTCCTCCTTCCGCTTTCCATTTTCCGCGTATTCTTCATATCGACCACTCCAGGTGGGCCGCCTTGCGGGTGTCCTTGTTTAAAATGCTGAGCCGCTTTTCCTCGAAGAGGACCAGGGAACGCGCGGGCACGCTGTGGGTCACGAAAACGTTGGCGCCGATGGTGGAGCCCTCGCCGATCACCGTGTCGCCGCCCATGATTGTCGTGCCGGCATACACGGTCACCCGATCCTCCAGGGTGGGGTGCCGTTTGACGCCGCGCAGGGCCTGTCCGCCCGACAACGACCGGGCAATGAGGGCTACGCCCTGGTAAAGTTTCACATGCTTTCCGATCACGGAGGTCTCGCCGATCACCACGCCCGTGCCGTGATCGATGAAAAAATGCGAGCCGATCTGCGCGCCCGGATGAATGTCGATGCCCGTGCGCGCGTGCGCCCACTCCGTCATCATGCGCGGAATCATCGGAACCCCCGACCTGTAAAGCTGATGCGCCAGACGCTGGATCGCAATCGCCTCGATGCAGGGATAGGAAAGAATGATCTCCTCACGGCTGATCGCCGCCGGGTCACCGTCGAAGGCCGCTTCGATGTCCGTGCTCAACAATTCCCGCAGTCCCGGGAGGGCCTCGCAGAACTCCATCAGCATCGCCCGCGCGCGGGAGGTGGGGCACGACGGATCATCGATGCGCAGACTTTTGCAAACCTGTTCCTCGAGCCGCTCCACCACGCTCGTCACGCGGTGGCGCGTCAGCACGGGCAGGGAGTTTTTGTGAATGGCTTCCTCGTCGTGAAAACCGGGAAAAAGAATCTGCAGCAGGTCCGCGCAGATGCCGTGAATGGCGCGCTTGGAAGGCAGGTTCAAACCGTCGGTATTGTTCAGGCCCCCCACACGCTCGTAGGAAGCCAGAATATCTCGAACCACCTTGCCCAATGCCTTTTCCATCGTTGAAAGAGGAAAATATGGGGTGCTCTCCCTCCTTGTCGAGGGTTCGAGGGGATTTTTCCGAAAATTTGAACCAGTGCCAAAATGGCACGAAAAATTCTGTGCCATTTTGGCCAGGTGTTCGGAATGGGGCGGAGACCGGTGTGGCCGGGGATGGGACGCCGGCCGGCCGCGGCCGCGTTTTGCGGAAGTGGGCTTGGGAATCGGTGGAAAGAGGGGGGCGCAAAGGGCCGGTCGCGCATGGTCACGCTGACCTTCCGGGGCCTCGGGGCGGGCGGGCTTCCCGTGCTGGGTCCATTTCGGCCGGTCCGGACAGGCCGGGCGGCCCGAACCGGAACCCCCGCGCCTCAGCGTGTCACGCCCTTACCAATCGGCGTTGGTGCCCCGGGTGTCAATGTGGGTGAACCCGCGGTAACGTCCGACGCCCCCCTTGTAGAGTCCGGCGGCGCGCATGGCGCGCGCCATGGCCGCCACCTTGCCGGGCGCGCAGTCAAAGACGATGTCCACCGCATTGTTGCGAAGGTGGAAGGAATTGCTTTTGGCTCCCGGGCAACGGGCGTTGTAGGCGGGAGAACGGTACACCGAGACCACCTTTTCGATGGGAGCGTCCAACCGCGGCGCCAGCATGTCGATGACCTTCAGCGTGGAGCGGACATTTCCCCAGAGCGCGCGCGGCGGCAGGGAATTATGGACTTTCCCCCGCACATTGGTATGGGGTTCAATGATTTGCCGAACCGTTAGGTAACGCAGATTCTGCTTCTGCAGAAACGCGACGTAAGCGGGCAGCGTCGGACCGAGAATGCGCAGCCACTCCGACGGAATCTTCAGGTTGCGCATTGCCTCGGGAGTCGCTTCCGCGTAACCGGAGAAGAAATCCATAAACGCCTCCGCGTTCCGGCCGCCGGCGAGAAGTCCCGCTCCGGTCAGCGCCAGCAAACGCAGAACGCCGCGACGATTCAGCAGAGACGGCGTCTCCGCCAGGCACGGTTCCGAGTCAGAATATGGAGGTTTCGTTTCCAAAAAAGCCCGCGTAACAAAGCACAGTTTTCGAAATGGGAAAGAGATTTTTCGGATTTTTCCAAGCAACTTCCGGACCAAAACCCGGAAAACTCAGGGAAACCCTGAAGAAACCACCTGCGACAGGTGCAAAAAACCGCCATGCAGGCAAAAAAGTGTTTCTTTGCCCGGAGAGGTTCGTTAACCAAGAGGGTCTCGTGCAATCTGGGAGATTCTTTTCCAAATTTGTGTTCGGGCTGACAGGGCTCATCACCGCCCTGGCTCCCGTCGTGGTACACGCCGAGTCCATCGGCGCGGACTACAAGGTGCATCGTGTCGCGGACATGTTCCAACCGCTGTCGCGGCCGGCGGAGATGATCCACGAAGGAGCCCTTCTGGTGCTTCTCATCTGCCTGGGCATTTTCTCCGTCGTGACCGGACTGACGATCTACATCGTCGTGCGATTCCGCCGCAAGGAGACGGACAATGACCAGGAGCCGCCGCAGATCTACGGCAGTTCGCACATCGAGATGGCGTGGACGGTCATTCCGATCCTCATCACCGTGGTGCTCATCCTGGTGACCAGCCGTACCATCGGCGAAATCCAGAACATGAAGATGCCCGAAGACGCCCTCAAGGTGCGGGTTGTGGGCCATCAGTGGTGGTGGGAAATCCACTATCCGGATCTGGGTGTCATCACCGCCAACGAGCTGCATATTCCGGTCAGCAGCCGGGATCCGGAAAAAGCCCGTCCCACCCACCTGCTCCTGCAGTCCGCAGACGTCATTCACAGTTTCTGGGTGCCGCAGCTGGCCGGCAAGACCGACCTCATTCCCAACCGGACCAACGAACTCTGGCTCGAGCCGTACCAAACGGGCGTCTATCTCGGAAACTGCGCCGAATATTGCGGCACCCAGCACGCGAACATGCTCCTGCGGGTGATTGTCCATACGCCGGAGGAATTTGAACGCTGGGTCGCCCAGCAGAAGGCTCCCGTACCGGAGCCCGTCACCGCCCAGCAAATCGAAGGAAAGCGCCTCTTCTTCGCCTATTCCTGCATGAACTGTCACAAGATCGGCGACACCGTCGCCCAGGGTCTCTTCGGCCCCGATCTGACCAAACTCATGACGCGCCAGACCATCGGCGCGGGAGTGGCCCCCCTGAACCACGAAACGCTCTGGCGGTGGGTGCGCGATCCTCAAGACCTGAAGGTCGGCTGCCTCATGCCCGACATGCAATTGCAGAAACACGAGGTGGACGATGTCGTCGCCTATCTCGAAACGCTGAAATGACCTGCCAATTTCAACCCTTCACCGCGCTCTGACGATGGCCAACGCAACATCTACAGGCGAATCCGAATACACTTTTCCCGCCCCCGCACAAGTCGGTCGGGAACCGGGCTCCCTCACCCGTCTGGTGCAGGAAATGGTTTTCACCGTCGACCACAAGCGGCTCGGCCTGATGTACATCGGGGCCGGACTGCTGTTCTTTGTGGTGGCCGGCATCATGGCCACGCTCATCCGGATTCAGCTGCTTTTCCCGCACAGCACGTGGCTGAAACTCATCGGGCACAGCACGTTCCTTGACCCGGATGTTTTCAACCGCTTCTTCACCATGCACGGCACCGCCATGGTGTTCCTGGTGGGCATGCCGATCATCTTCGGGTTTGCGAACTATCTGATCCCGCTCATGATCGGCACGAGGGACATGGCCTTCCCCCGGCTCAATGCCTTCGGCTTCTGGGTGTTTTTCTTCAGCGGCCTCTTCCTTTACGCCAGCTATTTCACCGCGCCGGGCCTTTACAATGCGGGCTCCGCGCCGGACGTGGGCTGGTTTGCCTACGCGCCGCTGATGTCCAAGGCCTTCTCGCGGGGCCACAGCTCGGACTACTGGACGCTCTCCATCCTGCTGGGCGGCATCGGGTCGATCGCCACGGCCATCAACATCCTGGTGACCATTTTCTGTTACCGCTGCAAGGGCATGACCCTCGGCCGGATGCCCCTCTTCGTCTGGATGTGGATTGTGGTGGCCTTCCTGGTCATCATCGCGCTGCCCCCGCTTTCCGCGGCGCAGATCATGATCACCCTCGACCGCTATCTGGGGGCGAAGTTCTTCGACACGCAGGCGGGCGGATCCGCGGTGCTCTGGCAGCACTTCTTCTGGATCTTCGGTCACCCCGAGGTCTACATCCTCATCATTCCGGGATTTGCCATCGCCTCGGAGGTGATTCCGGTGTTCTCGCGGAAACCCATCTTCGGTTATCCGATCATGGTGGCCGCCACGGTGATGATCGGCTTCATCAGCCTGGGTGTGTGGGCGCACCACATGTTCACGGTGGGAATGACCTCGATCGGCAACACCTTCTTTGCGATCTCCACGATGATCATCGCCATCCCCACCGGCATCAAGATCTTCAACTGGCTGGGTACGATGTACGGCGGAAAGATCCGGTTTGAACTGCCCATGATCTTTGCGCTGGCCTTCCTCTTCCAGTTCCTCTGCGCCGGTCTCACCGGCATCATGCTCTCGGTGGCGACCTTCGACTGGCAGTTGCACGACTCCTACTTCGTGGTGGCGCACTTCCACTACGTGCTGATCGGCGCTCTGCTCTACATGTTCTTCGCCGGCTTTTATTACTGGTTCCCGAAGGCCTTCGGACGCATGCCAAACAAGCGGCTGGGTCTCTGGCATTTCTGGCTGTTCACCATCGGCTTCAACCTGACCTTCATGCCGATGCACATCCTGGGCTTCCTCGGCATGCCCCGCCGCATCTTTACCTATGAGGCGGACCGCGGATGGGAGATCTGGAACCAGATTGCCACCGTCGGCCTGCTCTTTCAGATTCCCGGCATTCTCATTTTCGTCTACAACCTCATCTACTCCTACGTGAAGGGGAAGGAGGCCGGAGACGATCCCTGGGACGCCTGGACGCTTGAATGGGCCACAACTTCGCCTCCCCCGGAATACAACTTCGACAAGAATCCCGAGGTGCGCAGCCGTCGTCCGCTCTGGGATTTGAAGCATCCCGAGGACCCTGACTGGAAATTCGAATGAGTTCAGAAAACATTCAGGCCGGAAATCCCTCCGGTTTCATCAACGATCCCGCGCCCGCGGAAAAGCCGTGGGTGCTTCCCTCTCCGCGCAAGGTGGGCATGGCCTGCCTCATCATCACGGAGTCGGCGCTCTTCACGATCTTTGTGGTGGCGTATGTCTTTTACATGGGCAAGAGCCTCAACGGACCCTATCCGTCGGAGGTGCTCCACGTGCCGTGGCTGGCCAGTCTGGCGCTCTTCGGCTCCAGCGGCACGGTTTACCTGGCGGAGCGGGCCCTGTTCCAGTCCCACCGCGGAAACTTCCTGCTCTGGTGGGGCATCACGATCCTCCTCGGCGCGTACTTCGTGGGCTTTTCGGCCTGGGAATGGTGGCACCTGATCTACAAGGAGGGGCTCACCATCAGCACGAACGTCTTCGGCTCGACGTTCTACTCGCTGGTCGGACTGCACCTCAGCCACGTCATCGTCGGTCTGCTTCTTCTGAGTACCGTGTGGATTCTCACCCTGCGCGGAAAGGTTCCGAAGGATCACAGCGAACACGTGGAAATGATCTCCTGGTATTGGCACTTCGTTGATGCCATCTGGGTCGTCGTCCTCACCCTCGTCTATTTCATCAGCGTGCGTTACTGAACATGTCCAGCGACCCTCATCATCACGATCCCAACAGCGTCGAGCTGCCCGCCCCCACGGCGTGGCCGATCGTCGCCGCGTTTGGTCTTGCCCTGCTCTTTTTCGGGCTGGTCACCAATCTGTTCGTCAGCGTCGTCGGGTTTCTCACCGGCCTGATCGGCGCCATCGGCTGGTGCCTCGACGTTTTCCCGCATCCCAAGCATGAATACGTGCCGATCCGTCCCGAGGATCAGCATCCCAAGCCGATCCGCACCGCGGGCCGCGTCGTGCAGATGCTCGAGGCCGGCAACGTGCCGAACCGCGCGCACATCCCCGTGGAGGTTCACCCCTACACCGCCGGCATCCTCGGCGGGCTGGCGGGCGCGGCGGTCATGGCCTTCCTCGCCTGCACCTGGGGCGTTTTCAAATACGGCAGCATCTGGTACCCGATCAACCTGCTTGCCGCCGCGGGCGTGCCGGAACTCTCGGAAGCCAGCCTCGACACCCTCAAGCACTTCAGCCTGGCGGGTCTCATTGTGGGCTCCATCGCCCATCTGACGATTTCCTGCCTGGTCGGCCTGCTTTATGTCGTGCTGGTTCCCATGCTTCCGCGCCGCTTTGAATGGTTCTTCGGCGGTATCATTCCGCCGCTGTTCTGGACCGGCCTCATTTTTGCCACGCTGCGCCTGGTGGACCCCAAACTCGCCATTGCGATCGACTGGCTGCCGTTCATCATCTGCCAGGTCGTCTTCGGCATGGTGTGCGGTTTCATCGTGTTCAAATCGACCAAGGCGGAAATCAAGGAAAACTGGCCCCTCGCGCAAAAACTCGGCATCGAGGCCCAGCACAAAACGGAGGACGACAAATGAAGCGCTCCCTTCTTTTCCTTGGTTTCTGTGCCGTGCTGACCGGCTGTGATTGGATGCCGGGCAAACCGGATGAAAAGGTGGACAAGTGGCGGCCGCCCACGGCCATCACGGATTTCCACGAGCTCTACCGTGAAAACTGCCAGGGCTGCCATGGCGACGGCAAACTGGTGGCCGGCGCGATCAGTCTCGACAATCCGACCTATCTCGCCGTCGTGCCGGAAGCCACCCTGCGGAAAGTGATCGCCGAAGGCATTCCCGGCACACTGATGCCGCCGTTCTCCCAGGCCAAGGGCGGCATGCTCACGGAGGAACAGGTCGACATTATCGTCAAGGGCCTCCTCGCCTGGCGGCAACCCCTGCCGGCGGGCACCTCACTGCCTCCGTACTCCGCGCCTCCGGGTGATGCCACCCGCGGGGAGGCGTTGTACAAGGCCTACACGGATGCCATCGCGAAGGCGGGCGGTGAAAAGATGCTCGGGGACGGGTTCTACACGAATCCCGCCTTCCTGGGACTCGTCACCGACCAGTACCTGCGCACGCTCATCATCGCCGGACGGCCCGAACTGGGCATTCCGGACTACCGGAAGGTCATTCCCGGACGTCCTCTCTCCGACGAGGACATCTCGGACATCGTCGCCTGGCTCATTTCCAAGCGCGAAAACGAGTTCGGCCAACCGCTCTCCCCGGACAGCGTCAATACTCAGATTCCATGATTTCGCACAGACACAAGGAACCCGAAAAAAAGCCCTGCGCCTGCGAGGGGGCCGACAAGGCGACCTCGCGCCGTGACTTCCTTTTCAAGATGGGCGTCGGCCTGAACGTCGTCGCCGGCGCGATGGTTTCGCTCCCGCTCATCGGCTACGTCATGTCGAGCTTCGTCAAGATCCTCCCGACGAAGGGCATTTCCCTCGGTCCGATCGACCAGTTCCCCGAGGGGACCACGCGGCTGGCGACCTACACGAACCCGTATCGTCGTCCGTGGGACGGGGAGACGGCCGAAATTCCGTGCTGGGTCCGCCGCATTCAGGGCGAGCAGTTCCAGGTCTTTGCCATCAACTGCACGCACCTCGGCTGTCCGGTGCGCTGGTTTGACGAATCCAAACTTTTCATGTGCCCCTGCCACGGCGGCGCCTTTTACCAGGACGGTTCGCATGCGTCGGGTCCACCGCCGCGCGGGCTCTATGAATACAAGGTTTCCGTCGTCAACAACGAACTCATCATTGACGCCGGCCTGCTTCCGACCCTGGCCCGTCCCAACGCATGAGCGAACCCACGAAAAAAACCGCCAAAAACCTGGCCTTTGACGCGGCCCAGGGCATCTTCGTCTGGCTCGACAAGCGGCTGCACCTCACCGACCTGTGGGAGCACACCGCGGGACACCACATTCCGCGGAGCAGCGCGAGCTGGTTTTACGTTTTCGGCAGCGCCACGCTGCTGTGTCTGATCCTGCAGATCGTCACCGGAAGCCTGCTGGCGTTTGCCTACGTGCCGTCGGGCGCCGAGGCCTACACCACGCTGGAATACCTCACCTACGAACAGCCGGTGGGATGGTTCCTGCGGGCGATGCACTACTGGGGCTCCAATTTCATGGTGGCCATCATGTTCCTGCACATGACGCAGGTCTTCCTGTTTGGCGCCTACAAATATCCCCGCGAGATCACCTGGATCTCCGGCTGCATCCTCATGGTCTGCACGCTCGGCATGGCGTTCACCGGACAGGTGCTGCGCTTTGACGAGGACGCCTACTGGGGTCTCGGCATCGGCGCGGCCATCATGGGCCGCGTGCCGCTGATCGGCGAAAATCTGGTTCACCTCATGCTGGGCGGACCGATCATCGCCTCGGAAACGCTTTCGCGCTTCTTCTCGCTGCACGTCTTCATCATTCCCGGAACCATTCTCGCCCTCGTCGCCCTGCACCTCCGCATGGTGCTCACCAAGGGCATCAACGAGTACCCCGAGCCGGGACGCCTCGTCGACCGCAACACCTACGACAAGGAATACGAGGAGATCCTCAAGAAGGACGGCATGCCGTTTGCGCCGCATGGCATCTGGAAGGATCTCGTCGCGGCCGCCTTTGTGCTGGTCGCCATCCTGGCCTGCGCGGCGATCTTTGGACCCAAGGGGCCGACCGGCCCGCCGTATCCGACGGAAATCGACACCGTGCCCCGTCCGGACTTCTTCTTCATGTGGATCTTCGCCGTGGCGGCGCTGATGCCCGAATACATGGAGTCCTTCCTGCTCCTGACGGGCGGACCGATCATCCTGTTGATCCTCTTCGCCCTGCCGTTCATCAACAACACGGGCGAAAAGAGCTGGCGCCGCCGGCCGATTGCGGTGCTGACGGTCATCTTCGTCTACCTGGCGCTGGGCCTTCTCACCTATCTGGGCTTCACGTCCCCGTGGTCGCCTGAGATGACGGCTTGGACCGCGGATCCCACCGAGCAGTCGCGTGTGCTGGACCGCACACCTCTGGAGCTCCAGGGTCTGGTCGTGCTGCAAAACAAGCAGTGCCGCAACTGCCACGCCATTGACGGTGTGGGCGGCAAGCGCGGTCCGGATCTCGCCGACGTGGGCACGCGTTTGACCAAGGATCAGATGATCCGCCAGGTCATCCAGGGCGGCGGCAACATGCCCGCCTACGGCAAGAATCTGAGTCCGTATGAGGTCGAAGCGCTGGTCTCCTACATGGTCACGCTGCGGCCCGAAAACCAACCTCCCGCCCGGGATTCGACGTGGCCCGCCATTCCGCCGAAGGAAAACGTCTCCACAAAGGAGGCCGGCCCGCACGCCGGCCATCTGGAAAAGACGGCCGATCCGCAAAGTTGATCGCCCCGGCTCGCAGAGGGTCGGCTGAATCCTCAGCCGGCCCGTGAGCCCCGAGCAGGCGGCGTTGTTGTCGTGGACCTTCGAGCCCGTCCCGGCGCTCGGGCTCCTCGCGACCGCCCTCGTTTATCTTTGCGGTTGGAGCAAACTGCACCGCCAGGTGCCGCTGCGTTTTCCCGTCTGGCGGCTGGCTTGTTTCCTCGGCGGTCTTGCGGCGATCTACGTCTCTCTGGCGTCACCGCTGGACGCCTTCGCGTCGTTCCTCCTCATCGCCCACATGGTGCAGCACCTGCTGCTGACCATGATTGCCCCGCCGCTGATCCTGCTGGGTGCGCCCCAGTTGCCCCTTCTGGTCGGTCTCCCTCGGCGCTTCGTCAGTCAGGCGCTCGGTCCCTTCCTCCACTGGCCGCTGCTCAAGGCGGTTCTGCACCGCCTCATGCATCCGGCGCTGTGCTGGGCGCTTTTCATCCTGAGCAATCTGCTGTGGCACATCCCGGCCCTTTACGATCTCGCGCTCAGGTCCCCCTTCTGGCACGAAGTCGAACACGCCTTCTTTCTTGGCACCGCGTTTCTTTTCTGGTGGCACGTCGTCCAACCCTGGCCGAGCCGTCCGTATTGGCCGCGCTGGGCCACGATCCCCTATCTGCTCCTCGCCGACCTCCAGAACACGATTCTGGCCTCCTTTCTGTCCTTCTACGACCGCGTCCTTTACGCCACCTACGAAAGCGCACCGCGCCTGCTCAACCTCAGTCCTCTCGAGGACCAGAACGGCGCCGGCGCGGTCATGTGGGTTCCCGGATCCGTAGCCTTTCTCATTCCCGCCGGCGCCATCGCCATCCAGTTCCTTTCCCCCAAGCGGCGTTACGTTCATGCCGCCCCGCCGCCCCCCATCCGCCCCTCCCGGCCCACGACCCGTCCTCCCTTCGACCTGTTCCGTCTGCCGGTGGTGGGACCGGTCCTGCGCTGGAAACCGTTCCGCCGCGTGTTGCAGGTCGTGCTGTTCGCCCTGGCCGCGGTCATCGTGGTGGACGGCCTGCTGGGACCGCAGATCAGTCCGATCAATCTCGCCGGCGTGCTCCCCTGGACCCACTGGCGGGCGTTCACCGTCATCGCCCTGCTTGCCGTGGGAAACCTGTTCTGCATGGCCTGTCCCTTCACGTTTGTGCGCGATCTGGGACGGAAGTTTCTCCCCGCGCGCTGGTCCTGGCCGCAGCCCCTGCGGTCCAAGTGGATTGCCGTCGCCCTGCTGGCGGTGTACCTCTGGGCCTACGAGGCCTTCGACCTTTGGGATCATCCCGCGGCCACGGCGGGGATCATTCTC
The DNA here is from genome assembly GCA_937960895.1 of uncultured Spartobacteria bacterium. Lineage (GTDB taxonomy): Bacteria > Verrucomicrobiota > Verrucomicrobiia > Chthoniobacterales > Terrimicrobiaceae > CALCJD01. The sequence goes on along the minus strand of CALCJD010000109.1, from coordinate 36,063 downwards.
GGCTATTTCCTTGCCGCCCTGTTGATCGACGGGTTTTTCCGCGACGCGAGCTTCTGCAAATTTGTCTGTCCGGTCGGACAATTCCACTTTGTGCAGTCGCTGGCCTCGCCGTTTGAGATCAAGGTCCGCGAGCCCGATATCTGCGCGCGCTGCCGCACGTTTGACTGCATCAAGGGCAATGCCGTGCAGCGCGGTTGCGAGCTGAAGCTGTTCCAGCCCCGCAAGCAGGGCAACATGGACTGCACCTTCTGTCTGGACTGCGTGAAGGCCTGCCCGCACGATAACGTCGGCCTCATTGCGGTGGTCCCGGGCCGCGACCTCGTCACGGATCTTCCCCGTTCGTCCGTCGGCCGTTATGCCCGGCGTCCGGATCTCGCCGCGCTGGCCCTGCTCCTCACCTTCGGCGCCTTTGCCAATGCCGCCGGCATGGTGCAGCCCGTGCTGAACTGGCTCGCGGAAATCGCCCCGGCCGGAGATCTCCCCGTGGTGACCCTTCTGGCCGTCGGCGTGCTGGTTGTTCTGCCCGCCCTGACCGCCGGAACCGCGGCTGTTGTCAGCAGTGCGCTGGGGGGCGGGCCGCGGAAGGAAAATCTGTGCCGCTTTGCCATGGCGCTCGCCCCGCTGGGATTCGGGATGTGGCTGGCGCATTTCGTTTTTCATTTTTTCACCGCGGCGCTCACTCCGATTCCCGTCTTTCACCGCGCCGCGCGCGAGATCGGTCTGGTGACCGGCGAACCCGTCTGGACCGTACCCTCCTGGGCCTTCTACGACCTGCCCGCCCTCGAACTTCTCCTTCTCGACCTCGGCCTCCTGCTCACGTTGTACGTCTGCTGGCGCATCGCCCGCCAGTTGGCGCCGGTCCGCACCTTCCGCGTCTTTTTTCCCTGGGGCCTTCTTGCCGCCGGCCTTTTTGCCGTGGGTGTGTGGATCATCTTTCAGCCGATGGAAATGCGCGGCACGCTGATGCATTGAACAAAAGGCGGACGACATGATGCGCCGGATCGGTTATGTTGAAGCGGCCGGACCGCACGTCCGGAAAGAACCTGCTCCCATGCGCCGCTCCTTTTCATCCTTTTTTGTCCTTCCCATGCGCCGGGGGCTGCCTTTTCTCGCCGCCGCGCTGGTCCTGCTTGCCCGGGGCTCCTGTCGGGCGGACGGCGGTGCCATCATCGCCCGCGAAACCGTCAACGGCCTGAACCTCACCGTGTTTGCCGCTCCCGTTCCGCTGCGTGCCGGACCGGCGGATGTCAGCGTGCTGGTGCAGGATGCCCAAGGCCAGGCCATCCTCGATGCCACGGTGGAGATCGGTTGGACCTCCGCCGTTCCCGCCGCCTCCCCGGACTGGCTGCCTCCCTGCTGCAGCATGAACACCCTGCAGGGACTCACCCCGGCACTCCGCTCCCATTCGCAAAACAAACTCCTCTACGGCGCCCTTCTGCCCATCCGCAGCGCCGGGGAATCGGAGATTTCCGTCCACGTCAAATCCCCCCAAGGGGAGGCCAGCCTGAACATTCCCATCAACGCCGCCCCGCCGCGTGCGCCGCTCCTCGCCTACTGGCCGCTGCTGGCCTTCCCGCCGGTCGCCATCGGCCTTTTTGCCGTGCATCAGCGGCTTTCCCGGCACGAATCCCCGAAACGGCGGCAGGACACGACATAGTCCGAACAAAGCCCATGCCGGCGGGCGGCCCGCCACCCGGGATCAGGCGCATCCCGCCATGGCGAGCACCTCCTTTGGTTGCCGGCCGGATTCCCGCAGGGTGCGCAGGGAGAGCGCCGCATCCCGTTTGGCGAGGCGGCGGCCCTGGGCGTCGCGCACGAGGGGGGTATGGAAAAAGGCGGGCGGGGTGGCTCCCAGTGCCCGATAGATCAGGAGCTGCCGCGCCGTGGAGGTGAGCAGATCCTCGCCGCGCACCACCTCGGTGATTTCCATGGCCAGGTCGTCCACGACCACGGCGAGTTCGTAGGCGGGAATGTCATCGCGGTTCCAAACCAGAAAATCCCCGAAGTCCTGCAGGGTCCTTTTGACCACGGGTCCGACGGCTCCGTCCTCAAAGCGGATTTCCTCATGGTCCGGGACGCGGAACCGCCAGTTGACGCCGCGGGGATCGTTCCGGGATGGGGCGTCCCGGACGGAACCGCGCCAGGCGACGGGAAAAATCGGCTCTTCTTCGTGGGGCGCCAGGCCTGCGGCGGCGGCCACCTCCCTGCGGGAGCGGGTGCATGGATAAATCCACCCGCCGTCCTTCAGACGGCGCCACGCGGCCAGATAACGCGACCGGCGGGCGCTCTGCTCATACGGTCCAAAGTGGCCCCCGACATCGGGCCCTTCCTGCCAGCGGATGCCCAGCCAGCGCAAATCCTCCATGGCGGCGTCGGCGAATTCCTTTTTGCACCGGAAAGGATCCAGATCCTCCGTGCGCCAGATCAGCGTGCCGCCGGCCTCCCGGGCCCGCTGAAAGGCCCGCCAAAAGGTGGCCGCGTGTCCCAGATGAAGGTGTCCGGTGGGCGTCGGAGCAATGCGCCCGCGGTAGCCGCTCAGCATGACCATTGCCGGACGGCCGGCGCCGCGGACCGGTCGGATGGAGGAGGAATCGGAACGGTCATTCGGATTCGACCCTTCGGCCCCTCGCGCCGCGCGGGTTTATTTCTTTTCGGCGTCCAGCTTTTCGCGCACGAGGGCGGAAATCTCCTCGAAGAGCGCCGGATCATTCTTGAGCGCCTCCTTGGCGGCATCCCGTCCCTGCGCCAGCTGGTTGCCCTTGTAGCTGAGCCAGGAACCGCGTTTTTCGAGAATGCCTTTCTCCAGGGCGAGATCGAGGAGCGATCCCGTGCTGGAAATGCCCTCGTTGTACATGATGTCGAACTCCGCCTCGGTGAAGGGCGCGGCCACCTTGTTTTTGACAACCTTGACCTTCGTGCGGTTGCCGGTCACGGCGCCGTCGGAGTTCTTGATGGCTCCGATGCGGCGGATGTCCATGCGCACGCTGGCGTAAAACTTCAGCGCCTTGCCGCCGGGGGTGGTCTCCGGATTGCCGAACATCACGCCGATCTTTTCGCGGATCTGGTTGGTGAAGATCACCACGGTGCGGGCCTTGGAGATGAATGCCGTCAGCTTGCGCAGGGCGTTGCTCATCAGACGGGCCTGGGCGCCCACGACGGCGTCGCCGATCTCGCCGTCGAGCTCGGACTTGGTCACCAGGGCGGCCACGGAGTCGACCACAATCACATCGAGGGCGTTGGAACGAACCAACGTCTCGCAAATGCGCAGGGCTTCCTCGCCCGAACTGGGCTGGGAAACGAGAAGATCGTCCAGATTGACCCCCAGCTTCCGGGCATAACTGGGATCGAGCGCATGCTCGACGTCAATGAACCCGGCCAGACCGCCGCGCTTCTGCGCCTGCGCGATGACGGTGAGTGTGAGGGTCGTTTTGCCGGAGCTTTCCGGTCCAAAAATTTCAATGATGCGGCCGCGGGGAAATCCCCCCACACCGAGGGCGCGATCAATGAGAATGTTGCCCGTGGGAATCGCCTCAACCTCGGAGGTGGAATGGTCCCCCAGACGGCGGATGGCCTCGCTGCCGTAGTCTTTTTCGATCTGCTGAATGGCCAGCTCGAGGTTTTTCGCCCGCAGCGCGGCGGCTTTTTCATCAACGGAAGGAACTGCGACTTCTGCTTTGGCCATAGACTTTCTGGAATTAGACGGGTTTGAGGTGGATGACAAGGCCTTGGACGAGGCGGGGGTGATTTCCGGTTCGAGAACTTGCATATCGTGAAATGACACGATATCAGGATGTCTGGCCAGAAAAATCTGCAGGGGGCTGGGCGGGATGGGGATCGGATGCGGTTCCCCGCCGTTGAGGGAGGAATTCGAGGCTGTCGGCGGTGGAGGGCGTTTTGCCGGATGTCCGGGCTCCGCATCCTTCTGCGGGAGGCTACGTAAGCCTCCGGAACGACAGTGGAGGTCCGGAAGCCGGAAAAGGGGGAGGCGGCGCCGTGGGGACGACGGGATTTTTTCAAAACCATGCCCCGGGGCGGCGATCCGCCGGGTAGTTTGTTTCCTCTGCCGCCGCTTCCGCCATTGGGGGCGTGATCAAGCGTTTTGGAGCGTTGTGTTCCCTCCGCACTCTGGACAAGGAAAGGCGTTTCACGGTGCGTTCATCCCTCCCATTTACCCAAAAATTCATGAGTGCGAACCGGTCGATTTCTGCTTAACTGAAAGCCGCTGCCCTCCGTTTTCTCATGCCTTCGCGCAAGATTGCCTTATTTTCTGACGTTCATGGAAACCTCGAGGCGCTCGAGGCCGTTTTGAAGCACATCTCCAGCCGTGGCGTGGAGCAGATCATCTGCCTCGGGGACATCGTCGGTTATGGGCCGGATCCCGGCGCGTGCGTTTCCCTCATCCGGGAGATCGGATGTCCGGCTGTGCTGGGCAACCACGACGAAGCCTGCTTTTCCCCGGGGGCGGAGGAGTTCATGAACGAACTGGCGCAGGCCGGCATTGCCCATGCGCGCCGCGACCTGGATGAGCAACAAAAGGGATGGCTCGCCGAACTTCCCCACGTGATCGAAACGGAGGATTTTTGTGTCGTGCATTCGTCGCTCGACGAGGAGGACTACTGGCCCTACGTGCTCGGACGCAACGACGCGGCGCGTCATTTTCGCTATCAGAAAAAACCGGTGGCTTTTTGCGGCCACACCCATCGGCCGGCCATCTGGCAGACGGACGGACGGAAAATTTGCACGCCGCTGGTGGAGGGAAAACACAAGCTGGAGCCCGGCGTGCGTCACCTGATCAATGTCGGTTCCGTGGGGCAGCCGCGGAACGCCCGCAGCGAGGCCAGCTACGTGTTGTATGATCCGGCCGCATCCACGGTGGAGTTTCATCTCGTGCCGTACGATTTTTTCAAAACCCAAAACAAGATCCTTGAGGCCGGTTTGCCCGCCTTTCTGGCTCTGAGGCTGGAGCTGGGGCGTTGATGCGGGCGTTTCTCCTCCTTCTTTTCAGCGCCGTCTGCGCCGTCGCCGGACTGCCGGTGCGCGTCGGGGTCATTCAACTCGGCGACCCCGGGTCCCCGCGTCTCATTGCGGAGGAAATTTCCCGGCTCGACGGCATCGAGGTCGTCCGGGAGACGCTGAAGCTGGAGGAGGGGCGTTCTCCGCGCAGCCTGACAAACGGGGAACGCAGGGCGCTCGGCCGGCAATGGCGCGTGCAGCTCCTCATTCTTGTCGATCCCTCGGGGGAGGCCTTTGCGTATGTCGATGCGGACACCGGTGAGGAATTGTTCCGCATCCGGGAAGGCACCCCCGCCAATCTGGCGCGCTCGGCGTTTCTCCTGGTCGAGGAATTGCGGGACGTCGTCCGTGCGGAGGAAAGATCCGCCCCGAAATGATCCCGCCGCTTGGCTTCGGAGATTTACTTTCCGGAAACGCTCTTTTAAACGTCATTGGTTCCGTTTTCCTCACCATTCTCCGCATGAAAATCCCCCTTGCCGCCCTGGCGCTTCTGATCACTCCGGTTTTGGCCCAAAACCCCGACTGGGACGCCGGTTCGCGCCCGACCGCCCATCTGGAGGAGGCGCAGTTCCGGTGGTGGGCGCCCGAGGCCAAAACCCTCCGCGGTGTGATGGTGGTGATTCCCGGACGCAATGGCGACGGGCGCAATGCCGTGAATGATCCGGACTGGCAGGCGCTCGCCACCAAACATCATTTTGCCCTCGTCGGATGCCGTCTTTTCAAGGAGGACCCCACCTACCAGTCGGACCCGGACGGTTCGACGGCGAAGATGATCGAGAAGGCCGTGTCCGAACTCGGCAGGGCCAACGGGCATCCGGAGGTTGCCAATGCGCCGCTGGTTTTCTGGGGGCACAGCGCCGGATCCAACACCGCGGAGCGGTTTGCCTTCCGGCATCCCAAAAGGACGCTGGCCATTGCCGGCATCAAGGGCACCTGGGGGCCGGGCGACGCCACCCCGCAAAAATGCGATGTGCCCATTCTCGCCTGCATCGGCAAAAACGACAAACCCGACTGGGTTGCGACCGCCACAAAGAATTACGAAGCCGGCCGGCAGGGCCGGGCGGTCTGGGCGCTTGCGCTGAACCCGGGTGAAGGTCACGAAACGGGCGCCACCAAGCCGCTGGCCGTGACGTTTCTCGACGAGGTCATCACCCTGCGTCTCGGCCCGCCCGACAACATGGGCTCCTCCGGCGGTCCGAAAAAGCTTTCCGTCAGTTCCGGCTGGCTGGGCGATCCCTCGACCCTCGAAACGGCGCCGGCCTCGTCGTTCAGGGGCAAAAAACGCGACGCCACCTGGCTGCCCGGCGAACTGACCGCGGCGGCGTGGAAATCCTATTTGTCGAAGCCCTGATGGCGGGCGGTGCGGCCGCGGCCGGGTTCTCCGCCTGACCGGCCGGCGCTCACGCCTCCTTGGCCAGCGCCTCGCGAAGGAACGGCGCGGTCCGGCTGCCGCGGCTTTTCGCGACCTGTTCGGGAGGGCCTGCGGCCACAACCTTGCCGCCCCGGGCGCCGGCCTCGGGGCCGATGTCGACGATGTAGTCGGCCTCCGCAATGACGTCGAGGTGGTGTTCGATGACGATCACCGTGCCGCCTTCGTCCACCAGACGGTGGAGCACGTTGATCAGCTGTCCGACGTCGTGGGCGTGCAGGCCGATGGTCGGTTCCTCCAGGATGTAGAGTGTGGATTTTCCGCGCCGGGTGGTCTTGATTTCCTCGGCCGCGGCGGTGGCGCGCCGGGCGAGCTGTGTGACGAGCTTGATGCGCTGGGCCTCGCCACCGCTCAGGGTCGGACTCGGCTGTCCCAGCTTGAGGTAACCGAGGCCGGTCTCGTTGAGCAGGTCGAGGGCGCGCTTGATTTTGCCGTGCGCGGAGAAAAATTCCGCGGCCTGCTCGACGGTCATGTCCATCACATCGCCGATCGAGCGTCCGTTGTATTCGATTTCCAGGGTGGCGGCATTGTAGCGCTTTCCGCCGCACTCCTGGCAGGGCATGTAGGAGGAGGGGAGGAAATTCATCTCCAGCTTGATGACGCCCTGACCCTGGCAGGCCTCGCAGCGTCCGCCCTCGTTGTTGAAGGAAAACCGGCTCGCGGTGTAGCCGCGCATGCGGGCGGCGGGCAGGTTGGCGTAAACGGCGCGGATTTCGTCGAAGACCTTGACGTAGGTCGCCGGCGTCGAGCGGGAGGTTTTGCCGATGGGCGACTGGTCCACCTCAAGCACGGCGCCGAGGGGTTCGGTGCCGGTGATTTTTTTCCACGGGTTGTTGGCGACGCTCCGTTTCCGCGAGCGGGAAAGGGCGTCCTGCACGGCCGGCAGCAGCACGCCCCGCACCAGCGAGCTCTTGCCGGACCCGGAGATGCCGGTGACGACGCTGAGACGTTTGAGGGGAAATTTCACGTCGACGTCCCGCAGGTTGTGCAGGGTGGCGCCGGTGAGTTCGATCCACGGCGTGTCGAGCGGACGGCGCTGTCCGCGCGAGGGATGGACCATGGGTTCCTTCAGACAGCGGCCGGTGAGCGAGGTTTTGCTGGCCAGGATGTCCTTGAGGGATCCAGTGGCGACGATTTCGCCGCCGCGGCTGCCGGCGCGCGGACCCAGGTCGATGATGTGATCGGCCCGCCGCATGGTTTCGTCGTCGTGTTCGACAATGACAAGCGAGTTGCCGTTTCGCGCCAGCAGCTGCAGGGCGTCGAGCAGGCGGGAGTTGTCGCGGGCGTGCAGGCCGATGGTGGGTTCGTCGAGCACGTAGAGGACGCCGCGCAGATTGGAGCCCAGCTGGGCGGCGAGCCGGATGCGCTGCGATTCGCCGCCGCTCAGCGTGTTGGCGGCGCGGTCGAGGGTGAGATAATCGAGCCCGACCTGGCTGAGGAAGCGCAGCCGCTGGGAGATTTCCGCAATGATGTCCTTGGCGATCTCGGCCTCGGTGCCTCGGAACCGGAACTTTCCAATCAGGGCCAGTGCATCCTCCGCCGACGCCGCCACCACGCTCGTGATGGTCTCGCCCTGGAGGAAGACGCTGCGCGCCGTCTCGTTGATGCGCGTGCCGCGGCAGATCGGACACGGACGCGACTCGCCCTCCCCGAGGTTTTCGTGGCGGCGTTCCTCCGCCAGTTCGGCTTCGAGGATGGAGTCGAAATCCTTCGTGGAAAATTCCGTCCACACCTCGCCGAACCCGCGGCAATGTCCGCACCAGCCGTGCGGCGAGTTGAAGGAAAACAGGCGCGGATCCAGTGGTTCGAAGGCGCGGCCGCAGTCCGGGCAGTTCATTTCCGAACTGAGAATGTGCGGGCGTCCCTTGCTGTCGCGCACCCGTGCCGAGCCCTTGCCGAGTTCCAGGGCGCGTTTCACCAGGGCGCCCACCTCCTTCGCGGAGTCGGTTTCGCCGATCAGCGCATCGATGGTGTGTTCCTTGAAGCGTTCCAGCCGGCCGAAATTCGCCGCCGGCTTGAGTTTTCCGTCGACGAGCAGGAATTCGATGCCGTGTTTTTCCGCCCACTGCGCAATCCGGGTGTGAAACCCCTTCCGCGCCTTGATGATCGGGGCGAAGATCTGCACCTTGCCGGCCTTCGCGAGGTTTTGCACGGTTGTGGTGATCGCCGAAAGCGTCTGCTTTTCCACCGGGACCCCGCAGTCGGGACAATGCTGCGTGCCGAGCTTGGAGAAAAGCAGGCGGAGGAAGTGGTAGATCTCGGTGACGGTGGCCACCGTGGATTTGCCGCCACCGCGGGTCACGCGCTGCTCGATGGCCACGCTGGGCGGCAGTCCCTCGATGAGATCGACGTCGGGCTTTTCCAGCTGCTCGACAAACTGCCGCGCATAGGCCGACATGCTGTCGAGGAAGCGCCGTTGGCCCTCCGCAAAGAGGATGTCAAAGGCGAGGGTCGACTTGCCGCTGCCGCTGAGGCCGGTCACCACGACCATCTTCTCGCGCGGGATTTCGACGGAGATGTTCTTGAGATTGTGTTCGCGGGCGCCGCGGACGGCGATGGCACGGGTCTCCGGGCGCCGGTCCCGGGATTCCGCCTTTTGGGACGCCGCTCCTTTGAGCGCGGACCGGGATCCCTTCAGGACCGGGGCGAGGAATTTTCCCGTGAGCGAATCCGGGTTCTTCGCCACCGCCTCGGGCGTGCCCGCGGCCACGATCCGGCCGCCCTGGTCGCCGGCTTCGGGGCCGAGGTCGATGAGCCAGTCGGCGCTCTTGATGACCTCCAGGTTGTGCTCGATGACAATGAGGCTGTTGCCTTCGTCGACGAGGCGCTGGAAGACCCTGAGCAGCTGGGCCACGTCGTCGAAATGCAGGCCGGTGGTCGGTTCGTCGAAAATCAACAGCGCGCCGGTCTCGCGCTTCTCCGCGAGATGGGCGGCGAGCTTGAGGCGCTGGGATTCGCCGCCGCTCAGCGCATTGACCGGCTGGCCGAGGCGCAGATAATCGAGGCCGACGTCCGCCAGCAGTTGCAGCGGGCCGGTGATGCGCGGATGGTCCCGGAAAAATTCGAGCGCCTCGCGCGCGGTCATTTCCAGAACGTCGTGAATCGATTTGCCGCGCACGCGGATCTGCAGCACGTGAGGACGGAACCGTTTGCCCTCGCATTCCGGGCAGCGCAGATACAGGTCGCTGAGAAACTGCATTTCGACCTTCTCGTAGCCCAGACCCGTGCAGCGTTCGCAGCGTCCGTCGCCGGCGTTGAAGGAAAACGACGACGGGGACAGTCCGGCGGCCAGCGCCTCCGGCTGCGTGCCGAAGAGTTCGCGCACGCCGTCGTAAACGCCGATGTACACGGCGGGGGTCGAGCGCGGACTGCGGGCCAGCGGCGACTGATCGACCATGATGATTTCGCCGAGATCCTCGTCGCCCGTGATGGAACGGCAGAAGCCGGGGGCGTCATGTTCGTCCGGCGCCTCGCCGACCAGGTTGCGGTAAAGCACGTCGTGAATGAGCGAGCTCTTGCCCGAGCCGGAGACACCGGTCACGCAGCAGAAGACGTCGAGCGGGATTTCCGCGTCGAGATTCCGCAGGTTGTTGTGCCGGACCCCGCGCAGCCTGAGGAAATTCTTCGGACGGCGCCGTTTCGCGGGCACGGGGATCGTTTTTTCGCCGTGCAGATACTGGGCCGTGAGCGAGTTTTTGATCTCCGCGGCCGGTCCGCTGAACATGAGCCGTCCGCCGTCCTTGCCGCGGCCCGGACCGATGTCCACCAGATGGTCGGCGGAGCGGATGATGGCCTCCTCGTGCTCGACCACAACCAGGGTGTTTCCCTTGTCGCGCAGGGCGTGCATGATCCGGACGAGCTGCGCGGTGTCGCGCGGATGCAGGCCCACGCTGGGCTCGTCCATCACAAAGAGCGTGTTGACCAGCGACGCACCGAGGCAGGTGGTGAGGTTCACCCGCTCGATCTCCCCGCCCGAAAGCGTGCGGGTCGGACGGTCGAGGGTGAGATACCCAAGCCCCACCTCGTTGAGGTACCGCACGCGGGACAGGATCTGGTCGCGCAGGAGCACCGCGCTCGGATCGCCGTCCGGCAGCCGGACGTCCTCGAGCACCCCCTGAAGATCCCGCAGCGCGGTCGAGGCGATTTCCGGCAGCGTTTTGTGCGCGGGCTCCAGCCGGTAGTTGAGCGCCTCGGGCTGGAACCGTCCGCCGTGGCACGACGGACACGGCTGGTAGCTGCGGTAACGGCTCAGCAGGACCCGCACGTGCATCTTGTAGCTCTTCGATTCAAGCCACTGGAAAAAACCCTTCACGCCGTACCACAGGCCGTTCTGCCAGAGCTCGTCGCCGGACATGTCCGGCGTCCCCTCGCCATGAATGACCCAGTTCTGGTCCGCCTCGGGCAGTTCCTCAAACGGACAATGCACGTCCACCTCCCGGCGGGCCGCCGCCCTGAGCAGGTCGGCCTGACATTCCTTCGACTGACCGCTCTGGAACGGCTTCACCACCCCCTCCGCGAGGGAGAGCGAGCGGTCGGGCATCACCCGGTTCCAGTCGATGCCGATGATGCGGCCGAACCCGCGGCATTCCGGACAGGCGCCGAGCGGGTTGTTGAAGGTGAAGAGGCCCGGGCTGGGCGGACGGATGGAAATGTCGCAGTGGGCGCAATGCCAGCCGCCGGAGTACGGGTGGTGGGCGCCCGAGTCCGGATGATGGACGGTGATTTTTCCCTGTCCGAACCGCAGCGCCGACTCCACGGCTTCGGCGAGGCGCGCGCGTTCCCGCACGGAAACGGTGATGCGGTCCTGAATGACCGGAACCACCGCCGGCAGGCGGGTGATGCGCGGGGCCTCGTCCGTCCGAACGGCCGCGCCGTCCAGCCAGACGCGCAGATATCCCTGGCTGCGAAGGAAATCAAAAAAATCCCCCGGTTTCGTTTTGGCCGGCACCGGGATGCCGAACGTGATGAGGATGGGTTGCCCCGGCCATTCCGCCAGGATGTGGTCCACGATGGACCCCGGGGTTTCCGTGCGGATCTCCCGCGCGCAGGACGGGCAGAACGCCCGCGCGGCGCGGGGGAAAAACAACTTCAGGTAGTCATTGATCTCGGTGATCGTGCCGACCGTTGAGCGGGTGGTCCGGACATTGTTGGCCTGCTCGATGGCGATGGCGGGCGGGATGCCTTCAATGAGGTCCGCCTTCGGCTTGTCCATGCGTTCCATGAACTGCCGCGTGTACGGACTGAAGGTCTCAACATACCGCCGCTGGCCTTCGGCATAAAGCGTGTCGAAGGCGAGACTGGATTTCCCGCTGCCGCTTGGACCTGTGACGACAATGAACTGCCCAAGCGGCAGATCGAGATCGATTCCCTGAAGATTGTTTTGGCGCGCGCCGAGAACGCGGATGAACGAAGACACCGCGTTACTTTATGCAAATCTCAGGCTGCTGCGCTGTTTTTTTCGAGGTTTTGCGCGTTTTTCAGGCTTTCCGTCCGAAGGAGGACGCGTTGACGCATCACCTTGCCCGACTTGAACTTGACCGTGGCCCGCGCCGGGATGAGGACGTCGGTTTCCGGCTTGTGCGGATTGCGTCCGACCCGGGATTTCGTGAGACGCACTTCAAAGACACCGAAGTTGCGCAGTTCCACGTCCTGTCCCTGGGCGAGGGCGTCAGTGATGTAGTCGAGGGTTTTCTGGATGACGTCGAACACGTCCTGCTGGACGAGTCCGGTTTCCTTGCTGATCCGCATTACCAGATCGCGTTTTGTGAGGTTTGCCATGGGGTATTGTGGGTTGTGCCGATTTTTGTAAGCATGATTCGGGCCGCTCGGCGACCGCCCGATTCCTCCAAATTGCTCGTTGATGCCGATAAGGCACAGAGGTAAAGCACTTTGTACGAGCCGTCAACCCCCCCAAATTGGGGGTATCCCTCCTTTACACGCGTCCAGTTTCCGCGAGGACCTGACGAAGAATGGCCAGGGAATCGGCGTGAGAGGTGTCCCATTCGGCGATGGGGGGCATCCGTTGGGTCCAGTTGGCGTCCCCGGACGAACCGGGCACATTAAACCGTTCCTCCGTGCCGAACACATCGGTGATCATGTTCACCGCCAGCCAGGAATTGCAGGAAAAAAGCCCCCGCAGCAGAAGGGCGTGGACCTCGGGAGAGAAGGGCTGGGGGAGTTTGAAATCGGGACGCCCGCAAAAATCCACCAGCTCCCACATGCTGTGGATGGCGGCGTCCCTCACCTGACTGTTTTCCGAGTGGGCGGCCGCGTTGAGGTCGTTCCAGTACGACTTGATGGGGGCATGATCGTGGGTGGCGTAGGTGGCCAGGCTCAGGCGCGGATATTCGAATCCGGGAATGAGCCGGTCCCAGCGCCGCTCCCATTGCGGAATCTTGAAGCCGGGAATTTGCAGGGCCTCGAGGGTGGGACGCACGTAGGGGGCGACTTCGCCGAGATCCTCGGCGATGAGGCGGTGCGGCCCGATGCCTTCGAGGAGCATTTTGAACAACCTCTCGCCGTGGAGGCGGTTGTGCTCGCGGTGTTCGTCGGTGTCGTCGTCGTAATCGACGAAATGCGGCAGTTCGCCCCCGGTGAGGGCGCGGGCCTCGTCCGGGCTGAGGTCGGTGAATTTGGGGTTTTCCTCCGGCCGCCAGGGGAAGCTGTAGACCCGGAAAAACCCCAGGGCGTGGTCCACGCGCAGCAGATGGAAGACACTTGTCAACAGCCGGAGGCGGAGTCGCCACCAGGCGTAGTTGTCGCCGGCCATCCGTTCCCAATGGTACAGCGGAAACCCCCAGTTCTGCCCCCATTTTTCCGTGAAGGGATCCGACTTGAACACCTTTTCGGGCGGAGCGCCGCTGGAACGGGCGGTGTCAAAAATTTCCGGCTCCTTCCACACGTCGGTGCTGTAAATGCTCACCCCCACGGGCACGTCCCCCATCAGGGCGACGTTTTCCCGTTCCGCATGTTTCCGCACCCCGTGCCATTGGCTGTAGGCCACCCATTGCACATAGGCATGGAAACGCATCAGGTCGCGCATGCGGCGGCGGCCGGCGGGATTCAATTGCTCCAGCCACTCCCGGGCGGCCCGGGGCGAGCGGTGTTCCGCGGGCCATTCCCCGGAAACCTCCGATTCCTCATGCCAGCTCACGAGCGCCCGATGCAGGGCGTAATCCGCGAGCCACTCGGCATGTTCCCGTTCGAATTTTGCAAAGGCCTCCGCGCGTTTCCGGTCTCCGCCGCGCGAACGGAAGTTCTTGAACGCCGCGTAAAGCAGGTCGCGCTTGAGTTGTTTCACCGCGGCGTATTTCACCGGTCCTTCGGTGAGGGCGGCCAGGTCGGCCCGGGCGGTGATTGCGGCAAAATCCTCCGCCGGCAGATCCGGCAGAGCCTCCGGGGTGACTGTCAGCGTGGACGGTTCGATCGCCATGGCGCTGAGCAGGTTGTAGGGGCTGCTGTCGCTGCCGGTTTCATTGATGGGCAGCACCTGCACCACCCGCAGGCCCTGACGCGCGGACCACGAGATCAGTTCCTTGACCGCCTCCGTATCGCCAATTCCCAGATCGTTCCTGCCCCTCAGCGCGAAGACGGGGGCCAGCACCCCCGCCAGCTTCCTTTCCGGATTCAAATCAAGCACCTGCGCGTCTTACAACGCTTCCCAGGTTCTGACAACCTCTTGTCGGTCCGGGAGGGCGGTGAGGTGGGGCGGGGGGACGGACCGCAATGCCGGTCGTCCTGGTGTTCCCGTGCCCCGGAACATCCATCCCGGACTTGACGGATTCCCGCCGGGCCTCTTTTTTCGATGGGATTTCTGTCCATGAAGCGCTCAACCCTTTGCCCTGCCTCTTGAACGCCCTGGTTTCCATCGCAAACTGGGAAGACATCCCGCAGCTGGCGGACGGCTCCCGCCCCTTGAGGGCCTGGGTGATCTCCGACATTCAGCCACCCACCGCGGAACGCGGCCGTCAGGTTTTGCAGGGGGCGGTCGATGACATCCTGAGCCTGAACCTTCCGCTGGACGCCGTCTGGTGTCTGGGGGACGCCCTGCGGAGTGCCGACCGGGAACTGCTGGATCAGGTGACCGCCCTCTTTCTCAGTGAACTCAGGCGCTGCCAGGCGCCGGTGTGTTACCTGCTCGGCAACCATGACCTGGATGTCCGGCGCAAGACGGGGGTCTGTCATCTGCCCCTCTGGGAGGCCGCCCGGAAGGAACCGGGCTGGCATGTTCAGGAACGGCTCGAGGATTTTTATTTTTTGCGGCGCTTTGGAAAATGCCTGGTGGTTTTTCTCGGTGACCACGCCGATCCGGGCGGAGGTTGGTGGACCACGCACGGCGGAGTCCGGGACGGACAGGCGTATCCGTATGGTCCGGACCACTACGCCGGGCTTTCGCGCCGGTTGGGAATGTGGGACGGTCCGGTGATCGTGGCGTCGCATTACGCGTTTCCGGGAGGACAAAAACCGTCCCCCCTCCAGGCGCACATGCTGCCCCTGCCGCCCAATGTGCGGGTGACTTTGCACGGTCACGCCCACATCGGCGACCTCGTGTGGAACAAGGACGACCCGTGGGAGCGCGTGCACGGCGTCGACGGTCAGAATCTCCGCCAGTTCAATATCTCCGCCCTTGAACCCGACCGCTCACCCGGCAGTCATTCCGCCCTGCTGGAAATCGAACCCTCCGGCGCCATGACCCTGCGGATCCGCTGTCATGAAAAACGCGAGTGGGTCGACCGGTTTGAGATCTGAGCGGAACCGGATTTCGATCGGGCCGGCCCTGCGGTCTTATCCGACGCCCAGGGGGAGGGAAGTCTGACCGGGCCGCACCTCAAACAAAATCGGAGCATCGCAAAATTCCTGCAGGATTTCGCGGTTGGTTTGTGCGGCGAGGGAATCGTCGGGGGAAAGGGAGTTGAGGATCAAACCGGCGCAGGTCAGACCGCGGGCGCGGAGGCTTTCCACCGTGAGCAGGGTGTGATTCAGGCAGCCGAGTTTGTTGGCGATGACCACCAGCACCGGCAGACCGAAAAGGACGGCGAGATCGGCGGAGGTTTTGCCGGGAGCCAACGGGACGGCCCAGCCGCCCACGCCTTCCACCAGGAGGGACCGACGGCCTTTCCGGATTCGGGAAAACCATTCGGCGAGCGCGTCGAGATCGACCCGGGCATTCTCGCGGCGGGCGGCCACCAGCGGCGCCGTGGGGGCCCGGAGCCAGACGGGATTGGTTTCGTCGGGACTGAGTTCGTTTTCGGACGCCGCGCAGAGGGCGTCGACGTCATCGCGCGGACCGCAGCAAATGGGCTTGAGGGCGACCGTATCGAGGCCGGTTGCACGCAGCGCCCGGGTGAGCAGGGCGGTGACGTAGGTTTTTCCGACACCGGTGTCGGTGCCGGTGACAAAACATTTCACGACCGGCGGTGATGTTCCTCGGCGGCGGCGAGGAACACGCTTTCGAGGGTCATCTGGGCCTTGCGGGCTTCCACGAAGGTTCCACCGGAGGCTTTGACCAATTCCTCGATCTTGCCGGCGAGTTCCGGCGGGGCGTTTTCCACCACGTATTCGGTGCGCCCTTCGACCGTGACCAGATCCTCAAGGCGGCCCTCGCGCATCATCACACCGCGGGCCATGATGCCGACGCGGTCACAGACCTCCTGGACCTGCTCAAGCAGGTGGGAGGTGAGAAGGACGGTTTTGCCGCGTTTTTTCAGCTCCAGGATCAGATCGCGGATCTGCCGGGATCCGAGGGGATCGACGCCGGCGGTCGGCTCGTCAAGGACAAGCAGGCGGGGATCCTGAATGAGGGCCTGGGCCAGGCCGATGCGCTGGAGCATGCCCTTGGAATAGCCGCCGACGCGGCGGTGGCGGGCGTCCTCCATGCCGACGAGGGCCAGCAGTTCGCTGATGCGTTCCTCCAGCTTGCGTCCCTTCAGGCCGCAGATTTTTCCGTAGAAGCGCAGGGTTTCCTCGGCGGTGAGGTATTTGTAAAAATAGGGGTTTTCGGGAAGGAATCCGACGTTGTCATGACTGCGGTAGTCGCGGCTGTCCTGCCCGAAGATTTTGCTTTCGCCGCGGGTCGGGGTGACCAGTCCGAGGAGAATCTTCAGGGTGGTGCTTTTTCCCGAACCGTTCGGACCCAGCAGACCGTAGACCTCGCCTTCCGCGACTTCGAGGTTGAGATCCTTCACGGCGACGACCTTCTGCCGCCGCATGGGGACCGGATAAAGTTTGGTGAGGCCGGTGATGGAAACTGCGCTCATGGGAGAATCTGGAAGCCTTTGAAGGGTTTGTCGATGTCGATGGAATAAGTCTGCTCCGCCGTGATGTGTCCGGCAAGCGAGCTTTCCCGGATGTCCGCCAAAAAGGCCTTCACCTCGTCGGGTTCGCCGGTCACCTGAAGCTCCACACGGCCGTCCGGAAGGTTGCGCACCCAGCCGCAGACCTCGTAGGCGGTCGCAATGCGCCGCACCGAATAGCGGAATCCCACCCCCTGCACGCGTCCCTCGTAGAAAACCTGGGTGGCCTTCATGTCACTCGCGAACCTGACCGTCCCCGCGGATCTGATATTTGTAGGTGGTCAGTTCCTCGAGTCCCATGGGCCCGCGGGCATGCAGCTTGTCGGTGCTGATGCCGATTTCGGCGCCGAATCCGAACTGGCCGCCGTCCGTGAAACGCGTCGAGGCGTTCCAGTAGACCGTGGCCGAGTCGACTTCGTTGAGGAAACGCTCCGCCGTGTCGGCATCCTTCGTGATGATCGCGTCGCTGTGGTGCGAACCGTAACGCTCGATGTGCTCGACGGCCTCCTCCAGGTTCCGGACGACCCGGAGCGACATGATGAGATCAAGGTATTCGGTGGTCCAGCTCTCCTCGGTGGCGCGGTGGAGCGCCGGATAGTTGAGGCGCGACAGGATTTCGAATCCGGCCTCGTCGGCGTGGATGGCGACCCCGGCCCGGGCAAAATCCGGCGCGGCCAGGGCGAGGAATCCCTCCGCCACCTCGTGATGGACGAGGAGCGTCTCCATGGCATTGCAGACGCCGGGCCGCTGGACCTTGGCGTTGAGGGCGATCTTTTCCGCCATCCGCAGGTCGGCCCGGTTGTCGACATAGACATGGCACACGCCGTGGTAATGCTTGATGACGGGCATGCGGGCGTGACGGACCACCGTTTCGATGAGCGACCGGCCGCCGCGCGGAATGATGAGATCGAGGTATTTGTCCATCTCCGCCATCAGCCGGACCGCGTCACGGTCGGTGGTGGGAATGAGCTGTACGGCGTCATCGGGCAGTCCGCGCGAGGCCCCGCCGGCCTGGAGGGCGTCGGCGATGGCGGTGTTGGAATGGAAGGCCTCCGAACCGCCGCGGAGGATGACGGCGTTGCCGGTCTTGATGCAAAGCACGGCGGCGTCGCTGGTCACGTTGGGCCGGGATTCGTAGATGATGCCGATGACGCCGATGGGGGCGCGCACCTTGGCGATACGCAGTCCGTTCGGGCGGGTCCATTCGGTGATGACCTCCCCCACGGGGTCGGTGAGGCGGGCGACGGCGCGGACGTCGTCGGCCATGGCGGCCAGGCGGGCCTCGGTGAGGCGCAGGCGGTCGATGGCGGCCTTGGAGAGTCCGTGCGCTTCGGCGCCGGCGATGTCGCGGGCGTTGGCTTCGAGGATGGCGGGCGTGCGGGCGACCAAGGCGTCCGCCATGCCGTCGAGGACGGCGTTTTTGGTTGTGGCCGGCAAAATGGCCAGCGCGCGGGAGGCGCGGCGGGCTTTTTGACCGATTTCCAGGATCTGATCTGCGAGACTCATGCGGATAAGGGAACCGGAGCGTACCCGATTCCGTGCGCTTCCGCCACTGCCAGGCACGTCAATTTTCCCTCCATGATTTCGATGCCATGGAGGAGGGCGGGCTGGCGGCGCACCGCCTCGGCCAGGGGGGCTTCGGCCAGGGTTTCGATGTAGCGGTACGTGACATTGGTCAGGGCCTGGGTGGCCGTGCGGGCGTAGGCGCCGGGCATGTTGGTCACGCAGTAATGGGTGACTCCCTCCTCCACGAAGATGGGATCCTCGTGGGTGGTGGGCCGGGAGGTTTCGGCGCAGCCGCCCTGGTCGATGGCGATGTCCACCAGCACCGAGCCCGGTTTCATCAGGCGCAGCATCTCGCGGGAAATCAGTTTCGGCGCCTTGGCGCCCGGCACCAGCACCGCGCCGATGAGCAGGTCCGTGGTCGGGAGCAGATCGACAAGGCTGGCCTCGCTGGAAAACAGGGTGTGGGCGGTGCTCATCGTGATGTCGAGGAACCGCATGCGTTCGAGGTCCACTTCGAGGATGGTCACGTCGGCCCCCAGTCCGGTGGCCATGCGGGCGGCGTTCACGCCGCTGGTGCCGCCTCCGATCACCACCACCTTGCCGGGCAGCACGCCGGGCACGCCGCCCAGCAACACGCCCTTGCCGCCATGGTGCTTGGCCAGGAAATATCCGCCCACGATCACCGACATGCGGCCGGCAATTTCACTCATGGGCTCGAGCAGCGGCAGGCGGCGGTCGACCTTGACCGTTTCGTAGGCGATGCAGGTTGCCCCGGACGCCATGAGCGCCTCGGTGAGCGGTTTGCTGGCCGCCAGGTGCAGGTAGGTGAAGAGGATCTGACCCGGACGCAGCAGCGGGTATTCCGAGGGCAGGGGTTCCTTGACCTTCACGATCAATTCCGCCCGGGCAAACACCTCCTCGTGCGCGGCGACAATTTCCGCCCCGGCTTTGGCATAATCGGCGTCGCTGAAGCCGATGCCGGCTCCGGCATTGGTCTCCACCAGCACTTTGTGACCCCTGCGGCTGAGTTGGTAGGCGCCGGAAGGAAGCAGGGCCACACGAAACTCCTGCTCTTTGATTTCTTTGGGGACACCGATAATCATGTCCGAACGTAGCGCCGGCCTCCCCTGCGGACAAGCCGGATTCCCCGCCGGGACGGGTTCGGATCCGGACGTGTACGGTCTACGGCGTCAGCCCCTGCAGTTCCTTGGGGGTTTCCTCCGGCTGCCACTGACTGAGGTCGGCCGTGTCGTATTTCAGCACCGTGAACATGCCGGCGGCGAGGTGATACAGCAGGTGGCAATGGAAGGCCCACAGGCCGGGATTGTCGGCGTCGAAGGCGATTTTGATCGTCGAACCCGGCGGAACGAGGACCGTGTCGCGGAGGGCGCCGGAGATTTTTTCGCCGTCGATTTCCACGACCTGAAAGTCGTGGCCATGCAGGTGCATGGGGTGTCCCATTTTGGTGGAATTGGTGAAGGTGATCTCCACACGCTCGCCTTCCTTCACGTTGAGGGATTCGCGGTTGGGGTAGGAAAAGCCGTTGATGGTCCAGGTGTAGGTGGCCATGTCCCCGCCGAGCGCGGCGGGCAGGGCGCGGTCGGCCGTTTTGGCGAGAAGCGGTTCGACGGCTTCAAGCACCTTTTCCTGGGTGTTGTCGAGCCGGACGGTGGACTCGGCGGCCGCGGCGGGCAGGGCGGGAATTTTCGCGCCTTCCGTGGCCAAAACCACCCCCGCAAGCAGTTTGGTGCCCTCCCCCTGGGCGAGGATGGGAAACGCCCCGCCGTCCGCGGGAATTTTCACCCGAAGATCAATCCGCTGGGCGATGGCGAGCTGGAAGAAATGGCCCTTCAGCGGTTTCACCGCCTTGCCGTCCACGGCGAGCAGTTCCGCCTCCAGGCTGCCGGTGTCGATGTAATAGTTAGTGGCCGACGACGCGGCGATGAGGCGCAGGAGCACGGTTTCCCCCGGGTTCACCGCCAGGACGTCGGGGTCGTCGATGGTGCGGCGGTTGGCGAGGAGGGCGTCGTAAGCGACATCGATGTCGGCCGGCTCCGATTCCACAATCTGCCGGGAAAAGGTCCGGCCGTCCCATTTCTGGGCGACGAGTTTTTCCCGCGGCGACTCCCTTTTCCGGTCATTCTCCGCCTGGGGCATTTTCATCCCCTGTTTGAGGCCGGCCAGGATTTCGGCCGGAGACTTTTTTGAAAAGTCCGAGAGCATCACCACATATTGGCGCTCCGCCTTGGCGCGTTCCTCCGGCGTCCAGATGATCAGCGGGGCGGAGACATAAAATTGTTCCTGCAGCCCGTAATGGGAGTGCATCCAGTAGGAGCCGCTCTGTTTGAGGGGAAACTGATACCGGTGGGTGCCCCCGGACGGGATGGGCGGCTGGGTGACAAACGGGACACCGTCCATGGCCGCAGGCAGGACGAGTCCGTGCCAGTGGATGGTGGTGGGCACCTTGAGGTCGTTGACCACCTCGACGTCGAAGCCGTCGGCCTTTTCCGGTTCGAGTCCCCGCCGGCCGTTCTCCTGCTCGATGGCCGCCACGGTGTATTCCTGTCCGTGAACGCGGAGCGGAACCTCCTTCACGTGCAGCCTGACGGGTTCGGCGCCGAGACGACCGGCGAGGATGGCCATGAAAGAAACGACCCAGAGCGTTCTCATGAGCGCCATCCTAACGGCCGGCCGCCGATGCGTCAAAACGTACGGAACCTCAGCCCCTGGCCTTGGCCAGTTGTTGGTTCACAAAGTCCCAGTTCACCACGTTCCACCAGGCCGTGATGTAGTCCGGGCGGCGGTTCTGGTATTTCAGGTAGTAGGCGTGCTCCCAGACATCGAGTCCGAGGAGGGGGAACTTGCCCTCCAGGATCGGCGGGTCCTGATTCGGGGTGGAGAGGATTTCCAGTTTGCCGTCCTTGAAAACCAGCCAGGCCCAGCCGCTGCCGAAGCGCTTGGTGGCGGCCTCGGTGAATTTCTTTTGGAATTCCTCGAAGGAGCCGAATTCCTTCTCGATCGCCGCGGCAATGTCGCCGGTCGGTTTGCCGCCGCCCTTCGGGGACATCATCTGCCAGAACAGGGTGTGATTGAAGTCGCCGCCGACGTTGTTTTTCAGTCCGGTGCGGACGGCTTCGGGGGCCTTGTCGAGGTTTTTGAGGATTTCCTCCGGGGTCAGTTTCGCCAGTTCCGGCAGGTCGGCCAGCAGCTTGTTGGCATTGTCCACGTAGGCCTTGTGGTGCTTGTCGTGGTGGAGCTGCATGGTCCAGGTGTCGATGTGCGGCTCCAAGGCGTCGTACGCGTAGGGCAGGGGGGGAAGTTTGAGGGGGCCGTCCGTGGCCGGCGCCGGGCCGGTCTGGGCGAACGATTGCCCAAGGAACGACGTGCCGAAGATGGCGGCGGCCAGAGAACCAAATCCGATGCGGAAGGCTTCACGACGGGAAGGAAATGAGGTGTTCATAGGGCGTAGCAAAGGCTAGCGTTTCATCGGCGGACGACAACCTCATGCGTGTAAAAAATTCACCCACCGAGTTTCAGCGTCGTGTCTACGCCGCCGTCGCGCGCATTCCGCGGGGCCGCGTGGTGAGCTACGGCACCATCGCCGGCGCCATCGGGTGCCGGTCGGCGCGCGTGGTCGGGCAGGCGCTCCGCCTTTGCGGGGATCCCCACGTGCCGTGCCACCGTGTGGTGGCCGGAGACCTGACCGTCGGCGGTTTTGGAGGACGCGATTCCGGAGCCCCGGTGAAACGCAAACGCGCCCTGCTGGAGGCCGAGGGGGTGCGGTTTGACCGCGAGGGACGCATTGATCCGGCCTGTGTGATCCGGGATTCGCCCGCGACGGCGCGCCTGCTTGCGGGCGGGGACGGCGCCGTGCGCCTTTCCTCCCCGGCCGGGCGTGCTACAGTGCCTGAGTGAAGTTTACCGACAACCAGCAGCTCTTCGGGAGCGACGGAACCACCGGCATCGTGGCGGTCGAGTTCGCCGAGCCCAACATCGCGCAGGTTTACGTCCGGATGAAGGATGGCTCGACCGCGGTGCTCGATGAGACGTTTTCGCCGTATTTGTGGAACACGGTCGAGGGCGAGCCCCTGGAAGGCGGGGCCCCGCTGGCGCGGTTGCTTCGCACGGACGACTGGAAGTCCCTTCAGGCCGCCAAAACCCGCCTGCAAAAAACGGGTCCGGTCTTCGTCTTCAACGATCCGGTTCAGCAATACCTCACGGTGTCCGGCCGCACATTGTTCAAGGGCATGGCCTTCGAGGATCTCCGGCGGCTTCAGATCGACATCGAAACCGGCTGCACCGAGGGGTTCGAATTTTCCAATCCGGAACGCGACGGCATCACGGCCATCGCCGTTTGCGACAGCTCGGGCTGGGAGGAGGTCCGGGTACTCGAAGAAGGATCCGTGGAGGAGGAACGCCGGGCGCTCGAATGGCTCACCGCGACCATCCGGAAACGCGACCCCGACGTCATCGAAGGACACAACATTTTCAAATTCGACCTGCCCTACCTGTCCGCCCGGGGGAAAAAGCTGAAGGTCAAACTCGCCTGGGGCCGGGACGGCTCGCCGCTGAAATTCCGCTCCTCGCGCCTGCAGATTGCGGAGAAGGTGATCCAGTATCCGAAGTTTCTCGTCCGCGGACGCCACATCGTCGACACGTGGCTCCTCGCGCAGTATTACGACGTTTCCTCCCGCGAACTGGAAAACTTCGGACTGAAAAGCGTGGCGCGCCATTTCGGCGTGTCCGAGCCGGACCGCGTCCTTCTCGAAGGCCCGGACATCCAGCGGGCCTACCTTGAGGATACGGACGCCTTTCGCACCTATGCCCTGCAGGACGTGCGCGAAACCCGCGCGCTGGCCGGCATCCTCAGCCGGAGCTATTTCATCCAGGCGCAGATTTTTCCCTACAATTACCAGGATGTCATCGTCCGCGGCAACGCAACCAAGATCGACGCACTCTTTCTCCGCGAGTATCTGCGCCGTGGGCACGCCCTGCCCGAGACGCCGGAACCGCGGCCGTTTGAGGGCGGCTACACCGCGATCTTCGAGACCGGCGTCATCCGGGACGTCTGGCACTGTGACGTGACCTCGCTGTATCCGTCCGTGATGCTCACCTTCGGATATTTTCCGGAAGGCGATGCGCTGGGAATCTTCCGCGGATTGCTCCGCGACCTCCGGACCTTCCGCCTCGAGGCCAAGGCCGCCCTGCGGGCCGCGCAGGATCCGGTGGAGCGCGGACGCCTGGACGCCCTTCAGGGCACGTTCAAGATTCTCATCAATTCCTTCTACGGCTACCTCGGATTCGGTCAGGGTCATTTCGCCGATTTCACCGCCGCGGAAAACGTGACCGCCAAGGGGCGCGAAATTCTGCGCCGGATGGTCGACTGGCTCGGCGAGCAGGGCGCGCGGGTCATCGAGATCGACACCGACGGCATTTATTTTCATCCCCCGGACGGCGCCACGCCCGAATCCCTGCAGGCCGGCCTGGCCGCCGAGCTGCCCGAGGGAATCGAGGTCGAATTCGACAGACGCTACCGCGCCATGTTCAGCTACAAGGCCAAGAATTATGCGCTGCTCGAGGAAAACGGCTCCCTCTCGATCAAGGGCGCCGCGCTCAAATCCCGCGGCATGGAGCCTTATCTGCGCGACTACCTCGAGGCCTTCCTGCGCCTGCTGCTGGAGGGACGGGCTTCCGAAGCGGCGGGCCTGCGCGAGGATCTGGTGGCGAAAATCCGCCGGCGCGAACTTCCCATCGAGGTTCTCGCCAAGACGGAGGCCCTGCAGGACTCGCTGGCCTCGTATCAGAAAAAGATCGGCGCCTCCTCACGCAACCGCTCCGCCGCCTTTGAACTCGCCCTGCGCAGCGGACGCAACTACCAGGCGGGCGACCAGGTCAGCTATTACATCACCGGCACCAAAAGGAAGGTCGTGGCCTACGAGGCCGCACGGCTCGTGTCGGAATGGAATCCGGAGAACCGGGACGAAAACGTCGAGTACTACATTGCCAAACTCGACGAGCTGGCGAAAAAATTCGAAGGCTTCGGATCCGCCCCGGGCGGACAGCAGGACCTTTTCGCCTGACGGACGGTCCGCGGGCGGGACGGGAAAAAAAGGACGAGTGACCGAAGCTGCGACAAAACATGACTTTATAGTTATGTATAATGCAAATGAATGACTGTATGGGTTTTTGTTTTCGGTCCATTATTTGAGTGTGAAAGACATTCGTTCCCAAGAATCCGGATCGTGCATGCCTGCCGGGACGAAGAGGCGCTGGCCCGTCTGCGGGGCATCGGACCCCTGCGGGGGGGGGGTTCTGGAGAACCACAGCAGAAAGGGGTCGCGTGAGGAGCAAATGTTGAGCCGGGTGACCTGCGGCCCGGAGGCCGTCCTGCCCGACGGGATGTCCCTCCTCACCCCCGACGGCGAGATGCGGAACGAAATCCGCATCAAATGGTGGCTCGATCTGTCCGGCGCCACCTGCCGTGAGGCGGTTTTTCCGGACAATCCGTCCGTCCCCGACGTGCCTCCCCGATTCCTGCCCCCGCACGGATATCCCGAAGACGCCCCGGCCACATTCTTCGGCCACTACGCCCTGCGGGAGAAAAAACCGCGGCCCCTCCGGGCCAATGTGGCCTGTCTGGATCTCGGGATGGGCAAGGGCGGGACTCTCTGCGCCTACCGGTGGGACGGCGAGTCGTCGATTGTTCCCGAGAAGTTTGTCATCGCGCCCGGGGAGTTCCCTGGCGAGGGACCGTGACGCGCACCCGCCGCGGGCTTCCCTCCTGTCCGTCCGGAGCCGTGACCGACGTTCTCAGTGGGCCGACGACTTGGAGAAGAGGTTGATGATCACGACTCCGGCGATGATCAGGACAATGCCGGCGATGGCCGGCAGGTCCAGGGCCTGTTTGAAAAACAGCCATCCGATGAGGCTGATGGCGGCAATGCCCACCCCGGACCAGATGGCGTAGGCGAGGCCGATGGGGATGCTGCCGAGGGTTTGCGAAAGAAAATAGAAGGCCGCTCCGTATCCGATCACCACAATGGCGGACGGAAGGAGTCTGGTGAATCCGTCCGAGGCCTTCAGGGCCGAGGTGGCGATGATTTCCGCGGTGATGGCAATGGCAAGGGAAACGTAGGCGTTCATTTCTTTTCGTGTGTTCGGGGATGGCCCGAGTCCATGGGGTCAAATGGCGCGCGAAGACAAGACCGGATTGGGTCGGAAGGGAGGGGAGGCGGAAACTGCGGGTGAAAGTCGGTGCCGGGGACGCCGAGAGGTTTTCTCAGACCAGTCCCAGTCCGGGACGGTCGGAAAGCCGGATTCGTCCGGACACGACTTCGAAGCCGCACAGCGGTGCGGTGGGGATGCTGGAAGGCGGATCGATGTCGAGCCAGTCGGCCAGCGGGGCAAGGTGGGCGGCGGCGGTGCGGCCGATCCCGGTTTCGACCATGACGCCGACCATGACCTTTTTCTGCAGCGAGCGGGTGAGGGCGATCCAGCGCCGGGCGCCCTCGAGGCCGCCGGCTTTGAGAATTTTGATGTTCATCCCGTCGGCGACTTCCGCCAGGGCGTGAAGATCGGCTTCGGTTTGCAGGGATTCGTCGGCGACGAGGGGCGGAACGGTCCGGGGTCCGAGCCGGTCGCGGAGCTCCCGCCAGGCGGCGATGTCGCGCGATACGGGCTGTTCGAAAAAAGCGACCCCGTGGGTGGCGAGTCGGGGAATCAGGCCGGCGGCCGTTGCGGGCGTCCAGCCTGCATTGGCGTCGATGCTGAAGGGGAGGCCGCTGCGGGCCGTGATGTCCGCGCAACGCCGGTCCCATTCCGGATCCCCGCTGCCGCTTTTCAGTTT
The DNA here is from genome assembly GCA_937960895.1 of uncultured Spartobacteria bacterium. Lineage (GTDB taxonomy): Bacteria > Verrucomicrobiota > Verrucomicrobiia > Chthoniobacterales > Terrimicrobiaceae > CALCJD01. Next base: position 9,977 of record CALCJD010000109.1, on the reverse strand, counting down.
GAGCGCGGGAGCGCCCGCGGCCCGGGCTTCCCCGAGGAGTTCGTGGAGATCGTTTTCGTTTTCCGGGATGGAAAGGGTGGTGGGACAGGGCGGGGTGCGGGAGGGATCAAGCCGCCAGAACTTCCAGAGGGGTTGTCCGGCCCTCTGCGCGGCGAGATCGCAGAGGGCCATTTCTACCGCCACGCGGGCGGCGGCGGCTTCCGGAGGCGCCGGGGGCAGGGGGGCGGAGGGATCGAGGGTTTTCAGCCAATGCAGGCAGGCGGCGGGTTGCGAGGGATAGTAGGGAGGCAGCGCCCCTTCGCCGTGGGCGCAGAAATTTCCCTCGCGGAGGCGGACCAGCACGGTTTGGCGGACGGTGCTGGTGCCGTGGGCGATGCGGAAGGGCCGGCGCAGCGAAATGGGGAAAATTTCCGCCTCGAGGATCATGCCAGCAGGGCACGCAGACTCGCCACGTTCACGGCGCCCATGGTGAGAAAGGAGTCGGGAAAAACCGACTCGGGCATTTTGGAGCCGTCCGAGCGGCGTTCCGATGCGTGGCCGTTGAGGCCGAAGGGTCCGAGTCCGTCGAGGACCGGCACAAAGGGCGCAAGATGGTTGCCGTCGCTGAGTCCGCCCCGCGGTTCGACCCGAAGGGGGATGCCAAGCGAGGCGGCGGTCTTTTGCCAGAGGGCGATGAGGGCGTCCGTGGCGGCATTGGGGGGCCATGCCGGATTGCGGCTGGTGAGTTCCACACGCACGCGGCAGGGGTGGCCGTCGCTGACGGCCCGGACAAACGGCGGGCGGGATTCGAGGGCAAACATGGCCTCGACGGCCTCCTGAAGGACGGCTTCCTCGAAGGCGCGGATGTTCACCTCGCAGAAGGCCTCGTGCGGCACACGGTTGGTCGCTCCGCCGCCCTCCATGCGGCCCACATTGACGGTGAGATCGCGGGAATGGTCGGTGAGCGCGGCGATGTGTTGGATCACATGGGCGAGCTCGACGACGGCATTGGCGCCTTCCGCATGACGGCTTCCAGCGTGGGCGCCGCGGCCTTCGGCGGTTACCCGGAAATTGGCCGAGCCTTTCCGGCAGCGCACCAGGGTGAGGCCGTGCCCCTGTCCGGTGCAGGATTCAAAAACGAGCGCGGCCCGGCAGGGATCGGGCAGGCGGGCGCGGCAGAAGAGGGGAAAATCCGAGGTGAGCTCCTCCTCCGCGGCGTCGGCGGCGACGACCCAGTGGGTTTTTTCGAAAAGAACCGGGTCACATTCACGGAGGGCGGCCAGCACGAGCCAGATCATGACGGTGCCGCCCTTGTTGTCGTGGACGCCCGGGCCGAAGATCTGGTCGCCCTCCACGCTCCAGCGGAAATTTTGGCGCGCCTCCTCCTCCGGGGAAAAAACGGTGTCGAGATGGGTGACGAGGAGGACGCCGGGACCCCGGCCGCCCGGGCGGTGAAGGAAAAGGTGGCGGCCGAAAGCGGGATGGGGATCGGAAACGCTTTCGGCCTCGAAGCCGAGGTCCGCGAACCGGGCGGCGACCAGGCGGGCGTTTTCGGCAAGGCCCGCGGGGTTCGCGGTGAAACTGTTGACTCCCACCAGGCGCTCCAGAAAGGAGAGGGCCTCCGGCAGGAGGTTTTCCAGAACGACGCCGGGATGAGGGGTCATCGCATCCCGGAACCCGGCGAAATCAAGCCTGGGCCGGCTTGAGCGCGCGATTGAAGAGGCTCTTCTTGCGATTCGCCATGTTCTTGTGGATCACGCCCCGCTTGGCGGCCTTGTCGAGCGCGGCGGAAACGGCGGTGAACTGAGCCTTCGCCTCATCGAGCTTGCCGGCGGCAATGGCGGCGCGCAGTTTTTTCTGTCCCGTCTTGAGGGCGCTGATGATGGCGGCATTGCGGGCATGACGAACGCGGGCCTGGCGGCTGCGTTTGGCGGAAGATTTGATGTTGGCCATGGGAAATCGTGTTTGGGCGCTTTGAAAATCTGGTGCCAGAGGAGGGATTTGAACCCCCGACCAAGGGCTTATGAGTCCCCTGCTCTACCACTGAGCTACTCTGGCAAAGGGTGGGACACAGTAATGAGACCTGCGGGAAGAGCAAGTCTGTTTTTTTTGCATTCGTCTGGTTGTGGGGGAGAAATCGGGTTGCGGATTGAGCGAAAACACGTCTAGAGTGCCCGACCTTGCCATGTTTTCCAAGGCCCCCGTCTCCCTGCTGAATATCGTTTTGTTTTTTGCCGCTCTGGCATTGCGCCCGATGCAAGCCCAGTCGGATGGATTCACCGTCCAGGAACGGGCGGGCATCGCCTTGGTCAAACCCCAGGCCTGGTCCAAGGACAGCGAGGCCGTGGTGCTGGAGTTTCAGGCGTTCACCGACCGGACCGCCAGCGGTGTCGCCGGCGCGGGATACATCGAATTTCACACCAAGGGCGGAAACAAGCGCCAGGTGCCCGCGGGGCGTATCGTCAAGGTGGTCGTCTATCCCGATCCGAACCTGGTGAAGGAGGTTCTGACCGACAAGGACCGCAACGCCCTGGCGGCGGTTGCCGAGGATCTCAAGGCCACCGTGGCGAAACATCCGGCAACCCGTTCCTATGTGGAACCGGCCCTGAAAAAGGTGACGGAGGAGGTGGAGGCCTATGATTCCGGCAAGGTCAAGACCGGCGGCGTCTGGCTGAAACGGGAGATTTATGTCGCCGACCGCGCGCGCACGTTCGCCAGTCAGATCAAACCCGACATCCTCCGCGCCAATCCGCCGAGCAGTTTCGATCTCGCCAACGATCCGCGATTCATCGCCCTTGAGGAACTGGCCAAGACAAATGCGGGCGTCAAACCGCTGGTGACCGAGATTTCCGAGATGCACGGCAAGCGGGTGCGGGCCGAACAGCGGGCCAACCTTCTGATCAAGCTGGCCGAACCGTCCCTGAGCCTGGAGGAGGCGCGCACCGCCGTGGCCCGGCTCCGGACGCTGCAGCCGGAGGAGGATCCCCGCGCCGTGTTGTTCCTCAAAAACTGGGACGCCGGTCAGGCCACCGCGGCGGCGATTGCCGAAGAAGGCAAAAAGGTGGCGGCCGCCCTGGAGGCGGCAATGTCCGCGATCAAGTCCGAGGACGCCCTCCCCGAGATTTCGTCCGACCTCGGCAGGAACATCGCCTCGCTCAATTCCCGTCTGATGAGCTTCCTCTCCACCAAACCGCCGGCCCCGCTGGTGACCGAGGTGGAGCAGGCCCAGGCGGTGTGCACGGCCGGTGCCGGTTTCGGCAAGCTCAAGCCGCTTTTTGACGAAAGGCAGTATCTTGAGATCAAGGACGTGCTGGATGGCATCGAAAAGCAGTCCTCCAAGATCGGGCCGGAAACGACCCGCGTGGTGGTTGCGATGAGCCGGGTCGTGGCTTCGAGCATCACGGAATTCAGCCGCCTGCGCGAGGAGGCCAAGGTGCTGGCGGATGCGAACAAGCCCGCCGAGGCGCTGGCCGTCTACGAAAAGGCCTATGCGGTGATTCCCGATCCCACCGTTGGCGAGCAGATCGCCCTGCTGAAAGAAAAGCTGCCCAAGAAAAAATAATTGTGGCGGGGCGTGGGCCCGCCATCATGCGCGGCCATGGAATGGTCCGACCGCTGCCGGGTTTCGACGGAGATCCGGGTGATGTATTTCGACACCGACGCCGGAGGTGTCGTGCACAATATTTCGTATCTGCGTTTCATCGAAACCGCCCGCACCAATCTTGCCATTGGCATGGGGATGAGTTTCGAGGAAATCCGGCGCACGCAGATTCACCCCGTGGTGGTGCGCACTGAGATCGATTACCGGCGTCCCGCCTTGCTCGGGGATGAACTTGTGGTCAATGGCCGGGTGACGGAGGTTTCCCGCGCCCGGTTCTGGGTGGAATTTGAAATCGTCCGCCCGGCGGATCAAACGCTGATCGTGACCTGCCGTCAGGCGCTGGCCCTCGTCAAGATGCCGGAGGGCCGTCCGCTGCGCCTGCCCGGGGGATTCCCGGAATCGTTTTCCCTCTCCGACGGATGACACCCGACCCCGCTTCCCCCGAAGCAACGGACGCCCCGGCCGGATCCGCGGCGCCGCCGGCGTCGAAGGGCGGGTTTTTCGGGATTTTGCTGCTTCTGGCGGTGGCGTTGCTGGTCGGCACGGCCGGCTGGGGGGATCTCTACAACGAGACCGACGGCCAGTACGGCGGGGCGGCGAAGGTGATGGCGGAGGGCGGGTCGTGGCTGGTGCCGGAAAACAACGGCATTCCGCGCCTGGTCAAACCGCCGCTGCTCTACTGGGAGATGGCCGCCGCGATGAAAATTTTCGGCGTCGGGCCCTTTGCCGCCCGCCTGCCGGGGGCGCTGGCCCTGGTGGCGCTCACCGTGGTGACGGCGTTGATCGGCCGGCAGATCGGCGGACCGGGGCGCGGGGCGCTGGCCGGGGTGATTCTTCTCACCTCGCTCGGATTGTATTCCCTCGGGCGCATTGTCATGCCGGAACAGACGCTTTCGGCGTTCATCGCGGCCTCGCTTTATTGCGTGCTGCGCGGTCAGGCCGATCCCGGCCGGCGCCGGATCTGGTTCCTGGCGTTCTGGGTGTGCGCGTCGCTGGCCAGTTTTGTCAAAGGCTGGCACGGCACCCTGTACCCCCTGGTCATCGTGGGGGTGGCGGCCGCTTTCTGCCGGGAGGCGCGCGCGTCCCTGCGCGGCCTGATTTCCTGGGAGGGACCGGCGGTTTTTGTCCTGATCAACCTGCCCTGGTACCTGGCCATCGAAGCGCGGTTTCCGGGCTGGTTTCACAACCTGATCTTCACCGAGCATCTCGGGCACATCGAGGGCAATTCCACCCCGGCGACCGACTACACCAGCGTGCCGCGCTGGCAGTTCATTCTGCTGCACCTGGCGTGGTTTTTTCCGTGGTCACTGGTGGCCGGCATGGCGCTGTTGACCCGCCGGCGGCTCCCGGGCTCCCGGCCTCCGACACCCCGCTTCGCCACGGCGCTGATCTGGGCCTGGGCGGGGGTGATTTTCGGGTCGGTGCTGCTGACGGGTCAGCGCCAGGACTACTACGCGATGTCCATGTGGCCGGCCTTTGCCCTGGGGGCGGCCTGGGTGCTGGAGCGGTATTCCGTGCGGCCGGGTCTCTTCGCGCTGGCCGGGGTGTTGGGGGCGGGATTGATCGGATCGTTGTTCCTCGGGACCGCCGCGCCGGTCACGGAAACCGAGACGCTGGCGGCCCGCGCGACGGCCTGGACAACGGTGATGGGCTTCGACCCCGGGGTCTGGAAAAGCCTGCAGGCGACGGCCTGGTTTGCCCTCGGCGGGGGATGGCTTGGTGCGGTGGCGGCGTTGGTTTTTTCCAAAAACCCCTGGCCGGGTCTGGTTGCCGGGGCGGCCTGCCTGGCCCTGGGTGCGGTCAACGGCACCGCCGTCGTTTCCCCCTATTTTTCCCTCGCCCGCATGGCGCCCTTCCTCCCGTCCGGCGCGACGGTGGTTTACGACGGCGGGATCGACACCGGAAGCAGCCTGTTGGTGTATGCGGACGTGAAAATTCTCGTGCTCGACCAGAACCCGGACGAGGAGTTTCCGGTCAGAAGGTTCGGCCTGGGGCGGGACCGTTTTGTCACCACCGACGAATTGATCGCCCGCTGGAAATCCGGCGAGCCGCTGTACCTTGTCACCGAATCCCGCCGCCTCGGGGAATGGCGGGAGGCGCTGGGGGGGGCGCCCGACCCCGTGGCACGCTGCGGAACGTCGATTCTCCTGAAGCGATAAATCTTTGGCACATCGCCGGCTTCGTGTTTACTCCCCGTCATCTATGGAAAATGTGATCATCGTTGGAACGGGGTGCGCCGGCCTGACTGCGGCCATTTACACCGCCCGCGCCAATCTTTCTCCCCTTGTTCTCGAAGGCCGCCAGCCCGGCGGACAGCTGACCACCACGACGGCGGTGGAAAATTTTCCCGGTTTCCCCGAGGGGGTGGACGGCCCCGAGTTGATTCTCCGCATGCACCGGCAGGCGGAAAAATTCGGCGCCCGGTTCCAATACGGCACCGTGGAGGAATTCGAGCACACCGGGTCGCATTCCCGCCTCAAGGTGGACGGGGAGTGGATCGAAACCCGCGCGCTCATCATCGCCAGCGGGGCGTCTCCGCGGTATCTCAATCTCGACCGCGAAAAGGAACTCATCGGCCACGGGCTGACCTCCTGCGCGACCTGTGACGGCGCCTTTTACCGCAATGTTCCGGTCTGCGTGGTCGGCGGCGGCGACTCCGCCTGCGAGGAGGCGACCTTTCTCACCCGCTTTGCCTCGAAGGTCTATCTCATCCACCGCCGCGACTCCCTGCGCGCGTCGAAGATCATGGCCGACCGCGCCCTGGCCAACCCGAAGATCGAGCCGGTCTGGAACTCGGTGGTCACCGAATACCTCACGGATGACGCCGGCGAAGTGCGCGCCGTGAAGCTGAAGGACCTCGTCGGCGGCGGCGAACGGGAGCTCGAGGTGAAGTGTGTGTTTGTCGCCATCGGCCACGAGCCCAACACCGCCCCCTTCCGCGGCAAGCTCGAGACGGACGAAAACGGCTACCTGCTGCAGAAGAAGGGCACCCACACCAACCTGCCGGGAGTGTTTGCCGCGGGCGACGTGGCGGACCATGTCTACCGCCAGGCCATCACCGCGGCCGGACAGGGGTGCGCCGCCGCCATCGATGCCGAACGCTGGCTCGCGGAACAGGAGTCCCGATCCTGACACATCCCGTCTTAGGAACCTACGCCCCCCGGGCGAAACGTCTTAAGACCCACCCCATTGATTTCAAAACCCTTGAAGATCTGCGACCTGACGCAGTTTTACTCGCCGGTCAGCGGCGGGGTGCGGCGTTATGTCGAGCAAAAGGTGGCCTACATCCGGCGCGAACGCCCGGACTGCCGGCACATCCTCATCGTGCCCGGGGAAACCACCGGAGTCACCGGCGACGAAACCGCGCGGGTCTACACCATCGCCTCGCCGCTGGTGTCCCGCACGTCACGTTATCGCGCGCTTCTGAAACTCTCGCTGGTCGAGGAGGTGCTCGAACGCGAAATGCCGTCGCTGATCGAATCCGGCGATCCCTACCAGGTCGCCTGGAAGGCGGTGGCGTCCGGACGCGGACTCGATATTCCCGTCGTGGGGTTTTATCATTCGCATTTCCCCGAGGCCTACATCCGCTCCGTCGCGAAATATTTCGGTCCGCTGGCCATTTCCATCGCGGAGGATGTGAGCCGCCGGTACGTCCATGCGCTCTACAACCGGTTTGAGCGGACCTTTGTGCCCAGTCCGGTGCTGGCCAAGCTGCTGCGCGATTGGGGGGTGGAACGCGTGGAGAGCATCGATCTGGGGGTGGACGTCGACATCTTTCATCCGGGTCCGGCGGAACCGCGGCTGACCCGCGCCGACCTCGGAATTCCCGAGGAACCGCGGCTGCTCCTCTACGTGGGACGCCTCGCCTCGGAAAAAAATGTCCGCACCCTCTTCCAGGCGGTCGAGTGGCTGCACACCCGCCATCCGGGAAAATACCACCTCCTGTGCGTGGGCGATGGGACGCTGCGGCCCGCCCTGCTGCGCCTGCGCGAGTCCACCGGCGCGGTGACCTGGATGCAATATTGCCAGGAGGCCGCCCGGCTGGCGGCGATCTATCGTCTGGCCGATGTGTTTGTCCATCCGGGCATCCAGGAAACCTTCGGTCTGGTGACCCTCGAAAGCCAGGCCTGCGGCACCCCGGTGGTGGGCATCCGCGGCAGCTACATGGACCGCATCATTTTCACCAACCAGTCCCAGTGGGCGGAGGAAAACACCCCCGAATCGCTGGCCCGGGCCATCGTGGCCAAGCTCGACCAGGATCTGACCCGGATCGGACTGCAGGCAAGCGAAGCGGCGCGCGGCCGGTACTCGTGGAGATCCGTGTTCGGACGCCTCTTCGGCATTTACGAGGACGTGATCGCGAACTACAGCCGGTGATCTTTTCCATTTGCCCAGTTCCCGCCGGCGGATAACAATCGTTCCGTGGCCCTGCCTCCTGGTATCACCGTCAGAAAATACGAACCGCGCGACCGCGAGGCCGTACGGCGGCTGTGTTGTGAAACCGGATTTCTCGGCAAACCGATCGATCCGGTGTTCGAGGATCGCGAGCTTTTTGCCGACTACCTGACCAGCTATTACACGGACTGGGAACCCGAGGCGTGTTTTGTGCTCGAGCAGGACGGCGTTGTGAAGGGGTACCTGCTCGGTTCCCGGCGTCCCTTCCGGCAGCAGATCTACAGTTTCTTCCACAATATCCGGCTCTTCGTCCTGGGGATGCTGCGTTATCCGCGGTACAAGAAGGCGACGCGCGATTTCATCGGCTGGATCCTCAAGAATTCCTGGCGCGAAGTGCCCGCCGCCCCGCGCCGCACCGCGCATTTCCATTTCAACGTCCTGCCCGAGGCCCAAAGCATCGCCGGCACCTATGCCATGATGAACCAGTATTTCGATTTCCTCCGCTCGCGCGGGGAAAAGGCGGTTTTCGGGCAGATGGTGACGTTCGAGAGCCGCCGGGGCGCCCGCGTGCTGGAGCGCTTCGGGTTTCACGTGCTCGAGAAGCGCGAAATCACCAAGTGGCGTGACAAGCATCCCGAGCCGGTCTACCTCACGACGGTCATCAAACAGCTCGAACCGGCGAAATAGTTCCATGCCGAGATCCAAATCCCCCGCCGTCAAGGAGCCTGTCGTCCGGCAGCCTCCCATGCTTTTCAACCGGACGCAGAAACTCATCCACACGCTGGAGAAAGTGCTGGGCGGACGCCTCATCACGTATTGGAACAGCTCACGCGGCAGCGTCTGTCACAACGATGTCCTGGCCTTTCACGAGCTGCTTCAGGACGTCGAGGATGAGGAGAACATTTATCTTTTCATCAAGTCCGACGGCGGCAGCGGTCAGGCGGCCCTGCGCATCGTCAACCTGATCCGTCGTCACACCCGGCGCCTCACCGCCCTTGTGCCGCTGAACTGCGCCTCCGCGGCGACGATGATCGCGCTGGGCGCCGACGAGATCCAGATGGGCCACATGGCGTATCTCACCGCCGTGGACACCTCGCTCACACACGATTTGTCGCCCATCGACCGGGACAACGACCGCGTGAGCGTCAGCCTCGACGAGCTCAAGCGTGTCGTGCGGCTCTGGCGGGAGGAACGGGACGAAAAAAACACCAATCCCTATCACGCCCTCTTCCAGTACGTGCATCCGCTGGTGATCGGGGCGGTGGACCGGGCGGACTCGCTTTCCATCCGGCTCTGCAAGGAACTGCTGTCCTTTCACATCAAGGACGAAAAAACGGCCGACTCCATCGCGCACGCCCTCAATTCGTGGTATCCCTCGCACAACTACCCGATCCTGCTCAACGAGGCGCGCCGGGTCGGACTCAAGGCCTGCGACATGGACATGCGGGTCAGCAGCCTTCTTCTCGAGCTCAACGAACTCTACAGCGAGATGGGCCAGCGGGCGACCACCGACATCGATGAGATCCGCTCCCACAGCAACGAGATCATCAACATCCTCGAACGGCGCGGCCGGCTGGTCTTCTTCCAGCAGGACAAGGACTGGTTCTACCGCACCGACGAGCGCCGCTGGATCACCATGAACGATCTCAGCAGCTGGCGAAAGGCGGAGGCCGTCGGCGGCAAACCGCGCGTGTCCGTCCTGCACATCGCCTGAGCGAACTGGACGGCGCATCATGGAAATCCTCGTCGGGGTTCTCGCCGCGCTGGCCGGCGCCGCTTTCGGCTTTCTCGGCGCACAGCTCCTGGCCGCACGCCGGCAATCCGCCCTCCTGGCGGAGGCCGCGGCCCAGGCGGCCCGGGCCGGCCAGCTGGCCGAAACCCTGGCCGGGCAAGGGGAGGACCTGGAGGGTGAGCGACGGCGCAACGACGAACTGGCCGCCCGGGTGGCCGCCGCGGAAACCGCCCGCGCCCATCTTGAGGAACGCCTGAAGGAAGAGGCCGC
>CALCJD010000108.1 GCA_937960895.1 uncultured Spartobacteria bacterium | reverse complement strand
ATCCTCGGGTCCGATCATGCGGTTGTTGATGGCGGTGAGAACGGCGGATTCGGCGATGAGGGGACGGAATTCCTCCATCAGATCAAGCGCCAGGGACGGTCTTCCGGGGCGCGGCTGATGGTAAAAGCCCATCCAGGGATCAAAACCCACCGCGAGCACCGCCACGGTGCAGTCCTTGGCCAGCAGGCTGTAGGCCAGGGAAAGGAGCGCGTTGACCGGATCCGTCGGCGGACGGCGGTTGCGTCCGCGGAAGTCAAATTGCAGCAGCGGCGCGGCGGGCGATGGCTTTTCCAGTCCGGGAAGGTCGTCATCCTCCGTCACCTTGATCATGCCGCCGAATTCCGAGAAATAAACCGCCGCGGCCGCGCCTTCGATGCCAAGAAGGGACTCCATCGTTTGGGCTTCCAGGGCATCATGGGCGGCCTGTTTCAGGCGAAGGAGGGCCGGCTCGGGCTGCACGAGCGCATTTCGCATGAGCATCTTCCGCGAGTTGCGGATTTTGCCGGAAACAAAGCGCCGGGCGAGATTCAGGCAAGTTTCCGCATGGTCGGCCGCCCGAAATTGCGCACGCCGGAGGAGGATGTTGGAGAGGGAATGTCCACGGGTGATGCCGTAGAACCACCCTCCGGTGGAAAAATACGTCACCGGAATTTCCTCCCGGCACAATTGCTGAACGGCCTGGGTGGAAATCTGAATGTTGCCGAAGAGCGCCACGTGGTGGACGTCGCTCAGGCGGAATTGATCAACGGTGCGTTTTTCCTCCTTGGCTTCGAGGACACGATCCTTGATTCCAATGCGCAGTCCGGGGGTGTTCAGATAAAGGGCACGTGCGTCGTCGCGAGCCGCAATCAGACGGCGAGGCGTGGCCGGGGAGCCTGTGTCGGGTTCGCCGGATTCCCCAAAGGCGTGCCCGTCACCGTGGGTTTTCAGCAGGCGCGTTTCGTCCGGAAGACAGACGGGGACCAGGGAGCAGCGCGGGCATTTTGGGGAGTCGACGAGAGGGGCGGGGCGCGAGCGGGTCTGAAGAAGGCGGCGGGCGGCGTCCACCTGTTCCTCGATCCAGCGGGCGAGTTCCTCACTCCAATCCAGAGGTACCCGCTGACGCGTTCCCCGGTAATAAATGAAACCGCGCTCACAGCGATAGCCGTTTTCCCGCAGGATGAGCATCTGCAGGCCGAGCTGCATGCGGTCGGTCGGCCAGATTTCGTTGATATCGACACCCTCGCGCGGGGAGCCGGCCTTGTAATCGACGGGTGAGACGCCTCCGGTTCCGCTCGCGGATTCCACGAGATCGAGTTTGGCGGTCACGCCCAGGCGTACAGATCCCATTTGCACGCTGCGGGAGTGGATGTTTTCTTCGGTGGCGGAAGTGTCTGTTTCCCCCGTGGGAGCCGGCAGGGCGCCGGAACCCTTGTCGACCCGGCTGTGGATGTCCTTGCCGCGCTCGGTGTCGGCGTTGTGGACAAAAATTCCGTCGATGTGCTCGTAGAAGAAAAGGCGCGGGCAATAGACGAATTCGTTGAGCATCCGAGCCGGAAGCCAGTCGGCTTCGGCAAAACCCTCGGCGGGGGTCGGCCGCTCCCCGGGTTCGGAATCCGATGGCTGGGGCTGGAGTTCCCGATCAAGGACTTCGTGGATGGTTTGCTGAAGGTCCGGCGGGGGTTCTGCCCGGGCCTTGCGCGCACGGGATGGCGACGAAGTTTTGGCACGGCGAACGGTGGGAATCTCATCGGGAAACAGCTCACCCTGACGCTCGGGTCCGATCCCGGCGCCTGCGGACAACTCGCCGGAGCTTGGTTCCATAAGCGGGTCTTGCCAGTTTAAAAAATCCCGCTTCGGAAGGCAATCCTGTCGTGGAAGGACAGGATTGGGTTGTCCGCCACCGTTGGAAGCAGTCTCCAACCAAGGTTTTCGGATGTTTAAAAGAACAGTTTATGCCGGATCTGTCGGCCTGAAGAGACCCAGGCCGAAGTGGGCGGCGTAGCCGAGCCCGAAGGGGATGGTCGTCGGCTCGTCGAACTCGAGTTCCAGGGCGTAACCGCGGTGGTCACCGCGGGTGCCGCCGCCGTTGCGGCGCTGTCGCTGGAA
>CALCJD010000107.1 GCA_937960895.1 uncultured Spartobacteria bacterium | reverse complement strand
GAGCGCGACTCGCCGAGCCACTGAGCCGCGCAATTTCCGTGCACCTCAATGGCAATGAGAATTTGTTTGCCTCGCAAATTGCCGGGCTTCAGGGGGATGCAAAGCGCAGCCGATAGGACTCGAACCTATAACCTTCTGATCCGTAGTCAGATGCTCTATCCAATTGAGCTACGGCTGCTTGAAAAAGGAGTTGGAGAATAAAGCGGGTCGCACGCTGATCGTCAAATGAGAAATGGAGGAATTTTTTCCGCATTCCGTGCCCGGAAAGGGCAAAACGCGATCCCCTTCCCCTCAGTTGCGGGCTCCGCCGCGCGCTTTCGGTCCCGAAGGGGGATCCTTCGGATCCGACCGCAGGCCGGAGAGGAACATCCCCGTCACGTGAACCATGGCCCGGCGCAGATTGGCCGGTTTGCGGAAATCAATGCCGACCGAACGCGACAGCGTGAAGCGGTTGGAAAAATAAATCAGCGACAGTCCGATGAGGCTGGTCAGCACGAGACGCGCGTCCAGTCCCGGACGAAACACCCCGGCCTCCACGCCCTCGCGGAGAAGGGTCTCCAGGTACCCCAGGATGGGGCTTTTGCTCATTCCCTTTTCCATTTCGGCAAGGTGCCGGCCCTCGCCCAGGTTTTCCCAGAGAAGCATGCGCACGAATTCGGGATGGCCTTCGAGGAAGGAAAAATACACCGCAACCAGCTTGCGCATCCCGCCCTCCGGATCGGACCGTCCGACATAGGAATGGATCACCCCGGTTTCGAGCTGGCCCAGGTCCTCGAACACAAAACCGAGCGCCGCGCGATAAATCCCCTCCTTGCTGCCGAAGTAGTGGTAGACCATCCGCTTGTTCACGCCGGCGGCGGCCACGATCTCGTCCACCGACACCCCGTCAAATCCCCGCGCGGCAAACAGGCGCACCGCCTCGGTCAGAAGCCGGGCGCGCACATCGCCGCGCTCACGGCGCGTCGGCGGGGCGGGGGAAGGTTTTTTTCCGGCGGATTGCGGCATGCCTCCAAATTGGCGCCTCCGCTCCGCCACGGCGAACGTTTTTTTCCACGGGTGCGACACTTTCCGCTTGCCTCCGCCCCCTTTGGAATGTAACCGTTCAGTTACTTATGAAGACCAGTCCTTCCAGCGGCGTTCCGGACATCCGGAAAATTGACGAGGAACTTTCCGATCCTTCGGAGGCAATGGTGGAGGCCGCCCAGGGTCTGGCGGCGCCGGTGGGTGTATTGGGTGCGGGGGGCAAGATGGGTCTGCATGTGGCCCGCATGGCGCGGGTGGCCCTGGATCGCGCCGGCCGGCCCGAGGTGCCGGTGGTGGCGGTTTCCCGGTTTTCCAGTCTGCGGGCGCGCGATGAGTTCGAGTCGCGGGGCATTTCGACCGTGGCGGCGGATTTGTTGGATGAGAACGCGCTGGCGGCGCTTCCCGATTTCGGCACGGTTTATTTCCTGGCGGGCATGAAATTCGGCAGTGCCGAGAAGCCGGACGTGCTCCGGCTTTTCAACGAAGTGATGCCGGCCCGGGTGGCCGAGCGGTACCGCAAGTCGGTGATTGTGGCGCTTTCGACCGGGTGTGTGTATCCGTTTGTGTCCCCCGAGACCGGGGGCAGTCGCGAAACCGATCCGGCTGAACCGCTCGGGGACTATGCGGTTTCCTGTTACGGACGCGAAAAGGCCTTTTCCGAGGCGTCGCAACGGAACGGCACCCCGGTCGCCCTGATCCGCCTCAATTATTCGGTGGAGTATCGTTACGGCGTGCTGGTGGATGTGGCCCAGAAGGTCTTGAACGGCGATCCCGTCGATGTGAAGATGGGGTACGTGAACGTCATCTGGCAGCGGGACGCGGTGGAGCATGTGCTCCGCGCGCAGGCCGTTGCCGCCAGTCCGGCCACCGTGCTCAATGTGACCGGCAAACCCATCGTTTCGGTGCGTCATCTGGCGGAGGAATTCGGCAAACGATTCGGCAAGGATCCCGTAATCACCGGATCGGAGGAACCGACCGCATGGCTCAACGACGCCTCCCGTGCCCATGAGCTCTTTGGCAAGCCCACGGTTTCCCTCGAAGAAATGATCGACCGTGTGGCGGGATGGCTGTCCGCCGGCGGTCCCACCCATGGAAAGCCGACCAAATTTGAAGTCCGTGATGGAAAATTCTGAACCCATGTTTCCGTTGAACCTCCGCAAGCATCTTCTGGCCGGCGGGGTCATTCCCGCCCTCCCCCTCGCCCTCGACGCAGAACGGCGGTATTCACCCCGTCATGAACAGGCGCTCGTCCGCTATTATGTCGCGGCGGGTTGCAGCGGCCTCGCCGTGGCGGTGCATTCCACCCAGTTCGAGATTCGCGAACCCCGGCACGGTCTGCTGCGCCCGGTGCTGGAACTCGCTTCGTCGGTCATCGACGAGGAAATCCGCACCAATCCGCGCGGTTTCGTGAAGATCGCCGGGGTGTGCGGCCATACGGTCCAGGCGATGAAGGAGGCGGAACTCGCGCGCGACCTCGGTTACCATGCGGCGCTGGTCAGCGTGGCCGCCTGGAAGACCGAACCCGAATCGGCGATCCTCGACCACTGCCGCCGCGTCGCCGAAGTGCTGCCGATCATCGGCTTTTACCTTCAGGCGACCATTGGCGGACGCGTGCTCAGCGCGGATTTCTGGCGGGAATTCGCCACCATCGAAAACGCGGTGGCCGTCAAAATCGCGCCCTTCAACCGCTTTCAAACCCTCGACGTCGTCCGGGCCGTGGCCGAGAGCGGACGCGACGATCTCGCGCTCTACACCGGCAATGATGACAACATCGTGGTTGATCTGCTCACGCCGTTCCGCTTTGCGGTGGGTGACCGCGTCGTCGAGCGCCGCATTGTCGGGGGATTGCTGGGACACTGGGGCGTCTGGACCCGCGCCGCGGTGGAGCTCTTCCAGCAGATCAGAACCGTGCGCGAACAATCGACCATCGATGCCGACTGGCTGGCCAAGGCGGCGGCGGTCACCGACATGAACGCCGCGATTTTCGATCCGGCGCACAACTTCGCGGGCTGCATTCCGGGCATCCTCGAGGTGCTTCGCCGCCAGGGACTCGTGCCCACCAACCTCTGCCTCAATCCCCACGAAACCCTCTCGCCGGGCCAGGCCGGGGAAATCGACCGCGTGTGCGCGGCCTATCCGCATTTGACCGACGACCAGTTCGTGGAGGAAAACCGGGATCGCTGGTTGCGGCCATGATCTCGGCGTTTGATGTGATCGGCCCGGCGATGGTGGGACCTTCCAGCAGTCACACCGCCGGGGCCTGTCGCATCGGACTCATCACCCACCACCTTTTCGCCTCCCCCCCCGTGCGGGCGGAAATCGGCCTGCACGGTTCGTTTGCCGCGACCGGATCGGGTCACGCCACCGACCGGGCCATTGTCGCCGGACTGCTCGGACTGGCACCGGATGATGCGCGCATCAAGGACAGCCATGCCCTCGCGGAATCGCGGGGACTCCGGTTCACCATCACCGCCGTGGACCTCGGCGACGAAGCCCATCCGAACTCGGCGCGCGTGGCCGCCGAAAGCGCCGGCGGCGAATCCCATGTTCTGGAGGCCGCCTCCACGGGCGGCGGGATGATCGAGGTCCGTTCGGTCGACGGGTATGCGACCTCCTTTGGCGGACGATCGGAAACCCTGCTGCTCTGGCATGCGGACACGCCGGGCTTTCTCGCCAAGGTCACCACCCTGCTGGCCTGCGCCGAAGCCAACATCGCCACCATCCGCACCAGTCGTCATGGACGTGGCGCGGACGCCTTTTCCGTGATCGAAGTGGACCAGCCCCTGCCCGAGGACTGCCTCAGCGTGATGAGCCGGATGAGTGCGGTCCGCGCGCTGCGGCACTTTCCCCGCCTGCCATGAATTACGAGACCGCCGCCCAGTTGCTGGAACTGTGCCGGAAGCGCGGCCTGACCATTTCCGAGGTCGCCCTGCAGCGCGAGGCCGCCGAGCAGGATGCCGCACCGGAGCTTCTGCTGGACCGGATGAAGACCCACTACCGGACGATGAAGGAAAGCATCCGGCGCGGTCTGGAAATTGATACGTCGTCCCCCAGCGGGCTGTCCGGCGGCGATGCCAAAAAACTTTGGGACTACGCCCATTCGGGGCGGCCGTTGATGGGTCCGGCGCTCACCCGCACCATCGCCTACGGATTTGCCGTACTGGAGCACAATGCCCAATTCGGCCGTATTGTGGCCACGCCCACGGCCGGTTCGGCCGGCATCGTGCCCGCCTGCCTGCTCAGCCTGGAGGAAAACGAAGGACTCGACGAAGACGGAGCCGCACGCGCGCTGTTCACTGCGGCGGGAATCGGCATTGTCATTGGAAAAAACGCCTGTTTCTCCGGGGCCCGCGGAGGCTGCCAGGCTGAGGTCGGCAGCGCCTCCTGCATGGCGGCGGCGGCCATCGTGGAAGCCCTCGGCGGCCGTCCGGAACAGGCCTGTGAAGCCGCGGCGTTTGCCCTGATGAACACCCTCGGTCTGGTCTGCGATCCGGTGGGCGGCTATGTCGAGGTGCCCTGCGTGAGCCGCAACGGCATGTTTGCCGTCCATTCCTTTCTCGCCGCCACCATGGCGCTGGCCGGCACCCGCTGCATCATCCCTCTCGACGAGGTCATTCTCGCCATGCGCGACATCGGTCGCCGCATGCCGCGCGCCCTGAAGGAAACCTCCGAAGCCGGCCTGGCCACAACGCCCAGCGGATTGAAATTCAAACCCGGGCCTCCGTCCGAATCCCGTTGACACCCATGTCCCGTCCTCTTCCCAACGCCGCCGATCTGCTGAGCCGCCTCGTGGGTTGCCCGAGCATCAACCCCGGCAGCCAGGCGGTTTCCGATCAAACCGGGGAGAGTCGCATGGCGGACCTCCTCAAGGACATCCTGCATCCCTGGGCCGACGAGATCATCATCTCGGAGGTTGTCCCGGGCCGCCCCAATGTCATCGCCCGCTTTGCCGGCCGCGACCGCTCCCGGTGTTACGCCTTCGAGGCGCACTCCGACACGGTCGGCATCAACGGAATGACCGTCGACCCCTTCGGCGCCCGAATTGCCGACGGACGCCTTTTCGGCCGCGGCGCCTGCGACACCAAGGGGCCCATGACCGCCATGCTTCTGGCGCTGTTTCGCCACCTGCAGCGTCACGGTCCTCCCGCCTGTGACCTGCTCTTTGTTTCCACCTGCGACGAGGAACTGGGCGGACTCGGCGCCCGGCGCCTGGCGGAGGAAGGACTCCGCTGCGACGGCATGATCATCGGCGAGCCCACCAACCTGCGATTGATCGACCGTCACAAGGGCGCCATGCGTTTCCGGCTCACGGTTCGCGGAAGGGCCGCCCACAGCGCCTATCCGGAGTTCGGCAGCAATGCCATCCATGCCGCCGCGCGATTCATCCGGGAGCTGGAGGATTCGGTGGCGGAACACGCCTCGACATCCGAATGGCCGGAACCCGGACCGCCCACCGTGAGCGTCGGGGTCATTCGGGGCGGAGACCAGGTGAACCGGATACCCGACGAAGCCGTGCTGGAAATCGACTTCCGCGTGCCGCCGGGATGGCGGTCTTTCCAGGTTGAGAGCATCCTGAACGAAGCCGGCGACACCGTCCGGAAGGCCGTACCCGGCGCCGGACTTCTCCTCGAAACAACGCAACATTATCCCGCCTTTCAACTCGCCGCCGACAGTCCGTTCCGCCGGAAGCTGGAACCGTTGGTTTCCGGCGCGGACGCCTGGCAGTCCGCGCGCTATGCAACGAACGCCGGATTTTTCGCCGGAGACATTCCGTGCGTCGTCTTCGGTCCGGGCTCGCCCGGCGACGCGCACACGGCCAACGAGTCGATTGAACTGGCGGAACTCGAAACGGCCGTCGACCGGCTCGCGGCCTTCCTCGACGGCCTGGCCTGATCGGGATCCCGGATTCCAGAAGCGCCTCATCCGGGAGGCCACCCCTGCCCTCCGCGCCGGCGGGAAGCTCCGAACCTCCGCTGGTCGGCGCCGGCGGCCGATTGCAATTCGGTTCGCAACTGCGCGCGATACCGGGAGGGCGCCATTCCGGTACAGGCGCGAAAGGTACGGCTGAAAAAGGACAGGGAGTGAAATCCGCATCGTCCGGCGATTTCCGTAAGCGTCAGCGCCGGACTCGCCAGGAGGGTCTTGGCATGGGCGATCCGCACCTCGCGCACATAGTCAAACACACTCTGGCCGGTGCGGCGTTTGAACTGCCGCGCGAGATGTTCCTCCCCCTTGCCCACATGCCAGGCGATTTCGCCGAGGGTCAGATCCCGGGCGAAATGTTTGACGATGTATTCACGCGCCGCGTTGACGAGCGGTTCCGCCCGCGGCGTGCGCGGTGACGGACGCGAGTCGGACACCTGGCCGATTTTGCGGGCGAGCAGGACGATCATTTCCGTGCAAATCGACCGGACCCGGTGCCGGTATCCGGCGGCCCGTTCCTCCGCCTCGCTGCGGAATTCGCCGATGAGCGCGTGCAGCCGGGTGTCGATGCCTCCGGTGAGCTGATGGACCCTGCGGAAGTGGTGGAGGACAAAGTCGGACACATCGGCCTCCGGATTCCGCACCCGGCGCAGACCGCGCTGAAGGAGGTGATCCGCATCCAGGAAAAGGCGCACCAACTGCAACGAGGCGGCCTTGTGGGGATTGGGGTTGATGTAACGGTGAAACTTCACCACGGGCGCCACCAGGATGTCCCCGGCCGACAGCAGTTGGCGTCCCTCCAGTCCGTCAATCTCGTGCTCCGTTTGTCCGTCAAGGATGAAGAGGATCTTGAAATGGTGCCTGCGAAGTTCCACCACGCCCTTGCGGGGAATGACAAAAACCCCCTCGTCCACCCTCTGAAACGGGGGCCCCAGCTTGTCCACGGCGCGGAAGGAATAGGCCATTCCTTGAGCAAACCCCTTTTTGGCCAAAAGGTCAAAATAATGAAAACTTCGTCAATTCTCTCTAAAGACCCGGAGTCTCTCGGATGCTTTATTGGCGGGCAAGTTCCCTTCACCCTTGAAAACATCATCAACCCTGGCCCTGGCGCTCGGCGCCGCCCGCAAACATCACGAAGTGCACGGTTCGCTCGGTCATTACACCGGCATTGTCACCCTGCACGGGATGGCCCGTCTGGCCGTGGGAACCGGCGAGGCCGCCATCCTCGGGGAAACCCGCCGCCGGCTCGAGCCCTTTGTGCGCGGCGAAATGACCTTTCCCTGCAACTATCCCAACTACCACTGTGGCGGCAACGCCTCCGCGTATCTGCTCTGGCGGGGACTTCTTCCCGAGGTGCGGGACGCCGCCCGGCGCCATGCCGACCAGATTCTCCACGAAGCGCCTCGCGACCCGGACGGCATCGTCTGCATGCCCGGGGATCCCGCCGCCCACAAGGTGTGGATCGACTCGGCCTTTGCGGTCTCCCCCTTCCTGCTTTTCACCGGACTCGCCTTCGGGGACGAACGCTGCGTTGAGGAGGCCTTCCAGCAGACGGCCAAAATGGTCCGCCTCTTCCGCGATCCCTCCAACGACCTGCTGCACCAGAGCAAAAATTTCCGGGGACGGCTGCCGGGAAACATTTCCGAGGACCACTGGAGCCGCGGCAACGGCTGGGGCATCTACGCCCTGGCGGAACTGGCCTGCCATCTTCCCGCCGGCCATCCGCGCAAGGGCGAGGCCGTTGGGCTGTTTGTCGAACACGCGCGCGCCTGCCTGGCGGTTCAAAATGCCGAGGGACTGTGGCACCAGGAAATGACGGAGCCGAACAGCTACGTGGAAACCTCCGGCTCCGGATTGATCCTTTACGCCATCGGAGCCGGCCTGCAGGCGGGCGTGCTCGACACGGCGTTTCGTCCCGCGCTGGAAAAGGGCCTCTCCGGGCTGCTGCGCTACATTTCGTCCGACTTGGACATCTACCACACCTGCCGCGGCTGTCTGTGTCCAGGCACGGGCACCCCGCTCGAATACATGGCCATGCCGCCCATCGTGAACGACCCGCACGCCTTCGGCCCGGTCGTCCTTTCCATGGGGCAGGCCCACCTGCTGGGCATCAAAGAAGTCCACCTCTCCACGCCACCGCAATGAACACGAAACCCATCATGAACCTCGAGGCGTTCAAGGCCATGCGCGCCGAACGCAAACTCGAACCGCTGCCCATTCCCGACCACGAACTCTGCGAGCGATACGAAGCGCTCTTCACGGCGGCGGTCAATGATGTGCTCCGGGAGCGGGGACTCACCCACCAGACGCTGCCCAACAACATCATGCCGCTGCGGGACAACATGAAGGTGGCGGGTCCGGCCTTCACCATCAAGGGCGCAAAAAGCCTGCTCGTGAAGGACGAGATGAAGGAACGCGCCGAAATGCTGGAGTCGATCCCGGCGCACTCCGTCGTGGCCTGGGACACCAGCGGGGATGATGAATCGGCCCAATGGGGCGAAGTCATGACCATGGCCGCGGTCAAACGCGGGTGCCGCGGTGCCGTCGTGGACGGCGGGGTGCGCGACACGGACCGGGTTCTTCCGCAGAATTTTCCCGTCTTCGTGAAATACCGCACCTCCAACGGCATGCTGGGCCGTTTCCGCATCAGCGGCTGGCAGATTCCGATCCGCATCGGCGAGGTGGACATCTTTCCGGGCGACATCATTTTCGGCGACATCGACGGTGTCCTTGTCGTGCCGCGCGCCATTGCGTATGACGTTCTGGTGCGGGCGGAGGAAATCGCCGCCGGGGAATCGCAGTTGAAAAAATGGGTCGAAGAAGGCCTCCCGGCCACCGAGATCGTGAAGCGCGGCGGATACTTTTAACCCTCAATCATCCATCCCATGAAAGACCTCTCCAATCATGTCATTGTCGTCACCGGAGCCTCCTCCGGCATCGGTTTCGAAAGCGCCAAACAATTTGCCGCCGCCGGCGCAAAGGTGGCCCTGCTGGCGCGCTCGCAGGACCGGCTGAATGCCGCCGCGGAAACCCTTTCGAAAACCGGCGCCCAGGTTCTGCCCCTTTCCCTCGACGTGACCGACGAGGCGTCCGTCACCCAAGGCTTCGCGCAGATCACGCGGGAACTCGGACCGATCGACATTTTGGTCAACAACGCCGGCACCGGCTTCGCCACCGACCTGGCCAAGTGTTCGCTGGACGATTTCCGCCGGATCTTCGAGACGAATGTGACCGGGGTTTTCCTCTGCACAAGGGCGGTTCTGCCCTCCATGAAGGAGCGCAAGTCGGGACACATCATCAATGTCTCCTCGGTGGTCGGCAAGGTGGCCAACCCCAACGCCCCGCTGTATTGCGCCAGCAAACATGCGTTGAACGGCTACACCTCCGGTTTGCAACAGCAGGTGGCCGCGGACAAAATCCGCGTTTCCCTCGTTTCGCCGGCCGCGACCGACACCGCCTACTGGGACGGCCGTCCGGTCGATCGCAGCAAGTTCCTTTCGCCTGCGGAGGTCGCCTCGGTGATCTTCTTTGTCGCCTCGCAGCCGGATGGTGTCCTGATCAAGGACGTCGATCTCGCCGCCTTCCGCTGAGAACCCCATGGCCCTTTTTTTCAGCGAGTCCGAAAAGCAGGCCGTTCACGCCGCCCGCAGGCACGATCCGGTGGTGCAGAATCTCTACTGGGCGCTGCGAAACCGCGCGGAGCGGCGCGCGACGGGGCCGGATCTGAGCGGTGCGGAATTTTCCACCGAGTGGTGGCATCATGCGGCCGAGGTGCTGACCGACGCCGCCATGAGCCACAGCCTGCAGGCCACTCCGCAACTGGCCTCCTGGCTGCGCAGCGCCACCCTGGCGGTGGTGCGGCGTCCGGTCGACGACTGGATCGGGCCTCCGTTCCGTGACCATTCGCAGGAAAAACCGATGGGGCATCTCGAAACCGCCCATTTGAGCTGGGGAGTCTCGGTGGCGCTGGATCTTGCTCCGGAGGTTTTCACGGAGGACGAGCGGACGGAGATCCGTCAGGTCCTGCGGGAAAGAGCCATTCCCCTGTGTCTGCAATGGATCGACGGCCGGACCACGCTGAGCAACTGGCGGTGCGTCCTCACCTCCGGTCTCGCCACGGCGGCGGTGGTGGCCGGCGACGAAGAGCATCGGCGCCGGGCAGTTCGCGAATTCAATCTCTGCCTGCAGATTTTCCAGCCGGACGGAAGCCATGGCGAATCGCTGCAATACGGCAACTACGCCGCACTGAGCCTCACCATGGCGCGCGAGGCGCTCACGCGGTTTTCCCCGGAACTGGCCGCCGAACTGCCGATGGATCCCTACGCCA
This sequence comes from uncultured Spartobacteria bacterium, assembly GCA_937960895.1. GTDB lineage: Bacteria > Verrucomicrobiota > Verrucomicrobiia > Chthoniobacterales > Terrimicrobiaceae > CALCJD01. Next base: position 4,296 of record CALCJD010000107.1, on the reverse strand, counting down.
GGATGCCCGTCTGGCAGGCCTGCAGTCTGTTTTACCGCAAGCCGCTTTCCGGCTGGGGAGCCCAGCCGATGGCCCGAAGCGCCAACTTCAACGACAGCGCCGCAAATTTCCGCCCCTCCGCCGACCTGCTTCTTCACATCGCGGCGCGCGCCCGGGAAACGTTTCCGCGCGAAGCCGGACTGGCCCGCTGGTTGTTTGATCACCTTTATGCCCCGGCGCCGGAGGACGACTGCCACGATCGTGCGACCTTTGGATTCGTCAACGATTTCGGGTTTCTCTCCCTCGCCCTGCTGCCCGCCGCCGCGGCGCCGGTGTCCCCGGAGGAGGCGGGACTGCCCGAACTGGCCGTCTTCAGCTGCGGCGACGTCATCGCCCGCGATTCCTGGAAGGGCCGGACCATCCTCGCCGCCCACAGCGCCGGCGACGATTTGAACGGTCCGGGCCATCTGCACGGCGATCTCAACAGCTTCATCCTCGTCCACAACCGCGAACGCCTCCTGGTCGATCCCGGTCACAGCTGTTACCGCAATCTGATCCGCGAACTGGATGCGAGTTCGGAAACGCACAACACCTGTACGTTTTCGTTCGAGGAAAACGGGCGCTCCATCCGCCTGCAGCAAAACACCTCCGCCCACCGTCAGTTGGATCGCCAAACACGCCAACCGCAACCTCCGGTTGCTCGGGGCGGACGGCGCCTGCTGGCGGCCAAGGTGGACGACGTCTCCGTGATCGCCGCGGAATGTTCCGCCGCCTACGGCGTTCCGATCACGGACTTCACACGGTTCTGGTTCCTCTGCGTCCCGGGCGCGCTTTTTGTGGTGGATCGCATTCGCAGCACCCGACCCGTCGTGACCACATGGCACTGGCTTTTGAACAACCGCGACGGACGGCTTGATCTGAAACTGGCCGGCGGGGACCGCCTCGTCGCCCGGCGCAATGCGGCCGGGATGAAACTTTTTCATCTGGGTGGCGGCAAAATCCACGGTCCGCTCCACGCCCATGTGCACGACGCCTACCATCCCCTCCCCGCCCAGGTCGGCGAAGGCCGACCGGGCAGCGGACAATTGATTCGCTGGACGGAACGCGAGGCGCGCACGGATCGCACGGTGGTTCACGCCATGGCGATCGACCATTACGGCACCGTGGCCGGCTGGCATTTGCGAACCGGGGAGGAAAATGCCGTCACGCTGGAAGGCCCGCAGGGAGCGGTTTCGTGGACACTGCGCACGGAGGAAACCCGGTTTTTGATCGGGGAAAAGGTCACCGGCCGCCGGTATGTTGTGTCCGCGGCCAATGACGGATCCTGGAAACTGGAAAAGGCATGAACGCCCCTCGTGACGAATTTCTCGGACGAATCCTGCCGAAGCCCGGATTTCGCCCGATTGCCCTTCCCCGCCCGCTCTTATGAAAGCCGCCTATTATCATGGAAACAAAACCTTCCGCATCGGTCCGTCGGAGGCCATCCCTCCCGGTCCCGGCGAAGTGCGTCTGCATGTCGCCTACTGCGGCATCTGCGGGACGGACATTCACATTTTTCACGGGGCGATGGACAAGCGGGTGCGCATTCCGCAGGTCATCGGTCACGAGGCCTCGGCAACGGTGGCCGAAGTCGGCGAAGGGGTGCAGGGATTCCGGCCCGGCGATGCCGTCGTGGTGCGTCCGCTCGACAATCGCGCCGAGACGCCCGCGGACCGCGGATACAGCCACATTTGCCGGGGACTGAAATTCATCGGCATCGATTCGCCCGGGGCCTATCAGACGTCCTGGACCGTGCCGGCCTTCACCCTGCACAAGGCGCCGCCCGGAGTGGACCTCCAACTGGCTGCGTTGACCGAACCGCTGGCCGTCGCATGCCACGATGTGCGGCTGTCCGGGTTGAAGTCGGACGAACTGGCCGTCGTCCTCGGCGGCGGTCCCATCGGCATGCTTGTGGCCCTCGTGGCAAAATCCACCGGCGCCCGGGTGATTCTCTCGGAGGTGAATCCGTTCCGCCTCGAATTTGCGCGCAGTCTGGGATTGGACGCGGTCAATCCCACGGAGAACGATCTGGTCCAACTCTGCCAGGACCGCTCCGGTGGTGCCGGCGCGGACGTGGTGTTTGAAGTGTCCGGAGCGAAGGCGGTGGCGTTGGGCATGACGGATCTCCTGGCCATCCGCGGGCGCATCGTGATTGTCGCCATTTATCCGCAGCCGGTGGAAATCAATCTCTTTCATTTTTTCTGGAAGGAACTCCAGATGCGGGGCGCCCGGGTTTACGAACCGGAGGATTACGAAAAAGCCCTCTCGCTGCTGGCCTCGGGGGACCTTCCGTTGGAAAAAATGATCACCCGTGTCGTGCCTCTTGAGGAGGTGCAGTCCGCCTTTGAGGATCTCGACGCCAGCCCCAATGCCATGAAGGTGCTCTTGAAATGCTCCTGAGTTGACGAGTCCCATGACGCTGCGAACTTTTTCCGTTCCCGACCTGCGGCGTCTGCACGGCTACCACACGCTGTGTCCCTGCGCGCCGGATGCCTCCGGACGGATCCTCATTGCGGAAGCCCGTCTTGAGGATCAGACGGGGGAAAGAGTCCCCAAATCCCGCAAACCCCAAATTTATGAAAGCCCCTTCCCTTTTTGATCTCACTGGAAAAACCGCCCTCGTCACGGGCTGCAAGCGCGGCATCGGCCGGGCCATGGCCGTGGCACTGGCCGAAGCGGGTGCGGACATCATCGGCGTGAGCGCCACGCTCGAGCCGACCGGCAGCGCCGTGGAAAAGGACATCCTCGCGCTGGGCCGCCGCTTCACCGCCTACGCCGCGGACTTTTCCGACCGCTCCGCCCTGCGGAACTTCATCGCCGGGGTGACCGCCGAACATCCGCAGATCGACATTCTTGTGAACAATGCCGGCACGATCCTCCGCAAGCCGGCCGCCGAACATCCCGACGAATATTGGGACAAGGTTCTCGAGACGAATCTCAGCGCCCAGTTTCTGCTCAGCCGCGAGATCGGCAAACGGATGCTCGAACGCGGTTCGGGGAAGATCATTTTCACCGCCTCCCTGCTCAGCTTTCAGGGCGGCATCACCGTTCCCGGCTACGCCGCCAGCAAGGGCGGCATCGCCCAGCTCACCAAGGCCCTCGCCAACGAATGGGCCGGCCGGGGGCTCAACGTCAATGCCATCGCCCCCGGCTACATCGAAACCGACAACACCGAGGCCCTGCGCAACGATCCCGCGCGCAGCCGCAGCATCCTGGACCGCATTCCGGCCGGACGCTGGGGCCGCCCCGAAGACTTCAAGGGCCCCGTGGTGTTCCTCGCCTCGGCGGCATCGGACTACGTGAACGGCGAAATTCTCGTGGTGGACGGAGGGTGGATGGGACGATGAATCCGGAAATTCGCGTGGAATCCGACGTGGCGTATCTCGGTTCGGAGCGCAGGGAAAAGCTGGACATTTATTTTCCGCCGACCTCCTTCCCGGGTCCGCGTCCCGCCGTGCTGGTGATTCATGGCGGAGGCTGGCGAATGGGGGACAAGGCCACGGCCCGTGAGCAAAATTTTGGCACGACCCTCGCCTCCGCCGGGTATGTCGTGTTTTCCATCAACTACCTGCTCAACGAGGGATACAAGGATCCGGAGACGGGAAAACTCCGTCTCACCCGGCTCGCCTGGCCGACCAATTTCCACGACTGCAAATCGGCCCTGCGCTTCATCCGGGCGCACGCCGACCAATACGGCGTGGATCCGCGCCGCATCGCGACAATGGGCGGATCGGCCGGAGGACACCTCGCCATGCTTCTCGGAGTGACCACGCGCCATGATGAAATCAATCGTCATGGACTCTACACCGAGCATTCCAACGACGTTTCGTGTGTCCTCAATTTTTACGGCGACTACGACATCCGGGGCCGCGCGGTTTCGCCGTTTGCCGGGGCGACCCCCGAGGAGACCGCAGCCCATGAGGAGGCCGCCTCACCGGTCGTTTATTTTGACCGCCACATGCCTCCCTTCTTCATCACCCACGGCACCGCCGACGACACCATCCCGGTGGAACGCTCCCGACAACTCGTCCGCCACCTCGAAAAACTGGGCACCCCCTATTGGTATGTCGAGATCGGCGGAGCCCCCCACAGCTACCACCTCCAGCCGCCCCAAATGGATCTCCGGCCGGTGGTGCTGTCCTTCCTGCAAAAGTTTCTCCTCGAAGCCTAGCCAAGACGCACCCCCAAGGAGCCCCTCGAAACCCGCGCCCCCCTTTTTGTGATTTTGCATGCATTTGCATAAATTTAAATTTTCTTGTTGCATATTTTGCAAAATCG
>CALCJD010000106.1 GCA_937960895.1 uncultured Spartobacteria bacterium | reverse complement strand
AAGACCTCCTCCCCCCTTACCATCTGGAAATACGCCCTGAGTCTGACTATGTTAAGTCTGTCCGGTTTGCCGCCGGTTCAGGCCGCCCTTCTCGTCTACGAAGGTTTTCATGGATACACCGAGGGTTCCCTGGGCGGGCAGACCGTCCAGAACACCACGGGCCTGACGGGCAGCTATTATGCGTCCCATCCGACGGCCATCCAGTATCAGGCGACCGGTTTGACTTTCAGCAACCTGGCGGTGAGCGGCGGCAGCATCATGTCCTCGGTGGGCACTCCGGCCTTTCTCGGCGTCGACCTGAGCGCGGCGGCCACCGGCACGATCTATTCGGCTTATCTCATCCGTTTCGGCTCCGCGCTCCGGGATGACTTCAGCGCCGCCCGGCTGGGCATCAATCCCGATGCGGACGGCCCCATCGAAAACCGGTATTTCAACAGCAATGCGGACGGTCATGACGGCGGAGTTCCGACGGTCAGTTATGACACCACGCCCGTCTCGCCCGTGTATGCCTCCTTCAACGACGCGGGCACTTTTCTGGTTCTCGCCCGCTTCACCAACGTGGGGGCGGAACTTTCCCCCGGCACGCCCGGGGTGGCCACCATGTGGATCCTGACCGAGGCGCAGTTTGATTACTTCAGGGAAAACGGTCTGCTCAACGACTCCGGACTGGATGCCGCCGTCATGGGCACCGGCGAAGCCAACGTGCGTTGGCGCATTTCGGAAACCGTCACCTTCGGCACCTACACCTTCACGGGCAACGCCATGCAGCTTTCCCTGACCGGCCGCTCCGACACCACGTTTGTCATGGACGAAATCCGTTTTGGCGCCACGCTGGCCGATGTGACTCCGGTGCCCGAGCCATCCACCGCCGCCCTCCTCGGCACGGGCGCCCTCCTCCTCATCCGGCGGGGGCGTTCCCGTTCCTGAACCTCGCGGTGGTTTTCCCACCTTTTTCCTTGCTCCCGTCGTCCCCGCGGCGATAGTAGCACTCCCCCTTTTCTGGGGAAGGGTGGCTGAGTCCGGTTTAAGGCACTCGACTCGAAATCGAGCGTGGCAGAAATGTCACCGCGGGTTCGAATCCCGCCCCTTCCGCCATATTTCGCACAGCGGATTTCTCGGCTCTTTCCGCGGGACAGGAGCTCAACCCGGCGTCCGTTCCCAAACGCAAAACCGTCTTCCGTTCGCAATGCGTCCATTGGGGAGACCCGTTCCCTTCTCTTTGTCTCGCGCTGTGAACCCAAGGAGTCCGTGACCATCAAAGGCCCGCTGATTGTCGGGGCGATTCCTCCGTAGAGGAGCGCAACCGGACAAAAACGCTCCAAGGGATTCACGAAACCCGCACCCCCGAAACGCAGGGATGCCCCGACCGGCGTTGATGCGAGGAAAGCCCGTTTCGGATTCAAACCAAGAACGAAAGGAACGCGCGGATGACTTCCCCGGAGGCTGTGACCGGCCAACTTCCCATACGACCGGAGTCGCCCGTCCCCCCTTCCCTCAAGTGCCTTTCGTCATTTTCCCCTTGTCGGCCGCGGCGGCGTTGGCGCGTGCAGCGGCACGGTCGCGGGAAAGCTCCCTGATGGAACGAACTTTCAACCGGGCGGCACCCCTGGTGTTCCGGAGCCGGACCCGCGTTCCCTCCCGTTCGTGCCGGCGCAGGCGCGCGGCTGCGGCCCGGATGACGCCCCGATATTGCGGGAGCCAGCGACGCTGGGCGACGAGCATTTCATCCGCCATCTGCCAGACCTCCTCGGGATTACAAACCGCTGCGGTGAGAGGATCGTGTAGCATCGCCTGCTTGAGAAGGGTCACATCGCCGTGCACCGCGGCCTCCATTCCCATCTCCTGCACGCGTACCGAAGCAGAACAGGTCGCCGCGCAGGCCAGAGGCAGAGCCCCCACGACCGGCATGTTGATGCCGTTGGCGTCCACGTATCCCGGAATTTCCACAACACATCCGTCCGGCAGATTCGTGATGTGACCGGCATTGATGACGTTGAAGTGTCCCCGATACGGGCGGCCGGTTTCCAGCGCCTCGATGATGTAGGACCCGTGCTCCTCGCTGCGTTTCTCGGGCGAAAACACCGGCGGATCCTCCTTGAGCCAGTTCGGAAAGTCGGTCCGGAACCAATTCCGCCCCTCCGTGCAGACCCGCAGGTAACCGCCGGTCTCGCCGTTGATCCAGCTGGAAAGATCGATCCAGCGGCGGACCTCCCGGGGACGCTTGCGGTACCACGGCAGGTACTCGCTGAGATGACCGTTCGATTCTGTGCTGTAATATCCGAAGCGGCGCAGCACGTCGATGCGCACCTTCTCGGTTTTGGCATATTCCGGATGGTTTTCAAAAAGCTCCAGAAGCTGGGGCAGCATGTCATATCCGCGCCACCGCACGCGGATGAACCACGTCTGGTGATTGATGCCGGCGGCAACGACATCCACATCCCTCCGGTTCAGCGTCTCGTCCTTCTTGAGCAGTCCGCGCTGTCTGGCCCAGCGCTCAATGCAGCGCGTGATCTGCCAGTGGGCGCCCTGCACCCCATGACACAGTCCGATGGTGCACACGCCGCCATAGCGATTGCAGGCCCACGTGTTCATGGCCATCGGGTTGGAATAGTTCAAAAAAAGCGTGTCCGGCCTGGCGGTCTCGCGGATGTGACGGCAGAACTCCAGCAGTGCGGGAATCGTCCTCTGCGCATACATTAGACCGCCCGGCCCGAGGGTGTCGCCGACGCACTGGTCGACACTGTATTTCAAAGGAATGTCGATATCCGTCTGAAAGGCCTCCAGCCCCCCCTGGCGAATGAGGCAGATGACGTAATCCGCTCCCGCAATGGCTCTCCGGACGTCGGTGGTCGTTTCGATGCGTGCGGGAACGCGGTTCGCCTCCACGTCCCTCCGGCAGAGCTGTCCGACCATTTCCAGGTTCCGGGGATTAATATCCGTCAGGGAAAACGTCACATCCTGCAGTTCCGGAACCGTCAAAATGTCCTGCATCAACCGCCGGGTGAATCCGATTGACCCGGCACCGATCATGGTGATCTTCCTTCGAGGCATCGTCGATCTGTAAGTGACGAAATGTCTCCTACATGCCGACGAGTTCCGATGGAATCATGGACAATTGGACACATGTGCTGTTTATATCCCATTTGTGAACTGCACTAATTCCCGGCTTGCCCGGCTGCCGAACACACCCGGCGTAACCACCGTCTCGCTGCATGGAAAGGGCGGGCTCACGATGGGGTGCGACACGGTCCACCCGCAGGACCCCTACGTCTGGGACGGCAGGCGCCGGGGCGGCCATCCCCGCCATCCGGTCTGGCTCTTTCAATACACCCTATCGGGCCGGGGGCTTTTTGAACACCGCGGCACCGTACAGGCGGTGGAGGAAGGCATGGCCTTCTGCGCAAAGATCCCGTCGGCGCACCGCTACCGCAACGATCCGGCCTGTCCCGTCTGGCGGTTCTGCTGGATCATCGTCCACCATCCCTATGCCGTAAACCGGCTCGTGCGGCATGCGGGATTGGTCAATGTCGTGCTCCGACTGCCGGCTCAACACCCGATTCCGGACCTTGCCGCAACGCTTTTCGCCCGGGTTCGCGGAGCCGCCGATGACTTCGACACCGAAGCTGCTTTATTCCGGTGGATGCTCGAGCTGGAGCGCCACGCCGTCCAGCAGGACCATCCCCACGGAGAGAGGAGGCAGCTGCTGGAATTTGTGCGCGGCCAAGTGATGAACAACCTGGAGAAATTCCTCGGGGTGAGCGAGCTGAGCCGGTTGTGGGGAACCAGCCGGTCCAATTTCTCCCATCATTTCCGGCGCGTCACCGGACGGTCGCCGGCGGCCTTCGTCCGGGATATCCGGCTGCAGGAGGCGGCGCGGCTCCTGGAAGAATCGGAGTACTCCATCAAGGAAATCGCCGCCCATACGGGATTTGCGGGCGCCAATCATCTCTGCAAGTGCTTCCGCTGGCACTGGCAGACCTCGCCGGGTGATTACCGACGGCTGGTCGGATGGAAAAGGCGCACAGCGACCGATTTTCCGCGGGGAAAACAACGCCGCATTCCCGGAGATTGACGCCGGTGCGGGGTGACTTTTGAATGCTTCTCCCATGACAAACTCCCTTTTTGATCTCTCCGATGCAGTGGCAACCGTAATTGGAGGCACCGGGGTGCTGGGCGGCGGCATGGCCGGGGCCCTCGCCGCGGCCGGCGCCCGGGTCGCCGTGGCCGGCCGAAGCCGGGAACGCGGCGAGGCCCGCTGCGAGGAGATTCGCAAGAAGGGAGGCACCGCGGAGTTTTTCGAAGTCGACGCCTCGTCCCGCGACAGCCTCCGGGCGCTGCGGGAAAATGTCGCCGCGCGATTCGGGGCCACCACGGTTCTGGTCAACGCCGCCGGCGGCAATGATCCGCGGGTCACGGTCACTCCGGAAAACGCCTTCGAAAATATCACTTCGGAGGACTGGGCGGCAAACTTCGACCTCAACCTGGTGGGCGGCGTGCTCCTCCCCTGTCAGGAATTCGGTCCGGCCATGTGCGCGGCGGGCCGGGGCAGCATCATCAACATTGCCAGCGTATCGGCCCATCTGCCGCTTTCCCGCGTGGTGGCGTATTCGGCCGCCAAGGCGGCGGTGCTCAATCTGACGCTTTTCCTCGCCCGCGAGTGGGCGCCCCGCGGCGTACGGGTCAACAGCATCACGCCCGGATTTTTCCCGGCGGAACAGAACCGCCGCCTGCTGTTCAACGAGGACGGCTCCCCCACCCCCCGCGCGGCCTCCATCCTCAGCCACACGCCGATGGGGCGGTTCGGCGAGGCCCACGAACTCGCGGGCGCCACGGTCTTCCTCGCCAGCGACCGGGCCAGCAGCTTCATCACGGGCACGGACATCCGGGTGGATGGAGGGTTCCTGTCGCAAACCATCTGACCCCCCCTTTTTCCCCACGGATGGCACGGATGAAGACGGATGGGAAATCCCTTTCCCGACTCCTTATGTTGTCGCCCCAAAAGGGTGCTTCTTCGGGATTCCCATTGTTTCATCCGTGATAATCCGTGAAATCCGTGGTTAATTTTCCGCAGTCATCATGAACGTCGTCTCTCAAATCGCTACCGCCGGGCAGAGTCTCAGTCCGGACCAGATTCAATCCGTCGTCGACGGTCTGGCTTCCGGCCACGACTGGACCGGCAAGAAGGTGCTCCTCATCGTGCCGGACTCCACCCGGACGGCTCCGGTCGGCCCGGTATTCAAGGCGCTTTACCGCGCCATCGGCGGACGGTGTGCGGTGGTGGACGTGATGGTGGCGCTCGGCACGCATCCGCCGATGACCGAGGAGGCGATTTGCGGACGGCTGGAGCTTTCGCCGGAGGAGCGCGCCGGGGAATTTTCCGCCCCGCGGTTTCTCAATCACGAGTGGGACAATCCGGATGCTCTGCGTTCGCTGGGTCACATCCCCGCAAAGGACATCAGCGAGCTTTCGGACGGGTTGTTTTCGATGGACGTCCCGGTTTCGGTCAACAAGCACCTCTTCGAATATGACCGTCTGATCATCATCGGACCGGTGTTTCCGCATGAGGTGGTGGGGTTTTCCGGCGGAAACAAATACCTCTTCCCCGGGGTGGCGGGGCCGGACATCCTGAACTTCTTCCACTGGCTCGGCGCGGTGATCACCAATCCCATGATCATCGGCAACAAATGGACTCCCGTGCGCAAGGTGGTGGATCGCGCCGCCGCCCTCGTGCCGATCGAAAAGCTCTGCTTCTGCCTGGTGGTGGACGGCAAAAATTTTGCGGGAATGTTTGCGGGTTCGCCCGAGGAGGCCTGGGACGCGGCGAGCAACCTCTCGGACAGACTCCACATCACCTACAAACCGAAACCGTTCCACACCGTGCTGTCCTGCGCGCCCGCGATGTATGACGAACTCTGGGTGGGCGGCAAATGCATGTACAAACTCGAGCCCGTGGTGGCCGACGGCGGCGAGCTGATTATCTACGCGCCCCACATTCACGAGATCAGCGTCATCCACGGACGCATCATTCGGGAGCTGGGCTACCACTGCCGCGACTACTTCCTCAAACAGTGGGACCGCTTCAAGGACTATCCCTGGGGCGTTCTGGCGCATTCCACCCACGTGCGGGGCATGGGGGTTTTTGAAAACGGCGTCGAAAAATGCCGCATTCAGGTCACCCTGGCCACGGGCATTCCCGAGGAAATCTGCCGCGAAATCAATCTGGGTTATCGCGATCCGGCCGGCATCAATCCGCAGGATTACGCCAACCGTGAGGACGAGGGCATCCTCTATGTGCCCAAGGCGGGCGAGATGTTGTTCCGGCTGGAATCCAGCCGGGCCTGACAAACGGAGCCCCCATGGCCGCCGGTCGCCCCGGGGCCGGGGCGGCCGGACCGAAAACTTTCCCTTTCGAAGGGGCGCAACCGGGCGTATTCTGAAACGAATCTTCCCCCCGAACATGAAAACGCTTTTTGTCGCCCTGATCGGTTGCATGCTGATCGGAACCCTCTTTGCCGTCGATCCCACCCACCGCATCACCCCGGACATCCGGCGCCAGATCGATGTCGAGCAAAAGCTCCTCGCCCAATGGGCCCGAAATCCCGTCGTCATCAAGGCCGTACGGGATCAAAACGCCCTCGGTCCGATCCCCGGTCTCACCAACCGGAAATGGCGCGCCCTGAAACCCGACGATCCCCTGATCCGGGCTTTTCGGAAAAATCCCGCCTCGATTTTCCTCGCGCAAAAAATGGCCTCCAGCAAGGGCCTCTTCAACGAGCTTTTCCTCTGCGCAGCGCAGGGGGAAAAGGTCGCCTTTGTCGGAAAACCCACCTCCTACATCCACAAGGGGGAACCCAAGTTCGACGTTCCCATGACCGGCCGTCCCTGGGAGGGCGTGCCGGAATTCGACAAATCCAGCCGGTCGCACGCGGTGCAAATTTCCACGCCCGTTTTTGACAGGGGCCGGCCGATCGGCGTGCTGGTCGGCGGGGTTTCGATGCGGGTGATGAAGAACCATCCTTAGGACGTCCGGGTCGAAGGGGCGGAAGAACGCCCCCGCTCCGCGCTTGGCTGCAAGCGGGAAAAACGCGGCGCAGCGCCGTCCGTCCGCGCCCTGACGCCGCCGTCAATCCGGAACCGGCGGCGCGCCCGGATTCCGTCACTTCCCAATCGTGCGGGCGCGGTCGATGGCACGCATGGCGGCCATGGCCTTGTTCACGCTCTCCTGGTATTCGCCCTCGGGGGTGGAGTCCGCAACCACGCCTCCGCCCGCCTGCACGTAAGCCTTGCCGTCCTTGAGCAGAACGGTGCGCAGGGCGATGCAGGAATCGAGGTCGCCGTTGAAATTGAAATACCCCACGGCCCCGGCGTAGGTGCAGCGTTTGCTTTTCTCCAGCTCGTTGATGATCTGCATGGCGCGCACCTTGGGGGAGCCGGACACCGTGCCGGCGGGAAATGTCGCTCGCATGACATCAAAGGCGGAGCGGCCGCCGGCGAGCTTGCCGGAAACATGCGAAACGATGTGCATGACGTGGCTGTAGCGTTCGATGGTCATGAAATCGGTCACCTTGACGGTGCCAAACTCCGCGATGCGTCCCACGTCGTTGCGGGCCAGGTCCACGAGCATGAGATGCTCGGCGCGTTCCTTGGGATCGGACAGAAGGTCCTCCGCATTGGCGCGGTCCTCCTCCTCGGTCTCCCCCCGCCTCCGCGTCCCTGCGATGGGCCGGATCTCAACGAGGTCCCCGGTGAGACGCACATGCACCTCCGGCGAACTGCCGACCAGCGCGTACCCTTCCGGGAAACGCAGGCAGAACATGTAGGGCGAGGGATTCACAAAACGCAGGGTGCGGTAGAGGTCGAGCGCATCGCCGGTGAATTCCGTCTCGAACCGCTGCGCCGGAACCATCTGGAAGATGTCGCCGGCCCGGATGTATTCCTCGGCGCGATTCACCATCTCGTGATATTCCTCGCGCGAGGTGTTGCTGGAAACCTCGCCCCGCGGCGGTTCGGATCCGGTGAAAATCGGCGCGAAGGCCAGCGGACGCCGGAGTTTTTCCAGAATGCCCCCGATCGCCTTCACGGCCTCGTCGTAAGCCGCCTCCGGTCCCTCCTCGCCGATGAAGGCATTGGCCACGATCTTGAGGCGACGGCGGCGGTGATCGAAAATGACCACGGAATCCGCCAGCAGGAAAAACATGTCCGGCACGCCCAGTTCATCCTTGGGCGGGGGCGGCACGGTCGGCTCGAACCAGCGGACACAGTCATAGGCCAGATAGCCGACGGCTCCGCCGGAAAACCCGGGGATGCCGGCGTCCGGCACCGTGCGATAGCGGGCCATGATGGTTTCCAGTTCCTTGAACGGATCCTGGGCGGCCTCGTAGGTGCGGGTGGTTCCGTTTTCCTGGACGGTCACCGTTTTGCCGCGCGCCGAAATGGTCAGGCGCGCGCCGGCTCCGAGGATCGAGTGGCGGCCGACCTGGTCGTTTTGCTCGGCGGACTCCAGAAGAAACGACGGCGCGGTGCCGCCGATTTTGGCAAAGGCGGATACGGGCGTGTCACCATCGGCAACGATTTCCGTCCAGACCGGAACGACGTTGGCGGTGACCGCCTGCTCCGCGAAGGCGGAGCGGGACGGAACAACGGGGATCATGAAAACGAAACTTTCGGCGCCTCCTTCTCGCCCGGATTTTCAATCTGGAACAATTCCGCGGGGGCAAAGTTGAACATGCCCGCAAGGATGTTCGTGGGAAACATCTCGCGTTTCGTGTTGTAGGCCATCACGGCATCGTTGTAGGCCTGCCGGGCAAAGGAAATCTTGTTTTCCGTCGAGGTCAGCTCCTCGGTGAGCTGCATCATGTTCTGGTTGGCCTTGAGGTCGGGATAGGCCTCGGCCACGGCAAAAAGGCGTCCGAGGGCCCCGGAGAGGCCGCTTTCGGCACCGCTGAGGGCCTTCATGGCATGGGGATCGCCCGGATTGGCCGCCGCCTGAGACCCGGCATTGTAGGCGGAATTGCGGGCCGCAATGACCGCCTCGAGCGTCTCCCGCTCGTGTTTGAGGTAGCCCTTGGCCGTTTCCACGAGATTGGGAATGAGGTCGTAACGGCGCTTGAGCTGCACATCGATCTGCGCAAAGGCATTTTTGAAACGATTGCGAAGGGTGACGAGACCGTTGTAGGCGCCGATGACATACAACACGATCAACGCCACCACGGCGACCAGCACGAGGAGGACAAGCAACGCGGAGCTCATGCCAGGAGAGTGTGCCGGTTCCGGCCCGGAGGCAACAGCGAAAAAGAGGGACGGGGATTGCGGAATGCGGATTTCGGAATTTCCGCGTCAAGACCCTCGGGGCCGGACTCCGCGTTCAACGCTCAACGTCGAACTCCGAACGACCAACTCAACGCTTCCTTTGGAAGTTGGCCAATAGCCGGTCGGTTTCGCGTTGTTGGACGCGTTTTTTGAGGTCGGCGCGTTTGTCTGCGGCCACCTTGCCCTTGCCGACGCCCAGCTCGACCTTGACGCGGCTTTTTTTCCAGTAGAGGCGGAGGGCGACGAGGGTGCGGCCGGCCTGCTCGGTTTCCGCCTGGAGGCGGAGGATCTCGCGGCGGTGGAGGAGGAGTCTGCGACGCCGTTTGGGTTCGTGCTGTTCGTGGCTGGCCCGCGCGTAGGGCTGGATGTCGCTGTCGTAGAGGAAAACCTCGCCCCCCTCGATGCGTGCAAAGGCCCCCTGCAGGTTCACGAATCCGCTGCGAATCGACTTCACCTCAGTGCCTCGCAACTCAATGCCGGCTTCGATTCGCTCGAGGATGTGATAATCCCGCAGCGCCTTGCGGTTGGTGACGATCTCGGCGGACATGTCAGCCCGCTCCGGGCGGAGCTATTCCTCTTCGTTGCCGGGTTTTTCCGGGACGATCTTGCCTTGGGCAATTTCCGCCAGCGCAATATCGGCAAGGCCCATGCGGCCCTCGACCGGGACCAAGGGGTGGCTTCCGGCGGCCAGTTGACGCACGCGCTTGGAAACCATGTTGATCAAAATTTGCGGCTCGTTAATCACTTTGGAGGCTTCGTCGATAAATTGGCTGTTCATAGCACCTGAACCCGGCGAACTAATCGCAGCGGAAGGTTAATTGCTAGAGATTGACCCGTTGATGTCAATCGGAAAACGTCATTTCCCCTTCCGATAAACGGCCTTCAGGGGATGTTCATCCAGGATGTTCGGCGCGATGCCGCCGATCTTCTCCGGGTCGTAGATCTGGATGCCCACATAATAATACAGCGGACAGATCGGGGCCTCCCGGGCGACCAGCAGGGTTTCCGCCTCGCGCAGGATGGCCATCCGCCTGGCCGGGTCGACTTCCCTCGCCGCGTCGGCGATGAGCCGGTCGTAATCCGGATTGCTCCATCCGGTGCGGTTGTTTCCCCCGCCGGTGAGAAACATGTCCAGGAAGGTGTTGGGGTCGGGGTAATCCCCCACCCAGCTGGACCGGGCGATGTCGTAGTCCAGGGTGGACATCGAGTTCAGGTAGACCTTCCACTCCTGCTTGGCGAGGTTGACCCGCACGCCGAGCTCCCGTTCCCACATATCCTGCAACTCCACGGCGATGAATTCATTCAGTCCGCGGTCGTCGTAAAGATAGTTCACGTGGGGAAAATTGCGCCCTTCCGGGTAACCGGCCTCGGCCAAGAGGCGGCGGGCCTCCTCGGGGTCATACGGCAGACCGTCCGGGGGATCGTATCCCTCCAGTCCCGGCGGCACGAGCGCCCCCGCGGGCAATTCCCCGGCGCGGGTGATCTTTTCCACGATGCGGCGTTTGTCGACGGCCATGCCAAATGCGCGGCGCACGCGCGGATCGGCGAAGGGACCCTTCTGGCAGTTGAAACGCAAAAAGTACGTGCCCAGAAACGGCGCGGCGTGAAAGTCCGGTCGTTCCTTCAGCGTGTCGAGAAGCGCCGGGGGGGTGAGTCCCTTGTCCATCAGGAGGTCGGCCAGGCCGCTTGCATAGAAATTGAACGCCACGGTGTCCTTCGCAATGGGCAGCACGTCGACGGTTTCCAGAGCCACGGCGTCCGCATTCCAATAACGCGGATTTTTCCGCAGCCGGATGACGTCGTTGATCCGCCAGGTGTCGAGAAGATAGGCGCCGTTGGTGACGATGTGCTCGGGTTTGATCCAATCGTCGCCGTGTTTCTCGATGACCCGGACCGGCACGGGCGCGAGCGGCGGGGTGGCGCAGAGATCGAGGAAAAACGGCGTGGGATTTTCCAGCGTGACCTCCAGCGTGCGCTCGTCGAGGGCCTTCACGCCCACCTCGGAAAAATCGGTGATTTTTCCCTCGGCGAAAGCCTGGCCGTTCCTGATGTAAAAGAGCTGGTAGTTGTAGGCGGCGGCCGTTTCCGGAAGCAGGGTGCGCCGCCAGGAATCCACAAAATCCTGCGCGGTGAGCGGGGTGCCGTCGCTCCAGACAAGACCGGAGCGGAGCGTGAACGTATAGACCCGTCCGTCCTCGGAAACCGTCCAGCTCTCCGCCATGCCGGGAACCGGCCGGGCCTGGGCGTTGAAGGTGGTCAGTCCCTCGAACAGCGTGTTCACGATGCGGCCCTCCGGCTGGCCGGTGATCAATCCGGGATCCAGCGTTTCGGGTTCGGCCCCGTTGATGAACACAAGGTCTCCGCGCCGGACCGCCGGACCACACGACGTGAAAAAGACAAGCAACCAGAACAGGGCCAGCAGGCGAAGTGTCATTGCCCTCATGAAAGCAAAAGCCCCGCTCGCTGCAATGCTCATCGCCACACTGGCCGGATGCGCCACCCCGCGTCCGCCCTCCACCGTCGCCTCGGTGGACCTGCAACGCTATTCCGGAAAATGGCACGAAATCGCCCGGTATCCCAATTGGTTCCAGCGCGGGTGCGCCGGCGGAGTCACCGCGGAATACACGCCCCGGACGGACGGTTCGTTGCGGGTCGTCAATTCCTGCCGCAAGGCCGACGGCACCCGGGAACGCATCGAAGGCCGCGCCACCGTGGTGCCCGGCAGCGGCCATGCCTGGCTCAAGGTCCGCTTTTTCGGCCCCTTCGCGGGCGACTATTGGATCCTGGCCCTGGATCCCGATTACCGTTGGGCGCTGGTGGGCCATCCCTCGCGGAAATATCTTTGGATCCTCGCGCGGGATCCGGACATCCCGTCCGGCGTGTACGATCGCATTGTCCGTTACGCCGTCTCGCAGGGCTACGACGCCGGAAAAATCCGGCGCACCCCAAAATAAGGCGGTCCGCCGTGTCCACGGCGCCACCCGGGATGGCGACGACGCCTCCCGGGAAGGCTGCTGACCATGGGGGCCCGGGTTTTCCCGGCGCGCCATTTCCCGTACTTGCGTCCCCCCTCCTGATCGGCGAAAAACGCCGCAATGTCTCAACTCACTCTCCTTGTTCTGGCCGCCGGCATGGGCAGCCGCTATGGCGGTTTGAAGCAACTCGACCCCATGGGACCCTCCGGGGAAACCCTGCTGGATTATTCCGTCTTCGACGCCCTGCGCGGCGGATTCAACCGGGTGGTTTTCCTCATCCGCCGGGACATCGAGGCCGAGTTTCGCGAAAAGATCGGCTCCCGCTACGAAGGCCGGATCGCCGTGGACTACGTGTTTCAGCAACTCGAGCTCCTGCCGGAAGGGTTCGTCGTGCCCGAAGGCCGCCAGAAACCATGGGGCACGGCCCACGCCATCTGGTGCGCGCGCCATGCGCTTTCCGGTCCGTTTGCAGCCATCAACGCCGACGATTTCTACGGCGCCGCATCCTATGCGCGCCTCGCGGAATTCCTCGCCGCCGGCCCCTCCGACGCGACGCGTTTTGCCATGGCCGGATACCGCCTCGACCGGACCCTTTCGGAAAACGGCTCCGTGGCCCGTGGCGTGTGCGAAGTGGATGCGAACGGCCGGCTTCGCCACATCGTCGAATGCACCGGCATCGAGCGCGGTCCCGAAGGCATCTTTCAGAAGGAGGCCGACGGCAGCATCCGCAGGTTCACCGGAACGGAATCCGTTTCGATGAATTTCTGGGGACTGACGCCCGCGGTGTTTCCGCTGCTCGAACGGCAGTTGATCGAATTCCTCCGCGAAAAATCCGGCGATCCGAAGGCGGAGTGCTACATCCCCATGGCCATCGGGGAAATGGTCACGCGCGGGGAGGCCAGCGTGGACGTGCTGCCCACGGACGCCACGTGGTTTGGGGTCACCTACCGCGAGGACAAGCCGACCGTCATGCAATCCCTGGCCGCCCTGCACGCGGAAGGCGCCTATCCCACGCCCCTGTGGAAATAAATCCCATTCCGGAATCCACCCCGCTGCACGCCGCCCTGCAGCGGGCCCGGTTGTACGGCATTGTCGACCTCGGCTATGTGGCCGTGGGGCACGCGGAACGCGTCATCCGCCGGATGCTGGAGGGCGGTGTCCAGATCATCCAGCTGCGCGCCAAGTCCGTTTCACCCGCGGAAATCGCCGCCCTCGCCAAGGATCTGGCCCCCCTCTGCCAGGCGGCGGGCGTGCCCTTTCTGCTCAACGACCACCCCGCCCTGGTTCCGGAAACGGGGGCCGACGGCGCGCATGTCGGGCAGGACGATCTGAGCGTGGCGGAAGCCCGGGCGCTCGCGGGTCCGGGCAAGCTCATCGGCAAATCGACCCACAGCATTGCGCAGGCTCTGGCCGCGCAAAAGGAAAAGCCGGACTACATCGGGTTTGGCCCTCTGTTTGCCACTCCGACCAAGCCGGATTACCCACCCATCGGCCTGCAGGACATCGTTTCCGTCCATGCACAGGTTTCACGGCCGATCTTTTGCATCGGAGGCATCAGGCGCGAAAACCTCCCCCATGTCCTCGCCGCCGGAGCACACCGCGTCGTCATTGTTTCCGGAATCCTCCAAGCCGCAGACATCGCGGAATACTGCCGCGACTGCCTGGACCTCCTCTCCGGATAAGGTCCCGGCGGCTGCCCCGGGTATCCCTGCCTCAGAAATTCCTTTATCAACCGAAATTCAAGGAGTACCATAGCAGCCAATGGCTCGCTGGATGGTCATTGCTCTCACCCTTGCCGCACTCGTGGCACCGGGCAACGCCATGCTCTACTACAATCTCGGGAACGCGGCGAATACGACCGACCCGGGGACGGGCGTTCCCTTTGATTCCGTCGGCAAGATCACGACCGCCGATGGATCCGGCATTTCCGGCTCCGCCATCTATTTGGGTGGCGGCTATGTCCTGACGGCTCACCACGTCACTACCAACGCCACCTTCAGTCACGTCACCTTTGGTTCGACAGTCTATCAGGTGGACATGACCGCATTCAGCGGTTCGATGTCGATCCAGGTCGAGCCGGGTGTGGACATGAAAATCCTGAAACTCACGACCGCCCCGGACATCGCACCGGTGAACTTGCTCTCCGCACCCATTGAGAACTTCTCGGAGGCAGCCACGCTGGTCGGCTGGGGCAACGGCCGGGATCCCTCGGCCGCCCTGGGGGAAACTGTCGTCCCTTGGGGAAACACCACCACCTCCGCCCACCGCTGGGGGCTCAATGTACCCCGATTCACGGAGACATTGAGCTACGACTCCTACTCCTGCGTGGACCTCATCATCACGATCCTTGGGGGCCCCGCACCGACTTATGATCCGCCCGGGGTCGGTGACGCCGAAGCGGCCCTGGCAGTCTATGATTCGGGCGGTGGACTGTTTCAGGAAATCAATGGAACCTGGTATCTTGTCGGGCTGGCGGTCGCGACCGATATCAACGGCGTCTCCACATTCGGCGACGACCAGCCATTCGTGGAGTCCCAGGGGGACTTCAATTACTTCGTTCGCATTTCCTCCTACTACGATTCCATCCTCGCAATCATCCCCGAACCGTCCACAGCGACCCTGCTGGGGATGACCCTCTTTTCGGCCGCGCTGGTCTTCGGGCGCGGAAGAAGAAACGCACGGTAGGCCGCGGTTTCTCCGACCCCGCCCAAGACTTCCAATGGCCGGCTCCGCGACCTGCAGCACCGCTGCAGCTTTGACTTCGGTTTCCCGCTTCGCGCCGACCGGTTGATGGATCCTTCGGTTTGCCGGCCCTTGATTTTCCGGACAGGCCCGTATGGACGTGCTGCCCACCGACGCCACCTGGTTCGGGGTCACCTACCGGGAGGACAAGCCGGTCGTCATGCAGTCCCCGGGCCACCCTCCACGCACAGGGCGACCACCCCGACACCCCAGCGGAAATAGACCCCGACCGGCCGTCCCCCCTCTCTGCACGCGGCGCTGCAGCGCGCGCGGCTCCACGGAATCGTCGATCTCGGCTACGTGACGGCAGACAACGCGGTGCATGTCACGCGTCAGATGCTGGCCGCAGGGGCTCAAATCATCCAGTTGCGTTCAAAGACCGCCTCCCCCGCGGAAATCGTCACGCTCGCCCGAAAACCCGCGCCGCTTTGCCGGGCGGCGGACGTTCCCTTCCTGCCCAACGACCATCCGGCTTACGTGCCTGAAACGGGGGCCGACGGGGCCCACGTGGGAGAGGACGATCTCAGCATGGCGGAAGCACGGGCGCTCGCGGGTCCGGGCAGGCTCATCGGCAGACCGACCCACAGCATTGCGCAGGCCCTGGCCGCGCAGGACGAGCGGCCGGGCTGCATCGGATTTGGCCCCCTGTTTGCCGCTCCGACGAAGCCGGACTCATACGCCGACCGGGGCTCAGGACATCCTCTCCGTCCACACCCGGGTCGCGCCGCCCGTCTCCTGCATCGGCGGCATCAAGCGGGAAAACCTCCCCGGGGTGCTCGCGGCGCGGGCGCGCTGCATCGTCATCGTCTCCGGCATCCTGCAGGTCCCAAACCGAACAACCTATTGCAAAGATTGTCCAAAACTACCTAATTCCTAAGTGAAAACAACCCATTGCAAGAATAACTAAGAATTTTGATCACTTAAGAAATAGTCAAATCTCTTTGACTCCGAGGGATTTCCGGACTATTAGTTAGTCATGCGCTGTATTCGCATGGCCGGAGTTGTCTTAGGCCTTCTTATGTTGCCGGCCGTGTCACATGCGTTGGTCGTGAACGGGGAAAACGCCGAGAACCATTATCGTTTTGAAGCGGGCACCTATCCGTCCAACCCCGTTCCCAACGGGAGTCCGAACTTCATTGCCGCGGGGTTTGATCTTTCCGGCGTGGGCTGGGGATCCAATCCCTCGCAGAGCTTCACGATGATCTGCGACCAGTATTTTGTTTTCGCGACGCACTATCCCCCGCCGAACTCGACGATTTATTTCTACAGTCCGACCAAGGGCGTGGTGTCCTACACCATCGACACCTCCTTCAATCTCCCCCTGGAGTATCCGCTGGCGGCGGAGGGCAACCATCTCAAATCGGACCTCTCCATCGGCCGTCTGACGACGCCGCTGAATCCCGACGACGAGATCACCTTCTATCCGATTCTGAACCTTCCCGACCAGAAGGACTACCTGAACCTGGATCTCCTCGTGTATGGGAAGGATGCCGCGGTGGGAACCGGCCGGCTCGGAGGGATTGTTTCGCTGAACCTGTATTCAAACGCCGGAACGCCGGGGAGAGCCTCGGATGATGTCCTGAACTCGGGTTCGAACTCCGACAACCTTCCCGACACCCTGGCGATGTATTACATCCGGGGCGCGGGAACCAACAGCGCCCTGCTGGAGGTTGGTGATTCGGGCAGCCCCACGTTTGCCATCGTGGACGGCTCGCTCGCCCTGGTGGGGATCCACTCGGCGGTTGCCGGTTCGATCAACTACGACGTGTTCCTTCCGGCTTATCTCGGCAGTCTGCAATCGGCCGGCATATTCAGCACCGTGCCGGAGCCTTCCGTGATCTGGCTCGCCGGAGGCGGCTGGCTGTTCATGGTTTCCAGGCGAGGGCGCAGAGGCGCACGGTAACGCCGCTTCTGGCCGGTTTCAGTTCGATGGTTTCAATGGCCGGTTCGGTGGCCTGCAGGGCGGCCACTTGGGCTTCCACCTCGGTCTCCAGCTCGGCAATCTGCCGGTCGATGGCTTCGACGCTCTGTTGCGCCACGCTGACGTCGGCCCCCTCCTTGAGGGTCCGGCTCACCCCGCGCATCGCGGTGGCCGCCTTGCTGATGTTGGCGCTGCTGACCGCCTTCCGGCCCAGCAGAACGCTGAGCACGGACGAGCCGACGGAAATCAGCGTTTGCAGCCGTGCGTGGGAGGCCTGTTCCTTTTCACGCTGGACGGCCCCTTCGGCGCGGACGCGGCGGGCCTGCAGGGCGGCAAGTTTCGGCGCAAACTTTTTGCGCAGTTCCTCCACCTGGGCATCGCGTTTTTCCCGGATGGCCAGGGCGATGCGGGCCTTGAATTCGGCCTCCGTTTCCCCGGGCTGCGAGACGGCCTTCAAATCCGGACACCGGAAAATCTTCACCCGCTGGGTCCCGACGAGATCCTGGACCAGTTCCTTTTCCCATCGCGGATAGTTTTTTGCCTGGGCCGCCGCCGCCGGCGGCGCCTCATAGCGCGCCCCCTCCTCCGGGGACTTCGCGAGATCCTGCAGGGAAAGCCCGAGCGGCTCCGCCTCCCCCCATTGCACCCCCGCCAATCCGTCCGGAAACGGCGCTGCCAGCATCACGTCGCGGGTGAGATCCACGCCCAGCTTGGCGTCGCTGAAACGGACCGTCGCGGCGCCCAGCAACACCGGGCGATAAACCACCTCCCCGCCGTCCGCCGGCAGGAAAACCTGCCGGATGTCCGGCGGCAGGGTCGGACGGGTGGCTGCGGAATCGCGGACGGGCCCCGGCGGGACGGCCGCCGGTGCGGCCGGGGCCTCATTTTGCCGGCCGTTCATCAACACGCGGATCTGGTCGCGCGTCAGCGGACCCCGCAGGTAGCTCATCACCCAACGCGTCTCGAAGACGACCGGTCCGTCGTCGTGAACGTTGTTCATCAGGAAAATGCGGTTCCCCAGCCCGGCAAGCGCCGTCTCCATGGCCTGGCGGTCGAATTTTCCGCCGGCGGCGGCCCCCTGCAGACCGTCGAGCATGCGCGCCTTGTCCCGTTCGGTCTGCAGGCGTCCGATAAACCACGTGCCGCAGTTCGACAGCGCCTTGTAATCGAGATCCACCGGATTCTGGGTGGCCAGCACCACGCCGACCCCGAAAGCGCGCGCCTGTTTCAGGAGCGTCAGCAACGGCCGTTTCGACGGGGGATTTGCGGTCGGCGGGAGGTAACCGAAAATCTCGTCCATGTAGAGGATCGCGCGAAGGCTTGTCGTCCCGCTCTGCGCACGCGTCCAGGAGAGCACCTCGTTCAGAAGGAGGGCCACAAAAAACATCCGTTCGTCGTCGCCCAAGTGCGCGAGCGAAAAGATGGAAAGCCGCGGTTTGCCCTCGGTCGTGTGCAGAAACCTTCCGGCATCCAGCGCCTCGCCCTGACGCCAGGCGGCAAACCCCGGGGCGGCCAGCATGTTGTTCAATGCCATCACGAGCGCGAACCGGTCCTTCGCCGGAAAAAACGTCTCCAAATCCAGCACGCCGATCTTTTCGAAGGGAGGGGTCTGAATGCGTTCGATCAGTCCCGGAAGGTCCAATCCGCGCCCCTGCGACCACTCATGATTCAGCAGGGCGGACACCAGAATGAATTCCCGGCTGGAAACCGGATCGGCGTCGATTTTCAACAGTCCGAGCAGGCTGGCGGCCGTCGTTTGCACCCGGTCGGCCAGGGCCTCGGCATCGTCCGTTTCCGGAGCGTCAAAGGACCCCAGCACATTGACGGGCAGGCCGGAGGTACTGCCCGGCGTGTAAATGGCCAGATCCACCTTCTCCCGAAGGGCCCGGATGCGGTCCGGCCCCTGTCCCCAGGAGGCCAGTCCATTCCGCCACAATTCCGCCTGCTGCGCGGCATAGGCCTCGGGATCCAGGCCCTTCCGGCGCGCATCCTCCTCATTGATCCATGGCCGGAAATCCTCCGCCCGCAGTTCGGGAAAGGTCAGGAGAAGGTTCCCAAGATCGCCCTTGGGGTCGATGATGATGGCCGGAATGCCGTCAATGGCCGCCTCCTCGAGCAGGGCAAGGCAGAGGCCGGTCTTGCCGCTGCCGGTCATTCCCACACACACCGCATGGGTGACCAGATCCCGGGAATCGTAAAGCAGGGGGACGTCCGCGGGGCGTTTTTCCGAGAGGTCGTAGGGCCGGCCCAGATAAAAGGCGCCCAGTTTCTCAAAGACAGAGGGGTCCAGAGCCATGGGTTCAGGATAGACAACCCGGCCGATTTGGCGAGAAATCCTCTTGCACAAACGTCCGGCGTGCGTTTTCTCGAAGGTCATGAAGTCCCTGGTCCGCGCCGTCCTTCTGCTTGTGCTCTGCTCCGCTCCGCTTCTTGGGCAGGTGCAAAAGGAATACATTC
The DNA here is from genome assembly GCA_937960895.1 of uncultured Spartobacteria bacterium. Classification (GTDB taxonomy): domain Bacteria; phylum Verrucomicrobiota; class Verrucomicrobiia; order Chthoniobacterales; family Terrimicrobiaceae; genus CALCJD01. Next base: position 2,297 of record CALCJD010000106.1, on the reverse strand, counting down.
TCGTGAGCGGCGGCCCCTCGCTGGAGGAATGGGAAAAATACAAGGCGGCTCCCCACGACCGCTGGTGGGGCAACTTCATCCGCGCGGCCCGCGTCCGCATCGAACAACTCCGCAAGCTCCACGGACCCGACGCCCGCATCACCTGGCTGGTTTACAAGCCGGGATACGTCCGCCGCGCCCAGCGCCAGGACCACGCCGACCTCATCGGCAACATCGTGAGCGTGCGCGACAAATACGGCGTGAACCTGATCTTCTTTGACCGCACCGACCAGCTCATCAACTACCTCAACGCGGGACAGCCGCGGGACCGCGTGAAAATCGCCAACTTCGAATTTTACGGACACTCCAACCGCGCCTGCTTCATGTTTGATTACAGCAACGAAATCGACAGCGCCTCGAAGGTCTGGCTGCACGAAACGGAACTGAAAAAGATCCGCCGCGGTATTTTCAGCCGCGACGCCTTCGTGAAGAGCTGGGGCTGCCACACCGGCGAGAGCATGAGCAAATACTGGCGCCAGGCCACCGGCACGCGCATGATCGGCGCCATCGGCAAAACCGACTATTCCAACGGACACCTCCGCGGATGGATCCCCGCCCTCAGCCCCGGGGGACGCTGGGGAGGCTAGCCGCCGCCGCGCTGGGGCGGCGGGATGAAAGGGGGGAGGGAAAGTGAAAAGGCGATTTCCCTGCGGCGGCGGGGTGGGAATTGGGGGGCCGCGGGGGGCCGCCGGGAGTCTGCAGCCTGGCAGGGCTTTTTTTCGGCCACGCCGGGAATGAGGACTTTTCCCAGCCGAGCTTCAAATCATCCGCGGAAGAACGGCGGAGGAATGTCTCCGCGGCTCAAGCGGCAGCATCTTCCCTCACCCTCACTGTCCCTTTCACTCCCACGCTCAAAGCGTGGGCGCCGTGCGAACCCGGCTCTCCCAGCGGGTCAGGAGGTGGATGACGACGTTGATTCCAAAGCGGTACGAGGTGGCGAGAGATTCCGGGGTGATGTTGCGGAGGTAAACGGCCCGGTTCTGGTAAATCACATCATTGATGGCGACATACCGGCCGTTCCGGTCCCTCCGGGTGTCGATCTTCCCGTCCTCCAGCAGGCCCACCTGCCACATGTCACCGTAATCGTTGGCCGTGTAGATGATGCCGATCTCGCCATAGATCTTCATGGCGTAAATCGGCAGGCGGTAAAAATTGAGTCCCGCAGGCACCGTCTTGATTTCCGGAAAATAGGCCTGCGTGAAAATCGGGTGGTTGTCCGGTAGCGGCTCAAAATCCTTGTCCACATCCGGGATGACGCGCTTCATCTCGCGGCGGAAGGCGATGTCAAAACGCGAACGCAGTCCGGGCAGCGAGCTGTCGCCCCAGATGCAGCCGCCCACACGGACATACTCGCGGAGGGTTTCGACCTCCTTCTCGGTGAGCTTGAAATCGCGCGTCCCCGTCAGAAAAATGAACGGAGGCTTGATGGTCATGATCTCGTTGCGGTCGTCGAGACGGATGGCTTTGACGTTTTTGTAGTTGGTCTTGATCTTGTCCCGCGACCACTTGCTCATCAGATAAAGCAGATTCGGCAGGCTGCCGGTCTCGATCCGTCCCTGGACCACACGCACCGTGGAATTCCAATCCCCGCCCTGATACTGGCCGATGTAGGCGGTGAACTCAAATTCGCGCGAGCGGATCCCTTGGCCCACCCCGGATCCCTTGCCCCAGCCCCCCGTAAAGGCCTTGATCTGGGCGGCCTGGGCACTGGTCAAACCGTCCGCGCTCATCCCGGTCGGAGCCGCCACGGTGGTGGTCGTGGTGGTGGTCTGCGTCGGAGCGGTGGAAATGGGCGCAATGATGCTCTCCGGCATGGTGAAGTTGGCCGGATTGGGCGCCGTGGTCTGGATGGTCTGCAGCGGGTTGGATGTGGTCGGGGGAGCCGTCAGGGTGCTCACCTGGGGCTGCTGGATCTGGATTTGCTGTTGGTCGGGTTGCGGTGCGGCGGCGGCATCCGACTGCACAAAGCCCCCCTCCCCGCCTTCAAAATCCGGCGGTTCCTGCACCGCTTGGAAAAGGACCGTCCCACCAAAAATCGCAATCAGAATGACGTGCAGGGTAAAGGAAATCGTGAAGTCCCGCGAATTGCTGAACTTATCCAGAATCTTCTGAACGAAAGGGGGCAGCTCCTTGGCCATCGAACCACTTTAGGGCGTTGCCCACCCGGTTTTCAAGTACTTGCGGAGGAAAAACGCGCCCACGAATCCGACTGATCCGACTGATCCGACTGATCAAAAAAGAAACAGCCCCGGCCTTTC
>CALCJD010000105.1 GCA_937960895.1 uncultured Spartobacteria bacterium | reverse complement strand
GACGCTGATGCCACAGTAGAAATTTTCGACGCGATTGCCGAAGAAGCGCAGGTTCATCTGGCCGCCGTCGAATTCGATGCCGTCATCGCTGCCCATGGCCAGCATGTTGCCGTGAATGTCGCTGTCGCGGCCGAAAGATCCGTAGGTCAGCCCGTTGCCGTAGCCTTCGATGGCGTCGTTCCAACGGCGTTGGTCGCTGCCGATGATGTCGTTGTAACGGACCACATGGTTGCCGTTTTGCGGTCCGGCATTTTTCACAAAGATGCCGTTGGGTCCGGTGGTGTGGGTGCCGTAGGTCACCTGCGAGTGCGATCCGGTGCGCGGATCGTGCATGTAACAGCGCTCCACCGTGACCCGGTTGCTGGCGTTGAGAAACACCGCGGCGTCGAGATCGATGGGCTTCTTGGCCGTGGCGTCGGCCTGGCTTTCATAGGCCACCCCGTTGACCACGACATTGGGATTCCGGGCCCAGCCCTCGATTTCGCAGCGGGAGATGCGGATGTTATCCCCGTTTCGCACCTCGATGCCGTGGAACCGTCCGCCTTTCACGTGGATGTTTTCAAGAATCAGATAGTCGCAGTTCTTGATGAGAATGGCGCGCCCGTAGTCGTCGCCGCCGGTGGTGACATAACCGCCGTCGACATCGTTGGTTCCCGTGCCGACAATCTTGATCCAGCCGGTGGGGGAACCATGCAGGTTCTCAATCTTCCATTCGCCCGACGTGTGGAGGCTGGAAACCGTGTAGGTGGCGGCGATGGGCGGATCGGAGTTCCAGGTGGTGACGCGGGTGCCGGCCTCCTCAAGGGCGGTGCCGCCCGCTTCGATGACGGCCTGCACCTCGTAGGTGGTGTTTTCGTCGAGGCCGACAATGCTGCCGCGGTATTCCTGACGGGTCGCGTCATAGATCGGCGGATAGGCCTCCGTCCATGTCGTCTGCCCCATCTTCCGGTAAAAGATGTGCGCCTTTTCCCCGGACTGCTGCGACGCCCGCGCGATGTAAACGCTCACATTGTTGTAGGTCGGCACCGCGCGAACCGGAAGGTTGTCGATCCGGTAAACCTGGGTGTCGTCATAGAAGAATTTCGAACCGGCCGCCGGCCCGTAACGCAGCCGGAGTTTGATGGCAACCGTGTTGGGCGGGGCAAAAAAGCCCGTCTCAACCCGCTTGTAGGGCCGCGTGCCCTGTAGCGGCACCTCGGTCAGATAGGTCTCGGAAAGCGTGGCGCCCGAGGCGTCGACGCAGGCCGCGGTGAGGTCGGGACCGCCGGCCAGGGTGTTGTTCTCGGAGGCGATCGTCGAGACCAGCCGGTAGTATTTGTCCGGCTGCGCGGGCATGGTGGAGGGGGAGGTGATGTCCAGATTCAGATACCAGCCCACCCCGCCGTTGTAGGCGGAATAGGACCCGTTGGCCACTTCCCCCGGAGTGCTGGTCCGTTGGATGTTGATCCATCCGGTGGTGCCGTTCTCGAAACCGGGATTGGGATGGAGACCGACCGCCGCTTGATCGATGAAATTGGGAGAAACCAGGGGCCCCGACGAACCGGAGGAGGTTTTCACCTGCATGACTCCGAGATATCCGTAATCCCCGGAGACGCGGGAGACGGTGACGGTGATTTTGCCGTTTGCGTTCGGACTGAAACCGGAAAGCGTCACGATGTTGTTCACATTGTTTGAGGCGTCCAGCGTGACGTTTTCGGTCTTGTTGCCTCCGGCCACCTGATACCGGGTGACGCGCGCCTGCGACACGCCCATGCGGGAGGCGTAAAAGTCGAAGCTGTAAAGATGCCCGGGATTCAGATTGGACAGGGTCAGGGTGATCGTGTTGGTCCCGGTGATGTAAAACGAATCCGCTGTGGCCAGCGGCGGGTATCCGGTGGACGTGGACGTCGAACCGTTTCCATTGGTGCCCATGAGGGTGGCGACCGTGTCGAGGGTGATTCCCGTGGCGGTCCCGGTGTTGTCGATCAGGGCGAGACCAAGATTCGAATAGGGTGTGTCCGCGCCATTGTAGGTGACATTGTTCCAGTTGTCCGACGACGGCATGGTGGGCGCTCCGAAATCGACGGAAATCGTCCGGGTGGCGGTGGGCGGAGGCGGGGCCGCCTCGGAGGTCATGCGCACCACGCCCAGATACCCATACGAACCCGCTTCCCGCGACACAACGATGGTGATTTTGCCGTTGCTGTCCGGCGTGAATCCGGAAAGCGACGCCAGGGTGTTGACATTGTCCGACGCATTCAGCGTGGTGGGCTCGCTCTTGTTGCCGCCCGTCACCTGAAACTTCGTGATGCGGGTTTCACCGGCCGACATCCGGGAGGCGTAAAAATCGAAGCTGTATACCCGGGCGGGATCCAGGTTGGTGAAGGCGAGGGTGATCGTGTTGGTGCCGGTGATGTAAAACGAGTCGCCGGTTGCCGTCCCGGGGAATCCCGTGGACGTGGAGGTCGCTCCCGAGGTGTTGGTGCCGATGAGGGTGGCCACCGTGTCGAGCTTGAACCCCGTGGAGGCGCCCGTGTTGTCGATCAGAGACTGATTGAGATTCGAATAGGGAGAATCCGCCCCGGCGAATGTGACGTTGTTCCAATGGCCCGATGTCGCCGTGGAGGGATAACCGAAATCCACCAGAACAACCGTTGCCAGACACTGACCGCAGACGGCCGCAAAGAGGCTCAAAGAGGTGAGAAGTTTCATGGGAGGAAAATGACTTTAATTGACTATGTCAGAAAAGAGTTCAAAAAATTCGGGGTGATGACAAGGGGGGAGTCCATCGGCCGGGCGGGGGGACCCGGCGGGTCCGACGGATCCTTTCCGTCAACGACAACGGACCTTTTGGGGGTGCATGGGAACGGGCATTTCTGGGAGGATTCCAAAAGTGCATGGGACGGACGGATTGACTATGCCAACAGGAAATCCCTTGGCAATCCTTCGTGTTTACCCATTTCGGGTTTTTGTTTGCCCAATCTTTGGTCAGCGCCTGACGCCGCTCATGATGTTTCGTCAGCGATGCGGAAAAGCGACGCGCCGTGGAACAGGCGAATGTCGTCACGAGGGGGCAGGTCACTGCCCGGCTGGCGGGGATTCGCCACGCTCCCATAAACGAGCCGCCGCACCGTCAGCACGACCATGGTGAAACGCCGGTCCGTGTGGTCTGCTCACCCGGACTACGTAGTCACACGCAAATTGCCCGTCTTTGCGTTCGGATAGAGAAAAATTGCACACGGGAAACCTGTGGATTTCTGATTGGCCTGCTGGCGGGAGGGCTCGTGCTTCGATCCTCGGAAAGGCACGGTGTGTGGCGGGGTCTGTTCTTTGAATAAGAGCGTAAGTTTTTTTGAAAAAGAGACTTTTGTATTTTTGGCGAGAGGGGCGACCAGCATGTTTTTCTGCACAAAAGGACGAAACGTGGTCGAAGGGAGGCCGCCATACGAGCAATACACCCATTGGGTTCAGGGGGTTGTCATCCGGCAGGGGAAAAGGCTCTTGATCTCCCTTGGGTCACTGATAGTGGCGAAAACGTGTTCGCCTTCGACTGCCGCAAACACAGACTTGAGCTTTTGATCGGGGAAGAGCTCCCGAACAGTCGGGAAGAAAGGCGTTTGATCTTCCGGCGGACGGGGACGTTCACCAGAGGAGGAAGGGATTCTGAAACAGACGACCCTGGCGCGGGAGCATGGGGTGCGGATGGCAGCCATCGAGCAGTTGATGGTTTCGGGATCCGTGGCGGACGGGGGCCGGCTCCGACGCTTGGGGAGCATCCGCAGTGGGAGGCAGGAGTGAAGAGCGCCTCTGCGCTGTTGATCGAGGAGAGCAATGACGAAGCCCGGGCCAGACAGGAAAATCATCCATTGGTGCAGTTTGTTCTGCTCTCGGTGCCTGGCATTCCGGAACGAAGATCGAGAGGAGCAAGGAGGCCATGCGATTTGTCTTTCTGTTCGGTTTCTCTGCAGGATGGTTGGGGCTTTTGACTGAGCTGTGGAGCCAGTGTCTTGTCGACGATGGGGTCACTTCGCCTGCGCCGCTTGTCCGGACGGCGTTTGATCAAAACACGCGGGAGATCACGCTGAAATGGAAGGATCCCTTTGATGACGAAACCAACTTTACTGTCGAAGGCAGCGTTGACGGCGGAGCGACGTGGACTCTGATCGGAACAACTCCGGCAAACTCCGCCTCCAAAACCTTCACGGCAGCCCCGGCCGGAACCATGCAGTTGTTTCGCGTGTTTGCGGAAAAGGCGGGTGTGTTTTCGCGGCCTTCCAATGTCATCTCCGTGGAGGGAACCGATCCGGCAGTGGCGGACACCGACGGTGATGAAATGGTCGATCAATTTGAGCTCACCAACGGATTGGATCCTTACGTCAACGATGCCTACGGGGATCTGGACGGGGACCGCATCCCGAATATCATTGAATACGTCCAAGGTTCGGACGTGGCCGATGATGAATCGTTGCCCGGCGCGGATTAGGCATGTCGATGCGAAGGCCGCCCCGGAGGGAGACGTGTTTTTAACGATTCCGGATGCCGTGAACGAGCCGCCAGATCATTCTCGTCAACGCAGGGGTGTGCCCGGGCGGCGGCAATGTCAATCTGAGCATGGGCGGTCCTCGTCCGGTGGTGGCGGTTTTTGCCGGAGTGGTGCCCATCCCATGATCACCGGCATTCTGACCACCGTTTCCGGCCTTCGGATGCGGTGAGGGGCAAGGGGAACGGGGCCTCCGTGTTTCCGGCATGGAAGGCCCCGGGGATTCGTGCGGGTGAAAGCCGGGGGCGTTATTGGGGCGGGCGCAGCGTCTCGCCCTCCACCCAGGTGCCTTCGATCAGGATGAGCTTGGGGTAGGGGGGAAATCCGAATTCATTGCGCGTGACTTGGGCGACCACCAGGTCGGTGATCGCCGCGCCGATGACCTGGTGGTTTTCCTCGATGCCGGAGAGCTTCGAATTGGTGGGACGATTGACACAGGCCAGCCCGACGTCTTCGGGAGCCGAAAGCCCCAGTTCGCGAAGCCATTCCAATTCATGTCCGATGAGGGACACGATCGCGTCCGGCTTGTAGCGGTTCAGCCAGTTTCGGAACTTGCTGATGGGGGTCAGCCCCGGCTTGCCGACAAATTGGGGAACCGTGGCAAGGGATTTGTTCAGCTTTTTCTCAAGAAGAAACCCGGCCTGCCAGTTGAGATCCACGCCGGTGACCGCCTCGGGAGGCAGACAGACGCCGATACGTTTGTAGCCGCGGCTTTCCAATTGCCGGAAAACCGCGTGCACGTTGTGACGATGATGCGTCGCGACGCGGTCCACATGGAGGGTGTTCCAGCCGTAGGCGATGGTTCCCATGGCATAGCGTGACCACGTCATTTCAATCGCATGCGGGCCCGTCGGAGACGGCATCAGGATCAGGCCGGTAATGCCCCGGGAATAAAGAATGTGATCCGTGCGGGCGGCGCTCATTCCCGGCGCCCGGAGAAAAAACACCTCGGTGCGCACGCCGAGCTCCTCGGCCCGATTGACAATGCCCTGGTATTGCAGCTTGAACGTCTCGACCACGTGCCACTCCTTCATGGAGGCCGCATCGACCAGCAACGCAATGCACCCCTTGTCCTGCAGGGCGCGGCCGGATCGGACGTGAGCCATCAACGCGGACACGTAGGAATTGGGCCGGTAACCCAGCTTTTTGGCGCACTCCAGAATGCGTTCGCGCGTGGCCGGCGGAATGGAGGGATCTCCGCGCAGGGCGAGGGAGACCGCCGCCTGAGTCACTCCCACCGCCTTGGCGATCATGCGTTGGTTGGCCATTGATTTTGAACCGGTTATGAATGATTTTGCCACCGGAACGTGGATTTGACAACTCTTATCGTGATAAGTGACCGACCGCTTGAGTGGGCGGCTTGCGGCGCGCACATTGGCGACGTCCTGCCTCCCGTCATGCGACTTGTCTCTCCTTCTCCCTATCGAATCCTTGCCTGGTCCGGGCCGGGGAGCGACGCGCGTGAGAATCCGACGGAGAGACAAGGGGGGGCCGGAACGATGCCATCAACAACAGAGGAGGTTCCCGCCATGCCCAATTGTCGTGTTCGTATTTTCGACCGGATGCCGGTGCGTCTGCGTGCCCGTCGGGCCTTCAGTCTTGTGGAACTGCTGGCGGTGATCGCCGTCATTGGCACGCTGGCATTTGCGACGGCGCCGGCAATGCGGTCCATGCTGGCTTCCCAAAAACTGGCGCAGGGGGCTCATGACATGGCGAGTCTGCTGGAGCTGGCGCGCAGTGAGGCGGTGGGGCGGCAGACGTATGTCTGGGTGGCCTTTGAAAATGTCCAGACCTCCCTGGGGCGCGAGGTGCGCGCGGTGGCGGTGGAGTCGGTGGACGGCAGCGGTACGAACACCAGTGAGGCGAATGTATCTCCGCTGAGCCGCGTACTGGTCATTCCCGATGCGGCGCTCGCGTCGTGGGAGGAATTGAAGGAGTCCACGCGCGGCTTGGAGGACAACCTGACCCCGGCCAGTGTGGCAAAAAACGAATCCGGAATGGCCTTTTCCGTCGGTCGGACCCGGTTTTCCTCCGGGACCACCCTGACCTTTACGCCGCGCGGGGAGGTGTTGCTCAAGGCGGCGGCCGGACCGCATGACGGATACAACCCCCAGGTAGATGTGAGCCTTCGTCAGGCGCGGGGAACGGAGGTGGTTTCGGGAGCGGACGATGCGGCCATTCTGGTCGACGGGGCGACCGGCGCCATTCGCATTCTTCGGGAGCGATGACCTGGAGGCGGCAGTCAGCCCGACCGCTCCCGGCGGGATTCTCGCTGGTCGAAGTGGCTCTGGCGTTGGGAATCGTTTCGTTTTGCCTGCTGGCCATTTTTGGTTTGCAGGCGCAGGGGTTGCATTTGAACCAGGAATCCCGTAACGCCGCCGCGGCGTCCCGTTGTCTTGAGCAGATCGTGACCTCCATCAGGGATGCCACGCGGAACGGCTCGAACTGGACGGCTTCCGCGGGTTATTCGGATCTGACCTGGTCTCCGGGAGGCGGTCCGGTGAGTCGGACATTTTCCAATCTGAATCTCGCCGGGACCCCGTCGCAGGGCAACGCCGAGTCGCGCATGACGGCGAGAGTCGAGGTTCAGCCTCCCAAGGACGCCTTTTCCACGGGCACGGCGTTTGTGAGTGTGGCCTGGCCGGCGACCGCCACCTGGGATGCATCGCGGACCAACTGGAGCCGCGCCCGGGGATCGATGTCGGCGCGGGTGATTTTCCTGCCACAGCCATGAAAGCGCCTGTGTTGCCTTCCGGACATCAGACCAAGAGCCGCAGGGGATTTACGCTGGTGGAACTGCTGGTTGCCATGGCCGTGATGGGGCTCCTGCTGTTCCTCATGCTGCAGATGTCCTCGCAGTCCCTGGAGGTGACACGCACGTCGCGGCAGAAAATAGAGTCCGAGAAGCGGGCGAGGACCGTCCTGGACGCGTTGTCGGCGGACTTTGCCAACCGGGTGGATGGACCGAATACCCCCGTGTTTGTCCGGCAGGCCGGCGGCAATTTGCAGCTGCTCTTTCTGACGCGGAGCCGGGGGCCCGCCGATGCGGCGGATTTTCGGTTTCTGGCGGTGGCATATGAATGGTCGGAAAACCGCATTCTGAGAAAGACGGCCCCCGTGGAATGGAACCAGGCCGATTTGCTGCCGCCCATGCTGGAGGCCCTGTCCTCCGGGACGTCCAGCGTTCTTGCCGACGGCATCCTGCGCTTTGAAGCCTCGGCGATTCTCAGCGATGGAACCCGCACGCCGCTGGACACCAACGCGTCCGTGTCCTGGCTGTCCGGAACCTGGCAGGGTGCGGGGCTGCCTGCGGGTTTCAAGGCCGTGCTCGATCGGGGGTTCAATCAGTCCGAGCTGCGGGTGCACGCGCTGGTCATTGGCGTGGCGGCGATTGACGATTCCAATCTCGAAAAACTCTCCCGGTTGGGAATCGACGGACTTGATCTGCTGCCCGTGGCGACGGGCGCGGATTCGCCCGGGGATGTCTGGAGCGAGGTGCTGACAACCGGGATTCCGTCCGGTGTTCCCGCCGAGGTGTTGTCGTCGCTCGCCGTCCTGCAACAAACCTTTCCTCTTCGTTAAGGCATGAATTCTTCACTCCAGCGCACTTCCCGCAGAGGCATGGTTCTCGTGGTGGCTCTTGCCGTGCTGGTGCTGGTCACGGCGGCCGTGCTGGCCTTTTTCACCCAGGCGGCGGCCAACCGCGCCGTGGAGGCCAGCCGTTCCCATCGGATCCGGGCGAATCTCATGGCCCGGAGCGCACTGGACTACACGGTGGGCGAGTTTTTGGAGGAAATCACGTCGCCGACCCAATCCGAGGTTTCGCAGGCGGGCGAAGTCAGGACGTTCCTTCCGCGTTCGGCGGTCAACATGGTGCCGGCCCGCATTGTCACGCCGGCCCTCTCGGCGGAAACGAATGCGTCTTCGCTGATCCGGCAAAGCATTCCGGAGGCGGACTCCCGGGTGTCCACGCACAACACGGCGGCACCGGCCCGGGGCGGCCGTCGCATTTCTCCGGAACGCTGGAATGCTCCCCGTCTCGTGGCGGGACCGGGATTCGTGGCGACGAATCAAACGCCGTCCTGGATTTACGTCGATACCGGCAACGCCGTCACCGCCACGCCCACCACCAACGCCGTCGGCCGCTTTGCCTACAATGTTTACGAGATTGGCGGGCTGTTGAATGTCAATGCGGCCGGCTACCCCCCCGGACTGACGCAGGAACAGGTGGCCGCGATCAAGAGAACCCCGGCCGGCGCCGATTTGACCCTGCTGGGGGTGTCCGCGTCGGGAGTCGGGGATCTTGTCCGGTTTCGCAATCCCGCGTCGTGGAATTCCCCGGTCGATTATCAGAGGACCGTCACCGCGGCGCAAAAGGAGGGGTTCCTCCCCAATGTCGTGACCGATGGCGGTTTCACCGCCACCAACAATCTCATCACCAGCCGGCAGGATCTGTTGAAATATGCCAGCCTGAAAAATCCGGAGCTGACCAATGCCCTGCCCTATCTGACGCATTTCTCCCGCTCCCTCAACGCGCCGAGCTGGAGGCCGGTCAATCCTCCCGGGTCCGCCCTGGACTATGAAGGCCAAAGTGAGTCGGCCGCGTCGGCGAATCGGAATGTGCCCAATGTGCGTTTTCCGTCGGCGGGAACGGTCCGGCATTATGCCGATGACGGCACTGTGACAACGCGCACCGTTCGCGCAGGCGAGCCCCTGCTGCAACGACGGTTTTCATTGGCCCGGCTGGCCTGGCTGACCCCGGAGGGCCCGAGCGCCCAACTTCCGACGGCGCATCCCCAATACCACACGGGGGGCACACCGGCGGCCATCGCGGACGTCTTTGGATTGCAATGGGTGCCGGCCAAGGGGAGGTGGGAATATGTCGGGCACGGAGGCGGGTTCAATGGTTCCCTGAAAACGCTCGCCGAGGTGGCCGCGGAACACCGCGAGCCGGACTTTTTTGAAATGCTCAAGGCGGGCATCCTCTCCGGATCACTCGGATTGAAATCCGGAAACTCCACGCCCCTGGTCGGCACCAGCGGCGTGCAGGGCCTCGTGGATGCTTCGCCGGACGTTCAGATTTTCAAGATCGGTGCCAACCTCATCGACTGCGCGGACGCCGACAATTATCCGACCATCATTTTTGTCAAACTGGACGACTCGGGTTTTGGTGTGGAGGTCCCCGGGGTGGAGGACCTGCCTTATTTGCACGGGATCGACAGTGCGATCATGAATGACATGACCACCGCCGAAAAGAAGCTGAATCAGCTCGATCTGGTGTGGACTCCGGTGCTGTTCAATCCTCATTCCAGCGCCTCCGGTACGCCGATTGCCGGCCCGGCCAGCATTAGTGTCGGTTTGGACAGCGGCATCCTGTTTTACATCATGATTCCCCAGTTTGAGAAAGGGGGGCTGTCCCACGTCATGGCGGGGCAGAAATTCGAGGTCGCAAGTTCCGATTTCCGGAACGCTCCGGGACCGGGCACGTCGACCGTTAGTTCCCAGCGTCTGGGTGCCTTGGTTCCCTATGCCACGGAAAATACGGATGTCCTTACCTTCCGGATGTTTTCCTTTGGCGAAAACCTGCCGGACGCCCTGCCCTACACCTTCCCGGATGGGCAGACTCTCTCGAGTTTCTTGGTGAGAACGCGGATGTCCAACGTCCACGTCACCCTGAAATACAGAACGCCGGGAGGAATTGAGAAAATTTATGCGCGACTCGGGGGATATGACGACGGTGAGGGGACCATTGATATGGGGACCCTTTACGCGGACAATAACTCCGGAAAGGCAAACCGCAAGAGACTGGACGAGGCGGTTTATTATTCGATCCTTTGGGATCCGCGAAGTGTCCGGTTGGGAACAAGTCAGGGCTGGAGCCGCCCCTCCGTCAATTCATTACCCGATCCCGACTCGGACGCCGTGCGCACCCGCGATCCGTTTAACTGGAATGAACCCCAGTCCAAATCGACTTACCTTTATTGGGGCAAGTGGCCGCAGGGTGGCAAAGTCGGGGGATATGTGGGTGCGCCGAAGGCTGCCTATGAAAACATGCGCGACCCCGATGGTGTCACACGTCCGGCGGATGGATGGCTGGACCCGGCCGGATCGGCCAATCCCTATCGCGATCTCAATGACCCGACACGCCGGCCGGTCATTCTGCAGAGGCCGTTCCGTTCCGTGGCCGAGATGGGATATGTCTTCCGGGATTCGCCGTGGAAGACGTTGAGTTTCTTCGATGAGACCAGCGGGGACGGCGGACTGCTGGACCTGTTTTGTGTCGGGGAGGAACCGGCGGTCACAGCCGGCCGGGTGAATTTGAACACGGCGCCGGCACCGGTGATCGCCAGCCTTCTCAGCGGGGGAGCCGACGCGGATGATTTCCTGACGCTGAAACCCGAAACCGCCACGCGCATCGCCGAGGCCTTCCAGGAATGGGTGCGGCCCGGCTTGACGGCCTCCGCGGAAACCCTGCTCTCCGGTGCGGAGTTGCCAGGGTTCCTCTCGTCGTCGGAATTTTCGGAAAACGTCACCCTGAAACCACTGAAGGTCGTCCGTGAGGCAGTTCCGAGGAGCCTTGCCGATGTGGGCCAGACACGCACGTGGAATTTGTTGATCGATGTGATCGCCCAGGCGGGGCGTTTTGGGAAGGGGGGCACGTCCCCATCCGACTTCATCGTGGAAGCCGAAGCCCGATACTGGCTGTCCATCGCCATCGATCGCTACACGGGCGAGATTATCGATCAGCAACTGGAGCAGGTTGCCGAGTGAACGTTTGCCAATGCTTATGATGCGAATTTGCGGGATCCAAACGGGACGGTGCGGGAGGGTGGCAATTCTCTCGCTGCTGGGGGCGGCCTCGGTCGCCCTCGCGGCCGATCCCGCGGTCAAGCTTCCCGGGCCCGGATCCCAGTGGAAGATGGAAATTGATGCGAAGCGCCGGGAAAAGAAGGCCGAATCCGCGGAGGACGGGCCGGTGCGCCCGGTTCAACTGCAGGTCTCGATGGACGCGAACGGGGTGGAGGAACGTGTGCTTTCCTTCAGTGATGGTTCCAGGCAGACCGCGTACAGTCTGAACGGCATGGTGTATCAGGCGATCCCCGGAACCCAGGAGGTTCTTGCCCTGGCCGGATCGGGGCTTCACGCGCCGGATCCCGGCGAGTGGCGGGTGGCGGGATTCCCGGGCACGGCGTGGATTCAGAAAAAGTATCTCGTCGGGCGGGAGGAGCTCAACGGGATCCCGTGTTCGCGTTATCACCGTCCGGCGGTCGTCGAAGAGGGCGGCATTTTCGAACCCGAGTTGAACGCCTGGATCCGGGAGCCGGAACGGGTTCCGGTGCGGGTTCAGGTGGGAACGTCCGTTTATGATTTTTCGCCGGTCACGCGCTTCACCGGCAGTGTCAGCGTGCCGCCGGCCGTTCTGAAAAAAGTGCAGGCACTGGAACGTCAGAACGCCGCCCTGCGCCGGTTGTCCGAGCGCGAAAAAAACGGCGGCCGGTAGTCCTCTGTGCGGCGGACCGGACGGAAAAATTTCATGAACATGACCAATTTTCTGCAAAGTCGTTTCCCCAATCAGCTGATCCGCTTGCTTCCGCTGGTCCTGCTGGCCGCGTGGCCCGGAATGGGGCGCGCGGCGGCCGCACCGGATTCCGCGGAGACGGATTGGGCGGCAATCAAGCGACTGGCCGGGGCGTTTGTGGAGGAGGAAAGTCCGGCCGAAGTCTGGCCGTTTTCCCTGACCGGAGAGTCTTCGTCGAAGAAGGTGTTTGCCCATTATTTTTCCCCATTTCCCCTGTCCTTCGACAACAAGCCGGCGGCGGAGGATACCTACAGCCGGGTGCATCTGAGTCCGGAGGGCAGCGACGCGAAGCTGGCAGGGCGCGGCGGCTACAAACCCGGCGGGGGTGGAGCCCTCCGGCAAAGGCCGCTGCCGGTGGGCCCCTGGGATTCGCAGGACTGGAAAAAAATCAATCTGGCCATCGAAGTCCTTCGCGCCCGCAGGATCGGGCTCGATGGATTCGCCTACGACATGTTGGGGGTCAGCCCGGGCAACCCGCACCGGGAGGTTCTCGAAAACCTTCTGGCGGTCACCGAACAGGTGGCTCCCGACTTCAAGATTGTTCTGATGCCGGACATGAACGCCGAGCTCAGGAAAAAACCGGAACTTCTCGAACAGGCGATTTTCGACGTGGCGCAATCACCGGCCCTGTATCGTCTGGAGGACGGTCGCATTCTGGTCTCCCCCTATTCGGCGCAGCAGCAGCCCGTTGAATATTGGGAAACCCTCATGCGCAATCTGGAAGCCCGGGGCGTGCGGATTGCTCTGCTGCCCGTTTTTGTGGGATACGAACACTTGGACAAAAACGGCGCCGCCTTCGGTCCCATCTCGTACGGACTTTCGGACTGGGGATTCCGGGACATCGAATTCGCCAGGCAATTCGATTTTGCCAACAGCGCCGCGAAGGCGCGGGCCTACTCGCCGGTCTGGATGATGCCCGTCGCTCCCCAGGACGTCCGGGCCAAGGCCCTCATTGCCTGGGAACCCGAAAATACAAAATGTTTCCGCCACCTTTGGGAGGCGGCCAGGGAAGGGGGCTCCCAATATGTGCATCTCGTGACTTGGAACGACTATTCCGAAGCCTCCGAAATCTCGCCGTCGAGTTCGACCCGTTATGTGTTTTACGACCTCTCGGCGTTCTTTGCCTCCTGGTTTCGGACCGGACGCATGCCCGAGATTCAGCGCGACGCCGTCTATTACACGCATCGCAGTCAGATTTTTCCCTTTCCCGAAGGGGTCGTGGCCGGCAAACAACGGGAGCCTTTCAAACAGGCGGGCAAAACGGCCTTTTGCAATGACGTCGAAATGGTGGCCCTGCTGACCGCACCCGCCGTGCTGGAGATCGAACAGGGGGGAGAGACGGTGCAAAAGGAGGTGCCGGCGGGATTGGCCACCTTCTCCGCCCCGCTGCGCGAGGGTCGTCCCATCATGAGGGTCCGCCGCGGGGGAAGTGTCGTGCTTGAAGTGGTCAGCGACTGGGAGGTCAAAACCGGAGGCGAGGTCGAGGATCCGGTTTATCACGGCGGCTCCAGCACCCGAAAATTTTCCCCGTTTCCGGAGCCCCCTTCGCCGGAGAAAGCCGGAGTCTGAGGGAGATGGGCTGTCCAAGAAGGACATGTCCGGCATTGGCTTATCGTGACAAGCAAAACGTCACTTGCTTGCGTAAATTTCTCCAACCTACCGTCTTACCTAAACGTCTCCCTCAATCATGAAAACAGCTCTCTTGGCTCTCTCTTTGATCGGATTGGCCTCAACCTCCGTCTGGGCAGCAAACTACAGTTGGAGTGGCGGAGGGACACCGGTGGGGGATCAGTATCTTTGGTCGGATAAGGACAACTGGAGCGAAGGCGAGGTTCCGCCGACGGGGTCCACGATTTATTTCCGCACGGCCGCAGGTGCGGACATTCTGCTGACTGCGCCCACCAGCTTGACCAACATCTGGTTTCAACCTCTTGCGGATCTGAGCGGGCCGGCGGGCAGCTTTACCCTTTCCGGAGCGCCCATCACGATCACCAATGCTTTGGGCATCCAAAATCAGAGTTTGTCCCACCAGATCATCAACAGTGACCTGATTTTCGCCGCCTCCGGGGAGAGCACGATTCGCGGTTTCCGCTATTCGAACACCGCCCCTCTGAACCTTCCCGGTAACATCACGATCAACGGAAACGTGACGGCCGACAACGGGATTTACTTCCGCGCGGACAACGGCAGCGTCATCACGGTCAATGGAAGTGTCGCAGGCACCGGAGGCTCCGCCATCTCGGCCAAAACGGGAGGGGACAGTTCGGGCTACGTCTATCTCAGGGGAGTCAACAATATCGCGAATCTGAGCGTCGGGGCCGGCCGGACTTACATCGACAATGCGGCGGCGGTGAACGTGGGGGTGGGGGTGCATCTGAACGGGGACGGAGCGTTCCTGTTCATGAACGGTTATGACCTGGAGATCTCCTCGCTGACGAACGACGGATCCAACAATGGAAGGCAGCGCATTTACAACGGTTCGGACACCAAGACCATCCTGACCTATAACCGCAGCACGACGGACCAGGTCTTCACGGGAAATCTTTCCGACGCCACGGCCACCAACAATGCCAATTACACCTTTGTGAAAAAAGGCAGCAACACGCTGACATTGGCTCCGGTGACCACCAGCACGAGCAGCGCCGGCAATTACTACACCGGCGGAACGATTGTGCAGGAGGGCACGCTGCTGATTGACAGTCCGCTCAGTCCCAATACCGCGGCCGGCCGGGGTGCGATCGAAGTTCTGTCCGGGGCGACCTTTGGCGGGGACGGATATGCCGTGGGAGCGGTGACCGTTGAAGGCACCCTTCGGGTCGGCCTGGGCGAGTCCGCCTCGGGCACGCTGAGGCTGGGTGGGGCGCTCACGCTGGACAGCGATTCGATCATTGAACTGAGCCTGGGGGCCGACGGGGCGCATTCCACTCTCGCCCGCACGGGCACCGGGGTGTGGACTTTTGACTCCAATCAGCAATTCACGCTGGTGGATTTTGGCATGGAAAGCGGCACCTACACCGGCGTGATCACGGGACTCTCTTCCGTGGTCGATACGTCCGGGTGGGTCGTCACCAATCCCGGATTGTCGGCGACCTTCACCTACAACAGCGGAAACATTGACCTGACGATTTCGGTCATTCCGGAACCGACCACGGCCATGTCCCTTCTGGCGGCCGCGGGAGTACTCGCCTGGAGCGGGACGCGCCGCAGGAAGCGCGACTGAGGACAAGATCGCTTTACCCCGGCCGGACGGCTGGCATCCTTCAATCCTATGAAACGAAAACTCCTTCTCCGACTCCTCCCCGCGCTCTGGGTTTTTCCGTTGGCCGTCTCCCAGGGAGCGGAGATCCAGCCGTATCTGGAAATCGATTTCAGCAAGGAGATCCCCTCGACGACCTCGGGCAAGGTTCAGGCGGGCATTGAGATCTTTGAAAAAGGCCGGAGCGAGCCGGTTTTCCGGAAGGGAAAGGAGGGGGGGATGGTGACCTTTTCCCCGACCACCACGGTCGGCGGAGGACTGCGCATTCTCGGTCTCGAAGGCCAGTCGCCCCTGTCCCTGTCCGAGCCTTCGGATGAAATCACCGTGACGGCCTGGGTGAGGATGGCCGCAAACCCCAACAAGGGAAAACAAACCGTGGTGGGAAACCTCGGCGACAGTGAACAGTCCGGGTGGATCTTCGGGATCTATCCGGGGGGAAGCCTGTTTTTCTTTTGGTCGCGTCCCGATGCCGCTCCGACGATCCGGAGAACGGAACCCCTGTGTCAGGAAGGCGAATGGCATCATGTGGCGATGACCTGGAATAATGCGGAGGAACGGGGGCTGGCATTTTATGTGGACGGACAGCCCGCCGATTCGCTGACCGGAGACGGAAGGCCCGGAAGCGCCAAGGGAACGATTCCCGTGCCGTCAGGGGACGCTCCGTTGTGCATCGGAGCCGTGGCGAATGGACGATTCCCGTTCCCGGGTTCGATGCGGGACATCAAAATTTTCGACCGGGCGTTGACCGCCGAGGAGATCTTCAAACTCGCACAGGCCGGTTCCGGTTCGGAATGACGGCTCCGGTGTCGAAGTCCGGACGAGTGTTTTCCCTCTCATGAAACCCCGTTCCGACAAACCTCTCATCCTGCTGCGTTCCTCGTGGCAGACGGTAAACATCGGGGACGTCGCTCACACGCCCGGACTGCTGCGGACCCTGCAGCGATTTTATCCCCGGGCGGAGGTTGTCCTCTGGCCCTGCAATCTGGATCGCGGCGCCCGGGAAATGATGCTCCGTCATTTTCCGGATCTGCGCATCGTGGAGGGAACCCTGGATTCCGGGGGAAAACCCGGAAATGCCGAATTGGCCGCCCTCTGGGACCGGGCGGATTTTTTCCTGCACGGTTCGGGCCCCGGCATGGTGGCGTGGGCTGCGGCCGGGGCCTGGCATCGCACCACGGGAAAACCGTTTGGGTACTTCGGGGTGACGACCGACTCCCCCGGGGCGGAGCGAATGGCCGTGGCCGCGCACGCGGACTTCGTGCTGACCCGCGATACCATTTCCCTCACGCACCTCGAAAAAGCCGGCCTGCGGGGACCGCACACCGAATTCTGCCCGGACGCCACCTTTGCCTGTGATCTGCGCGATGATGAGGCGGGGGACCGGAGCCTGGCGGAGGAGGGACTGAAGGAAAAACGGTTCGTCTGCATGATTCCGCGGCTTCGCTACACGCCGCGTCACATTGTGTACAATCAGCCCCGCACCGCCGATGACGAGAGGCGCGACGCGGTGAACGAACAGTACGCGGAAAAGGATCACGCCAAGATGCGGGAAGCCGCCATCCGGGTGGTGCGGGAGACGGACATGGACGTGTATCTCTGTCCGGAGATGACCTATCAGCTCGATCTGATGGATGACCTCCTTTTCAATCCGCTGCCTGACGATGTGAAACCCCGCGTGCACGTTCGCCGGCGGTACTGGCTTCCGGATGAGGCGGCGTCCGTTTACGCGCGGGCGGCGAGCGTGGTCAGTTTTGAATGCCATTCTCCGATCCTGGCGCTTCGCCAGGGAACGCCCGTCATTCACCTGAGACAGCCCACCGACACAATCAAGGGCCAGATGTGGAGGGATGTCGGCCTCTCCGACTACCTGTTGGAAATCGATGAGGTGAGCGGAACGGACGTGGCCGAGGTGCTGCTCGGACAGATCCGCGATCCGCAGAGAACGGAAGCCATCATGCGGCGGGCCATTGAGTTTGCCGACGCCTGCCTGGAGCGCGGTGCGCGGCTTCTCGAAGAATCCTGCACGCGCGCGCTCGAACGGAGCGCGCGCTGAACAACGGTGCCGGTCAGCGGATGTTGACCTGGAGGACGGGATCCTCCGCGGCATTCGCGCCGCCGCCGCTGATCGCATTGTCCTTCATGATCAGGCCGTCGATCGAGTCGAGTTCGATGGCCGGCGTGTCGGGCTGGAGGGAGCGCAGGGCGAACCCTTCGATGACATTGTCCTGCACCACCACATCGTTCACGCCGCGCAGGAGGATGGCCAGACCGGCAACCTGACGGAATGTATTGCCTTCGATCCGGATGTTTCGGGGCAGGCGGACATCGCGGTATTTGTCGGAGGCCTGCACCTGAAGGGCGGCGGCCGGGTCGTGGCCGGACAGGCCGATTCGCTCGAGGGTGTTGTTGCGGACGACGGCGTCGTGGACATACGGACCCTCGCCCCAGAAGGCGGCCTGGCTGGTCAGGCTGATGCCCTGACCCAGGGTCGTGGAGATCGTGTTGTTCTCGATCACGACATGCGGGGAATGGAGGCGCAGTCCGCGTGCCAGGGAGCCCTTGAAATGATTGTTCCGAATGACCGCGCCCGCGCCGGAGAAGTTCTCGCAGATGACCACGATGTCATCTTCCATCTTGAGCGGCTCGTCGAGTTTGAGGCGGCTGGCCGGGATGGTTTTGCCGTCCTGCAGACCGGCCGCATCGCCGGAATGCCAGCGATGCTTGAGGTCCGCAAGGGTGCGGGAGGCCTCGACCTTCCAGTCCAGCGCCTGCCAGGTGGCCTTGCGCCTGCCGAGCGAGCGCATGGTGCGGCGTTCCAGGAATTCCACCTCCACGGGCTCGGTCACCGTCCCCCGGCGGTTCATGCGGGTGGTGATGATGGTGCCGTCCTCCTCCTGCCAGATGACGCGGGCGAGGTGTCCGTGAATGTTCACGAAGTCGTCCCCGATGGTGTCCATCCGACATCCTTCGATGAGGGGCCCCTTTTCGAGGTTGTCACAGTTGATTCCGTCCGCATTGCCCCCAATCAGGCGATTGGTGTCCGGCCGTCTCACGACCGCGCAGTTGCGAAAAACGGGGGCGCTGCCCGTGGAGTGGACAAAGCCGATGAAGGGCGCGGCGTAAAGCGTGATGTTTTCAAACGTGCAGTTCCGCGTGTTCTGCAGCCGGACGGCCCGCTGCATGCGTTTCAGCATCACATAGGGGTCCCCCACCTGAATTCCGGATTGATCCAGCGGACTGCCGTAAAAACCGTGAAAGGTGAGACGGTAGGATCCGTCGGCGTTGCGTTTCGCCCACGAAAAGGTGACCTCGCAGCCGCGCTGGCCCGCCTTCAATTCGCGCGTTTGCGGATCAAACACGATGCCGCGTCCCCGCCACGTTTCCTCGCGCAGTTCGGCCACCGGGTTTTCGTATCCGGGATCAAGACGGACGTCGAACGTGCCGGCCTCGGGCTGCATGGCGACGACGGTGCCCTGCACAAAGGGAAGGGGATCCCAATCCAGAATGACGTTGCGAATGGTGCCGTTCCGCCAGCCGGGCACGACCAGACCGGAGGCGGAGGTTTCAAACCAAAGGGTTGATCCCTGAAAATCCAGCGTCACTCCGTCCTGTTCCCGGGGAAGAATGATGTGGGAGGGATATTTGCCGCCGGAGTTTTCCGCAAAGCGATAGTGGCCTTTGGGAATGACGATGTTTTTTTCGCCGGCATCGACGGCGGCCTGAATCTGCCGGAGCATCTCCCTGCCGGCCTCGCGCTGGGCGGCCTTGTCGTCTTCGGTCCAGGAGGCGAACTCCGGAGGAAGAGGACCTTGGGGTGAGGCGACCAGCGGACGGCCGAATCCCATCAGACAAACCAGGAAAAAAACAAACGGGCGGAACTGCATGGAAAACCTGTCGTTCCCAGCCGGGGGAACCGGCAAGGAAGATTGGACTTATCGCGATGAGCTTCCCTCCGGGTCACGCGGTCCGAGGATTTTGAGAACATCCCGGGCGGGGATGTCGGCCGGCCGCGTGTTTCGTTGGGAGGCCAGCGCCGTCACCACCCCGGCCGCTTCTCCGGTGGCCACGGCATTGCCCGTCACCCGATAACTGGCGTGGGCGTGGAAATCGCCGCTGATGCAGCGCCCCGCCATGGCCAGATTGTCGACGTCGGCCGCAATCAGACAGCGCAGCGGAATGTCATAAGGCTCGGCCTGCTTGACCGCGCCATCCGAGCTGTACCCTCCGCCGTCACTTCGCCGGATGCTGTGTACATCGATGGGAAAGGTGGCGCGGGCGATGCCGTCGTCAAACCGGGCCCCGTTTTGCAGGTCCTCGAGGTTCAGACGATACAGTCCGTTCAAACGGCGTCCCTCCCGCACGCCGATGTGCGGGGCGGTGGCGACGAGACGAACCCCGTTCCATTCCGGCGCGATCCTGCGCATGGCGTTCACCACGCGATGGATTTCCCGCCGCGCGTTCATGCTCGCGGCGGTGAGATCCTCGGACTTGAGCCCGCTGCGTTCGTATTCATGATTGGCCATCAGGCAGCAAAGTCCGTTCGGTAGGGGAAACAGGCTGGGCTTCGTGTAGCTCGGGGCAAAACCGGCCCGGGCCAGCGCCTGATAAAATTCATCCTTGGAGATGCAGGATCCGCTCATTGCGCTGGCGAAAGGAGAGTTTCTCACGTGCTCCGGCACGCCGGATACGAGCGCCATCAGGGTCATCGGCTGGGTGAGACCGTCGCCGGAGCGGCCAATTTCAAATCCGCAGCCGGCCAGCGCCCCAAGGTCTCCGTCCCCCGTCGCATCAACAAAGTTCCGGGCCTCGAGGGCAAAGCGTCCCTCCTTGGCCTCCAGGATGACATGCCGAATGTGGCGCTCCCGGGTGAGGACGGAGGCAAGCCGTGTATAAAGCCGGACGATCACGCCGGCTTCCCGGCACATGTCTTCGAGGAGGAGTTTCATTTCCTCGGCGTCATACAAATCCCGGGCCTCCCGGATGGCCCCCCGTTCCCGCAGACGGCGCCGCACCTCGGCGATCAAGCCGGGTTTGTCCCGTGCATCGAGAATGAAGGACAGCAGTCCGGCGGTCCAGATGCCTCCGAGAAACCCCTGATGTTCGATGAGGCAGGTGCGGGCGCCGGCGCGGGCGGCGGAAAGGGCGGCGGCAAAACCGGCCGGGCCTCCGCCGCAGACCATCACGTCGTAACGGTCGCGAACGGGCAGGATTTTTCCGGGTTCTTCAATGGTAGTCATGAGAGATGTGGGTGACGCGGATGTCAGCCTCCCACGCGTGGGCGGGCTTGCAAATGGCCGGATGACTCTTATCGATGAGTAAATGGCGCGACGTGTCACCATGAAGGAGGTCGCCCGCGAGGCGGGAGTTCACCAGACCACGGTGTCCCTGGCCCTCCGGGATCACCACAGTCTTCCCGCCGCCACCCGGGCGCGCATCCGCGCCGTGGCCGATCGTTTGGGCTACCGGCCCAACCCGCTGGTTTCCGCGCTGATGTCGGTCCGCCGCCGCGGCCGGGCTTCCCGGGAGGGCTCCACGCTGGCCTTTCTGACCGCCTATCCCACGCGGGACGGCTGGCGGCGATCGGCCAATTACCAATACCTCTTCGAAGCGACCTCCGCCCGGGCCCGGGAACTCGGTTACCGTCAGGAGGCGTTCTGGTTGACGGAACCGGGAATGACCGCCGACCGCATGCGGCGCATCCTTCTGGCACGGGGCATCCGCGGTGTCCTCGTGTGCCCGTTGCCCTCGGCTCTGCACGTCCTGGATTTTGATTTCAACGACTTTGCCGGCGTGGCCCTCGGTTACACCCTGCACCGTCCCGCGCTCGATCAGGTGGCCATCGACTATTACGGAATCCTTCAGATGGCGGTCGGCCGGGTGCGCGAACGGGGATTCCGCCGCATCACGTTTTTCACCTCCCGGCAGATCGATGAGCGGGTCAATCATCTCTCCCTCGGCGCCTATCTGGCGGAACGGCGCATCGACGGAAGCCGGTTGCTGGAGCCCTTCCTCTGCCGGGATGAGGAACCGGCGGCGATTTTCCGATGGATCACCGAAAGAAAACCCGACGCCATCATCACTTCGGTTCATCGCGAGTACCAAATGCTTGATGGTCTCGTGCGGAAAATGGACCGCAAGCGGCGGCCGCGGCTTTACGCGGTGGATGCCAGACCGGACGCACGTGAACCGGGTGTCGTGCAGGCTCTCGACGATCAGGCCAGGGCGGCGGTGGATCTGGTGACGAGCCGGCTGGAGCGCGGAGAGTTCGGACCGCCCCGCATGCCGCAGACCGTTCTGGTTCGGGGAACCTGGAGGGAGGAGAAGGTGGTTCCGCAAGCCTCGGCTGGAAGCTTATCGTGATAAACGGCATGGAGGTTGGACGGATCGGGGAGACGGTGGCAGCGTGGTGGTGTTCCATGACCGCCCCGACTGCTTCCCGGCTCCGGCCGGTTCCCTTCCGATGGTTCGTTGTTCCCGCCCTTTTTCTGAGCGTGCTCGGCGTGAGTCCGGCTCCGGCAGGACAGCTTTCCCCGAATGTGCTCTTTGGAGATCACGCCGTTTTGCAGCGTGACAAACCGGTGACGGTTTGGGGAAAGGCGCAACCGGGAAGTTCCGTTCGCGTGTCCTTCAAGGAAAAATCCGCGCAGGCGGTGGCCGATGACAGGGGACGCTGGCAGATGACCCTTCCCGCCCTGCCGGGCGGGGAATCGGGGGAGCTGATTTTCGAAAGCGGCGACGAACGTGTGGTGAGCAAGGACGTGATTGTCGGCGACGTCTGGCTTTGCACGGGGCAGTCCAACATGGAGTGGACGGTCAAAAAATCGGACAATGCCACCGCCGAAATCGCCGCGGGCAATTTTCCCGAGATCCGTCAGTTCAAGGTGCTCACCGGGGTGAGCGCCCGGCCGGAGGAGTCCGTCCGGGGAAAATGGGTGGTCTGCTCCCCGGAAACCGTCGGGGACTTCACCGCGCTGGGATACTTCATGGCGCGAAATCTTTTGAAGGTGACGGGTCAGCCGCAGGGGCTGATCAATGCCAGCTGGGGCGGAACCGCCATTGAAACCTGGCTGAGCCAGGACGCCATTGCCGCGGATCCGGCACTGGCGGTCATCCAGGAACGCTGGGACAAGGTGGTGGCGGCTTATCCCGCGGCCAAGGCGAAGTTCGACCGGACCATGGCGGAGTGGGAGGAGAAAAAGAAGGCCGCCGCACGGGAAGGGAAGGAATTTACCCAACCCAAACCCAAGGCGCCGGAAGGCGGCCCGAAGTCCCGCGGAGTCTCCGGCGCCTACAATGCCATGATTCATCCGCTGGCCCCCTACACCGTCCGGGCGGCGATCTGGTATCAGGGCGAGGCGAATTGGAAATATCCCACGCAATACGGCGGCCTGCTCAAGGCGCTGATAAAGGACTGGCGCGTGAAGTGGAACGACGCCGAACTGCCTTTTGTCATTGTTCAACTTCCGGCCTACGGTGGGGAGGGAAACGTCTGCTGGCCCTACATTCGGGAGGGACAGGCCGGCGCCGTGACCTCCCTGCCCCCGGCCGGTCTTCTGGTGACCGTGGATCTCGGGGAGGCCAAGGAAATTCATCCCCCCAACAAGCAGGTCTTTGGGGAGCGTCTTGCGCGGACCGTTCGTCGCACAGTGTTCGGCGAGGATCTTGATGACCAAGGTCCGGTGATTCTTTCCGCAACCCCCGAAGGATCCGCCATGCGGGTCAGGGTGGAGGAAAAGGGCCGGATCGTTCTGCGCGAGCAACCGCCGGTGCTTGGCGCCTTTGAACTCGCCGGTGCCGACCGCGTGTTTCATCCGGCCACGGCCCGCCTGGAGGGACGGGATCTGATTGTTTCCTCCCCCGCGGTGCCGGCTCCGGTGGCGCTGCGTTATGCGTGGCGGGAGTTTCCCAAACCGTGTCTTTTCGACGATCAGGGTCTGCCCGCGGCGCCCTTCCGTACGGACGACTGGCCTCCGAAAAAATGAAGCATTCCCTGCTGATCAGCGGCTGCGCGGTTCTGGTTTGCGGAGGTTTTTGGACCGGTGAGGTCGCGGCTTCCGTGCGGAGCACCGAGCAATTGCCGGTGGACCGTTTCGACGAATATCCGGCCGGGGAATTTCCGCCCCATCCCTGGAAACCGGCCGCTCCGCCGGTCGAGGGGGTCAAGGTGGTGCTTTCCCCGGAGGCGGAATCCGCGTTTCCAAACAACAAGGTGACCGGCAAGGGGCTGGCGGTCACTGACGAGAGCACGACCGCCGGCCGGGGCCAGGGCATCACGTGTGAATTTCTGCCGCCGCCTGCGGGCGGGGTTTATCTCGGGTATGACTTCCGCCTTCTCAAGGGAAAGGACGGCGAAGGCCTCGATCTGGAGTGCCACCTGACCAATGAGGCCGGCGAGGGGCTCGTCGTCTCCATGGGCAAAAGCGAAGGCCTTCGCATCAGGGATGCCGAGGGCAAATGGCACCACATTGTCTCCCTGACGTATGACCGCTGGTATCATGTCGGCATCACCCTCACTCCCGACCACCAGGCGCAGGTGTCCTTCTTCACGCAGCAAAGCAAAAAAACGCCGGTGGGTTTGGGAAAGATTTCCATTCCGATTCCTCCGGTTTCCGACTTCACCCGACTCCGGTTTGTGAGTTCCGGCGAAGCCGCTCAGACGGGTGGGTGGCAGGTGGACAATGTCAGCATGGGAGGACGGGTGGATGCGCCCCGGACCGAATGGTGGCCGTTCCAACGGGTGCCGGACAAGGAACTGCGCGATTCCAAACGCAAGGCCTTTGCCTATTATTATCCGATCTATTCCTCCGGCGCGTCCTCCGAGGATCCCGGGCTTTCGTGGTATGTCCTGACGACACTCAACGCCTCGACGGAAGTCGATCCGCGCCGCAAGGACGCGGGCACGAAACTTTTTTATCATCCGCTTCTGCGTCCACCGCTGCCCGCCGACCTTTCCCGCGAGGAACAGTTGATCGTCGGACGGGAGGAGGAAATCCGGATTGCGCGGCAGATGGGGCTCGATGGCTTTGTGGTCGATTTTTTTGCCTACCCGGCGGACACCGGAGGACAGAAATATTTTGATCAGGTTTCCTTCGCGACCCTGAAGGCCGCAGAACGCGTCGATCCCGACTTCAAGATCATTCCGGCGGTTTATTCGTCGGACGAAAACCTGGATCCCGTCAAATACGCCCAGGCTCCCGTCTTTCGCATTGCCTCCGAGTCGCCGGCCGTGCTGCGGACGCCCGATGGGAAAATGGTCATCAGCATGTGGCTTACGGAACGGCATTCCGCGGAATGGTGGAAGGCGGTGCTCGGCGAACTGGAGCGCCTTGGCCGGCCGGCCGTGCTGGTCACCCAATTCAACAGCATGGACAAACTCGAGGAGTTTGCGCCCGTGGTGGCCGGCATGAGCCACTGGGGACCGCGCACGCCGCGCCAAACCGGATGGATCGAGGCGGCGCGCAAGGTCGCGCCGCTGGTGGTGGCTCCGGTCGCCCCGCATGACATCCGCTCCCGGGGCTCCATTTTCTGGGAGTCGCAAAACTTCGACACGCTCCGTCACACATGGCGGATGGCCATCGAGGAAGGGGCGGATTGGGTGTTTATCAACACGTGGTCGGACTATTCCGAGCAGGCCATGGCTCCGTCCAAGTCCATTGGCTTTGCCCCTTATGATTTGAGCGCCTATTACCTGCAGTGGTTCAAGACGGGGAAGGCGCCGGAAATCGTCCGCGACGTGCTGTATTACAGCTACCGCCGGCACCATTCGGGCCTCGAACCCGCGCACGGCAAAAAATGGAAGGTGGTCGCGGAGGGGGACAACCGGAAGGTCCGTGATGAGATCGAGCTTCTCGCCTTTCTCAAGGAACCCGGACAACTCCGGATCCGCATGGGCGACGAGGTGTTCACCAAGGACGCCCCCGCGGGGGTCACGTCCTTCAAGGTGCCGCTGCCGCCCGGCAAATCCTTCACGCCCGAGTTTCTGCTCGTGCGGGATGGCCGGACCGTCCTAGGCGGTTTCGGACGGTACGCCGTTCTCGACCGCATTGAATACCCCAACATGCTCTATCACTCCGGCGTCATCGCCGGAAAAGAGTGAGTCCGCGGAACATCGCCATGACCCTCCCTCTCCTTTCCGTTCGGAATTTCCTGCCGACCATCCTCGCGCTTTTCCTTCCGTGCACCGCGCCGGCCTCTCCCGCCAGCGTGGAACAATTGCCGGTCGACCGGTTTGACGAATACCCCGCCGGCGCGTTTCCGCCGCATCCGTGGAAACCTCTGGGGAAGCCGGCGAAGGACGTCAGCCTGACTTTGGAAACCTCGGCCGAATCGCCGTTTCCCGGGAATGCGGTTCACGGAAAGGGGTTCCTGCTGCGCGACCAATCCTCCTCGGCCGGCAAGGGCAGCGGGCTCGCCTGTGAATTTGTCGAAACGCCCGCCGGTGCGGTCTACCTCGGTTTTGATTTTCAACTGGGTGCGGACGGCGGCGAAAAGGGACTGGGATTGCAGGTGGATCTGACCGATGCCTCCGGCCACGGACTGCAACTGCGACTGAGCCGCCGGGACGGACTTCAGGTCCTGCAGGCGGATGGAACGTGCGTTCAGTTGTGTCCGCTTCTTCAGGGCAAATGGTATCACCTGGGGGTCACCATTTCGCCGGACCGGCAGGCGGCTTTTCGACTCTTTACGCCGGATGGACGCGTTTCCAATCTTCCGACGGATCGGGTTCCGTTGGTGTTTCCCGAACATGGTCCCTTTGAGTTCCGGCAGCTTTCTCTCGCGCAGAATTCCGTGAAGGTGCCCGGCAGCGGGGGATTCTCGTCGCTTCGCTTCACGACTTTGGGAGAGGACGCGGATCAGGGATCCTGGATGATCGACAACATCACCGTGGCCGGCCAGGTGGATGCGGGTCGCACCGCGTGGCTGCCCTTCAAACGCGATCAGGGTCCGGGCGATCGCAAAGTCCTCGCGTATTATTATCCCATTTACCCCTCCGGCATGTCCTCCCAGGACACCGGACTCGGCTGGTACCCTTTGTCCACCATGAATGCCTCGATCCCGATCGATCCGAAGCGCCGGGACGCGGGCACCAAGTATTTTTATCATCCCCTGCCGCGGGTGCCGTTGAAGGAGGGCCTGTCGGAAGACGAGGAACTGCTGATCGGACGTGAGGAGGAAATTCGCCTGGCGCGTCAGATGGGACTGGACGGCTTTATCGTGGACTTTTTTGCCAATCCGCGGGAGCACGGCGGACAGCATTATTTCAACAGGATTTCCTTTGCCATGCTGGACGCCGCCGGGCGCAGTCCGGAAAAGTTTCCGATCATTCCCGCGGTTTATGCGGGCAGCGAGGAGGCGGACCCCATTGAATACGCCAACTCCGAGGTGTTCAAAAAGGCCTGGGAATCGCCCGCCACCATGCGCACCCCGGACGGCCGCATGATCATCAGCATGTGGCTCACGGAACGGCAGACGCCGGAGTGGTGGAGAAAGGCCCTCGCGGAACTGGAGCGGCTCGGCCGCCCGTCGGTCCTCCTCACGCAGTTCAACAGCATGAACCGGCTGGCGGATTTCTCCGACGTGGCCATGGGCATGTCCCACTGGGGCCCCCGCACGCCCTTGCGCACCAGGTGGGTGGAGGAGGCGCGGAAATACACCAAGCTCGTGGTGGCCCCCGTCGCCACGCATGACATTCGTTCCCGGGGATCCATTTTCTGGGAGGCGGAAAATTTCGACACCCTGCGCCGCACCTGGATGACCGCCATCGAGGACAAGGCGGACTGGGTTTGCATCAACACGTGGTCGGACTATTCCGAGCAGGCGATGGCGCCGTCGACGGCGATCGGTTTTGCCCTCTATGATCTCAGCGCGTATTACGCCCAGTGGTTCAAAACCGGTCGGGCGCCGGAGATCATCCGCGACGTTCTTTATTACAGCTACCGCCGCCATCACTCCGCGCTGGAACCGACGCACGGAAAAAAATGGAAGGCGGTCAAGGTGGCCGGCAAGGACACCGCGGAGGACCAGATCGAGTTGCTCGCGTTTCTGAAGGAGCCCGGGGAATTGACGATTCGGATCGGCGAGGAAGTGTTCCGCAAAAAGGCGGACGCCGGAATCGTCTCCTTCAAGGTCCCCCTGCCTCCCAACAAGGCCTTCACCCCGGAATTCGGATTGGAACGCGCCGGGAAGCCCGTCATTCGCGGTTTCGGTCGCTACGCCGTCCTCGACCGCATCGAATATCCCAACATGCTGTACCATTCCGGCGTGTTGGTGGGGCTCGAAAAGTAAGCTCCTGAGACGGAAGGGACAGCCGGATACCGTCCGGAGGATGGTGTTCGGGAGGGAGGCGGATTTGCCGCCTCCCCCCTTGACCCCGCGGAAGGGTTGTCGCCGAACCGCTCCGCCTCATGAAGGGCGGGACACGGATAGAAGGGGCGTTTTGCCCCCGCCAAGGACGGAAGCGTTACCGCCCGCCAGCGTGCCCAGCGGTCCGGGAGGCATTCTGTCAAGAATTGTTGACTGACCCCATTGGCTTT
>CALCJD010000104.1 GCA_937960895.1 uncultured Spartobacteria bacterium | reverse complement strand
CAAAATGGGCGTATCCCCTCAACCACCGCGTCATGGTCTACGGCTGGCTTCGCGAACAGGGTTTCTGGGTGGACGTGATTCCCGAAACGAAGCTCAACGCCGCCTTCCTGTCGAAAAACTATCAGGCGCTCGTCCTGATCGGCGCCGAGCACCTCTCGAAGGAGGAGGCGGCGGCGATTACCGATTACGTCAAATCCGGCGGAGTCCTGGTGGCCGATGAACGCGCCGGGTGTTTCGACGAACTGCACCGCGAACGCCAGTGGCTCGAACCCGTGTTGGGGTTGAAATTCGGCGGGCGCGACCTAGGGTTCCGTCAGATCCTGGAAAGCGGACCGCTCCGGGGAGCGCGCATCACCGGAAAATTCGAGACCAAGCCGGCAGGGGCAAACGTTCTGATGACCGACAATTCCGGGCAACCGATCGTGACCGAACATGCCGTGGGAAACGGCAGGGCCTTTCACGTCGGATTTCTGATCGGAGACATTCGCGAAAACATGGAGCATCCCGTGAAGGTGTCCGTCTTCAAGGCGGCCGGAAGCAACGAGACGGCTGATACCGGTGATGAAAGCACGCCTGAAAAGGCGAGTCTGGCGGGACGCTGGCTGAAGTCGCTGCTGGATCACGCCGGGATCAAACCGGCCTATACCGTCCACGGCCTCCCGCCGGTCGAGGCCGCCGTGCTCCGGGTGGAACAGCCGGTGGCCGACACGCGCGGCAACGTGGTTGTGGTGGCCGCAACCCGGGGAACCGGCGATCAGAACGAGCGTGTCCCCCCCGCCGAAGTGGAACTGCCCCTGCCGGGCGGGCCTTGGCAATATGCCGCCTGGGGGGCGGCCGAGGACGGGGGGCTGCAAAGCGTTCCCGTCAAACATGTGCGGGAGAACATTCAGCGGATCAGCCTGCCGGCCATCAAGACGGCAGGAGTGCTTTACCTTTTGAAGGACCACGCCCCGCTGGTCGGCATCCCGGCCATTGAGGCACCCGATCGGGCCGTGGACGGACATGCCGCGCGGGTCCGTCCCGCTATACCTTTCGCGGTCAGGGTTCAGCTGGCCAATCCCTCGCCGCACCCCGTGGCCGCAGGAGAATTGCAGCTTGCCGCCCCGCAGGGCTGGAGCGTGGAACCCGCCTCCGCACCCACACGCGCACTCGAGCCGGGCGAGATCCTGGAGCAGACCTTCACGGTCATCCCCGCCGCAGCGGACGAGGTCCGGCCCGATTGGCTTTATCCTCTCGTCGCCCGCTGGAAACAGGACGGAAAAGATCGCTCCATCGGCGCAGCCAATGTGGAAGTGCTGCCTCCCTGAGGGGAACGACCAGGCATGCCAGCGTGTGATTTGAAACACAAAAAGCCCTCTCCCCAAGATAACTTTACGTAAAATAATCTGCGACTCGCACCTCCACCGCCGACACCCCATTTTATTATCAACATCATCAACCCCAACCCCAGATATGAAAACATCCTCCAAACTCGTCGCAGCAGCAGCCTCACTTCTTGTCCTCACCCTCCCGAACCTCAAAGCCACCGTCCTGGTGGACGAAACGTTCGGTCCGACAGTGCCGCCCGAATGGCAGACGACCAACGCCGCCGTCACGCTCTACACCAGCGATACGGTGGGACTGGATGGCTACGCCCTCGTTTACAGCCGTATTACCGGAGGCGGCTCGGACACCGCTCAGGGCGGATACAGGACCTTTGCCAGCACAACGCTCGATGAGGCGGGCAAAAAGCTGGAGGCGTCCTTCCTCTTCAAGGGCATTACATATGCCCAGAACAACGCCAACCGCGTCTTTTTCGGTTTCTTCAACAGCGCAGGAACCACTTCTGTTTCCGATGATGTCGGCTACGTCGGCCTTCTGCGCGACGACACACGGACGGACCGATCTTCGCCTTACACCAGTTTCCGGGGCCTCGATGCCGGGCCCTCGTTCGAGGTTTCGGGTTACACCGGTACCGTCTACAACGCCACCATCAGCGAGGGAACCGAGTTCTACCTGAACAATGCCAACCTGGACGACGTCTTCCAGTTTACTTACTCCATCACCCGCCAAAGCAACGGGGACCTGCTGCTGAGCCAGACGTTCACAAATCTCACCACCTCGGCTTCGTTCACCTCCTCCGCAATCATTCCGGCGGCGGAGGTGCTCACGTACACCTTCGACACATTCGACATCGGACACTTCCGTGTCGGCGTGGAATTTGCCATCAACAATCTCCTCATCACCGTCGTTCCCGAACCCGGCACGGCCGTTCTCGCAATGGCGGGATGGACCTTCCTGTGGGGATGCCGCCGCCGGCGGGAGCGGCACGGGATGAGCGGCCGTTAATCCCCATGCGCGCGGTCTTTCCAGTCGCTCTGGCGGCATGGTGCATTCCCGCCCTCCTCTTCACGGATTTGAGGGCGGAGGAGAAAATCCTGCTGCAGGAGACGTTCGCCTCCGAGCCTCCCGCAAATTGGGCGACTACCGGCGGAACGATCGGAACGGAAAGCGTCACCGGTCTCAACGGGCACGCCCTTGTTTACTCGCGGGAAAAAACCGGAGGATACGACAAGGCCCATGTCGCATATGTGTCCTTTCCTCCGGCGGCTCTCACCGAGGCCGGAGACACCCTCACTCTCTCGTTCCTGCTTAAGGGCATCTCTTATGGAACGAACATCGCCAACAAGGTGACCTTCGGCTTCTTCAATTCGCAGGGCGACCGCGGCTACATCGGGCTCCTGCGGGCCGATGCCCGCACCGGATTCACCGGATCCCCCGCACAGTTTCGGAGTCTGGACGCAGGCCCTTCGTTCAACGTCAAGGGCTACACGGGAACGGTCATCCCGGCGACGGTCAGCAACGGAACGCCGTTTTACCTCAACGGATCCGCGGAAGGGTCCACCGGCAACATCGGGGACGTGATTCAGATCACCTTCTCCATCACCCGGGAAAAAAACAACGATCTGACGCTGAACCAAACCGTCACGAACACCGCCACTTCCGACTCCTTCACCTCGACCGCCGTGATATCCGCCGCGGACGTTATCACCGACACCTTCGATGTCCTGACCATCGGGCATTCCCGCGTCGACGCAAAACTTGCCGTGGATGATGTCCGGGTCGTGCTGACGAAAGGAGACGACAGAAAATAAATGCCCGTCGCATCTCTCAATGACACTGTCCCATGCAGTGTTCCACCCCGGTTCTCCCCGGATCCAGACCGGGTGGAAATCAAGATCGCCTACATCGGCGGGGGAAGCCGGGAATGGGCCGTCAAACTCATGGGGGACCTGGCCCTGACCGACCGCCTGCACGGCCAACTGGATTTGTACGACATCGACTTGGAAGCGGCTCTGCAAAACGAGCAGCTTTCGCGGGAGATCTTCTCCCATCCCGAGGCCAGGACCTCCTTCCGTGTGACCGCCCGAAAAACGCTGCAGGAAGCCCTCAAGGGGGCGGATTTCGTCATCATTTCCATCGAACCGGGTCCCATACAGCTGCGCCACGCGGACCTCGAAATTCCGGCCCGATATGGAATTCTTCAAACGGTTGGTGACACCACGGGGCCCGGCGGCATCCTGCGCGCTCTGCGCTGCGTGCCGATCTTTCGGCAGTTCGCGCGGGAAATTCTGGAACACTGTCCTCGGGCCTGGGTGATCAACTACACCAACCCGATGGCTGTTTGTACCGCCGCCCTCCACACCGAGGCTCCGCAATTGAAGGTCTTCGGATGCTGCCACGAGGTTTTCGGCACCCAGCAGATGCTGGCGGAAATCGTAAAACGAAAAACGGGCCGGCTCCCGGGCCGGCACGAGATCGAACTCGATCTGGCCGGGGTCAACCACTTCACTTGGGCGACCGGAGCCAGGTGGAACGGCCACGATCTCTTTCCCGAGATTTCCTCAATGATCTCCCGCGAGGACTTCTTTTCGTCCCGACAGGAGAAAGCCAGGCAGGCCAAGTCCAACGGAGACTGGTTTTCCCACTCCGGACTGGTTGCCTATGATCTGTTTCGCCGTTTCGGCGCCCTGGGCGCGGCAGGCGACCGGCATCTCGTCGAATTTGTTCCGTGGTACCTCGTCAGCGAGGAGGAGCTGCACCGCTGGGGAGTGGTTCTGACCCCGTATTCCTGGCGGGTCGAAAGAACCCGGAAACCCCGGCTGGGGCTCGGAAACCTCCGGGACGGACTCCAGGAATCCGGAGAGGAAGGCGTGAAGCAGATCGAAGCCCTGCTTGGGTTGCGCACGTTGACGACGAACGTCAACCTCCCGAACACGGGGCAGGTACCCGATGTTCCCAAGGGATCAATTGTCGAGGGGTATGCCGAGTTCCGAAAGGACAGCATCCGCCCGCTGATTTCCGATCCGCTTCCTTTAAGCGCCCTTTCGTTTGTGCAGAGGGCCGTACACGAACAGACTTTGACACTGACAGCGGCCATTCATTGCGACAGGCATCTTGCCTTCCAAGCCCTTCTCACCCACCCCCTCGTCCGCCTTTCCACCGACAAGGCCTGGAATATGTTTGGAGAAATGATCGAGGCCACGCAAAGCATGCTGCCGGGCTGGAACTGACCGCCTCCCGGGGGAAGAGCAATCTGCCCATTCCCCCGGATGGGGATCAAAAGGGCAGGCCGACCGCGGATCCATCGGCGGCGGGCTGG
>CALCJD010000103.1 GCA_937960895.1 uncultured Spartobacteria bacterium | reverse complement strand
TTTCCCAAGCGGAGGGCCGGCCTCCGGCCTGACCTTGAAACCTTCGCCGGTCGGACGGCCCGCAGCCGGAAGTTTCCGGCGTTTCCGCCTTTCCCCATTCCCTCCGCCTCCTGATGTCGGCGCCTGCGGAATGGGGTGAGATCGGAAGGACCGCCGGCTTTCGCCGAAGACTTTTTCAGGAAAATCTCACCCGATCCGCACCGCGCGGATTTTGTCGAGTTTGAGGACGCCGGATTCGCCGGGAGCGAGGGTGGCTTTGACGTCGGAAATTTTGGTGCCGCGCCATTGCACGCTGCCGCCTTCGATGAGCCGGCGGGCATCGCCGCGGGACTTGGTGATCTGGAAGCACCGGGCGTAGGCTTCGACCACGACGCTGACAAAATCCCGGGCCTCCCCGGGCGTGAAGGACGGCAGGCTGGCCTCCTCGAGATTTTTTTTGCTGAACCGGGACTCGAAATCCGCCCGGGCGGCGGCGGCGGCCTCCGGCGAGTGGAAGCGGGCGGTGATGCGTTCCGCCAGGTTCTTTTTGGCCTGCATGGGATGTTCCCCCGCCGGCACCGGCTCCCTCAGGAGAATGTCGTAATACCGCGGCATGAGCTCGTCGCTGATGCTCATGAGTTTGCCGAACATCTCGGAGGGGCTTTCGTTGAGGGCCACATAATTGCCCAGGCTCTTGCTCATCTTCTGCCTGCCGTCGAGGCCCTCGAGAATGGGCATGACCATGCAGACCTGCTGCGGCTGACCCTCCTCCTTCTGGAGGTCGCGGCCGACCATGATATTGAATAGCTGGTCGGTGCCGCCGAGCTCCACATCGGCCTTGATCATCACGGAATCCCAGCCCTGCATGATCGGATACTGGATCTCATGGGCACGGATGGGCTGTCCCTTGTCGAGCCGTTCGCGGAAATCCTCGCGAACCAGCATCTGCTGCAGCGTGACCCGGCTGTTGAGTTTGATCACTTCCTCGAAACTCATCGCCTCGAACCACTCCCCGTTGAACACGATGCGCAGACGTTCGCGGCTGAGGATCTTGAACGCCTGTTCCTGGTAGCTCTTGGCGTTGGCCAGCACCTGTTCGTGCGTGAGCTGGGGCCGGGTGACCGAGCGTCCGCTGGGATCCCCGATCATCGCGGTGAAATCGCCGATGATGAGAATGGCCTCGTGGCCGAGATCCTGGAAGTCGCGCAATTTGGACAATCCGACGCTGTGCCCCAGGTGAATGTCCGGCGCGGTGGGGTCCACCCCAAGCTTCACCCGCAGCGGACGCCCCAGCGCCAGCTTGGCGCGCAGTTCTTCAACACTGAGAACCTTTTCACAACCACGACAGAGAAATTCGACAGGATCCATATCAACCTTGGGAAAAAACTGAGCTATGCACGGGAGTTTGAGAAGGGGCCGGTCAGCGGCGGACGACCGGACGAAGGGAACCGGACGGCGGCGCGGGCGGCTTCCCGGGAACCGGAGTTCCCGCCGGGAATGAGGCGGGGAATCCGGGAAATCTGGTCGGCTGGTTCATCCGGCAAAAAGGAAACCGTCCGCCCGTTCAGCGTTTGTTGAGCAGTTCGCGCACCTGTTCGATGGTGAGCGTCTGTTGTTGGGAAACCGAATCCACGAACCCCTGGGCCTTGCCTTCCATCTCCGTCGGGCGAATGGTCAGCGACGTTGTGCGCCCGGGGACCTTTTTGTCCGCCTGGTAATATTCCCGGGTCTGGGCCGACTCGACGGCAACCTTCTTGTCAATGTTGGCCACCGCGGACTTTGACCAGAGGCCGGCTTTGGGAGTCTCCACCACTTTCTTGCCGAACCAGGGATTCTTCAATCCGAGAAACGATCGCGTGCCGAATTTTTCCGTGGAGACCTTCTCGTTGTAAACAAACCCCCGCTGGTCGGCGAAATTTTTTCCGAAGCCGCCGCGCCCGCCCTCGAAGCTCTTGTTCTGAAACCGGTTCTGCAGCAGCGGATCGACCTTCTTTTTCTTGCCGGGCTGGTCCTGGCTGTAGGCGGCAATGGCCTTCTGCGTGGTGGAATTCCAGCGTTGGATCATCTCCGAATTCGAGTAGTCGTCCAGGCTCAGCCGGTTTTGCGCGGGGCAGGTGGTCGCAAGGACCGCCAGAGCAATGAGATAAACCGGAACGCGCATGGGGGCAGCTTACCGCAAAGACGCGGAGGGACGCAAGGAAGCCGGCAGGGCGGACAGAGATTCCGTGGCGGCCGCCCGGTCGGCGGGCTCCGTGTAGGAATCCAGCACCGCCCGGTAAACCCGCGCCGCCTCCGCCTCCCGACCCTCCGCGCGCAGGACCTTCGCCAGTTGGTCGGCGATGGCAAACGAGCCGGGATGCAGCTCATGAGCCCGCTGCAGCGCGGCCAGCCGGCCCTTGGGAACGGTCTCCCCCTGGGCCTTGCGCTGATAAAATGCCGCGGCGGCACAGCGCATTTCCCAGGTGGCGTCTTCGTCAAGGCCGGCCTCCCAGAGGCGCGCCGCGCGGTCCGGATCGATTCCTTCGAGCTTGCGGAGGAGCTCACGGCCCGAAGCAACCGCCAGCGGACGCTCGGCGGTTTCCAGCCAGAGCCAGGAACGGGGATAATCGTCGGCCGAGGCCAGCCGGGTCGCGACCTCGAGTTGATAGTCGCGCCGCAGGTACGGCGGCAGGGGAAAATCCGTCGACCCGGGTTCCCGCGCGGCGAGGTCGCCGACCGCCTCATGAAAATCCGCCACCTGCGCTCCGGTGAGGCCGGCGGGAAAAACCAGAGCCCGGGAAAGGGCGTCGCGGGCCTCGGGGATTTTCCCCGACGCGAGGAACTCGGACGCCAGGCGGCTCCAAAGGGCCGCCGCCGGCTCGGACGGACGTCCGGTCATGGCCAGCAAATGCCGCCGGGCGCCCTCCGGATTGCCCACGGCCAGTTCAAAGCGCGCCAGGTCCACCCGGCGCGCCGTGTCCAGCGCGGCGATGCGTTCGATGGGATAAACGAGCTCGCGCGCCTCGCTCCGGCGTCCGCATTTCCAAAGGGCCTCGGCCAGAAAGAGCGCCCGATTAGCATTGCCCGGAGCCCGGGAAATCAGCGCGGAAAGCATGCGGGCCGCCGGCTCGGGTTGTCCGGAATGCAGGAGAACCTGACCGAAATGATCCCAGGCCGAATCGTGAAAATGCGCGTCGACCAGAAGCTGACCGAGCAACCGGGAAATGGCGTCGTAGTTTTTGGCCTCCAGGTTCACCAGAAGGAGCGTTTCGCCCGCCTCGCGACGTCCGCGGCCTTCCTGCCATTCCTTCTCCAGTTCCCCGACAAACTGCGCCGTGCGCCCCTCCCGTTCGGCCAGTTGCTTGCGCAGCGAATAAAATTCCGGCAGCAGTCCCGGGTCCCGTTCGGCCAGGCGCCGCAATCTCGCCACTTCCGCGGACCGCGCGGCCTCCGGCAGATCCGGATGCGCCAGGAGGTAATCCCTGCCCTGACGGAAACGATCGGCCTTGGAAATCCCCTCCCGGTCGAGAGCCGCCAGACCTGCCAGCGGGTCGGGCGCGGGGGCGCCTTTCTCCGGGAACAACTCCCGCAGTTTTTCCCGGGCCCGGTCCGACGAATGTCCCGAGGCCTCCTTTTCCAACACCGCCCGCGCTTCCTCCATGCGGCCAAAGCCGGCGTAAAGCTCGGCGAGGACCAGCGAGAGACCGGGGTCGGCCAACGACAACGTGCGGGCGCTTTCCCCCTCGGCCAGCGCCTCCCGGTGCCGGCCCAGCAGACGGAGCACCCGCACACGCTGCAGGGTCAGCTGCCGATGGGAAAGTCCGGCCTCACGCATTTGGTCCAGCACGCCGAGACAACGGCGGTATTCCCCGGCCTGCTCCCATTGGGCGGCGAGGTACAGGGCGGCATTTTGCACGAGCGGCGCGGCGGGTTTGAACCGCGGACCGGCCAGGCGCCTTTCGATGAGAGCCGCCGCCCAGGGACGGGTCACGGGGTTTTCCACAAACACCAACAGGCCCGCGAGAACCGCATCGTCGCGCGGTTCGCGTTCCGCCAGCGCCGCCAGCACGATCGCCGCCCGGTCCGATTGGCCGTTTTTGCGGAGCATGTCCGCGAGGCGGACCATTTCGTCATTGCCGGCGCCGCGGGCCGTCCACTCCCGGAGAAAATAGGGCACGCTCTCCGGGCGGGCCCACGCCACCTGGTTGGCGACGAGCAGGTTTTCGGTCGATTGGCGAAAATCCGCGCCGCGCAGGGCGACGAGCGCCCGATCGCGCTGCAGTTCGCGACGGTAAAGTTCCCGCGCCATCCGGGCGAGGCCCCAATCCTCCAGCTGGGCGCCACTCTGCTGGATGAAGAACGGCCAATCGCCCTCCCCGGAGGAATCCACCTCCGCAAACAGCTTCGCAAGGGCGGCATCCGAGGCGGCCTGGTCCCCGCGCAGCGCCGCCAGCAGGGCGGTCGCGGCCGCCACGTGATGGGGCAGGGCGGATTTTTCCAGGTTTTCCAGGAAGGCCTTCTCAAAATCGGGCCGCAGGTCCTTCGGAGTCAGAAGCCAGCGCGCGCGGACGGCGGCCAGAAACGGTCCGCCGAAAACCGCGGAGGGTGGCATGCCCGCCAGGGCGCGGTCGAGGTTCGCCACCGCGCCGTCGGGATCCCGCAGGGCCAGCTGCCAGCGGGCGATTTCCAGCCGGGCGGCGCTCGCGGGAAAGACGTCCGGTCCGGTGACTTCGGGCAGTTCGTCGGGCACGTTCCCCGCCAGCTCGCACGCCGGACCGTGGAGGTTGCGCGATGCCAGAACGCGGGCGAACTGCCAGCGTTTGACCGCGGGAATCCGGGCAAAAACCTCCACGCCGTCCGGCCGCCAGCCGGCATCCATCAGGCGCACCAGGGCCGACGTGGCCGCATCCCAGCGGGCCGGATCCGCCGCCGCCCAGCGGGCCAGGCGTTCGCCTTCCCCCGCCCCGATGAGCAGGGCGGCATACATCTGCCAGGCGGCCTCGCGCGCGGAAGTTTCGGTCGGAATCTTTTCCGCCAGATCAAAGGCCTCCTCCGTTTCGCCGCTGGCATACAGCGCCCAGAGGCGTTCCACCGGGACGGTGAATTGCGCAAGCCAGGACTTTTTCTCCGGACTGTGGGCCAGCAGGCGGCCCGCCTCGCGAATCGCCAGCAGGCGGCATCCGGAGCTTTCGTCCTCCGACGGCACCGGCCAGGAAACCGGCATTCCCATCCCCCGCCGCCAGCCGGGGGGTGTCAGCGGCGCCGGCGCGATTTTGGACGGATCCGCCGCCAGCCACTCCGGCAGGGGAAGGATTTCCCGGGCGGCGGGATCGGCCCGGACGCGCTCCAGCACGCGGGTGAAATCCTCCAACGCCTGAAAACGGTCGCCCCGTTCCAGGGCCAGCCGGCCCAGCCGCAAAAGCACCTGCGGGGCACAATTGCCAAAGCGCGCCGCCCCGCGATAGCAGGCCTCCATCTTCGCCTCGTCGCCGATGCGATCGAAGAACTCGGCCGCCGCGGTCAGGGCCGCCGGATCACGCGAATGCAGCGAAGCCACCGCGGTCCAGGCATCCACGGCCTGATCCCGGTGTCCGGCCAGCTCGAGATAGCGCGCCAGCTGCACCGAGCGGCCGGCGTCCGGCTGACGCGACAGAGCCATCAGGCGCCGGGTGAGATGGGCGGCCTCCTCCCAGTCCTCCGCCTTTTCCGCCGCCTTGAGCAGCGCGTTGAGCACCTCTCCGGATTCCTCCTCGTGACGGTGCGCCTCGATGAGCGCGGACCGCGCCTCCGCCTTGCGTCCCTCGGCTTCGAGCAGGAACACTCCGGCCATCGCCCACGAACGATCCTCCGGCGTCTCGGTCTGACGGCGTTCCACGCGTTCCCGCCATGAGGAAACCACCTGATTGTGGACGCTGTAGGCCGCCGCCTCGCGCAACAGATCCTCCCGCGCCGACGCATCCTTTTCCGTACGGACCGCCGTCTCCAGAAAATCCAGTGCGCGGTCGTGCATTTGCAGCCGGGCCGCGGCGTTGAGCAGCGGCTGACGGATTCCCGGCCGGGCCTCCGGCGGCGCCATGCCATACGCGCGCTGCCAGGTCTCGAGCGCCTTGAACCAATTGCCCGCGGCCTGTTCCGCCATGGCAAGATCCACCACCGCCTGCCATTCCCCCGGACGCTCGGCGGCCAGCGCGGCAAACGTGCGCAATCCGTCATCGGCATTGCCCCGGTCAAACTCGAGCTGCCCCGCGCGCCGGCGATATTCCACGCCGTTTTCCGGGAACCGTTCGGCAAGCACCTGCAGTTCCTGGATGGCTCCCGCGGTGTCGCCGGTTTCCACCAGCGCGGTGGCCAGCGCGTCGCGCAGTTTTTCGGAATCCGGACTGCGGATCACCGCCTCACGCAAGGCGGAGGCGGCTCCGGCCGGACTGCCATTCCACCGCAGCCACCGCGCCAGCCTCAACCAATCGGCTTCCGTGGCCCCGTCCCGGCGGGTCCGCCCGCGCAGGTGTTCGATGCGGGCCTTCATCCCGGCCCCCATGCTCCCCGCCGTGGCTGATGTCAGCAGATCCCGAACGACGGCCTTCGAATCGTCTTCCCCCGACTCGGATTTTCCGGAGGACTCCCTGCCGTCCTGTTCCCGAACGAGAAAATGCAGGCGACGGTCCAGATCTTCCCGCGGCAATCCGCCCGCATCGGCACAGGCCCGATCCAACACCTCCAGCGCCGCCGCGGTGTCCCCGTTGGCCGCCAGAAGGTCCGCCAGATGCAGGGCGTAGTCGGGCGCACCCGGAACCAAATCCGCGGCCTTCCGGGCCCACTTCAGGGCCGGTTCATCCAAATGGGCCTGATGCAGGAGCTGGGAAAATCGCAGCGCAATTTCCGCCACCTTCTCCGGCGAACGACCGGATAGGTCGAGGCGCTCCAGAGCCGCGGCGGCATCGGCAAAACGGTTTTCCCCCAGATAAAAGCGCGCCAGTTCCAGGGTGGCGGCCTCATCGGCCGGTGCGGCGGCCTGCCGGGCCGCCAACCGGCGTTCGAGCGGCGCGGACAGCCGCAGGCGGCGGTAAAATTCCTGGACCCGCCCGGCCGCCGTCTCGTCCCCGGGATGCGCGGCCAGATATTCCTCCACCCGTTTTTCCGCTCCGGCCTCATCCCCGGCCAACACCGCCACCTCGGCCCGGCGGAAAAGCAGATCGGGCTGTCCGGGCCGGATTTCCAGGGCCCGGTCGTAAAGCGCCGCCGCCTCGCCGTGGCGTCCGGCCATGAGCTCCAGTTCCGCCGCCTCCGCCAGCACCCCGGTGTCGTTGGGCAGCCGCTCCGCCGCCCGGCGCAGCCAGACCAGACGG
This sequence comes from uncultured Spartobacteria bacterium, assembly GCA_937960895.1. GTDB lineage: Bacteria > Verrucomicrobiota > Verrucomicrobiia > Chthoniobacterales > Terrimicrobiaceae > CALCJD01. Next base: position 3,493 of record CALCJD010000103.1, on the reverse strand, counting down.
TCGGCGGGACGTCCGGCAAATTCGTAAAAATCCGCCAGGCGCAAGGCGGACTCCGGATCTGCCGGCCGGGCCTCCGCCTGCGCGCGCCAGGTCTTTTCCAGCGTTTCCAGCGAACCGGCCTGACGGTGCAGCTCAAACAGGCGGCGGCGGGCCGACCTGAGTTCCCAATGGCCCGGTCCCATCAGGCCAAGAAGCGCTTCCTGGGCGGCGATGGCCTCGGACCACCGGCCGGAGGCGGCCCGCTGACGGGAGATTTCCTGCCAGGCTTCAAAGCGCTCGGAAGGCAATCCGTGTTCCGCAATGGCCTGCCAATGCATGCAGGCCGCATCGCGGTCGCCCGCGAGGGCGCAGGCCCGCGCCAATTGACGGCGCAGGCCGAGATCCGTCGGGCTCAGCGCCACTGCGTTTTCCCAGGCCTCGCGCGCGCCGGCTCCGTCCCCCAGGCGATGACGGCACAGGCCCAGCTGCATCCACAGGCCGGGCGTCGGATGAACGGCCAGCGCCTTCTCGAGAACCGCCGCCGCACCGGCCGCCTCGCCCCGCGCCGCCAGACGGGTCGCCAGCAATTCGGCGGCCGCCCCCTCGCCATGTTCGGCCGCCGTCCGGAGAATCGTCTCCGCCTCGTCCCCCTCTCCGGCCTTTTGCAGCAGGGCCGCCGCCAGAACCGGATGGGTTTCCGCCTGCGCGCGGGCCAGTTCCCGGAACGCCGCCTCCTCTCCGGCGTCGACGTGGATTTTCCAAAGCCGCTCCAGGACCGTCTGCTGCCCCGGATTCCCCTGCAGGATGGTCAGGTACCGGTCCGCCAGCTTCTGCGCCGTGGCATCAAGCGCCCACACCCGCCCGCCGCAGCCCAGAGCGAGCGCAAGGAGGAACAGGCGCTTTTTCATCGGCCACAACCTATCGGATTTCCCCCGCACGGCAACCTGGGATGCATCTGCAAACGGGAGGCGCCAACCGCAAAAACCCCGCCGGCCCCCGGGACCGGATTTTTGATGACGGCTCCCTCCCGCCGCCCGGAGGAACGCGGGGCCCCTCGCCGTCCGCGGAATTCACCCCCGGATTTGCAGATCCCTCTCGATGTCGGCCAGGACGATGTCAATCGGCACCTTCACCGCGTAGCGGCAATACATGGTGGCGCCGCTGGCAAAGGATCCGTTTTCGAAAAACTTGTTGGCGGGCGCCCCGCCGCCACAGAGGTTGAAATAGGCGCACTGGGCGCGGCATTTTTCCACCCCGGACTGAATGTCGGAAAGCACGCGCTGAAACTTCGGCGTCCGGATGGCGGCGCTCAACGACAGGTCGTGGACATTGCCAAAGGAAAATTCCCCGTAGTCACCGATCGACAGGCCGAGCAGCTCCGGCGAGTAGGTGGAGAAGTTTCCCCGCCAGTCGATGCTCAGGATGCCGAACGGACGCACCTGTTCGTTTTCATAAACAAAACGTCCGGCCTCCTCGCTGCGGTCCCGCATGATGCGGCAGAGCGCGGAATCGAACTCCCGGATGCAGACGCGGCCGCCGGCCTCGCGCTGACGCTCAAACATCCGGCGAAAAAAGGCCTCGATGCGATCCGTGGCAACCCCCTCGAGAGTGCTGGAGGAATTGGCTCCCTCCATTTCGTCGATGTTGAATCCAAAGCGGTAAATGCCGTTTTCGACGAAGAAATCAAAGATGGCGTCCGCGTGGTCCAGGGACTCGCGTGTGACCACGGCAATGACGTGAAAATCCCGTCCGCTTTCGTGAAGCAGCCGGGCGCCCCGCATGGCCTGGGCATGGGTGCCGGCGCCCTTGCGGGTCTTGCGGTGGGCGTCGTGGATGAAGGCCGGTCCGTCGATGCTCAGACCGACGTGGACATCCCAGCGATGAAAAAACTCGCACCACTTCCCGTTGATGAGCGTGCCGTTGCTCTGGAGGGTGTGGATCGGTTTGACGCCGGGCGGGGCGGCCTCCCGGATGAGGGTGAAGGCCTCCTCGTACCAGCTTTGCGGCACGGCGAGCGGCTCGCCGGCATGCCAGACGAAGGTGACTTCGTCGCCGATGAGATCCGAGGAAAAGATCTGGCCGACCGCCCGCAGCAGCGTGTCGCGGCTCATCCGGTGGGTCGCCGAGCGATCCGGAAGGTAGCAATAATCGCAGTTGATATTGCAGAAGGGAGATGGCTGCAGCACGACGAGCCGCAGCCACGATTCCCTTGACGGACCGGGACGCGAATCCTCCGGAGAGGTTTGCGGAGACGGAGGTTTACCAGTTATGCCAGTTACCCCAGCCGAAGCCGCCGTTGCGCCAGCCATTATGCCAGTTGTGCCAGCCCCCGTTGCCCCAGGCATTGCGCCACCACATGAGGTCCGAGCCGTCTTCCGCCGGCCCGTTGCCCATGCGGAAGTTGGGGGTCGGGTTCTCACGAACCTGCTCGCGCAGTTTCTGAATGCGGGCGTCCAGGGTGTCGGAGGCCTGCGCCGGAGCGGCCGCCGCCTCGCCGGTTTGGGTCGTCCCCAGCACAAGCGCGCCGCCCAAAAGCAACGCCTTCAGGCTGTCGGTCAATTTCGCATTGGAGGAGTCTTCGGGTTTGCTGTTCATGTTATTCTCCTTTGACAAGCTGACTGGCGGCCTTTTCGGCGGCCTCGGTTTCGTATTTCAGGTAGGCGTCGTGCGCCTTGATGTCGAAAAGGAAGGCACTGGCGTCGCCGGTGCTGGTGTTCAGCTCAAACAGGGCGCCGTTCTTTTTGCCCATCCAGACGGTGGAAGGACCGCCGTCGGCGGAATCCTGTCCGGGCCCAAAGGCAAAATTGAACACCGTCTTGAGATTCAGGCTGTCCTGCCCGTCATCCGTGTGGAAGGCGACTCCATACAGTTTGCCCTCGTAGAAATAATAGAGGACGGTGTCGAGAAGCACGGGACCGAGCTGCAGCTTCTCGTTTTTCCTCTTGTAAATCTTGAGCGGCCCGCGGTCCTGCTCGAGCTCCAGATCCTGGGCGGCCGAAAAATCCGAACCGAAGGCCAGTCCGCCGTATCCCTTGATGCCGTCAAGCGCCTCGACATTGGTGGGGGGATTGTCCTTGGTCGGCTTGGATGGAGCGTCCTGCGCGAAGGAGATTGAAGTGACACACCCTGCCGCCACGAGGGACAGGCTCAACGTCCGGACACTTTTCAAAGAGATCATCGGGATGAGATTGGGGTGTCTCTTAGCGCAGGGCGCCCCACTTGGCAAGAGCCCGCACAAAGAATCCTTAGAAAAGTCTAAGGTTTTTCTCGGTTCCTTGCTCCCGTCCGCAGGCGCGGGACGCCCGCACCTTCCGGCCTGGTCTCTCCGAAAAGCTTATATTAGTGGTTTTCGGGGAACGACTTATTTCAGCTTACCCCGAAGGCGCAGAAAGGTCGGCACATCCAGATCCTCACCTTCGACGATGGTGGGCTCGCTTTTCTCAAAACGCCCCCGGGCCACCGACTCGAATTGCAGGGTCTCCTGCTTGATCTTGGGTTGGGGCGCCGGCTTGGG
>CALCJD010000102.1 GCA_937960895.1 uncultured Spartobacteria bacterium | reverse complement strand
CCCGCATAAAATCAATGCCCGTTGTCCAAGAAAGAATTATTTTGGACAGCCGTGCATCAATATCTTGTCTTCTATTGTTAGTCGGAGCAAACCACCTTGTTTTTTTCACTTTAGTCTTATTGGCCTGTGGGGCACTGTAATCCAACTGGGGGTTATTGCCCGCGCCATTAGGCCATGCGTCAGGTGCCCCATCCAGCCATTTGTGAGCCGAGGGGTTTGCGGCAGCAGGAGTAACTTTGGCTTCAAACTCATTTGAATCCTGGCTTTCGATTGCTTGATGACTCCCGGTAATCTCGATTTTGAACGCAAGGACCGTCACTTCGTCACTCTCCTGAGTATTAGATTTTGAAGCAACGCCTCCTGTCCACCCCTGAGGGCAGGCTTTGTAGGCTTGTTCGATCTTGGTCACCTTGAATTTATACTCGCCCGGACTGGTCGAGGAATCAACCTCCCATTTAACGGTCGGCCCGTCGGTCCATTCGACAAACACCCAGCCTTCCAGATTTTCCAACAAACCGAATTCGTTCTCGAAGCGGCGGAAATACCGCAGCAATCCGCGCACCCGATGCGCGACAAGATCCCGCCATTCCCGCGGCAGGCGCCGCAGGCGCTGCGCCTCGTCGAGCTGCAGGACCAAAAACATCGCGAAATCCGGAATGAATTCGCCGCCGAGAGGCTCGGCCGGATAACACATCGGGACCATGCCCGCGGGCAGTCCGTGGAAGCGCCGGGGCCGGAGAAAATTCTCCAGAAACGCCCGCTCGACGGGATTGTCGCCGCACAGATGCCATTCGGCCCGCGAGGCAAACAGGCTGTCGCCAAGCCATCCCGCCCGCTCGCGAGACGGACAGTCCATGTAAAGGTCGAGCGTGTTCTGGCGGAACGTGGCCAGCGCCGCCTCCCGCACCCCGGCCAGCGCCGGGGATAATTTCCGCCGCGAAGCGCGCAGGGGCACCGTGTTCGCAAAGCTCCGCAGGTGCACCCCTGACACCATGACCTCCCCCTCCCAGACGAGCACCTGAAGATGACGGAGGACATAAGGTTCAAAGGACCGGAACAGGACCGGATCCCCCGGAGAAATTTCCAGCCACATCGCGTTCAGGCACTCCAGACGGTCGAATTGGATGTTTCCCTCCACGAGGATCTCGTCGAAAAGAATCACCACCCGCGCCCTCCGCGCGGCACGGAGCTCAAGGCCGGGAAATCCGGTGAGGTTGCGGCCAAAATCCCACCGCGCCCATTCCCTTCGTTTCAAAAGAATGCGGCGTCCCTGTCTGCGCCCTCCGGCGACAAACCGCAAACCGGCAAGCGTTTCGTAAAGCGGCCACCCGACCTCCGACAACGGAAAGCCGTCGGAACAATAGTCCGCCCCTTCCGCCGCGGACGACGGGAGTTTGTGGTTCACGCCCCCGATGTTGTGCAAAAACCGATGTTTGCGCGCCCGCGAGGCGATGGCGCGACGAAATGAAGCCCGGCCGCGATCAACGGCCGGACGCGGAAGAAACTCCGCAAAATCCGGATACGACACGCCCCGCTCAAGCAACACCCGGGAACGGGCAAGGGCGCGGAGCCTCGCGGGTCTCGCCGGTTCATAACCCGGCTGCAACCACGCCAATCCTTCGGTCCCCAGCCGGTAACCCTCGCAAAACGCCCGCTGGTAACTGTATCGCTCGATGCGCTGAACCACCTCCGGCCGCCACTCGGCCACAAATCCCCCTGCCGCTCCCTCCGTCCAAGCCAGCACCTCCCCCGCTGCCTCCACCTCCGCCTGACAAAACGCCGGTCCCCGCGCCTCACAAAAGGTCGGCACGCCGTAATCGACCACCTCGATCACAACATCCACAGGACCGTTCCGCCTCATCCCCGCATTCCATACATCCACCCGGGCATGTCCATGGGGGGCACGGGCCGGACCCTGACCGGAAAACCGTCCGTCCACCCAGAGCCGGTAGGCGGACGCGGCCGCAATTCTTATCGTCAGACGCAGACCGCGACGGCCCGCAATCCGCGCATGGAAACTGACACGGACATTCATGGCCCCGGACCCGCCCGCCGGCCAAACCGGAAGGGCCCGCTGGAAAAATTGGGAAGACATCATGCGGCGATTGCGCCGGAGCAAAACCGATCCCTTCGCCGCTTCCAAGTCCATTCCCCTCCGCGCCCTTCCCTTCGGGAGAGAAATACAGGATTGACACCGAACCGGTAAAATTCACCCTCGCGAAGCAATCCCCGCGCGGATCGTGTCCGCATCGGGTGCCCCCATGAACCCTCCGCCGCACTTTTTTTTGAACAACGAGATATTTTTCTTGTCACCCGTCGAAATAACGACAAAAAAAGTCGTTTATAAGCTCATCCCGCGAGAAACCCCGCGGAAATTGGCTGATACAAAAACGACTTAACCAATCGCATATGAAAAACAAACGCATGCAACTTCTCGGGTTGGCGGCAGGCCTTGCGGCCGTGACCGTCCCCGGACTCCAGGCGGGTCAGACGTCCACGGCCACGGTCGAGGACTCTCCGTCGGCTCTGGAGCAATGGTGGAATGGGAAATACGCCAGCGGGAACTGGTTTGGAGTCCGGGACACCCTCGAGGAGCACGGTCTCAGGCTGGGGGCGGAATGGAAGGCGAATTTCCTTTGGAACGTGGCGGGCGGCCTTCAGCAGCGCTTCGGCTACGATGACGAGTGGAAGTTCCGCGGCACGCTGGACTTTTATAAACTGACGGGTTGGGAGGCTTTGGAGGGTCTGACCTTCTATTCGGATCTCCGTTATCGCGGTGGCTCCGGTGTGAACAAATACATCGGAACGGGCAACACCGGACAATTTGCGCCCAGCACCTTCCAAGGTGGTCGGCTCTGGCGTTTCCAGAATGCCTACTTCACCTACGTGACGCCGGAACTGTTTGGCGTGAAGGAATTCCTGACGCTGTCGGGCGGCTGGCAGAATCCGACGGACATCTTCGTCAATCAGCCGCTGAACAAATTCTTCCTCAACAACACCTTCACCTCGAACCGCGGGTTCGGCGCCAATGGATTTGGTTGGGGCGGCAGCTTCCACTCCTGGGGCGGCTACCTCAAGGTGAAGCCGAACAGCTGGTTCTACGCGCAGAGCGGTCTGTATCTGGCGGTGCCGGGCTACGGAACGACCTCCAATCACGGTCTGTATTTCGCGGGCGCCCAGCCGCCGAATTCGAACGGCCTTTACTGGCTCTCCGAGACCGGCGTGACGCCGAAGATCGGACCGGACAAGCTGCCCGGACGTTATGCCACCGGCTTCCTCTACTGGGGTGTGGAAAACACCTCGTATTACGGGGCCAAATACGACGAACGGGTGATCTTCTACTGGCAGGCGGACCAGATGCTCTATCGCGAGCCCACGCCCGAGGAGCCCGCTCCGCTGGCCAAGGGACCGTCTGACGGCAAGAACTTCAAGGAGCCGGTCAAGCCGAACACCAAACTCAACGACCAGGGTCTGTATTTCTTCAGCCTCATCAACTTCGCGCCGAAGTACAACAACCCCGAGCCGTTCTACTTCCACACCGGCCTCGTCTACAAGGGGCTCATCCCGACCCGGGACGCGGACCAGTTCGGCATCGGCTTCGCCTACGGCAACTACAGCTACTACAAGCAGCTGGCCGACGAGCGTCGCGGACGTCCCGTCCAGAACTACGAAGGCGTGATCGAGTTCTCGTATCGCATCCAGGTCAACAAATGGGCCTACGTGCAGCCCGACCTGCAATACATCATCCGTCCGGGCGGAACCGGTCTGACGCATAACGCGACCGTCCTGGGCTTCCAACTTGGCGTGACCTTCTAGGAGGTCACGACGGGCGGAGCAATCCGCAGGGTTAGAGAGCAAACAAACCGGCGTCCGTTTGCGAGTTTCGGACGCCGGTTTTTGTTTTTTTGCGGGAAACGGACGGCGTCGGCGGATCCGCGACGGCCGGCCCGGTCCCTCAGGGTTCGATGCCCAGAAGCCCCATCATTTCGCCGACGAGGAAAAGCGAACCGGTGACCAAAGTGAGGCCGCGCGAGGCGGCGAGGGCCTCCCCGGCGGATTCGAAGACGGTGTATTTGATCATGCACGCCGCCGTGAGCTGTTCCGGCGTGGCGGACCGGAAACTCTTCACCGGGACGAAATAAAATTCCTCCGCAATGGACTCCAGCTTCTCGATGATGACCGGATACTCCTTGTCCTCGAGGGCGCCCAGGATGACGATCGGCCGCTCCCGGCCGAAGATCTCCCGCCAGTTTTTGACGAGATTCTGCGCGGCATGCGGGTTGTGGGCGCCGTCGAGCACGATGCGCTGATTGACAATCTGAAAACGCCCCGGCCAGTAGACATTGGCGAGCGCGTGGGGAATGACGGATTCCCCGAGGGCAAATCCCGCCTGTTTCACCGCCTCGACCGCCAGCGCGGCGTTGGCCTTCTGATGGGCGCCCCGCAGGGAGATCGGGACGCCTTCCAGGGGCGTGGAGACAAAGGTGAGTTCCGCATTGAGGCGGGCCGCCTGTTCCCCGAGCACCTCGGCGGCGGCGGGATCCTGGACGGCGCTCACGACGGGAATCCCCGGCTTGATGATGCCGGCCTTTTCCTGCGCAACTTCGGCCAGGGTGTTTCCCAGCCACTGCCGGTGATCGAGGGCGATGGAGGTGATCACGGACACGACGGGCAGCACGGCATTGGTCGCGTCGAGCCGCCCCCCCATGCCCGTTTCCAGCACCACAGCCTGGCACTTTTCGGCGGCGAAATGCAGCAGCGCCAGGGCGGTGACAACCTCAAAATAGGTGGGCTGGCGGTCCCAGCCGGAGGAAATCTCCCGGATGCGGGTCAAGCCCTCGGCCACGGCTTCCGGGGAGATCTTTTCACCGTTCACGCGGATGCGTTCGCGAAAATCGACAAGATGCGGCGAGGTGTAAAGGCCGGTACGGCATCCCGAGGTCCGCAACAGGGACTCCATGATGGCGCACACGGACCCCTTGCCGTTGGTTCCGGCGACATGAAGGATGGCCAGGGAATCCTGGGGATCGCCGAGCTCCCCGAGCAGCAGACGCATGTTGGCCAGCCCAAGCTTGATGCCAAAAACGCGAATGGAGTCGAGCCACTCCAGCGATTCCTCGTAGGTCACTTCTTCGCCGGGGCCAGATAATCCAGAAGGCGGCTGATGACCGAACGCATCTCCCCGCGGGGAACAACGATGTCGATCAGGCCGTGTTTCTCCAGGAACTCCGCCGTCTGAAATCCCGGAGGCAGTTCCTGGTGGGTGGTTTCCTTGATGACCCGGGGACCGGCAAATCCGATCATGCTTTTCGGTTCGGCGATGATGACGTCCCCCAGCGAGGCGTAGCTGGCCATCACCCCGGCGGTGGTCGGATTGGTCAGCACCGTGATGTAGGGCAGCCCCGCCGCGGCATGGCGGGCCAGAGCGCCACTGGTCTTGGCCATCTGCATGAGGCTGAGCATGCCCTCGTACATGCGGGCGCCGCCCGAGGCGCACACGATGATCACCGCCATCTTTTTCGCCGTGGCGGTCTCAATGAGCCGGGTGATCTTTTCCCCGACCACCGAGCCCATGGTGGCGGCCAGGAAGTTGAAATCCATCACCGCCAGCCCCACCGGACGGCCGTCGATGGTTCCGGTACCGGAAAGCACGGCGTCCTTCAACCCGGTCTTTTCCTGGTAACTCCTGAGACGCTCGGTGTAGGCGGCCGTGCCCTTGAACTCGAGCGTGTCGACCGAAAGGAGATTCGCATCCATTTCCACCCAGGAATCCGGGTCAAGCAGGCTGGCAATGCGTTCCTCGGCCCCCATGGTGAAATGGTGGCCGCACTTCGGACAGACACGCAGGTTTTCCTTGAGGGCCAGGTTGTGGATCACCTCGCCGCAGGAAACACACTTCGTCCAGAGTCCTTCGGGCATTTCGCGCGCTTTGGAGGAGCGGGATTTGATGAAATTGGGTTTTTTGAAAAAAGGCATGTTGAAAATGGTTAGCCCCTCGCCACGGTGAGGGCGCGGACGGATTCGGCCCCGGCTTCCAACAGGACGCGGGCACATTCGTCAAGCGTGGACCCGGTTGTCAGCACATCGTCCACCAGCAAAAGGTGTTTTCCTTGCACGGTGACATTCTGCCGCAATTCGAAGGCGTCCCGCAAGTTTTGCATGCGTCGGCGGCGGTCAAAGTGTGTCTGGGTCACCGTGTGGCGAACCCGGCGCAGGGCGTCCAAAAAAACGAGATTTTCCCGCCGGGCGAGTCCGCGGGCCAGCACCTCCGCCTGGTTGAACTCCCGCTCCCGCCGTCGCAGGGCATGCAGGGGCACCGGTACGACCGCGTCGATGACCTCCCCGTCCAGCCGGGGATCCTCCAGTCCGCGGGCCAGAAACGACACCAGAATTTCCTCCAGCCACAGCTCCCCGCCATATTTCAGGCGGTGAATCAGCTCACGCATCACGCCGCGGCTCTGCAGCACGGCGACGGCGCATTCGAAATGAAAGGCCCGCCCGCGGCAGTTGACGCAGACATAACGGTCCATCACCGCCGCATGGGGCTGGGAGCACGTTTCGCAGCGAGGTTCGGTGACAAAGCGGATGTCCCGCTCGCAATCGGGGCAAAACCATCCGGATTCCACCGCGGTGGCGCAGCCGACGCAATGCGCCGGAAAAAACAAATCCTGCAGCGTCTCAAGGATGTCGCGTAGCCTGAGGGCGCGCATGACGGAGATACAACCAGACCCCCGCCCCGCTTAGCAACAGCACAAACAACGGCACCAGTCCGGTGGGAACGGCTCCGCTCACCACATTGGGCCCGACCCACGGAAAAAACGGCTTGAACGACTTGGACACCGGTTGGGCCAGCCATTGCACGCCCTGCTGACCCAGGATCCATCCGGCATGAATTCCGATCGGCAGCCACAGGGACCGCGTGCCCAGCGCCGCCAGCGCGAGAATCAATCCCCCCACAAACAGCGAGGCGAAGCCGAAGGCCAGGAGCCCCGGAGGGGGCGCCGACTCGAGAATCCGCGGAATCTGGGCAAACCCCGTCCACCAATGGACCACCGGATCGACCTCCTTGGCCGGTTTGAGGAAATGGACGGCGGCAAAGACCAGCGAAACCGCCACCGCCGCGGCCCAGCGGCCGAAGGACCGCGCCGCCAACCCCAGAGCCACGCCGCGAAAGAGGAATTCTTCAATCACCGCCACCACGACCGCAGTGCCGGCGATGCGGAAAATTTTCCACGGCTCGGGATCGGCCTGCATCCGATACACGCCCGTCCACAGATAGCCCAGGCCCAGAAGAACCACCGGTCCCAATCCCAGGACCAGCCCCGCCACCGCATCCCGCCAGCCGCGGGAGTTTTTTTCCAGTCCGAACTCGGACACCCGCCGGATGTTCAGCCAGAAAAGCAGGGGCACCAGCAGGACAATGGCCGTCACCTGCGCCGTGCGGCTGAAATATCGGTAAAACGGAAACCGGATCGTCCCGTCGAGCAACCAGAACAGCGGCGGCGACAGAAGCGCCGCCACCAAGACGACCACGGCGAGATACAACAGGATTTTGACGAGCGGATGCAAAGCGCCCCCACTTTTCCCCAGGTTCCGCGCTCTGGCGAGTCTCAACCTGCCGAAAATCTCACGGTCCGTCCAGCCGACGGCGGCCCGGAGGGCGTGCTCAATGCACGGCGCCTTCCCAATCGTCCCCGCACGGTCCGCCACCCGCGGCGGCAGCCACCCGGGAAACGACGTTTCCCTTCATGTCGACGATCGGATGGTAAAAGCGCGAGACGGACTCGCTCGCCTCATCGATGTAATGACCGATGAAGGTGCGGCGGTAGCGGTCCTTCGTCCGGTTGGGACCCGAACCGTGGATGAGGTTGCCGCCGAAAAACATGGTCTGTCCGCGCCGCACCGGAACCGGCACGGGTTTGGCATCGCGGGGGAATTTGGAAATATGACTGTCCCCGTAGCCGAACCAACGCTCGGTCTTGCTTTCCGGACAGAGGATGTCCTCGCGATGGGACCCCGGCACCACATACAGGCAGCCGTTGTCCAGGGTGGCGTCGTCGATCGCCGTCCATGCGGCGATGCAGGTGGCCGGTTTCGCCAGAAGATAAAAATTATCCTGGTGCATCCCCTGCCCCTTGGCGCCCGGCGGCTTGTAATAATACATGGTCTGCGCCCCCAGCGCGGGCCGGCCCAGCAAAACTTCGAGGATGGCGGCCACATTCGGATTGATGAACCATTCCAGGGCCTTGGAGCTGAAGCGATGCGGATGCATGGCGCGCACCTGGCGCTTGGTCATGTCAATCTGGTCGTAGGGCAGGCCGCCCTCGAAGGCCTCGGGACCCGCCTTTTTGTAGTCCTCAAAAAATTCTTCGATTTCCTGCAATTGGGTTTCCGTAAAAAGATCGGAGGCCACGCAATAACCGTCGCGGTCGTATTGTTCCTTGAGGGCGGCAATTTCCGGGTTGGTCTTAACAAGAGTGTTCATGGTAGTGGAGAGGTGGAAGGCAGCCTAGCCATCTCCGCCGTTTTGGGAATGCCACCGCCTGCCAAAAACCTGTGATATTCTGTCATGTTCCCCTCCCAGGAAACCCCGCACCTGACGGTCACCGCTCTGGCCGCCGATGAATTCCGCTGCGGCCCGCACTATGACAACTGGCGTCCGCGCGGGACCACGGACTGGCTGTTGATCCTCACCGTCGCCGGCGCGGGCCGGGTCGAAAGCGGTCCGGTGAGTCTGCGCTCCCTGCCCGGCACGGCGACTCTGTATGCGCCGGGGGCCGCGCAGCGTTATTACACCGATCCGGAAAGCGGACGCTGGCGCCTGCTCTGGGCGCATTTTCATCCCCGCCCCCATTGGGCCGACTGGCTCGGCTGGCCGGAGGCCGGACGCGGACTGCGAAGCATCCCGTTGGGCGGCGCCGCGCTGCGCGAGGCGCAAAAGGCCCTCGCCGACACGGTGCGGCTTTCCCGCCTGCCGAACCCCGCGGGCATTGATCTTGCCCTCAACGCCCTCGAGCGCGCCCTGCTCTGGATGCACACCGCCAACACCCGCCGTTCCTACGACGACCGCATCCGCCGCGCGCTCGACATCATGGCGGAGCGCCTCCACGAACCGCTCAGCGTGTCCATGCTCGCCCGCAGCTGCGGGTTGTCGGTTTCCCGGCTGGCCCATCTCTTCCGCGAGCAGATCGGCCTGCCGCCCCAGCAATTCCTGGAGGAATTGCGCCTGCAGCGCGCCGCCCAGCTTTTGCGCGCGACCGGACTCCGGATCGGAGAGATCGCCGCCGAAACCGGATTCAACGGCGCGTTTTATTTCTCCGCGCGCTTCCGCAGGAAATTCGGAAAATCCCCCTCGGAATACCGGAAGGAACGCTGAGGCGCCGTCCACATCGCCATCGGCAGAAGCGGCCCCGACTAAC
>CALCJD010000101.1 GCA_937960895.1 uncultured Spartobacteria bacterium | reverse complement strand
GGGCGGAACCCGGAAGGTGAACCGGTGTCCCACACGTGGTTCGAAATCGTTGGGATACATCCATTCGGCGAGGGTGGAGCTTTGGGCGATGGCGTTCCACACCTCCTGCCGGGACTGCGGGAACCAGAGTTCCCGTTGTATGGTGTCGGTCATTTTGGAGATTGCCGGGACAGATGGTTTTGCAGGCGACGGAACCGGTCGTCCCAGAAAAGTTCATAGCGGGCGATCCACTCGCGCACGGGACGGAGCCGTTCCGGAACCAGACGGTAACGCCGCTCGCGGCCGTGACGCTGCTCTGTGACCAGTCCGGCTTGCAGCAAAACCCGAAGGTGTTGCGAAACGGCCGGGCGGCTCATTTGAAAATTCCCCGTGAGCGCCGTCACGGAGCGCTCGGATTCGCAAAGCAAATCAAGCATCCGCCGCCGGGCGGGATGACTGATGGCATCGAAAACATCCGGTCCGCCATCGCCTTTCTGGGATTGGATTGCCATGCGGGCATGGATAATGTGTAAGAATTTTCTTACGCGTCAAGAAAAATGGGTACGGGGAAATGACGGGAGGGAGCGGGATCCCGCCGGGTTGTTTTCCGGAACGAGGGCGATGGGGGGTGCTCCGGGGGTGGGGCGGGGATCAGACCGAATTTTTTCGTGGCACCTGCTGGGCCTGCAGGCCGCCGTCGATGACCACCTTGGTGCCGATCAGGGTCGGGGTGGCGTCCGCGCAGAGGAAGAGGGCCACGGCGGCGATTTCCTCCTGAAGCGTCGGTTCGCCGGCCGGGGTGTTGTCCCGTCGCGTCCGGACGGTTTCGGGATCCAGTCCGTCCCAGCGGGGCGTCCACACATAACCGGGCGCGATGGCGTTGACCCGGATGCCCAGCGGAGCGAGTTCGAGGGCCATGGAACGGGTCAATCCATCCAGAGCCGCCTTGCTGGTGTTGTAGGCGCTGCGGCCCCAGATGGCCCGCTCGCCGGCCAGTGAGGAGATGTGAAGAATGTGTCCTCCGCCACGCCGGCGCATGGCCTGCGCGGCCAGGCGGGAACATTGCAGGGGCCCGAAGAGATTGACCTCCATCACTTCACGGAAGAAGGCCGTTTCCTGTTCCAGAAAACCGGAGGTTCCGAGTCCGAGATGCGCGGCGTTGTTGATGAGGATGTCCGGGGAGAGTCCGGTTTGTTCGAGGTCGCGAAAGGCGGCTTCGATTTCGTCCGGCCGGGCGAGGTCAAAGCGGACGGTTTCCAGCTGGGCTTGCGGTTCGCCGGAAAGCAGTTTTCCGCGGGCCGCCGCCAGCGGTTCGGTTTCGGGTCCGTGCAGGATGACCCGGGCGCCGCTGCGGGCGAAGGCTTGGGCGATGGTAAACCCCAGGTTTTGCGTCGAGCCGGTCACCAGAACGGTCCGGCCGGAGAAATCGAATTGGACTCGTGCCGCCATCACGTCTTCCGGGTGGTGAAAGTGGCCGTCGCGTCGGGCGGACGGATTTGGGTGAGCGCTCCGGTGTAGTGCCGGAGATCATGAACCTGATACGGAAACCGGGCCAGCGCCTCCTCGTTGATTTCGACGCCCAGACCGGGGACCTCGGGGATCGTCATCTGACCGTCCACAAATTGACACGCCTCCCGGGCGACATCCTTTCTCCATGGCACGTCGGTGGCCATGGTTTCGAGGAATTCGAAATTGGGCGTGCAGGCGGCAAGTTGCAGGGTGGCGGCGTTGGCCACGGGGCCGGACGGATTGTGCGGACAGAACCCGATCTGCCAAAGTTCTGCCAGGGCGCCGATCTTGCGCAGTTCCCAAATTCCGCCGGCGTGCGAGACGTCCGGCTGGATGAAATCGGCGCATCCCTTTTCGAACACCTCGCGAAAATCCCAGCGGGTGTAAAGCCGCTCGCCGAGGGAAATGGGCGTGCGGGTCTCCCGGCGCAGACGGGCGTAGTTTTCGAGGTTGCCGGGAATGAGGGGTTCCTCGAGCCAGTGGACGTCAAAGTCCTCCAGGGCCCGCGCGATGCGCCGCGCGCAGGGCAGTTCAAAGCGTCCGTGCGCCTCGATCATGATGCGGGCCGCGTCGCCTACCGCGTTGACCACCGCCTCGACCACGGTGAGCGCCTTGCGCATTTCCGCGGCGGACAGCGTCCGGAAGGCCGCTCCAAACGGATCCCATTTCAGCGCCCTGTAGCCCATGGCGACCGCCTCCCGCGCCTTCTCCGCGAACTCGGCGGGTTCCCGGGCTCCGGCGAACCACGCATTGGCATAACATGGTACCTCGGAGCGCACCTTGCCGCCAAGGAGCCGATGGACCGGAACGCCGAGAGCCTTGCCCTGGATGTCCCAGAGGGCCATTTCCACGGCGGAAAGCGCGCTTGTCAGGACCGGGCCGCCCCGCCAGTAGGCGTCGCGGTAGGCATCCTGCCACCACGCTTCGATGTTTTCGAGATCGCGTTCCTTCAGTCCCCGCTCCAGTTCCCGCAGCGCCCAGTCGACGGTGTGTTCGCGATACTCCAGGGTGGCCTCGCCCCAACCGACGAGACCGTCGGCGGTTTCGATCTTCACGAAGACCCAGTTGGTGCGAAAGGCGTCGCAGATGTGCGTGGTGAGGCGGCGGAGTTTCATGGAGCCGGAATCAGAGGAGGTCCACGATGGAGCGGTCGGTGAGGATGAGCGGACTGTTGCTGATGGGCAGGGGACGGAAAACCCGCACGCCTTCGGCTTCCGGATCGGGCTGCATCCATGTCTCGGCGCAGGTGCGCTTGTCCCATTCGAGCGGAACCGCATAGACCTCCTGGGTGACGGGTTCGATCAATACGGGATCCTCCAGACGCAGGTCGCCGTCAATCCAGAGGGTCATGTCGACCTGCTGGATCACCGGATCCTCCTCCACCGAAATGGGCAGCCACCAGGCGTGAACCGGGATGTCGTTTTTGACAAAGTTGGCATGCCAGGTCGTGGCCTTCGTCGCGCGCGGATCCTTGGTGTCGCTGAGAACGCTCATGTGACACGAGGTGCGTCCGCGGGCCGGTTCCATCGGATCGCAGAGCAGCGTGGCCAGCGTTTGCATGGCAAAATAGGAAGGCTTCCGCGAACCGTCCTTCAGGCGGACCAGGCCGTAGTGAAAGGTCTCCTTGAAATCGGCGTAGTGGGCAAAGTCCGCCATGTGGAAATAGCTGCTCATGGCGGCTCCGTTGCTCAGTTCCAGAAGGAACCGCCGCAGAAGCATGCGCGCCTGGATGGCCTCGCTGGATTTCATCGTGGACAGGGCCCCGACTCCGCGCGCCTTTTCGGGAACGTAGGACTGCACACCGGCCTCGCCCTGCCAGGCGATGAGGGACGGTTTGTATTTGTCGAGCACATGACGGAAGGCGGGGAATTCCTGCGTGCTGTGGCGCTCCGGGATGGATTTGTAGCCGTGGTAGGAAATGATGTCCACCAGTTCGTGCAGGCCCTCCTTCATGCAGTCCTCGAGGAACTTGATGCTCCAGGGGGTCATGCCCCAGGCGATGGCGCCGCCGATCAATTTGGCATCGGGCTGTTCCTCGCGCAGCGGTTTGGCGCTGAGGCGGACGAGGTCCACGTATTCCTTGGCGCGCGGGCCGTGTTTCCAGAAGGACAGCAGGTCGGGTTCGTTCCACACCTCGTAGTGGGTCACCCGGTCCCGGAAATGCCGCACCACGGCGCGCACATAGTTGCCCCATGCCGTGCGTTCGGCTTCGGTCTTGATGGGCGGATAACCGACTCCGGTGGCGCTGGCGCCCTCGGTGTAGAGGCGGTTGCCGTAGCTGAGGCTCAGCCAGGGCTGGACCCCGCGGGCGATCAGTTTGTCCACGATCTCGTCGAGCCAGGCAAATTCGTAGCGTCCGGGCTCCCGTTCCGTCTTGGTCCAGCCGGTCTGTACGCGGGCCCATTTCACGCCGAGTTCATCCAGGACCGGCCACGCCTGGTTGGGATCCCACATGTCCCGGTCGAGGGTTTCGAATCCCACGCCGAGCGCCGACGAGGCGATTTCGGTGCTGCGGCGTGTCTTGAGTTTTCCGAGAAAGGTGAGACCCGGAAAATCCGCAAAGACGGGAGCGTTTTTCGGGGTTTCGGCGGACGGGGCAGGGGAAGAAAGTGAGGCCATAGGAAGGTCAACGATTGAACCACTTCATTTTCCCCAATGCAGGAAGCTGTCAAACGTGCCTTCGTAGAACCGTTCGATAAACGACGGGACTTTTGGCGGGGGGAGACCTTTACGTCCGGTGGCGGCGGGCGACCGTGTCACCGGGCACCCATTGGTTTTCGATCATGGTCCCGGTCTGAATTTCCGGAATGCCCAATTCCCCGCGGTGCAGCTGCGCGACCAGCACGTCGATGGCCTTTTTGCCGGTTTCGCGGGAGCGGGGGTCCATGCCTGCGACGCGTCCCCTGAGGTCTTCGGGCAGGTCGAGCAGGGCGAATCCCATCTCTCCGGGAATTGCCACCCCCATTTCGGTCAGCCAGTCCAAAAGATAGCTGTTGATGCAAAGGCAGGCGTCGGGTCGGTGGCGGCGCACCCAGTCGGCAAAATGCCGGCGGTGGGCCTGGCGCGGATATTTTTCATCCGGGCGGCCCGGTTCGAGGATCAGGGGAGGGACGGATCGGGCGGCATCTCCCAGAGCGGTGAGGTATCCCGCGATGTAGCGATGTTCCCCCACTTTGTCGACCCAGCGGTCGAGAACGATTCCGATGCGGCGATATCCCGTGGTGGTCAGTTGGCGGCACGCCTGCGCGGCGGCGTGGTATTGGTCGTTCATGACGAAGCTGAGGGGCGGCTTGCGCAGGCGCGCGCCGGTCACCACGGAGGGAAACCGCATCCAGATGGCGCGGGCCCCGACCAGACAGTCCTCGTCGCGCACTCCGAAGAAAACGACCCCCTGGACGTTGCGCGCTTCGAGAATGCGGGCGAGCCGCGCGGGTTTCACCTCCGGGTCATTGAGCCAGAACCGGTCGATGCTGTAGCCCATCTGCGCCGCACGGTCCTGGAATCCCTCCAGCCAGGACTGGGCGTTGCGGGTCTGCAGATTGGCTTCCGCGGGTCCCTTCCACAGGTTGATGACTGCCAGGGAGGCGACATGTTTTTGCCGGCGCGATTGGCGCAATTCCGCCATCAGGCGGGCGACCAGGGCATTGGTCTGGTAGCCCATCTGCGCGGCCAGTTTTTGAATGCGTTTCCGCTGGCGCACCGTGATGCGCGGATCGTTGCGAAGGGCCAGGGAGACGGTGGACTTCGCCACACCGGCCCGCCGGGCGATCTCGGCCATCGATGGAGGGGTGTTCATGCAGGCGGACGGAAGGGTTTGGTGGATTCTGGTTCTTTTGTAACGCCTCTCACCGGATCCCGGTCGAGCCGGAAAAATAGGAACCCCGGGTGCGGCTTCCGCCGGTGGGGGAAAGAAAGTCGGAAAGATGCGGCGGTTTCGCGGACATCCTCCTTGCCCCGAAACTTGGTTCCGGCCCAATATGCGTCCGCAAAAAAAAAAGAGCCTGTGAAAACGGTGGAACGCACGGCCGCGGGCGGCGCGGGAACGCAGTTAGGACGGACATTTTGAAATGCCAATATGAGCGAAATCACCCTCATCACCGCCGACGGACGCCCCGGGGCAAGGCCTTGGCTCTGCGTGCAGCATTGCCTGGCGGCCATGCCGGCCGGATTTTTCGCCGCGGCGAAGGTGTGTTGTCCCTCCGAACCGCCACCCGGACCCTATGAGTGGATCCCGTTCCCCCAGGGGGACGTTCATGCCTATTCGCGGTTTTGCATGCAGGAGCTTGAGCATCATGTCGTCGGCACACACGTCCTGGTCGTCCAGAACGACGGCTACATCATTCATCCCGACCTGTGGAACCCCGAGTGGCTGCAGTACGACTACATCGGCGCTCCCTGGCCGGTGAAATGGGCCCGCCGCATCGGGAGGCACCGTGTTGGCAACGGGGGATTTTCCCTGCGGAGCCGGGCGCTTGTCAGTGAATGTTCGCGGCTGAAGTTCTGGGAGGGAATCAACGAGGACATCCAGATTTGCCAGATCCACCGTGACCGTCTCGAGGAACGGGGGATGAAATTTGCACCGCTCGAAGTGGCCCAACGGTTCGCCGTCGAATGGGATCCCGTCCCCGGCAACACCTTCGGTTTTCACGGATGCACGGGCCGGGACGGCCGGCTGCGTCTGCAATGAGCTTTCGGGACCGCGGGTGATCCCAAACACCGCGACCCCGTCCCCATTTTTGGGCGGAGAGCCAACCTTTTTCCGGCCACGGGGGCGGCGCCGGCCTTGGTCAAGGAGGTCATGCGGCACAGCGATCTCCGGCTGACCCTGAACACGTACACGGCTGCGGAGCTGCTGCCCCTGCGTGAGACCATCGACGCGCTCCCTTCCTTCTACCCGGAGACATGCTCACAAATATGCTCACAAAATTTAGGCGGAACGGGGGCCGAAGCTGTCGGATGCTGTCGCAACGCTGGAGACCGGCGATGGCCCGGAAACCCTGATAAATACAAGCGCTAGACGGGATTTGGCGCTTTCTGTCGCGAACGGTCGCGAAAGGGGGGATGGTGCGCGATACAGGGTTCGAACCTGTGACCCCTACCGTGTCAAGGTAGTGCTCTACCACTGAGCTAACCGCGCGCGTCGGGGAGGGTGAAAATACACGTTGGAGCTCCACAGGCAACAAGAAATCTTCATCCCCCGGCCCGGAAGGTGCGGGGGGATTCCCCGGTGGCGCGGCGGAACCAATGGGAAAAATGAGCCGCAGAGGAAAAGCCGAGTTCGTATCCGATCTCCTTGATGGTCAGGCGGGGCTCGCGAAGCATGGCCTTTGCCGACTCCAGACGGCGTTTTTGCAGGTAACGGCGAGGAGTGATCCCCATCTGGCGGACGAAGAGCCGGTCGAGGTGGCCGACGCTGAGGCCTGTTTTTTCCGCGAGGTTCCTTTCCGAGAAAGGGTCGCTCCACCGATGCCGGTCGAGGAGGCGCAGAGCGACCATCACCCGGGGGTCCACGCCCCGCATGCGGGTGGGTCGCTCCCCGGCGGACTGGATGGTCTCCAGATACGCGGCCACCCAGGCGGAAAATTTCTCCTGAAGCCGGAAAAATGTCGTCGGACTGGCCGGGTGGCTTTGCAGGTCGTGACGGACGCCCGGAAATTCCCGCCGCAGCAGCGCGAGCAGGGGACGGGAGGCGCGGGTGAGGGCCGGATGTTCGTCATCCCGCAGGACAAGAAAGGGGGCGACCAAGGAATCGCCCGAGGGCCACTCGAGATGGAAGTTGATGGAGGTCAACCGGGCCCCCCGGGAGAATTCCTGCGAGCGCCATTCGGGTCCTGAGAAAATCCATTCCCCGGCCTCCGCCCGCAGGGTGCGTCCCCGCATGGTCACCTCCACCTCCCCGCTTCGGATGCCCCACGCGGTGAGATGGCGAACCTGGGAACTGCCCCGCAGATGCTCCTCCGCGACCTTGCCCTCGTAACACCAAAGCAGCCGGGCGCGAAGGGACGACCAGTCTTCAATGGTCAGACGGGTGTCGGAGGGAAGCATGTGGAAATTATATAAGTTTTTCTGCAACCCAATCAATCACCTTCCCTCGCGGACCGGAGCCGTTGTGCCATCCTCGGCCGCATGAAGACGTATCGTGAACCGGAAAAGACTTTGCCGGTGCTGGATGAGGCCGATGTTTTGGTGCTGGGGGGTGGACCCGGCGGCGTGGGGGCGGCCGTGGCCGCGGCGCGAAACGGGGCGCGGACAATTCTGATCGAGCGCTTCGGCAGTTTTGGGGGGACGTGGACGTCGGGCATTCTGAGCGCGGTGATGCCGTTTCCCTATGTGCGGGGGATTTTTCTCGAGGTTTGGGAGGGGCTGGAAAAGCAGGGGGGATGGATTTCGTCCTGGGGGGCGCCGACGAAGGGCGGTACCTACGACAGCGAGGTGGCCAAGGTGGTGCTCGACGAACTGGTGATCCAGGCCGGCGTGATCCCGTATTTTCATCTGCTCGTGGCGGATGTGATTCGGGAGGGGGACCGGCTGGCCGGTGTGATTGTCGAGGGCAAGGAGGGCCGGCAGGTCGTGCTGGGCCGGCAGCTCATTGATGCATCGGGGGACGGAGATGTGTGCGCGCGGGCGGGAGTGCCCTTCCGGCAGGGGCGGGAAGGCGACGGGGCCATGCAACCCATGACCATGATTTTCAAGATGGACGGCGTGGATACCGCACGGGCGCAGGAAGCCAAGAAGGCGGATCCGGAATTTGCGAAGGCGTGGCAGGCGGCGAAGGCGCGGGGGGAGGTGACGGTTCCGCGCGAGGACGTGCTGTCCGGACCGAACCCGATTCCGGGTCAATGGAATTTCAATTCGACCCGCATCATCGGCAAGGACGGCACGAAGGTGCGCGATGTCACGGAGGCCACCATTGAGGGACGCCGTCAGGTGATGGAGGTGGCGGCTTTTCTGCGGAAAAACATCCCCGGATTCGAAAAGGCCTTCGTGTCCGAAACTCCCACCCACATCGGGGTGCGCGAAACCCGGCGGATTTGCGCGGACTATACCATTACGGCGGAGGACATCGTGGAGACGGTGGCCTTCGACGATTGCATTGCCCGCGGCAATTGGTTCATCGACATCCACAATCCGGCCGGCGAGGGAACGGTGCGGATTTATCCCCCGGAGGGCAAGTGGTATGAAATTCCCTACCGGAGCATCCGCGCCCGCGGCATTGAAAATCTCCTGGTGGCCTCGCGGTGCATTGATTGCACCCACGAGGCGCATGCGGCCATTCGCATCACCCCCCAGGTCATGGCCATCGGCCAGGGAGCCGGGACGGCGGCGGCGCTGTGTGTTTCGAAAGGATTGGCTTCAACGCGGGACCTGGACGCCGGTCTGTTGCGGGAAACGCTCCGGCAACAGGGCGCTTTTGTCTGAACGCGGACGGCGGTGGGCCGTCTGCCGGCTGGGTCAGGTTTCCTCCCCGGGGCTCCGGGTGGGTTCAGGTCGAGCCCTGATTGGAGGGTCATGGTGCGGGCTGACGCTGGACCGGACGCCCGGCCGGTCCTAGTTTTGAAGTCGTTCCCCCTTGGATTTGGCGAGAGCCATTCCCACCCGGCGTTGAGCTTCGGCCGCGCCGGGTGTTGTGTTTCGAGGCTTTGCCAAGCGGCTCGGGATGAGGTATCAGTTTGTCATGAATTTTGGAACATGGGTTCGACTCGCGACGGCTCTGGTGGCCGCAGCCACGCTTCAGGCCGGCTTGATTGATGAAGTCCCCGACGACTCGCGCGACGAACTCGCCGCCGGGCAGGTGGTGGTCAAAAGCCGGGACGTGAAGTCCGGGCCCTGGCCGGAGCTGAGTCTCTACCAGGTGGTCGACGCCCCGCCGGAGGTGATGAAGAATCTGTTCCTGGACTATGATTCCGCACCCAGCTACACGCCGGGCATGCTGGCGGCCAAGGTGGTGGCGAACAACCCCGATGGCACCAAGGATGTGCAATATACCGTGAAGGTGCCGGTGTTGCAGAAGATCAGTTACACGGTGCGGAACCGCTACTCCCAAAAGGGCCGGAATTTTTCCGTGGGTTGGACCCTTCTGCAGTCGCCCCTGGCAAAGTCGGTTGATGGATCGCTGCGCATCGAGCCCTACGGAAACAACAAGACCCTTCTTTGCTACACGAACCTGGTGGTCCCGATCACCAACCTGGTGGCGGGCCTGAAAAACCAGGCCCTCACGGAGGCGAAAGCCACGGTTCGCGCCATCAAGGAGGAAGGGGAAAAACGCGCCGCTGCGGCGGACTGAGTCCGACGTCGCGCGTTTGCTGCGGGGAGAAAAACTCTGAGCGCATCCTCCGGCCGGCCGGAAAGGCATCCCTGTGGGCGCGCCGTCCGCAAGACATGGCGGGTTTGGTGGGCGTGAGGTTCCCTCCGGAACGCCTTTCCTCCGAAAGGCGCGCTTTTCCGATTCGATTGTCGCGCAGGGAATGGTATTCCTGAAGGCGCCCATGAATGTTTCCTTCTCTCCCGTCGCGAAAAAAATGCGCGACGCCGGTCTCAGTGAGGCGGCCGTTGCCGCATTTGAACGTTCCTTCGGCCTGCTGGCCGCCAATGAATCCGGTCTGATTCCCGAGTCCGCCATCGCCCCCGCCCGGGACATTCCGCGCTACGAAGATGTCGCCGACACACCGGCGGACGAATCCCTGCTGGCCAAGGCCGTGATGTTGAAGCTGAACGGCGGTCTCGGCACCAGCATGGGTCTGGAAAAGGCGAAGTCGCTGCTGCCGGTCCGGGACGGCCGGACGTTTCTGGATCTTATCGTCCGACAGGTGCTTTCCGTGCGCCGGAAGACCGGCGCGGACCTGCGGTTCCTGCTCATGAACAGCTTCAGCACGAGTGCCGACACCCTGGCCCATCTGGCGCGCTACCCGGAGCTGGGCCCGCCGGAAGATCTCGAGCTGATGCAAAACAAGGTGCCCAAGATCGACGCGGCCACGTTGGCGCCGGTTGAATGGCCGGCGGATCCCGACTTGGAATGGTGTCCGCCGGGACACGGGGATCTGTATCCCGCCATCCTCGGATCCGGTCTTCTCGACCGCCTGCTGGACGGGGGATTTCTGTATCTGTTTGTCAGCAATTCCGACAATCTCGGCGCCACCCTCGATCCGAAGCTCCTGAAATGGTTCGCCGATTCGGGCCGGCCGTTTGTGATGGAGGTGACGGCGCGCACGGCCGCGGATCGCAAGGGCGGACACCTGGCGGTGCGCGCCTCCGACGGCCGCCTGCTCCTGCGCGAATCCGCCCAGTGTCCGGACGGGGACATGGACGCGTTTCAGGACATCGAGCGGCATCGCTTTTTCAACACCAACAACCTCTGGCTGCGCCTCGACGCGCTCAAGGCGGAGTTGGAAAAAAACGGCGGCCTCATGCCGCTGCCGGTCATTCGCAACAAAAAGACCGTCGATCCGCGCGACAAAAAATCCCCGCCCGTCTACCAGCTTGAGACGGCGATGGGGGCGGCCGTCGAGTGTTTTGCAGGCGCCGGGGCGGTGGCCGTGCCGCGCACCCGTTTTGCCCCGGTCAAGACGACGGCGGATCTTCTGGCCCTGCGCTCGGACGCCTATGTCATCACCGATGACGGCCGCGCCGAGCTCGCCCCGGAACGAAACGGCGTGCCGCCGGAGATCGTGCTCGACAACGACCATTTCAAACTCGTCGACCAGCTCGATGCGGCGCTCGCCGGCGGTGTGCCGTCGCTGCTGCACTGCCGCCGGCTCGAAGTGCACGGTCCGGTGAAGTTTTCGTCCTCCGATCGCTTCGAAGGGGATGTGGTGATCGGGGAATAACCGCCGCGCCGGCGGAAGCGGATCATTTCGCCGGCAGGCCCACCGGGACAAACTGGTACCACTGGTGCGGCTCCGCGCAGATTTCCTCGAAAAGCGCGGCGGCAAGCTCCCGGGTGGCGCGTTCGATTTCGGCGCTTCGGCCCAGGCCGGAATCACGGCGGACTCTGACGGCCGGCCGGGCGGTGATCCGATACCGTCCGTCCGTCCGTCGGGTCACCACCACGGGCAGGATCGCGCAGCCGGTCATCCAGGCCAGCAAAGCCGGCGAGGTGGAAAAGAGGATGCGTCCGTTGGGGAGGTCCACCGGCAGGCCCGCTTCCCCGATGGGCCGGTCGGCGAGCATGGCCACACAATCGCCCTGTTCGATGGCCCGGATGATCTGCAGGGAGGAAAACGGATCGGCGCCGACGGGAACGGTTTTGGTTCCCCAACGCCGCCGCCAGTTGGCGCGCCATTCGGTGAGGCCGTGGGAGGGCTCGGGAAGCGTGGCGATGGTGACCTGGTGTCCCATGCCGCCGAGCACGACGGAACCGAATTCGAAAAAGCTGTAGTGTCCCGTGGCGAGAATGACTCCGCACCCGCCTTCGCGGGCGGCGTGCAGATGTTCAAGTCCGCGATGCTCCGTGCACAGGGCCAGCGCCTTTTCCTTGGGCATCGCCCCCACGGCGACGTAGTCGGCGATGGTGGCGCCGAAGTTGACGAACACCTTCACGGCATCGGCATCGGTGACGGGCGGGGTTTGCAAAAGTGCGAGATTGTCGCGCACGACGCGCCGCACACCGGGTTGGGTGACGGCGTAAAACCAGGCGACGGACCGGCTGATGGCCTGGGCGCCCAGGCGGCCCACCCGGGGATACAGGCGGGTGGCCAGGGAGAAAATGTCGGGCGTGTAGAGCTTTTGATAAGCCCACCGCTCGGTGTGCGGTCGGGAATCAGACATCAGCGAAGCGTGAGAGGATCCGGAAGGACGCAGCGGTAGCCGGAGGCGGCGAGAGCGTCAAGCAGACGGGACAACGTGAGCGCCCGGTGCCGGTTGCCCCCGCTTTGATGCAGGAGAATGACGGCCCCGGGAAAGACGCCGCGCATGATGCGCCGGACGATGGTGGTCGGTGCGGCCGGACAGCCGTCGCCGGCCGCCGCGGACCATCCGGTCACCCGCAGACCCAGGCGAAAGGCGGCGGGGTGCACGCCGGCGTTGTTCATGCCCACCGGGGAGCGGAAAAACCGGGGTGGGACGCCCGCGGCTTCGTGAATGGCGGCTTGGGCGCGTTCCAGTTCGCGCCGCACAAACGGCCGCGGCAGGGCCCACCAGAATCCGGCCGGATGGGAGTGGCTGTGATTTTCCAGGGTGTGGCCTTCGGTGACCATGCGGCGGCAGAGATCGGGATGCGCGGCCGCTTTTTTTCCGATGACAAAAAATGACGCCCTGGCGTCGTGGCGGGCCAGGAGGTCCAGAAAGTCCGGGGTGTCGGCGGGATCCGGGCCGTCGTCGATGGTGAGCCAGACCTCGCGGCGCGAAGTTTCGAACCGCGTCAGCACCTCGCCGTGCCAGTCGCAGTTGCGGCGAAGGGTCGGATAGAGCCAGAGAAAATCATGCACGGCCCACGCGGCGAAACGGTGCCGTCCGCGGAGCAGCGCCACACCGGCAAGGGCGGCCAGGCGCCCGGTCAGGACGAGGGAGCGTTTCTCCATTTGCGGCGAAGATTCCATATCCGCGGGAGCCGGGGAAGCAGCAAAAGACACAGCCGCGCGTGCGTGCCGGCCAGGAGCAGGTTGTCGCGCAGATATTTGAAATGGGTGACGCCCTCCCGGGCCGGATAGGTGACGGGAACCGGACGGTTGATGGGCTGCACGCCCGCCCAGAAAAGCCGCACGGCGAGTTCGGTGTCGAAGTCGAAGCGGCGGGCGGTGCGGATGGAATCGAGGATGCGCACGCTCTCGGCGATCGGATAAAGACGGAAGCCGAAGAGCGAATCCTCCACGCCCCCCCAGAGCGTTTCGAGGTTCGTGAACCAATTGCCGACCCGGCGGCCTTTGACGCGCTCGGGCGGCGCGTCGGGGCCGAAAATCGGCACGCCGAGAATCATGGCGTCCGGATGGTGTTGCGAAAGCCGCATGAAGGGTTCGATGGCGGAGGCGGGGTGCTGTCCGTCGGCGTCCATCACCAGGGCATGGGTGAATCCGGCGGCCCGGGCCTCGCGCATGGCATGGAGCACGGCCGCGCCCTTCCCCTGGTTTTCGGGCAGTTCGAGAACACGCAGTTGCGGATGCCGCGCGGCGAGGGCGAGAATTTCCGCGCGGCTGGAGTCCGTGGTGCCGTCCAGCACGACCCAGACGGGATTCCAGGCTTCGAGCACGGCCCGGGCGGTGCGGGCCAGCTGCGGTCCGCTGTTGTAGCTTGGAAGGATGACCAGACGCCGGGCGTCCTGCGACGGAGGGTTCAAGACAGCGGGGATTTCAGGCGGATGTCGGAGCCGGTGTCTTCCAGGTGATCCCGGAAATAGCGTTCCAGCCGCGCGGAGAGTTCGTGGGCGGTTTCCCCCGGCGCCGCCTTCACGCATTCGCCGAGATGGATGCGAAAGCGGAAGGGCGGCCGGGCAAAGGCAAAGAGCGAGACGCCCTTGGAGAGGTAGCGTCCCTCGCGTTCGATGAAAATGGTCTGGATGGGCGCGCCGGTTTTGGTGGCGATGAGGGCAAAGCCGTGTTTGAAGGGATTCAGGGCGCCGCCCCGGGTACGGGTGCCCTCCGGAAAAATGAGAAGGTTTTCGCCGGCGGTGATTTTTTCCACGCCGTGACGGACCAGGGCGCTGCCGCAGTCGTTGGGCACGTAGCCGGCCAGCCGCGCCGCACCGCCGAGGAAGATGTCGTTGATCAGATTGGCCCGCATGATGCAGACCGTGCGCGGCACCACCGAGAGCAGGAACACGGCGTCGAGGAGACTCGGATGATTCGGCGCCAGAATGGAGCCGCGGATCCGGCTCAATTTTTCCCGTTCGGGGATGGTGATCTCAAACACTCCGATGCGCACGGCAAAGTTCAGCCAGTTGGCAAAAAGCCGGCGGATGAGTTCCTGTCCGAAGGAGTGCGGGATGCGGGTGACCTTGGAAAGCACCAGACAGACGGGACTCACCACCAGGCCCGTGCCGAAAAAACGCAGCACACAGGTGATCTGGCGGACGTAGCCCCACAGCCCGGCGAGCGAAAAAGCCGATGGTTCGCGGCGCTCACTGAGGGACGGATGGGGCTCAACTCGCGCACTGGGCATGGGGGACAGCCTACCGAAAACCTTCCGGGAAAAAAGGCCAGAAATGAATCCGGAGACGGCGTTTTTTTTGGGAAACCTGTGTCGGGGGCGGCCCCGCGGGGACGGTGCGGGAATTTTATCCCGTCGTTCTCAATCCGCTGGCGATGGCATTGACCGAGAGCAGGACCTTGGGATGGAGCTGCTCGGCTTCGGCCGTCGCGCCGGAAGCCCGGGCCGCCCGCCACTTGCGGAGCAGGGTGATTTGCTGGTGATGCAGAACCTTGAGCGCATGGGCGCGAAGGGCGAGGGTCTTGATCATGCGCGGCCTGCGCGATTCCAGACTGCCGCCGAAGATCTCGGACATCATGGTCTTCGTTTTTTCAAATTCCTCCGAAATGATGCCGAAAATGCGATCGCGAACGACCGGGTCCGTGACCAGCCCCGCGTAAGCCCGCATGATGTCGTGGTCGCAGCTGGCGATGTTCGTCTCCACGTTCGTGAGGACGTAATACATGAGCGGCGATGTTTTGAGCATCTGGCGAAGCTCATCAAGAGGCAGCACGTTTTGGGAAAAAAGCGTTTCGATGGCCGTGCCGACGCCGAACCAGCCCGGAAGGTAGTACCGGCACTGGTTCCAACTGAAGACCCAGGGAATGGCGCGCAGGTCCTCGAGCGAGCGCTGTCCCGTGCGTCGCGAAGGACGGGATCCGATGCTGCTGGTTTCCAGCGCGTCGATGGGAGTCGCCTCGGAATAAAAACGCATGAACCCCTCGGCATGAATCAGCGAAACGTATTTGTCCCGGCTGGCCCGGGCGAGCACCTCGCCGATCCGTTCCAGATCCCTGGGCAGCGGGTGCGGTTTTTGATCGGCCAGCGAATATCCGGTGACCCCGGCAAGGAGGAGCTCGAGGTTGTAGATGGCGGTGCTGAGGATGGAAAATTTCTGCGCAATGGTTTCCCCCTGTTCCGTCAGGCGGAGGTCGCCCTGCACGGATCCGGTCGGCAGGGCGCCCAAAAACCGGTGCGTCGGTCCGGCCCCGCGGCTGATAGTTCCGCCGCGGCCGTGGAAGAAACGGATCTTCACGCCATGCCTGCGACCGGCGTCGGCGAGGGCGGACTGGGCTTTGTGCAGCGCCCACTGGCTGGCGATGATTCCGCAATCCTTGTTGCTGTCGCTGTAGCCGACCATGACCTGCTGGATCGGCTGGTCATGGGGCAGCGAAAGCACCTGCGCGCGGTCCTGCCGGTGAAACCGGAGGGAACGCCGGGTGACCGGATGGGCAAGGAAGGCGTCGATGAGCCCGGCGCTCCCCTCGAGGTCGTCCAGCGTTTCGAAGAGCGGAACAACGGGGATCTGGCAGAGCAAACCCTCGGGTGTCCACTTCATGAGTCCCGCCTCCCGCGCCAGCACATAAACGACCAGAAGGTCGGACATGCGTTTGGTCATGCTGACAATCAGCGAGCCGATGCCTTCGCGGTTGTAATGGCGGATGTGGCGGCGCAGCACCCCGTAGCAGGAAAGGACGGCGTCGGCCTGCTCGCCGATGCCGGCGTCGTGGTAAAGGAACGGACGGGGGGATTCGAGTTCCCGGCTGAGAAATTCCACCCGCCGGGCCTCGTCCCAGGAACTGAAATCCGGGGCGGGCTGGCCGCTCGCCGCCAGAAGCTGCATGAGCGCCTGGTCGTGAAATTTGCTGTTCTGGCGGATGTCGAGGTCGGCGAGGTGAAACCCAAACACGTCCAGGGCGCGACGCACGGGCCAAACGGCGGTGTCGGCCAGCCGCTTGGCGCCGACGGAAACCAGGGACTCCGCCAGCAGGGCGAGATCGGCGTCGAGTTCGCGCGGAAAATGATAACAATGCGCCGCCGTGCCGCCCGGCAGTTTGGCCTGGAGCAGCAGGACGTATTGACGCCACGGTTCGTCGGAATACTGGCGCGCGATCGCGGCCGCGGCCTCCGGGTTTTCCTCAGACAGCCGGGTTATGGCCTCGGTGAGCGGAGCGGGGATGGATTGGAAATTGCTGGAAAGCGGAAGTTTGACGGCCAGGGCAGCGAGATGCCGGGACATGACCGCCACGGCGTTGGCGCGCAGTTCCTTCAAGGTTTCCTCCGTGACCTCCGCGGTGACGAAGGGGTGTCCATCCCGGTCTCCGCCGACCCAGGTGCCGAATCGCACGCGCGGCCAGGTGTGGGGGTTTTCCAGCAGCGCGGGATCGAATCCCGCGTCCACCCATGCGCTGCGCAGACGCTCATCCAGTTGCTCAAGGGCGAGGGGAAAGACCTCCCGGAGATAAAAATTCGTGCCGCGGCGCTCCGCGGAAACGGTGGGTTTTTCGAGGAGGATTTCCCCCGTGCGCCACAAACGTTCGAGGACAACCTTGATCTCCTTGCGGATGGCGCTGCGCTCGGACGGAGTCAGCGACTGGTTTTCAAGCGTGGTCAGCAGCCGGTAGATGTCGCGGTGTTGTTCCAGAACCGCCGCACGCTTGGCTTCCGTGGGGTGGGCGGTGAGGACCGATTCGACGCGTACCGAAGGCAGAAAACGGGCGATCTCCTCTCCGGTGAAACCGGCCTGTTTGAGGCGCGCGAGTTGCTGACCCCAGAGGCCGGGTTCCGCCGCAAGGCCGTGCTCGATTTCGCGGAGACGGCGGGTTCTGGCGGAGGCGTTTTCCTCCACCATGTTGAGCAGTTGAAAGGCGATGGAGTAGGCCTGCTCGATGCGGGGGGGAGGTTCGTCGGAGTCGTGGATGCGTCCGCTTTCCTGCCACGGCAAAAATTCCGCCGCCTTGTCTTCCCCGAGCTCGCAGAGAACCTCCCTGAGGCACTCCATCAAATAGTTCAGATCCGTGTCGATTTTGACGAACCCCGAAGCAATGTAATCAGCCGTTGTCTTCACCCCGCGCGGCATCATTGGGAATTTCGTCGGAAAATCAACCGCGGAGATGGCAAATCTCACGCTTTCTTCGGGATAAAAAAACGCCCCTCGGAGGCGAGGGGCGTTTTCAGAGAGTGCTCCGGAGCGGCGTGGGAAATCCAACGCCACCGAAGGTCAGAACTCGTTGTCCTTCTTCTGGGTGTCGAGATAGACCTTGTTGAGATCCGCCAGGAGGGCGAGGGCTTTTTCCTCCTTCTTGACCAGGGCATTCAGGTTGCCCGGGGATTCCTCCTCCTGAATCTGGATTTCCTTGACGAGCATTTCAGCCGACCCGATCACGCTCTGGAGCTGTTTCTGCGTCTTCTTGTCGGTCAGGCTTTCCTCCCGCATCTGCTTGAACAGACGGATCTGGTATTCGAACCAGGCCAGCGCTTCGTCGATGGCATTAAATCCACCCACCAGACGGCCTTCGGAGGAGAACGCCGGCGGCGACGGCTGGTCCGGCCGCTTCGGCACGATGCTCTCCGGAACGGTGGCGATGCCCTCGGTGCTCCGGCGATCGTAAATGACGGTCGGAGTGATGAAAATGAGGAGGTTCTTTTTGGCCTGCTGGCGGCTCTTGCTCTTGAAAAGTTCCCCGAGGCCCGGAATGTCCTTCAGGAACGGAACGCCGGTGTCGTTGCGGCTGTCCGTCGATTCATCCAGTCCGCTCACCGCGAGGGTGTAGCCGGAATCCACCTGCAGCGAGGCGTTGTAAACGCGGGAGGTGGGCACCGGGTAGGGCTGGACTTGGCCGGGCCGGAGCGTGATGTTTTCAAACCCGATGATGCGCGAGATGGTGATGGCCACGTTCAGGATCACCGAGCCGTCGGGCATCGTTTTCGGAAGAACGTTCACAATGGTGCCGATGGGGAGGTAGGCGACCTCCGAAACGTTGGTTCCGGTGTTGTCGCCGGAATTGACGGAGGAAACCGATCCGAGAACCGGCTGGTTGACCACGCTGCGGATGGCCACCTCACGGTTGTTGACGGTCAGCATGCGCGGATATTGCACCACGCTGGTGTCCCGGTCCCGCATGAAGGCCTGGAGCGTGACGGTGACTTCATCGGGAGAAAGGACGGCCGCGTACCCTCCGTTGAAGGTTGCCGTGCGCGTACTCGTGTTGCGGCTGGTGGGATCGGCGAACGTCACATTGCCGGTATCGTCGACGGTGATGGTCGATCCGTAGGAGCGTCCCCGCGCCAGGGAGCGGCCGTTGAGCATGCCGCCGCCGTCGAAAACGCGGTTCATCGTTTCGTTGATGGCGAGGGTGTTCAAGCCGCCTTCAAAGGTGGCCTCCGCCGCGGCGGTGACACTGTATCCGCCCTCGAGGGTCTGCGACCAGTCGATGCCCAAGTCCCTGCTGGGATCCCGGGTGGTTTCGAAGAATTTGATTTCGATGCCAATGAGGGCCTGAGGCCGATCCACCGCACTGAGGAACCCTTCCACCCACTGGTGTTGCTGACGGGTGGCCACCACATAGATGGTGTTGGCATCCGGGTTGTAGATGGCCTGCGCACCGTTGTCGCCCTTGGCGGTTTCGGCACCGGCCAGATTGCTTCCCGCGATGGTGAGGGAAGGCGGCACGTTCAGGGAATTGGGATTGTCCACGCTGGTTTCCCCGGCGTTGATTCCGTGGATTCCGCTGGTGGGAATGCCCAGAAGTTTCCGGATCTCCTCCACCGTTTGCGGCGGTTTGACCTCGAAGACGTCCGTGGGCTGCTGGAGAGTGAGATCCATGCCGCTCAATCCATTGCCGGAGCTTTGCGAGAAGCTGGAGTTGTTCTTGGCCCCGGTGTATTTCACCACGTCCTGGGGATTGAACTTGAGTTTGTAGGTGCGGGCGATGAGCTCCTTCTCGTTCAATGGACGCATGAACCAGATGCCGTTGTCATAAAACAACGCCACACTGTTCGCGCGGGCGATCGTCTCCAAGGCCAGGAAGGGGCTGGCGCGCAGGGTGAAGGTGACGAGGGTGTTTTCCACTGCGGAGGATTCCTGCAGAGCCACGAAGGGAATGCCGGCATCGTCCGCCAGGAAACGCAGAACGTCCCGCAGGGACGCCCGGTCAAAGTTGTAAAGTTTCGCCGGGGCGTTGCGCAGCCTCTTGGCCATGGCGTTTCCCCAGTTGTAGTCGGTGTAGACCTCAAAGGGCGGGGGAGAGATTGTGGCCGCAGTGGAGGATCCGGTGCTCGGGCTGGAAGAGCCGACCGGGGTGACCGACACAGACGCAGAGGAATGGGAAACACCCGAAGGCGTGGGCGCCGGCGGCGCCGAAACCGTGGCCGGCTGGCCTGTCGGTGCCGGAGCCTGGACGATCGCCTGGGGAGCCTGAAAGGACGGTTGTCCGCTAGGGGCCTGCTGGGCATGGGACGGCGCGGCCGCCAGTGTGAGGGCCGCCAGCGCTCCGGCGAAAATTCCCTGGGAATTTTGCCTGCCATGCACGGGGACAGGGGGAAGGGTGCGGTTACGGAAGCGTCTCATCGAGGGGTGGGTTGAGACGTGCGCAGCTTTATTCACAAGGTTCATTTGGTTGAGGCAGTTTTGCTTGCGGACAAGCAGAACAGGCAGAGTTACTAGAAAATTCCCGCAGACTACACCAGCCAAAAGTTGGGTCGCCTGCAACATTTATGTTACCAATTGCAGTTGTGGCTTTTTCGCAAAGCATTCTCCGTAAATTTTTGCCTCGCCTTTATAGGGGGTTCTGCTAATGGTTTTGGGTCATGACGACCCCGAAATGTCTCAGGAAGGGATTTACTCTTGTCGAGATTCTTGCCGTCATTGCGGTCATATCGGTGCTGGCCTCCGGGGCTTACTATACGGCCAGCAGCGTTAATGCCGCGGCGCGTGAAAGCAAGCTGGACTCCGATGTCTCGGCCTTGAATTCGGCCGTGCAAATTTATGAAGCGATGGGGGGCGATTTGTCCAACCTCGACGGGGTGCCGGGGGCGACGGTCGAAGAGAAGGTTTTGACCAAACTGAAAATCAAGGGTGATGACGAAACGCGAGCCAAGCAAAACGGCATCACCGGGAGTTTGATTGATCCGCGGCTGACCGCGGGAAGTTATACAACGAGTGGACCGCGGGCGGTCTGGAATGCTTCCAAAAAGGTGTTTGAGATCACAAATTCGGGTTCCGGGATTAGGGAGTTTGTCCTGAGTGATGCGGCCGCGGTGGCTGCCCGGAGTGAGTCTCCGAACGCGGACCCCTATGTGCGCGAGCGCGTTCTTGACGCCGCCAATGTCAAGGAGGGGCCGGCGTGGGTTTGGGATTACACCCAGGCTTCCGTTCCGGAGCCGACTCCGGTGGATAATCCCTATCCGGGAGTTTCCACACCCACCCCCACGCCGAATCCTCCCGACGAACCGCCCACGCCGGCACCCACGTCCACACCGTTTTCTCCGACACCGACCCCCACGCCGACTCCCACGCCGACTCCCACGCCGACTCCCACGCCCACGCCGACTCCCATACCGAATCCTCCTTCCGGGGAGAATCAGGTGCCTAAGGGAATTCTCGTCAGCAATTTCAATCTGAACAGTAATTCCGAAATCCACGGCAACGTGACGGTTGTGCCCAATCCGGATGGGACGTTGGGAAACATCAATTTCAGCAGCAACGCAGGCTTGGTGGGTGGGAATCTCTACCTTCCCGGAACCCCGACGATAAACGTCAACAAAAATGCCGTCATCCAAGGGCGGACATTCACTGAGGATGGCGTCGAAGTGATTCCCAATCCTTCTCCCCACGTGAAAATCCTCGAGTGGAATCCCCCGGGACCGGTTCAGCCTTCCGGATATTCGGTGAACCTGAATTCCAATGTGGTGATCGAGGGGAAAATTTATACGCGGTATTCGACGGTGATGCCGACGGTGACTCTTCCCACGGGCCTGCCGAACCAGACACCTCCGAATGGCGGCAACATCAACGGCGCCGTGACCCTGCCAGGTGGGGTTTACAATCAGTACATCAATGTCAACACGGGAGGTTCGATCACTCTGGGTGTGCCCGGATCCACCACGCCCACGAAATACATTTTCAAAGGACTGAATATTTCCTCCAATGCCACCGTGAATGTGGTGGGACCGGTGGAAATCTACTTCGAAGGGAATTTTAATCTTAATTCCAACAATGTCTTTGGGAATGCTGAACACCCGGAATGGACAAAGTTGTTTGTGAAGAACGGCAGTTCGGTGAATTTTAGTTCAAATTCCGCCTTTTATGGTTATGTCGTTGCTCCCGATAGTTCGGTGAATTTTAACAGTAATTCCATCTTTAATGGTGCGGTGACGGCCAAGTCCATCGGATTGCCCAGCAATGTTACTGGCATAGTTTTTTCTCTTAATCCCATTTCCGGATAACCGCGGCTTTTTTCTCAAGATCCCCATGAAAATCAAAATGATTAGGCGCTTGCTTGTATGTTTCTGCGCATCGTCGGCCTTTTTGCTTCAATCCGCCTCGGCCGACTTGGTGCATAGTTATTTGCTCGACGGGAATTTTGATGATGAATTCCTGGGGCCGTCTCTCATTCCCGCAGGGGAGGGGGTGTTCACATCCGGAGGGTATCAATTTGCCGCAGGCCAGGGTCTGTCCTTGTCCGGGGCTTTGTCCAACCCCGCGGAGTATTCCCTGCTGATTGATTTCAGCTTTAGTGAGCTTGGTGGGTATCGCAAGATTGTCGATTTTGGCAATTTGAGCGTCGATGATGGGGTTTATGCCTTTTCCACGGCCTTCGAAGCCTTTTCTCCTTTGAGTTACGAAACCGGGCCGTTCGATGACTTGACGGAAGACATGCTGGTTCGACTGGTCATCACCCGCGATGCAGCCGGCATCTTCTCTTTGTATGTGAATGGAAATCTCAGGTTTTCGATTGAGGACTCCGGCGGGAGTTTCGTTTTTTCCGGAGACGACGCAATCATCAGGTTTTTTCAGGACGATGCCACCACGGGGGGGGAGGAAGTGTCTGCCGGGCTCGTGAAGACGATTCGTGTTTATGACACGGTGTTGACCGAGGAGGAGGTGTCCTCTTTGGGGCCCGTGCCCGAACCGTCGACTGCCGTGCTTTTCGGAATTGCGGGAGCGGCTTTTCTTTCTTTGGTTCGCAATTACAGACCGAGATCGTAAGGGCAATGGTTTCGGCCTCCTTTCGTGTGTTGGTTTGCGAATCTTCTTCCTGAATTCCGTCTTGGATAATGCGCTACCTTAATCTCCCTGAACACAACCCTGTCGCCCTGCGCATCAGGGAACTGGCCTCCGCCGAGGGAGTGAGTGATT
>CALCJD010000100.1 GCA_937960895.1 uncultured Spartobacteria bacterium | reverse complement strand
GCGGCCTGAGAGGAACGGACGCCCCGAAAAATAAATTGGTCGGGCCGGCGGGATTGCCCCTCCTTCGTCGGGGCTGCGCACTTTGCGCTTCGCGGAGCCGTGGAGGCGCGTGACGCGCCGGGCGCTCGAACCGTTCTCATCCCGCTGAGTACTTCAGCAGAGCGGCCTGAGAGGAACGGACGCCCCGAAAAATAAATTGGTCGGGCCGGCGGGATTCGAACCCGCGGCCTCCTCGTCCCGAACGAGGCGCTCTACCAAGCTGAGCCACGGCCCGACATGGGGATTCGCACGATTCCCGAAGTTTCCGGCTTGGATCCTCCCGGGTGGAATCGGGCGAGTGGGGCATACTATGCACGCGGTGAATGACCGGGCAAGCAGGAAAGTCGGAAAAGATGTGGGAGGGTGGAGGAGGGGAATTTCCGCCCTTCATCGGCTTTCCCAACGGACGGGGAAACGTTTCCCGCTTTTCAATTTTCCCCCGGGGGTTTTCAGTTTCCGCCATGGATTCCTTCGATGCAGCCGGAGTGACCGGCATCGTCTGGAGAAAGATCCTTCCCGGTCGGGAGGCGGAAGCCGAGGCGATCATGAAGGAGTTGATGCAATTGTCTCGCCAATCGGACGGCTACCTGGGGTCGGAAATCTTTCCGCCGATTCCCGGGGTGCAGGAGGCGTATGTGGTTTTGTATCGCTTCAGCCGGGGGGCGCATCTGCGTTTATGGCTGGCCTCCCCGCAGAGAAAGGCGTGCCTGGAGCGAATGGAAGGCCTGCTGGCGGA
The DNA here is from genome assembly GCA_937960895.1 of uncultured Spartobacteria bacterium. Lineage (GTDB taxonomy): Bacteria > Verrucomicrobiota > Verrucomicrobiia > Chthoniobacterales > Terrimicrobiaceae > CALCJD01. The sequence continues at coordinate 1,369 of CALCJD010000100.1, read as the reverse complement.
GCCCGCATCGGAGTTCTTTTTTGCCCATGGACGCCGTCCGGCGGGAACCGTTTCCTCGGTGTTTGCCTACAGTATTGCTCCGGAACGCGAAAAGGAATTCCGGGAATGGCGGAGGCGGATTCTCGAGGAGGTGCGCAAATGGCCGGGCTTTTTGGGAACGGAATCCTTCGACGCCGTGGAGGGCGCCGGATCCGAATTCATCGTGGTGGTGCGCTTCGACAGCCGGGAGCATCTCGACGCCTGGCTGAACGCCCCGGTGCGCAAGGCCTTCATGGAGGAGGTCAAAAAATACGTGAAGGGCTACACCCTGCGGCGGATCAGCAGCGGGTTCGAGGGGTGGTTTGACGTTTCCGCCGCAAACAATCCCCCGGCCCGTTGGCGTCAGGCCCTGGTGATTCTGTCCGCGCTGTTTCCGGTCATCATGGTCATTCGGGAGCTCCTTTCCCCGGTCTTCCACTGGTTCTCCATGCCGGTGGCCTTCCTGATTCTGCTGACCGCCGACATGGTGGTGCTGACCTACGGGGTCATGCCGTATTATTCCCGACTGATGCGGTTCTGGCTGCAACCTCCGGCGGAGTTCAGCTGGCGTCGCGAGGCCGCCGGGCTGGGAATCATTTTGGGAATCATTGCCCTCACCCTGGCGGTTTGTCTGACCTGCGAAGGCCGACATTGATCCCGGCCGGGGATTCTCCGCGGGCGTCCTTGCACGGACGGCGGGTCGTGAAGATATTGCCCGGACCGTCATGAAACCCATTCAAGGTTATCATCTCATCACGCCGGACGATCTTCACTGGCGTCCCTCCAATCTCATGAAAATTCCGAACGCGGATTTTCTGGAGCGAACGGGGAGCGAAAATCTGAGTGCGCGCTTGTGGCGCCTGCCGCCCGGGAGCGCAAACACGCTCCACAAGCACATGCGGCAGGAGGAATTTTATTTCGTTCTGGAGGGGGTGGGGCGCATCCGGATCGGCGACAAAACACTCACCGTCCCGCGTTACGGCGGGGTGCTGGTCGGTCCATACGAGCTGCGTCAGGTCTTCAACGACACCGACGGGGAGGTTCTCTGGCTCATTGTGGGAGCGCCGGAGGAACTGGAATTTTTGCAGGGTTCGAAATCGCAGATGGATCTTTCACTGGTCTATCCGGTGGATCCGACGCAGCTGCCCAAGGAGCTCGAAGGCACGACTTGGCCGCCGAAGGAGTAGCCGGGCCGTCTCCCCGGGGAGGGCGGTTTCATTCCGGCTTTCGGGCCGTCATGGTGACATATTCCCGTCCATCGGTGCGGTGCTGGTCGGGAAAATTCCTGAAGCAGAAATACTCCAGGGTCTCGATGGTGAATCCGGCTTCGGTGGCGCAGCGGGCCAGGGTG
>CALCJD010000099.1 GCA_937960895.1 uncultured Spartobacteria bacterium | reverse complement strand
GGGCGCGGGCGGCTTCCAGTTCTGTGCGCACATCGTGCAGAATTTCGTCGAGAATGGTTTTCATCATGGCAGAGCCCGCCCGAATACCACGCCGCCGGCGTCCTCCCAGCGAATGGTCGGAAGGGTCGCAATACGGACTGGCTCGGGAATGGCGGCGAAGAATTTGCCTGGAAGTCCGGCTTTTGCAAAGCCCTGCACGCGCTCACGTGTCAGAGCCCCGGCGGGTTTCAGCGCACGGTCGAACCATTGATCAAAGACGGACTTCTCCGCCCGGGTGAGGGACACCGTTTCGCCGGGTGCGATTTTTCCCACCGTCCACGGCTGTCCGGACGCATCGAAATACCACAGCCCGGTCATTTCCCGCTCAAATGTCGAGGTGACGGTGGGCGTGCCGTCGGCGGCAGCGTCAAAAACAAACTGCCCTCGCGAAGGTTCCACCGTCATCACCAACTGGGCCTGCGTCTGGCGGCTGCGGAACCAATCTCCACTCCAGCGATTGGCGTCCAGGGCATAGGTCCGATTCCGCTCCGACCACGGCGAATAATGGCGTCCTGGCCTACCGTCCTCCTTCAGTTGGATCGGCAGCAGCAACGCGGTGGCCTCGGAGGGGGTGAACGAGGTGCCAAAGAGCACCCCGGTTCGGGACACCTGTTCCTGCCAGAGGACACTCTTTTTCTGATCGGCCATCGTCAGCAGGGCCACAAAGACCTTCCCGCGTCCGCCCACTCCTTCGCTGATGAGAATAAACAGCCCCATCAGGAGCGTGGCGACGACGGCAATCAGCGGGGTTGTCCAAAACAGGCGGGACCGATGGACGCCGGAGGCAAAGACGAGAAAATTGACCGGCCCCACGGTGATGGCGAAGGCCACGACCGCCAGCAGGATCAAGGCATTCGGCGGTTTCAGGCGGCCGACCTCGGCGGCCGGTTCCCAGGTCCAGGAATAATCCTCCGCGATCACCTCCGCGAGCGAGGCGTCTCCGTCAAGTTCCTGGCGCAGCCGATTGATCAGATCGTCGGTCGGCACCCGGCCAATCGTTCCCGCGCCCCACGGTCCTTCCGGAGGAAGGTCCGTCGGACCGGTCTCGCGATCATGGGCCAGGAGCAGACGGCCTCCCTGCGACACCCAGTCGAACAGCGCCGCACGGGATCCCGGGGAAATCGTCCGCCATTCTCCCGCCGTGAAGAGCAGAACCCCAAAACCGGCAAGTCCCCGCCAGTCGGACGGCAAAACATGGCCGTCCAGGCTGGTGCCCGCCAGAAACGACGAGGTTTTCTTCAATTCATTTTCGAGCAGCCCCCAATTGGGAACCGCCAGTTCCTCGCCCATGCCAAAAAACCGCGTCGGGGATCCGCTTCCCCTGTTCGAATACATGGAACTCGACCCGTCGACCACGCCGTAGCCGGTGATTCGGACATTCAGATGCGAATAAAAGACATGACGGTTTCCCTGCGAAACCAACGGCACCAGAATTTCAAAAGTCCGCACGTCGCCCGCGTTCACGCGGATCTCGGTGGCGAAGTCCATCCGCTGGTTGCTGCGGACGACATGCTCCGTACGCAGGACCCACCGGTGCGGCGCGCCGTCTCCGTTCTTCACCTCGACACGCAGGGGCAGATACCCGCAGGGGGGGATTTGGTCGTAATAGCTGGTGAGCTTCATACTCACGCCGCTCCCGGGGGTAAACTCCAGGGAGGGCAACACGGAGACCGCCTCGAGAACGGAAAGCCCTCCGCCCCAAAGCGCCACCAGCACGAGGAGGAATGCCCGGGGCCTCATATTCTGGCCGCCTTGAGCACGTTGGGGGCCGCCTTGTCCTGTTTGGGGACGGCCTCCAGTATGGACCGGACCACGTCGGCCGGAGTGCGTCCGGCCAGCCGTGCCGTGTAGTCGAGCACCAGCCGGTGTTGCAGCACCGGCG
>CALCJD010000098.1 GCA_937960895.1 uncultured Spartobacteria bacterium | reverse complement strand
TTAGGGACAAGCCGGAGGTTGTCCCTCCGCGAAGCCGGGGAAAACGGCAGCGGGCGCCCGCTCAGGAGGCCAGCTTTTTCTCGAGGATCTGGCTGACCAGCACCGGATTGGCCTGGCCCTTGGAGAGTTTCATGACCTGGCCCTTGATGGCGTTGATCGCGGGCAATTTGCCGGCCTTGTATTCGGCCACGGCCTTCGGACTTGCGGCGATGGCCTGGTCGCAGAGCGCCTCGATCGCGGCGGTGTCGCTGACCTGCTCGAGCCCCTTTTCCTTGACGATCTCCGCGGCCGCCTTGCCGGTGGCGAACATTTCGGCAAAGACCTCCTTGCCCTGTTTGGAATTGATCCGGCCTTCGTCGATGAGATTGACCAGTTCGTCCAGCGCCTCGGGGGCGATGGGGCATTCGGTGATGGATTTCTTGGCGGCCGAGAGTGCGCTCTGGAGGTCGTTGAGCATCCAGTTGGCGATGCTCTTGGGTTTCTTGGCGCCCTTGGCGGCGACCTCGAAATAGCGGGACAGTTCGAGGTCGTTGGCCAGCACGGCGGCATCGTAATCGGTCACTCCGAACTCGGCCACGTAGCGGGCGCGTTTTTCCCAGGGCAGTTCCGGTTTGCGGGCCCGGGCTTCCGCGAGGATTTCCTCGGTGTGGACCGGCAGCAGGTCGGGGTCGGGAAAATACCGGTAGTCGTGCGCGCTTTCCTTCACGCGCATGAGGACGGTTTCGCCGCGCACGTCGTCCCAGCGGCGGGTTTCCTGGTCGAGGGTGCCGCCGGCTTCGAGCACTTCGATCTGACGGGCGATCTCGTAGGCCAGCGCGCGGCGCACGCCGGAGATGGAGTTGAGATTTTTCAGCTCGATTTTTGTGCCCCACTTGTCGGAGTCGGCGCGGCGGACGGAGACATTGACGTCGCAGCGCATCTGGCCCTTCTCCATGTCGGCGTCGGAGATGTTTCCGTAGACCATCACCTGCTGGAGCACGGTGAGGTAGGCAAAGGCCTCCTCGGGGCTGGCGATGTCGGGTTCGCTCACGATTTCCATGAGCGGTGTGCCGGCGCGGTTGAAATCGATGCCGGAGGCGGATTCAAGGTGGAAGCTCTTGGCAACGTCCTCCTCCAGGTGGATGCGGGTGAGGCCGATTTTTTTGTTCGGCGTGGCGATGGATTTCTGGGCGTCCTTCGGGTAGGCGAGATCGTGGAGCGGGACGGCGCCGCCGAGGCAGAGGGGCAGATCGTACTGGCTGATCTGGTAGTTCTTCGGCATGTCCGGATAGAAATAATTCTTCCGGTCGAACTTGCAGACGGGCGGCGTGGTGCAGTCCAGCATGATTCCGGCGAGCGCGGTGAGGCGCAGCGCCTCGTGATTCATCACCGGGAGGGCGCCGGGAAGGCCGAGGCAGACCGGACAGACGTTGGTGTTGGGTTCGGCTCCGTATTCCACCGCGCACGAGCAGAACATTTTCGTGCGGGTTTTGAGCTGTACGTGAACTTCGAGGCCAATGGTGGCGATGTAATCGGACATGGGTAGATGGTCTTTAATCCCGTGCAGGCACGGAGGGCGTGTCGGTGACGCCCGGAAAAGGTGAGGGAGAAGGCGAGGATTTTTCCAGCGCGAATTTCAGGGCGGCGCGAAGGTCGATTTTTTTCAACTCCTCGGCCACCTCCGGGTCCTCCGCGATGGCCCGGAGTTTGGGGTTGGTCAGCAGGGAGGCGACGGTGGAAATATTCACATTCTGTCCGGCCTTCTGGAAATCGGGGTCGTTGATCAGGGTCACGAATTTCGGATTCGTGAGGAGCTTTTCGAGTCCGGGATACTCAAAAAACCGCTGGAGGGCCCGCGGATCGCCCGTGATGCGGGCGGTCTGGACGATGAGGTCGTAGAAGTCCGGCGGCAGAAGATCCACCGACTGGACCACCTGGCCGGCCGGTCCGAGCTCCAGCGATTCCTTGAGTTTCACCAGACTGGAGGCCAGCGGTGGCGGGGTGGGAGCCGGGGAGGGGCGAAACGGATGGGTCGGGGAGGCGGCGGCATCGCGGGCGATCTGGACCCGTGCCTCCGCCAGGGCACCGAGGCTGCGGATGATGGAGATGCCGCCCCAGACGATGACGAGTCCCATCAGGAAGCCGAAGAAGGCGCCGCCCGAGCCCCACACCAGGCGGAATACCCCGCCCGCCTGGTGATCCGTGCGCTTGAAAAAGATGATCCCCGTGAGCCAGAGCACCACAAACATGAACAGCGCGAGGCCGCCGCCGATGAGGGACCCGGTCACGAACCCTGCCGGATCTTCGAATCCGCCGAACGGCGCCGCCGCGAGGCGGGCGGCAAACAGGCCGACCAGCCCGGAAAGGATCACGGCGGCGAAATTGATGCCGGCCCGGGCGACACCGGCCCGCCAGCCGCGCCAGGTTTCGACGGCAAGCAGCAGGATGGCCAGAATGAACAAAACGCCCTGCCAGATGGGGGAGGCTTCCGTCATCAGAGACAATTCTGCGCCCGCTGGCGCAGCAGGTGATCACACAACACCAGCGCGGTCATGGCCTCCACCATGGGGACGGCCCGCGGAAGGACGCACGGATCGTGGCGTCCGCGGGCGGCCAGTTCGGCGTCCTCGCCGCCGACGGTGACCGTTTGCTGAGGCTTCGCGATGGTGGCGGTGGGTTTGAAGGCGACGCGGAAGAAAATCGGCTCTCCGTTGCTGATTCCGCCCTGGATGCCGCCGGAGAGATTCGTGGTGGTGCGGACGCGTCCCTCCCGCATGCGGAAGGGATCGTTGTGCTGCGAACCCTTGAGTTTCGTGCCGGCGAATCCGGATCCGATTTCAAATCCCTTCGTGGCCGGCAGGCTGAGCATGGCCTTGGCGAGATCGGCCTCGAGTTTGTCAAAGACCGGTTCGCCCAGTCCGGCCGGGGCGTTGCGCACCACACATTCCAGCACGCCGCCCACCGAATCGCCCTCGCTGCGCACTTCCTTGATACGGGCGATCATGCGCTCCGCCGCCGCGGGATCGGGACAGCGTACGGGATTGGATTCGATTTCCTCAAAGGTGACCGTGGCCGGGTCGACCGAGGCGGCGAGGTCGTGGATCGCGGTGACATAGGCGAGGATCTCGATCCCCGGGCAAAGCGTGCGGAGAATTTTTTTCGCCACCGCCCCGGCGGCCACGCGCCCGATGGTTTCCCGCGCGGAGGAACGTCCGCCTCCCTCCCAGTTGCGGATGCCGTATTTGGCCTGATAGGTGAAATCCGCGTGCGAGGGACGAAACATGGTCTCCATTTCGCTGTAGGCCGACGGACGGGCGTCGGTGTTCGGCACCATCACGCTGATGGGTGTGCCGAGCGTGCGGCCCTGAAACACACCGGAGAGAATCCGGCAGGTGTCCGCCTCCTTGCGCGGGGTCACGATGTCGCTCTGGCCGGGACGGCGACGGTCGAGGTCGGGCTGGATGTCCTCCTCGGAAAGCGGCAGCCGGGGCGGGCATCCGTCAATGACCACCCCCACACCACCGCCATGGGATTCTCCCCAGGTCGAAATCCGAAACACTTCGCCAAACAAACTGGACATCCGCGTAAGCAAACCCGCTCACCGGGCAACTTTCAACTCCGGAATCCCGCGACACGCATCCCGGGTTTCGGAGGCGGTGCGGAACCGGTTTCTACCGGGCGGGTGGGGAGGAGGGCCGGAGTTCTGCGGGAGCCGGTCCGGACGGAGCTCCCGCTCCCGGCTTTCGGGCCGATCCGGTGAGGATCCAGTTCCAAAACATCAGCCCGGCCAGGAGGGCGGCCCAGAGAGGATCGAGGAATTCCCCGCGGGCGTTGGCCTGACGCACGGCTTCCACCGTGACGTCCGCGCTCCGGCCGGTCGCTGCGGAGGAAAAATCCGATTCCCGCGTGTCGCCGAACCGGGCCGCTCCGTCGAACAGCACGGAGCCGTCGGGGCCGCGCACGCTGAAAAATTCCGGTCGGACCGGCGCCTGGTGCCGCCCGGCTCCGGCGATTTCCAGAACCTGGCGGGTTTCCACGTTGGCCGCTTCGGGGGCGGGTTTGTTCCTCCGCAGCAGGTCGAAGAAACGGTGGACCAGAAGCGGGAAGGCGGGGAGCCGGGCGGCGTTCGATTGCGAGACGTCGAAATTGAAAATCAGCTGCGGCCGCCCGTCCCGCAGGCGGAGGAAAATCAGCGGCCTCCTTCCCTGCCAGAGCAGGGCGGTGTCCCCCTCGCGAAAGGGAACCCCGAGGGTCTCGCGCGCGATGAGTCCCTGCCAGTTGAGGCTGTCCATGAGGGGATGGGGTTCCGCCACAATCAGTCCGGAAAGCGGTTTCCCCGTCCGTCCGACATCCTCGACAAAAACCACCGCGGCCGTGTCCGGCAGTCCGGGAGCGAGCGGATTGTAAACGGCGAGGGTCACGTCCGGTGTTTCCGCCGAAGCCGCCGGTTCGGCCAGACGGGCGATCTGTTCAAACAGGGCGTCGAATGCCGGGCCCGCGGACCGTTGCAAAGCCAGTTCTTTCGGCCTGGGGCGGAGGATCGGCAGACGATCGTCAAAAACAAAACGGTCCCCTTCGATTTCCAGCATCACACGATCCGTGCCTTCGGGAAAGGGACCCGCAATCTCCGTGGTCGCGCCGGCTTCCAGCCGAACGGTTTTCCAGTCCGGGTCGCCCGCCATCCGCCAGCGGAGGTCCCGTGCGGTCGGACCGAAATTTTTCACCAGGGCGCTCCAATGTTCCGCGAAACCCCCGCCGCCGACGAATCCGGCGTTTTCCAGCGGATGCCCCACGGCGATCCAGGCCACATCGTCCTGCCGGGCGGGGGGACGGTCGGTGAAAGAAATCACCGCGCCGTTTTCGCCGGCCAGGGTTCGGGCCAGACGGAGGGCGTCATGGGGATCATGCGTGCCCAGAACGGGATCCCAGGCGCGGGCGGCGGCGGCCAGGGTTTCCTCGAGCGAGTCCCCCGAGGCGAGGCGCGTACCGTCGGATCGCAGAAAAATCCACTGCGTGCGGCCCGCCGCCTTGCCGATCCGGGACAGTTCCTCGTGCGCCGCAGCCAGGGTCTCCTCCCGAAAGGCGCCCATCGAGGCGGAGGAGTCGAAAACTGCCACCACGGTTTGGGTGCTTTGGGAATCGATCCAGCGCGGGCCGGCAAGCAGCCAGGTCAGAGCCAACACGGCCGAAATCTGCGCCCACAACGGCAGGGAATTGCGCAGTGTGCGCACCCGGCGTCCGCCCTCGTTGGACGGCAGGGCGCGTTCCACCAGAAACAGCGTGCTGACCCGCACCTGACGCGCCTGGCGGCGCAGGAGATGAATCGCCACCACGACCGGTACGCCCAGCAGGGCGAGCAGTCCCCACGGATTGGCGAAAAAAATCCCCATGCCCCCCACGCGAGCCGATTGCCGGGATTTTGGCAAGGAGGTTTCGAGCGAGCCGCGCTTCGTTTTGCCCCGGCGCGAGCCGGGGGGGGAGGAGGGGGTCCCATCGTGAGTTGCTCCAGCCAAAAAAAACCGGACAGATTTCAGTGTGAGTTCTGCGGTAGAACCGTGGAGCGCAAGAAGAACAGACACAGTATAGAGCAAATTATTCGGATCTCGGGGAGATCGGGAAGAACGGGGTAAAGATCAGCGAGGCGCGCCGGCCGCACGGGATCACCGAGCAGACGTATTAGCGATGGCGCAAGAAGTATGGGGGATGGAGGTGAGCGAGGCGAGGCGGCTCAGGGAGCTTGAGGAGGAGAATGCGCGGCTCAAGCGCCTGGTGGCCGACCAGGTGATCGACATCCAGCCTGAAGGAAGTGAACGCAAAAAATGGCAAGCCCCATGCAAAAGAAGGCGGCGGTGGAACTAATGGTAGACATGAGGCTGTGCAAAATCGGGCGGGCGTGCCGGGCGCTGGGAGTCGCGCGCTCGACGCTCGACTCCAAGCGGGAGGAGTCGGCTCGCAAGCTGGCGGGGGAAGGAACGGTGGAGGAAGTCAGCCGGGCGTGGCCGTGTCTGGACTACGAGAAGATGACGAGCATCTTGCGCCGGGAATAGGGCCTCAAAACCGATCGGAAGCGAGGGCGCATCCGAAGGCAGCGGGGGCTCCTGGCCTCCCATGGAGGCAACAAAACGGCGACGCATCAGAAATGGATCGCCGACGCCCCGGGCTTCCATTCCGCGGCTTATGTCAG
>CALCJD010000097.1 GCA_937960895.1 uncultured Spartobacteria bacterium | reverse complement strand
CTAGCAGGGCGGCGAATGTGCGGAATTTGTTGCACGAATTTATTGCCTTCACGGGTCAATTCGCTACAAAGCGCCTCATGGAATCATTCATTCGTCGCAGGTGGGGCTGGCATGCCGCAGCCATTGCGGGAATTTTCCTCTCCCTCCAGACCAGCAGCTACTCCCAGATTTCCTTTTACACGGCTCCAATGCCTTCCGGATTTTCCCAGGATGTCGGTGAGAATGAAACCGGAACCACCATTTCCGAGGAGCCGGGCCTGGGAGCAATCGGCGGTATTTTTGCCCGCAAGCCTTTCATCCTGACGCTGGCGGTGCGCGAGGGATACGACAGCAACGTTTTCACAACGCCCCGTAACCCGACCGGCAGCTGGTACACGAACTGGGCGGCGGGGATCTCCTATGCCTTCGGCGGTTCCAGGTTGCAGTTGAACGCGAATCTCGGCGGAGGGCTCACCTACTACTACACGCGCCCCGGCGACAAGGTGGACTTCAACGGCTATCTCGGGCTGGGAGCCACCTATCTGGCCACACCGCGTCTGACCTTGGGTTTCGTCACCAGAACGGCTTATCTGTCCCAGCCTGACCTGACGATCGTCGGCGGCACGGATCGGCGAAATGGTGATTATTTTTACACCAACTCGACGGTGTCCGCAAGCTACCAATGGACGGAAGTCTTTTCGACCGTTACCAGTTATAATTTCACGGCCTTTTATTATGTGGAGCAGGAATTGAACGACAACCAAGGGCGTATTGAGCAGACTGTCGCCCAGTCGGCTCGTTGGCTGTGGAAACCCAAAACCACGCTGGTTGCCGAATATCGGATCAATCCGGTCACCTATTACGACGCGGACCTGAATCAGCTCTGTCATTATTTCCTGCTCGGATTCGACCAAGTCTTCAATCCGCGATTCTTCTGGAACGTGCGCGTTGGTGCCCAAGTCAATTTCAACCACAATCCGGTGGATGGCGATTCGACCTATGTGGGCCCCTACGGGGAAAGCACCCTGACGTATGCTGTTCGTAAATCCACCACCCTCTCCTGGAATCTGCGGTACGGCACGGAGGCATCCGGACTCTACAATGTGACCCAGAGGCAGACCTTCCGTACGGGACTGGTGCTGAATCATGCCTTCACCCCTCGCATTGCCGGTACCTTCGCAATGAATTACCAGTGCAACTACTACGATCAGGCGAGGGTGATTTCGAGCTTCACAGAAAACATCGTGGATTTTTCGGTGGGCCTGACTTTCCGGGTCAATCGGATGGTCAGTCTGCAGGCGGGATATCAGTTTACCATCGATGTCGCCCCGGACTACACCGGGCGTGAGTACAATCGCAACATTGTCTTCGCAGGCGCTAATTTCACGTTCTGACCTCGTCTCAAGGGGCATTGGGCAGTTTGTCCCCCGGTTGACGCTGAACACCCGGGGACTATCTTGAGAAAATTGACGTTATGAATACCGACAGTGGCGAGGTAAAGCTGCATTTTCTGGACTATTGGCGCGTTCTGCGCGTCCGCATGCCACTGATCATCTTGGTATTCCTGCTGGTGGTCATCACCGCCTCGGTCATCACCTACCTGATGCCGCGGCAGTATGCCTCCACGGTGACCATGCAATTGAGACAGAGGGGGGCTCACCTTCAGGTTTTCGAGCAGCAACCGGGGATGCAGGGTCTGGATCCCCGGTTTCTTACCACCCAGTTCGAAATCATCCAGCGCAAGGAGATGCTTTACCCGGTGATTGAATCGCTGGGCTTGATGCAGCGCTGGGGGCTGACTTCCAAGGAAGCGGCCTACTATAAACTTCGCAGCATGCTGGATATGCGGGAAATCCGCAACACGGAGCTCATCCAGATTACCGTTTACAGCACGGACAGCAAGGAGGCGGCGGAAATTGCCAACGCCATCGGTGAGGAATACCAGCGACGCCGTATTGCCGAGGAACAGGAATGGATCAACAAGTCCCTTGTGACCTTGCAGGAAGAGGTCGAGAGGCAGAAAAAGAAGGTCGCAGAATTCAAACAGCGCGCAGCGGAGATTCGCATCGAGAAGGGGATTGTCGATCTCAATCCCGACACCATGGAGGAAGGGGTTTCTCTTCAAAATGCCGCTGTTCAGGCCATTGATCAGCAGGTCAATGCCGAGGAATTGCGCGTGGCTGCTCTTCGGGCAAAACACGAGCAGGTATCCCAGATGACCGACGAGCAGATCATGAACTCCCTGGCGACCTTGGAGCTCATCGATCCGATCATTCAACAGGTCCTTCCGATTTACAAAGACGCGATTTCCGAAGAGGCCCGGTTGCTTAATGCCGGGCTCGGTCCCAACCATCCCACCGTCAAATCCCTCCGGGCGAAAAAGGATGAAATGCGGAAACAGCTCAATGAGCAGACCAAGGCCCTCAGGAAGACGCTCGAAGTGAACCTGAAAATCGCGGAGGAAGGGCTGAAAAACCTTCAAGCCAAGCTCGAAAATTCCAAGTCAGTTCACCAGCAGTCGAAAACGGAATCTGCGGAGTACCTGCAGGTGAAGAGCGAATATATCCAAGCTAGGCGTCTGCTTGAGGCGGCGGAGATGAAGCTCAACACGGAGTTGGTTGACATCAAGATGCCGCAAAATCCGGCGGTGATTTGGGAACGGGCGGAGCCTTCAGCATATCCCGCCAAGCCCAAAGTCCTTCTCAACATTGCCTTGGGTGTTGTGGTGGGTCTGGTGTTTGGCGTCGGTCTCGCCTTCTTCATCGAATATCTCGACACCAGCGTGAAGACGATGGAGGACGTGGAGACGTTCCTGCAGGTGCCGGTGCTTGCGGTCATTCCCAAGAATATCTCGCTCCTCATCAACGAATCCCCCGACAACCCGGACGCGGAGGCCTACCGGATCATGCGGACGAACATCGAATTCAACCGCAAGAACCCCGAGGCCAGCACGATCACGATTGTCAGTGGCGGCACGGGCGAGGGCAAATCCACCACCATGGCAAACATCGCCTACACGTTTGCCCAGGGGGGATACAGCACGCTGATCGTCGACGCCGACCTTCGTCGTCCCTCGCAGCACCGCATTTTCGGCGTGTCCAACGACACCGGACTGACGGATTACCTCACCACTGATATTGAGCTTGAGGAAGTGGTCCTGCAGACCAAATCCGACAACTTGTTCCTCCTGCCCAGCGGCCGCATTCCCGCCGACGCCGTCGGCATCCTCAACTCCCAGCGCATGGTGGAGTTCATCGAGGAGGTCAAAAGCCGGTTTGACATCGTCTTTTTCGATTCGCCCCCGATTCTCGGGGTCAGCGACGCGTCGGTGCTGGCCAGCGCCATCGACCTGACCATCATCGTGGTGCAGCACCGCCGCTTCCCGCGTGCCATGCTCCAGCGTGTCAAGCAGGCCGTCATCAATGTGGGCGGCAACATCCTGGGGGTCGTCCTCAACAACGTGGACGTGCGGCACGACCAGCACTACGAGTACTACACGAGCTACTACAACTACTACTACCAGAAGCCCACGGGGCAGCAGAAGAAGGTCCAGAAAAAACACGTTGCAGTCGCGCAAAAATCGGACGATTCGAAGAGCGAGGAGACGTATTGATGAAATATCTTGTCGCTTGTTTTTTGATGGCTTCGCTCGCTCTGGCGGGCGCCCAGGAAGCAGTCCTGCGCCCCGGCGATCAGATCGAAATCCGTCTGGGCGGAGTGCCCTCCGAAGACATCGGACAGGTTTCCGCGGCCTACACCATCGACGGTCAGGGGTATGTCAACATGCCTCACATCGGCAAGGTGAAGGCGGCGGGTGTGACTCAGGCTGAACTGCAAAACGCCATCGAAACCGCCTACCGGAATCAACAGATCTACACCAATCCCACGATCACCATCAACATGGCGGGTCAGGCCCGGTTTGTGAACGTGGGAGGCGATGTGAGAAGTCCCCAGCGGGTGCCCTACACCGCGGACATGACCCTGCAGTCGGCCATCATGGCCTGCGGAGGATTCACGGAATACGCCAACCAGAAAAAGGTGCAGCTCATGCAGGATGGCAAGCAGACCATCCACGATTTCAACGAGATCCGCAAAAACCCCTCCAAGGATGTGAAGCTGAAACCCGGAGACAACATCTGGGTGCCGCAAAGCTTCTGGTGATCCCTGACGGGGGCGCCGACGTGAGGAGGCGCGGAGAGGAAAAGCGGAAACGGACGTGGCACGCTGAAGCGTGAACCTGGGTCAAACGCGGAAACGCTGAAATCTCGACGCGCTTCGCGCCCCTTGTCTACGGGAGCCGGTCGGCCTCCGACCTGACCGGGAATCAAATCGGCCCCCGAAACTCCCCGCGGGCCGCATTCTCAATTTCAAGTCCCCCAAAGGAAGAAAACCGCGCCTACCCGGTGGCCAGCAGGTGCCGGTTTTTCCAGAAATAGGCGAGGCCCGAGAAGAGAGTCAGCACCACGGTAATCGTCACAAGCGCCACGCCAATTCCCTGCCAGGGCTGGGGAAGAAAGAGGGGGCTTCCCGCCGCCGGGGCCTTCCAGGCGAGCAGACCCAGAAAGTAGAGAATCGAGATCATCTGCCAGGCGGTCTTGTGTTTTCCCAGTTTTTCCGCGGGCAGGACAATGCCCTTGGAGCTGGCAAGCAGCCGCAGGCCGGTGATGAGAAACTCCCGGCTGATGATCACGATCACCGCCCAGGCCGGCAGGGCCCCGTAGGGGATCAGGCAGATGAAGGCCGAGGCGGTCAGGACTTTGTCGGCCAGGGGATCCATCAGCTTCCCAAAATCGGTGATGAGCTGGCAGCGGCGCGCGATTTCGCCGTCAAGGTAGTCGGTCAGCGTGGCCAGCAGGAAAAGCGCCAGTGCCACGGTCAGATGCCAGGGAAAACTCACCGAAAGGCACACCACAAAAAGGACCGCCAGGACCAGTCGCAGAAGTGTGAGTTTGTTGGGAAGGTTCATTTGCCAAAGATGTCCATTGCCTAAAATCCGCCGCGGCGGCTAGTTTGGATCGGTATCACTTCATCCCAAAATACATGAGCCAAAGCGACATCGGTCTTATCGGCCTCGCCGTCATGGGCGAGAATCTCGTTCTCAACATGGAAAGCAAGGGCTTTCGTGTGAGCGTTTTCAACCGTACCACCTCGGTCACGGAAAAATTCGCCGCCGGACGCGCCCGCGGGAAAAACATCGTCCCGACGAAGACGCTGGAGGAGTTTGTCCAGTCCCTCGCCAGACCCCGCAAAGCCCAGATCATGGTCAAGGCCGGGGCTCCGGTGGATGCGGTCATCGAGCAGCTGGTGCCCCTTCTTGAACCGGGCGATGTCATCATTGATGGCGGAAACTCGCTCTGGACCGATACCCAGCGCCGCGAAAAGGCCCTCAAGGAAAAGGGCATCCATTTCTTTGGCGTCGGGGTGAGCGGTGGTGAGGAGGGCGCGCTGAAGGGGCCGTCGATCATGCCGGGCGGTTCCCGGGAAGGATGGGAGTCGCTGGCTCCGATCTACACGAAAATTGCCGCCGTGGCGGAAGGCGAGCCCTGCTGCCGGTACATGGGACCGGACGGCGCGGGTCACTACGTGAAGATGGTGCACAATGGCATCGAATACGGTGACATGCAGCTCATCTGCGAGGCCTACGCCATCCTCAAGGCCACGATCAATCCCTCGGCGGAGGAGTTCCATCAGATCTTCTCCACCTGGAACCAGGGCGAGCTCGACAGCTTCCTCATCGAGATCACCGCGAATATTTTCACCAAAAAGGATCCCGAAACCGGCAAGCCGCTCGTTGATGTCATTCTCGACAAGGCCGGCCAGAAGGGGACGGGCAAATGGACCGTCGGCCACGCCACCGAAATGGGTGTGCCGCTCTCCGTGATCGGCAGCGCGGTCGAAGCGCGCATTCTTTCGTCCCTCAAGGACGAACGTGTCGCGGCCGCCAAGGTGCTCACCGGTCCTTCGCCGGCGCCCTATGCGGGCTCCCGCGAGGAATTGATCAACGCCGTGCGCGACGCGCTCTATGCGAGCAAGATCATCAGCTACGCCCAGGGCATGGTGCAGCTCGGCAAGGCCAGCGAGCTCTACAACTGGAACCTGAACTTCGAGGACATCGCCAGCATCTGGCGCGGCGGCTGCATCATTCGCGCCCGCTTCCTCAACCGGATCACCGAGGCCTACCGCAAAAACCCCGGCCTCAAGAATCTGGTCCTCGATCCGTTCTTCTCGGACATCCTCCTTCGCACCCAGGCCAGCTGGCGCAAGGCGGTCCAGACCGCCATCGAATATGGCGTGGCCGTGCCGGCGTTCAGCGCGGCGCTGAGCTACTTCGACAGCTACCGGACCGAACGTCTGCCGGCCAACCTGCTCCAGGCCCAGCGCGATTATTTCGGCGCCCATACCTACGAGCGCATCGACAAGCCCGCAGGGGAGTTCTTCCACACCGAGTGGTTCTCCTGATCGGGGAAAACTCGCGTCCCATCCCGCCTTCCCTCGCGGAAGGCGGGATTTTTTTTGCCCCAACGAAGGGCCAATCTCCGGCTTGTCCCTGAATTTCTCGGACGGGGCAGGTTTTTTGGGGGCTCGACGGTGATTTATTTCAAGGGACAGGCTGGCGGTCGTCCCTCCGTTTGCATTGGTCCGGATCGGCGCCGGGCCTTTATTTATGCGGCCTGGCGGATGATGGGCGTTCGGGGGCGCCGCGGGATTTTGAGGGGGCGTTTCGCTGATTTCTGCCGCTCCGCTGCGCAGACGGGATTCTGATACGTGCACCCAAACGGGAGAGAGATTCTGGTCCGGCTTCCAACGGAGGGACGACTTTCGGCTTCTCGCTGAATTTCTCGGACGGGGCAGGTTTTTTGGGGGCTCGACGGTGATTTTTTCAAGGGACAGGCTGGCGGTCGTCCCTCCGTTTGCATTGGTCCGGATCGGCGC
>CALCJD010000096.1 GCA_937960895.1 uncultured Spartobacteria bacterium | reverse complement strand
TTCTTGCCCAGCAGAACTTCAGTTTTCAATCGTCCACTTTTCCGGGGTCAGGCCAGTACCGCTTCGAATGCCTTTTCGAATTGAAGAACGAGACCACCGTTCTGGCCTCGGCCAGATTATTTTGCATGGGCGCGGAGGGCACGGATCCCCCGGAACCCGTCGCCTCGATGGACCCCACCGAAGTGACCCTGACCCGAGACGGATTCAACGGGAAGGAGGTCTTCGCCTCCTTCTCCGGCGCCCAGGGACCCAGTGGCGAAGGCCGCGGGTGGTGCGCTCTCGACGATTTCCAGTTCGAAATCCTGGAAAAGGACGCGAATCCCTGAAACGACCGACAGCCCCCCTGGGCGGCACGCCGATTCACTAAGGCCTCCTGACGCCGGTCGACCGATTCAAATCCATCGTTTGAGCGCCACCGGAACTGACGTTGTGCGTCCTTCCCGCAAGGGGGATTGGGGAGCCCCGCCAAGGGGCTTTGTGTTTGCGATGAATATCCCCCTCCCCTGCCCCCAAGACCTCCCGGCGAAAAGCATTGCACCCGTTCAAATTTTGATTCATCAGTCGGTTCATGGACTCCCCGCCACGGTCGCCGAACCCGTCGGATTCCCGGAGACCCACCCTGCAGGACATCTGTGATCGGACCGGGTTTGCGCGTTCGACCGTCTCCCTGGCGATGCGGAATCATCCGTCCCTCTCAGCGGAAACGAGGGAAAAAATTCGCGCCGTGGCGGAGGAGATCGGTTACCGTCCCAACCCCCTGGTGGCCGCGCTCATGACCCAACTGCGCGGGCGGCGCAGGCGGCAGGTGGAAACGATCGCGCTGATCGGCCGAAAACTGGCCAAATTCCACACGGTGAATCCGGGGGTTTCCTTCTATCGCATGCTGCACGCCGGCATCCAGCGGCGGGCCGCGGAGCTTGGTCTGGCCGTCGACAGTTTTGAACTGGGACCCGGCAATCCCTCCTGTGAACGCCTGACAAAAATCCTTTTGACGAGGGGGATCCATGGATTGCTCCTTTTACCCGGCGGAGCCTTGGAGACCGACTATGCAGGGCTGGCCTGGGAGCATTTTGCCTCGGTGGAGATTGGCTATCACGGCCGGGGATCACCGCTTCATCAGGTGGTTTCGGACTACACCCATGACATCGACCTTGCGCTGGACATTGTCCGCAGGGCCGGGATCATGCGGCTGGGTTTTGCCGTTCCCGCCAATCGCGATCGATCCATCGATTCCAGTTGGTCCGCCCGGTTTCTGCTCTACCAGCAATCCCTCCCCTCCCGCGCGCGCATCCCCTTCATCAGAAGCCGCCATGAAGAGTTCACCGAGGCGGAGTTTTTCGAGTGGGTACACCGTCACCACCCCGAAGCCATCCTCGTCGCCGGCAATCGGGAATACGAATGGATCCGGAAAAACGGATCGCCGGAGGACCGCCGGATCCGGGTGATCAACCTCGTACAGCGCGGAGAGCCGGACATGGCGGGAATCGACCCGCGCACGGAGGAAGTGGGCAGTGCCGCGGTTGAGCTCCTGACGTCCTTGTTGCAGGCCAATCAGTTCGGTCTGCCGGAATTTCCCCGCCTGATCTCCGTCAAGGGCAAGTGGATTTCCGGTCCTTCCTTTGAGCCGGCCTAGGGCTTGAGCGGGCCGGGAAGGTCCGTGGTGGCAGAGTTTCCCCGGGACGGGAACGGGAGGCAGATCGGTGGTTCGGTCCTTCCCGGGGAATTTTCGGCGCTCTTCAGAACGCATTCCTCCCCGTCCGGGCGCCCGATCGATGCAACGAGTTCAATAAAGCCCCGCTTGCGAAAGTTGGCCGATCACCAAACTTGGAGACGCCATGAAACCATCATCCCTCCTCCTGGTTGCAATTCTTTCTGCGTCCTCGTTGGATGCCGCGGTTTATGTCTGGAATGACCCCGCGCGGGAAACGAACGCATATACGGCCTCGAAGATCACGAACGCGACCAACGCCTCGCCCCGGGCGGACCTGCTGGCGTCTTCGGGGTTCGGGGCGGTGCGCACTTGGAACAATACCGGATCGGAATGGCTTGCGGGTACGGCTGCGGACAACGGTCTGGGGCTGTCCCATCAGGGAATCATGAATTTCTCGGATCCGTCCCTTCCGGATGTCATGTTCAGTTTTTCCGGTTCGCCCGGTAGCACGTCCGGCTCCAATTTGAACAACGTTTCTTTTGTCTCCGCCGGCAGCACCGGCCTGCGATTGGTCCCTTCAAGTGCCTCTCAGGTTGCCATGACGCTGACCATTGACTTCGGCCATTGGAACGGGACGACCTTTGATGGATCGGTCAATTCGGTGAGCGCCGCGGGATTCACCTTGACCTCGACCGGGTCCGGCCGCTGGGTCACCAGTATGCCGGAATTCACCGTCACCTTTCTGGACGCTTCGGGGAATGTTTTGAGCACCCAGGGTCGGCCGGCCGACTGGCCTCCGAACGAAAATTCCCAATCACTTTATTTCGGGTACGTCTCACCCACCGCCAACATCAGCTCGATCCAGATTTATATGGTGGGCAACACCAATGCCCTGTTGGGCTTGGACGAACTTGGTTTTTCCGTGGTTCCGGAGCCTTCGGCAGGCGCCCTTCTTTTGGTCGGTCTGGCGGGAATGGCGGCCGGGCGCCGTCATCGCCGCCGTCCTTGAACGGGACCGGCCTTCGGCGACCGATGACGCGGGGCGGGTCCGACCTGACCCTGTGACCTCCCAGCGGGCGGCATTTCAGTCAGGCCGTCTTCCGAGAAAATTCAACGTATTGGTCCGCGCGATGCGTTCGACCACGGCGGCATCGAGGGCGCGCAGCGCGGTCACCTCCCGCTGATAGGAACTGAGCAGGCTCATGGCCTCATCGACGTAGGAATAAAACGGCGCATCGCTGCCCCAAAGGAGTTTGTCGGGATAGGCGGCGGCCAGGTCAGCAAGTACCTGCGAGGGATCGCGGTAATCGGACGGGAACCGGCGTGCCGGCGGCGCGATGCACGGGCTTTCCTCCAGCACCTGCCGGCAATGGATGGTGTGGGCGGAACAGTCGAACCACGCGTTCGGAAGTTCCGCCACGCGATCCAGGGTGGGCCGATCGAACCGGCACGAATGGGCCAGGTTGAAACGGATCCGCGGACGGCTTTCCACGATCTTCACGAGATCGGCCACCTGCGACCAGGGGTCCTGCGGATGGACGCTGGTGTGAAAAAGCACCGGCCAGTTCATTTCCTCGGCCAGATCCAGGATGCAGCCGCCCTCCCGGAGAAGATGGGTGATGGGAGACTGGATGATGGTGGCCTGAACCTTCAGTCCGGCACAGGGAAACTCCCCGCTGAGCTCCCGCAGCGCCTCCACTTGGCGTTGCGGTTCGCGCATGGGGTCGAACATCCAGAGGGGCAGGGCCCGATGGGCCGAGTCCGCACACCGGCCGATCTCCACCATCATGCGGCGGTTTTCGAAGGCATACGGTACGGACTCCCATCCGCCGCGCGAGTCCACAAGGCCGTCGCGGAGTTTCCGCGGATCCAGCGCGAGATGGGTCGGCATGGGAAAGACCACAAAGCGGTCGATCCCCAAACCGTCCCCCATCTCCACGAGTTCCGACCAGCCCAGGCCGTAGGGCTGATAACCGCGCAGATAAAAGAGGACTTCCACCCCGATATGGGTGTGGGCATCGATGATCGGGAGGGGGGCGGAGGAAGGAGACCGGTCGGCGTTCATCAAAAAACAGACAATAATCCGGAGAACCGTCCGTCCGTGCGCTGCCGGACCGGGTGTTTCCCCGAACGCCCCATCGTGATCATGCGATGGACCATGACGACTCTAAAGCACAAGGCGCAGGAACTCGGAAGCCCTTTCCTGCATGGAGACGTTGAACTCATGCGGGGCGTCGAAAACAAGGCTGCCGACATTGGAGGGATGACCGGCGGTCTCCCAGGCCCGGCGCAACGACAGATGGGCGGCCACCATGCCGAAAGGTTCCATCAGGATGTCCCGCCACCCGCTGATGGCAAGGAACGGTTTCGGCGCGGCGGCGAGGCAGATGTCGACCATGTCGTAATCGCGGTAAAGATCTCCCGGCAGGGCAAAAAAGCCCAGCGAGGACGGCAGATTGTAATCCACCACCCCGTTGAGCGTGCTCAACCAACACACGCTCACGGCCGCCTTCACCCGGTCATCAAGCGAGGCAAGATAATTCACCCGAAAGGCGCCCAGGGACAGTCCGGCGCATCCGATCCGGGCGGGATCCACATCCGGACGGCCCGCGAGATAATCGACGGAACGCAGATCATCCGTGGCTGTCAGGGCCGCGATGGTCAAACCGACCGCCCCCAGCGCGCGGGCCGCCTGTTCATATTCCGTCTTGAAGATTTCCATGGAAAGCGCCTCCGCCCCGGCCTGGTCCAGCCGGAGACGGTGTTGACGAAAGGCCGCGGGATCGTCCCCGGCCAGCTTGGTGCGCTCGCCAAACCCGAAGGAATCAATCGCCAGACAAAGATACCCCTGCCGGGCAAAGTCGGCGAGCAGACTGCGCCCCCCATAACACTCCCGGCGGTAAGCCGTCAGATAACCGGGCTCCCCGTCCCGGTGAAGGAGTTTCTCCTTTCCGTAAAGATTGAGCGTTCCAAAGGAGTGAAGAAGAACCAGGGCGGGATGCCGCGAGCGACCGTTTTTCGGAATGGTCACGATGGCCGTCGAGCGCAACGGGGGAGTGAGGGTGATCTCCACGAGTTCCTCAATGTAGTCCTCGTGAACAACCCTCTCTTTGACCTCCGGCGCGGAGTCGGCCCCCAGCGATTCGGGAATGACCAACGTCGCCTTGAGCCGGGACCGCATCTCCTCCCTCCACTCAAAAAAATCCCCCCGCGGATTGTGATGCCAGGAACGCGGTTTCTGCAGGGCCGCATTCCGCGCGGAAACCAGCGCATCGATATCCTTGCCCGCCGAGGATCGGCGTGCCACCCGATGCGCCGCATGAACCAAAAGCTCCGCCTGCGGGGTCTGGAATTCCTCCGCCACCAAACCGGGAACCTCCCATCGGGAAGAGGGATTTGTCACCCTCTCAGCTTGGGGAATGTCGGCAAAAATCGAGGTAAAGGAGGACATGTACAACTATAGAAACGAATCTATAAAGGCCGTCGTCCCCACTGGCAAGAGATTTTCTGGCGAACCCGGAGGGTTCCAGTATCGTCCCCAAAGCCATGATCAGCCAGAGAAAGATCGCGGAGTATCTTGGAATGCCGACTTCCACCGTCGCAAACATTCTCAATGGCACCCCTTATTACAAAAAGGAGACCAGGGAGCGGGTGCTGAAAGCCGCGGCGGAACTGGGTTATCGGAAAAACCGCGCCTCCCTGGCTGTGAAACGGGGGCGGAGCAATCTGATTGGTGTGGTTCATTTCGGGTCCTCCTACGAGACCGCCCAGCAGGCGATCTCCCACCTGGTCGACTCCATCCGGCAGCACGAATACGACTTCATCATTTCGGACAAGCAGTGGCATGCCGGGGACACCCATCGCATGCTGCAGGAGATGATTGAGGCCCGGGTGGAAGGGGTGATCCTGATCGGCAACGGAACCGGCCGGGAGGCGTTCGACGCCGAATCGCTCGCCCTGCTCCGGCGGGCGGGAATCCCCGTCGTTTCGCTGTACGGCGATGACAATCTGGATGTCCCCTTTGTGGGCGACAGCTCCCAGGCCAGCTTTTATGCCATGGCGCGCCATCTTCAGAAGGTCGGACATCGCAGCATCATCCTGCCCTCGCTGCCCTCGGAGGAACGCTCCACCTTGGGACGCATCGTCGGCCTGCAGCTGGCCATGCAGGATGTCGGCCCCTGTCATGTTCTCGACGAGGCGGACTTCATCCGGCGGTGGCCCCGGCTGCTTCGCGATCACCGGGACCGGCCGTTTGCCGTGGTGGTCCGGTTCGACATGAACCGGCATGACAACGACCTTATCCTCGCCAATTACCACTTGAGCCGGCAGCTCTTTGCCTCCGGCTCCCCGCCCGACGCCCTCATGTGCGCAAACGACCGGGCGGCCTGCGGGGTGTTCAACGCGGCCTACGTGGACAAGATCCGCATTCCCGAGGACATCGCGGTCACCGGCGCGGACAATGACCAGATCGGCGCCTTCCCCATGTTCCGCCTCACCACGATCCGCCTGAACATCCCGCGGTCCTCACAGGAAGCCGTGGACATGCTCATGCAATGCCTCAAGGGGAAAAAGGTCCCCACCAAGGGCATCTCCTTCCCCTCCCAGCTCGTCCTCCGCCAATCCTGCGGCCGCATGGTGGGATTCGATGAGCCGGCCGAAACCTACGTGGACACCCCATCCTGCGACAAACTGCCCTCTTTGCGGAAAATCAAATGATCCGGAACATATTCCTTGCTTTCCCAAACGGAATATAGATACGTCTCTGTATATGGGCGTTTTCAAAAACCTCAGGGCAACGGGGCGGGGCGTCTGCGGACTTTTTTCCCTCCTGATCGTCATTTTCGGCAGTTCCTGCCCGGGGGCCGTCCCTCTGGTTGAGGACGGGGCTCCCAAGGCCAGAATTTACGTCGACCCGGCGGATTTTCCCGCCTCCGCGAAACCCAATCCCAACAAGGAGGCGGTGGAAGATTTGAACTACCATCTGGAAAAAATGACCGGCACACGGCTGGAGGTGGTGGAGACGTCCGAGCCCGGAAAAATCCAGGCGCCCGCGATTGTTCTGGGCAGCCTGGCGGCCAAAAAGGGCTGTGTTCCTCCCGAGACCCGCTGGCAGGAGTGTTTCCGCGTGCTGGTGAAGGACGGTCTGGTCCTGATCAACGGCGAGACCCCCGCGGCCACCACCTATGGGATTTACACCTTTCTGGGAAATCTGGGCTGCGACTGGGTCGTTCCCGGACCGGTGGGTGAAATCATTCCGTCCCGCAAAACCGTGACCGTGGAGGACGGCGACATGGCCGTCGAGCCCTCCTTTCCGGCGAGGCGGATGTACAACGCCGGGGGACGCCCAAACATCGGAGAGACGCCGGCCAAGGAATTTGCGGTCTGGCAGCGCCGCCAGCGCCTCGGGTTCTCCCCCCTGCTGGAACACACCGGTGAAGGCCACTACTGGGAACGTCTCATCGCAAAATACAAGGATGAGTTTGCCGCCAACCCCGACATGTTTGCCCTGGTGGAGGGACCGGACGGCGAGTTGGTCCGCAAGAAAAGTGCCCAGGTGGAAACCACCAATCCCAAGGTCATTGATCTGATCGTCCGGGACATCGACCGCATCTTCAAGGAAAAGGGCTGGCCGCACGACAAGGCGGTCACCCTTCCCATCGGGCCCGGGGATGGAGGTGGTTACTCCCTGTCGCCGGAATCCCAGCTGATCAAATCCGGTCGGAAGGATCCCATGCTGGGAGGGGACGACGTCACCGACCTCGTTATCAAGCTGGCCAATGACGTTCTGGAGAGGGTGGGGGACAAATATCCCAATCTCTCGCTCGGCTATTACATCTATTCGGTGCACGCCGAATATCCGGCGAAATTCGCCCCGAATCCGCGCATTTATCCGATCTTCGCCCCGATTACGTATTCGCGCCTCCAGTCCACCACCGATCCGGGTTCAAAAAGCCGGTCCTATTACCGATCCGTGGTCGATCGCTGGTCCGCCCTTTCACAAAAACAGGGCAACCGGCTGATGGTGTACGAATACAACTACAACCTCGCCGACACCCTGATTCCCTTCACGAGGGTCAAGATGTTCGGAGAGGATCTTCCCTTCTATCACAAGCACGGGAT
Source organism: uncultured Spartobacteria bacterium (assembly GCA_937960895.1). GTDB lineage: Bacteria > Verrucomicrobiota > Verrucomicrobiia > Chthoniobacterales > Terrimicrobiaceae > CALCJD01. Next base: position 4,922 of record CALCJD010000096.1, on the reverse strand, counting down.
TGTCGGTTTCTCCATCGAATGCGTCCGTTCCTTTGGCATCACCGCGCCCCACGATTACATTTTCGTGAAGATGGCTTGGAACGTGGACCTCGACTGGAAGGCGCTGCTTCACGAATTCTGTGCCAAGGCCTACGGGCCCGCGGCTCCCATGCTGGAGCGTTATTACCTCCGGATGGCCGAAACCCAGGAGGCGGCGGGACAGGAAGCCGGTTCGTTTTTTGCCATCCCGCTGGTGTTTGACGAGGCCTTCATGCAGGCGGCCCGAAAGGATCTGGAGGAGGCCGCCGCCCAGCCGCTGGACGACCGGCAGAAGGAGCTCGTTCAAGCGGCGACGCTTCCGTTTCACGCCCTGGAGCTTTTCCTCAAATGGAATCACTCCATCGAAAACTTTGATTTCGCCGCCGCCAAGGCCGCCTACGATGGCATGCTCGAAAACTGGCAGAAGCAAATCGATCTCAATCCCCAGTATGTGGCGTTCTACGTTCCGCGATTCCTCAAGGCCCTGCTTCTCGACACCACGGAACAGGGACTGAAATATTCGACGCCGCCCTACGAGATCGTGCTGCGTCTGCCGGAGGAACTGCCCACGGCCTTCGATCCGACCGATTCCGGCGAACGGATGAACCTCTTTCACCCGGCGGTCAACGACTCGCGCTGGGTGAAGACCAGCACCTACAGGAGCACTTGGGACGCCCAGGGCATCTTTCACCGGAACTCCGTCTGGTATCGCCACCGTTTCCAGCTCCCCGAGAACGCGCGAAACAAGCCGATCGGCCTTTTCCTTGGGGGATTTGAGGATGTGGCCAAGGTGTGGCTCAACGGCCATTACGTGGGCACCAGCAAGACCTCCTTCGCCGTTCCGGCGGTTTTTGATCTCACCAAATCCATCAAGCCCGAAGGGGAAAACGTCCTGGCCATTCAGATCCAGCGCAAATTCAACATGTGGGAAATCGGCACGGGGGGGCTCTTCCGTCCGAGTTTTCTTTTCACCGGACCGCAGGTCGTGACGGAGGAGGCCGCGGCACCCGAGGAACGCATCCTTCCCGGCGGCATCCGGGAACCGGTCCAAAAATAATCCGAGGCCCATGAATCCCCAATGCCCCGCCGTTGAGCGCATGAAAACGGAAAACCGCCCGGCAGCTCGCGGGCGGCGCGTGACCGCCAGGGCATTCAGCCTTTGTGAGGTGGCGATTGCGGTGGGGATTTTTGTCTTCGCGCTCACCGCCCTGCTGGGCCTCCTGCCCTCGGCCCTGACCTCCGCCCGCCATTCCCTCGACCTTTCGACGGCCACCCAGCTCGCGGACGGCCTTGCCGCCGAATACGAACGCACGGAGTTTTCCGCCCTGCCCGGCAAAGAAACGTGGCATTATTTCGACGACCTGGGCAATGAACTGCCGGGAGCCGACCAGGCGGTCTATCGGGCCAAAGTGGCGGTGACCCCCTCGGACAGCGCCAATTTGAAAATGGTGAAGATCACCGTCTTCCGCGGGACCGAGGGAGGTTCCTCCCGATCGTTTTGTTATTCCATCTTCAACCACCGGTAATGGGAAGAGTCAGTCCGAGGACCCGAGTTGTTTCGTCCGTGGGAATGCCCTTCCGATCGGCGCGCGGATTTTCCCTGATCGAAATTCTGGCCTCCCTTGCGGTCCTGTCGGTGGTGGTCATCGCCGTGGCCAGCCTCCTCGCGATGACGCAGAGTTCCTACACCCGCACCATCGGGAAGCTCGATTCCTTCGAGGTGGCGCGCTCGGCTTTTGAGACGTTCACCCGGACGGTCCGGCAGGCCACCCTGCTTTCCTATCTCGGCTATGATGATCCAAAGGCGCCGACGGAATACCGGTTGAAGTCGGATCTGCATTTCCTTTCGGGTCCGCAGGATGAACTCCCCCTCACCGGAACCGGGGCGGCCAACACGCATGCGGTGTTTTTTCAGGCTCCTCTCGGCGTGGCGGAAACGGAGGATCTCCAAAGCGCCAATCTTCTCCTGACCGCCACGGGCTTTTTCATCGGCTACGGGGATGACACGATGAGACCGGCGTTCCTGGACGGAAAGATTCCCGAAAACCGCCGCTTTCGGCTCTACCAATATCTTCAGCCGCGGGAGCAGATGACGGTTTACGACCACACCATCACGACGCAGGACGGCGTGCCCTTTCAAAACGAGGCCTACAAGGGGACCGCCTGGTTTGCCCAGGATGTGTCCGCCGGCAGATTCTGCCGTCCTCTGGCCGACAATGTGGTGGCCCTCGCCATCCTGCCCATTACCGACGGCCAACCCGCCGCCCGCTATTTGTGGAACAGCCGTGATGCCGGCGTGTCGTATTCCCACCATCGGCTGCCGCAGGCGTTGAAGGTGATGATGGCCGTCATTGACTCCAAGAGCGCCGCCCGCCTGGAAAACGGTTCGCAGCCGCCCGCGCTTTACCCGTCCTCGCTGTTCACCGACCCCTCCAAGTTCGACGAGGACGTCCGGGAGCTGGAACGCGTCCTGGGGGAATTCCGGCCGGCCCTCAACTACCGCATTTTTGTGGCGGAGATCCCGCTCAACGCCGCGAACACGAACCTATGATTCCGTCGGCCTTCACACCCCGGAAACAAACCTTCCCCGGATGGCTCCGGCGTCGTCCCGGCGGCTTCAGCCTGATGGAGCTGCTTGTTGTGGTGGTGATTGTGGCCCTGGTCGCCGCGCTCGCCACGCCCAGCCTTTCCAGTGTGCTCGGTTCGCTGAACGTTTCCCGGGCCGGTCAGTTGATCCAGGATCATCTGCTCCTCGCGCGCCAGCTGGCCATGACCCAAAACACCTCCGTGGTGGTCAGTTTCTGCGAGATGCCCGACGAGAGCGGAAAACCCGGTTTCAACACACTCCTGCTGAGTCAGCTTCAAAAGGACGGCACCCTGGAAGCCATCGGCGCCCCGCTGAAACTCTCCCAAGGAACGGTCATTTCCCCGGATCAGACCTGGTCCACCATCATGACCCTGCTCGGGACAAACGTTTCGCTGCGCAATCAATCCGTACCTTGCCATCAGTTCCGCTTCGACAGCGACGGCTCCACGAGCCTGAGTGCGTCGGGCACGTGGTGCCTCACGGTTTATGACGGAAAAACATCCGCGCCCGACCGGAATTTTGTCACTCTCGCCATCGATCCGGTGACCGGCAGAATCTTTTCCTACCAGCCATGAAAAACTCCCGGGGTTATGTCCTTGTGATCGTTTTGATTGCCGTGCTCCTGTGCGCAACCCTGACGATCATTCTCTTTGAACGGGGTCGGGTCAGCCTGCAATCGTCGTCCGCGTTCAGTCGCGCCGCGCAGGTGAGAGCCCTTTCCGAGATGGCGGTGAACCGGGTTCAGTCGCAGATCCGCGACGCCACCACGCTCAACCAAACCCTCAGCACCCCCCTGAACAAACGGGACACCTGGGCGAGCCAGCCCGGCGCCATCCGCGTTTACGGTCCCGATGGGAAACTCCGGAGCATCTACAAGCTCTACTCCTCCGACACGATGGTCACGGACGATCCCGATCTGGCCGGCGATGTGCCGGCCAACTGGTATGAACGGCCCGCGGAATTTGTGGACCTGAACGAGCCCGTGCGGAATGGCGACCGGGAACGGTATCCCATCGTCGATCCCAACGTCGCCTCGCACATGAGCGGCGCCAGCGGCCTTGTCGACGGGTTTTCCATCCGGTCCGACGCCCCCATCGAGCCAGGCAATCCCCTCGCGAACCGGGCGCCCATGCCCGTGCGGTGGATCTACGTCCTCGAGGACGGAACCCTTTGTGGACTGGGGGATTCCCGGATCGACCGCGAAACCAACCCCATCATCGGACGCATCGCGTTCTGGACGGATGACGAGACATTGAAGGTCAACATCAACACCGCCTCGCCCGTGACGCCGAATTCCTACTGGGACTCTCCCCGCGCCGCCGGCAACGACAGCGCGATTGATCCCACGGAATTTGACTACTCGTGGAAACAACCTTCACAAAATGAATATCAGCGTTATCCCGGCCATCCCGCCACGGTCTCCCTCCTCCCGATTCTTGGCGATCTGGGCGGACTCAGCCGCGAGGATTATTTCAAAATTTCTCCGCGGTATTACTGGGGGGGGTCCGAGGAGGGCACCAAAAAGATCAATGAGGCCCGCACCTCCCTCCTCGCCGCCAAAAGCGACCGCGCCTATGCCACCGTCGATGAACTGCTCTTTCGTAGCAGGCCGACGGGCCCGCAAACCGGACTCACCGCGCAGCAGATTGAAAGTCTCCGTTTTTTCCTCACGGCCAGCAGCCGCGCCCCCGAACTCAATCTCTTCGGTCAGCCCCGGGTCAGCATCTGGCCCATCCACGCCGTCGACAGCGACACCCGACGCACCCCGTTTGACCGTCTGATCGCCTTCTGCTCCACAATCGGGGGAAAGGCGTATTATTTCACGCGGGAGAACCCCCTGAGCGCCACGCACGACTACGAACAGATCCCCCGGAATAAGGATTTGTATGCCTATTTGCAAAGTCTGACCGACACGCCGGTTCCCGGCTTCGGCCAGTCCGAGTTCGCCAGCAAATACGGCGCCGATCGCGACCAAATCCTGACGGAAATTTTCGATTACATCCGCACGACCAACCTCAACGAATCCTATCAGGGACGGAATCCCAATTTTGTCAGCTACACCCCGGACCTTGTCACTTCGGAGGACGGCGCGTTCGGGCAGAACAGTTCCACCATCGGAGCAGGTTTCGTGGTACCGATCGAAATTGGAGACACCAAGGGTGGCGGGCGCTTTCCTGCGATCACCGAGGCCGGCCTTTGGTTCGTGCAGCATTATCCCAGCGGGACTGCGACGGGTCCCAACGACAGGAAACTGCAGGCGATGCTGGTCATCAAGACGACCACACCCACCTTTGGGTACATGCCGTGGGTGGGACCC